>NKXK01000029.1 GCA_004379165.1 Rhodocyclaceae bacterium | reverse complement strand
CCAGCGCGCTCTTCACCGAGACCGAGTGGAAAGGCGCTTATGTTCTGGCGAAGAAGGCCATCCCTAAGACCGTGCCGTCGATTCGCGAAGTCGTTCGACAAATCGCCATGCTCGGCGGCTTCCTCGGTAGAAAAGGCGATGGCCAACCCGGCGTCAAAACCGTCTGGCTGGGCATGCAGCGTTTGCGAGACTTCGTCGAGGGAATGGAGCATATGCAGGCGATCTACAATGCTAATTGAGTTGTGTAGAACGGCATGGGTATAACCATGCGCAAGATGAATTCACCGCCCGTTCCTGCCCCCGGCAGTTCGCGCCGCCTGCGCTTCCTGCTCGCCTTGCCGAAATTCGGCATCGTGCTGCTGGTCATCGCGCTGCTGTCGCTGCTCTGGCTGTTGCAGCGCAACGAGCACGAGGAAGAGCGGACCACGCTGATCAAGGACGTGCTGTGGCTCGAACAGAACCTGCGCTTCCATCTCAACGGCGCAGAGGACCAATTGCAGCAACTTGCGGTCGACCTGGTTCAGGACGCCGAGCCGACACGAACCTTCCGCATCCGCGCTGCGCACATGCTGCGTACCATGCCCGAGGTATCGCAGATACTCTGGCTTGATCCCAATCACCGCGTCATCGACGCTCTGCCGAGCTCGACCCTGCCTGATCAGGAGATCGAAGCTTTCGGTCTCGCCTACACCCAGCGCGCCTTCGAACTGGCCAGCCAACTCGGCAAGCCAGCTTACAGCGAACCGTTTTTCTCGGATGGTAAACGGGCTTTTGTCGAACTGCTACTTCCAGTGTTCAACGGCCGCCGCCTCAGTGGCATGCTGGCCGCCGTTTTTCCCCTCGACACCCTCCTCAACAGCCAGGTGCCCTGGTGGTTCACGCAGAAGTACAAGGTCGTCATCGTCGACGACAACGATATCCAGTACGCCGCCAAGACCAGTGTCGAGGGCAACACGGCACAAAGCTACGAGATTCCCTTCGACCCGCCGGGACGCGGCCTCAAGCTACGGGTCACCAGCTATCAGAATACCGAAAACTTCCTGCCGCGGGTGCTTTCGGCGGCCATCATTCTCCTGGCCGGCGGGGTCTTCTGGAGCCTGTGGCTGGTCCGCGACCTGATGCGCAAACGGACCCGGGCCGAGGAGGCGCTGCGCGGCGAACACGCCTTCCGCACCGCGATGGAGGATTCGCTGACCGTCGGCATGCGCGCCCGCGACCTGCAAGGCAAGGTCATCTACGTCAACCCGGCCTTCTGCCGGATGACCGGTTTCAGCAGCGACGAACTGGTCGGCACCACCCCCCCTATGCCCTACTGGGTGCCGGAGCAGATCGACGAAACCTTTGCCATGCATCAGGCAGTAATGGCTGGCATGGCTCCACCCGACGGCTTTGAAATGACATTCCGGCGCAAGGATGGCGCGCATTTTCAGGCGCTGGTCTATGAAGCCAAGTTGATCGACGGCAATGGGAAGCACACGGGCTGGATGGCTTCGGTGCTCGACATCACCGAGCGCAAGCGCGCCGAGGAACTCGCCCGACAACAGCAGGCCCAGCTGCAATTCACCTCGCGGCTGGTGACCATGGGCGAGATGGCCTCGACGCTGGCCCACGAACTGAACCAGCCACTGGCGGCCATCGCCAGCTACAACACCGGCTGTCTCAACCTGATCGACCAGGCGGGATGCACGACCGCCGACATCAAGCCTGCACTGGAGAAAATCGGCACCCAGGCGCAGCGTGCCGGCAAAATCATTCGCCGAGTCCATGACTTTGTACGCAAGAGCGAACCCAAGCGCGCCCCGTGTGACCTGCGCGAAGTGGTCGAGGACTGTCTCGGCTTTGTCGAGGCCGATGCGCGCAAACACCGAATCCGCATCGAAGCCGACTTACCCGAGCTGCCGCTGGTTCCGGCCGATCGACTGATGCTCGAACAAGTGCTGCTCAACTTGATGCGCAACGGCATGGAAGCCATGGCCGACAATGCCGAAGCGGACCGTCTGCTTCGGGTAGCCATTGAAGTCAATGAGGAAATACTCTCCGTCAGCGTCGCCGATCAGGGCTGCGGCATCGCCCCGGAAAATCGCGACAAACTCTTCACCGCCTTCTTCACCACCAAACCCGACGGCATGGGCATCGGCCTATCGATCTGCCGGTCGATCATCGAATTCCACCGCGGCCGGCTTTGGGCTGACGACAACCCCCGCAGCAGCACGGGACGGGGTACGATATTCACCTTCACTCTCCCGCTGCACAGTTCATGAGCCAAGCCCTCGCCCATCTGGTTGACGACGATGATGCCATTCGCGATGCCCTCGCCTGGCTGCTCAAAACGCGCGGCATCGCCAGTGCCGGCTACGCATCCGCCGAGGAATTCCTTGATCGCTGGACGCCAGAGCTGGCGGGTTGCGTGGTGCTCGACATGCGCATGGGCGGCATGACCGGCCTCGACTGCTTCGATCGCCTGTGTGAGCGACAGTCGACGCTACCGGTGATTTTCCTGACCGGCCACGGCGACGTGCCGATGGCAGTTGGTGCGCTCAAGAAAGGTGCCTTCGATTTTTTCGAGAAGCCGGTCAATGACAACGACCTCGCCGAGCGCGTTGCGCAGGCGCTGGCGCAACACGCTCAACAGCGTCAGGCATCGGCTGCGGTCGACTCGGTAAAGTCGCGAATTTCAAGACTCACCAGCCGCGAGCGACAGATCATGGAGCTCGTTCTGGCCGGCAAATACAACAAGGTGATTGCCGACGAACTCAACATCAGCATGCGCACCGTCGAGGTGCATCGCGCCAATCTTTTTGACAAAATGCAGGTCAAAACTGCTGTCGAACTCGCCAATCTGCTGAAAGCCGGTGGCTGAGCCTTCCCTACCGGGATTTTTTTGGTTAGCATTCCTAAAAAAACGACAAGCGCCGTTTCACGGCGACCTGATTTCCCCCTCTGATTTTTTCCCTTATTCCATCCCTTGAGGAAACCATGAGCGAGCATATCCATTACGTCACCGACGACTCTTTCGAAGCCGAAGTGCTGCAGTCGCAGCAGCCGGTTCTCGTCGATTACTGGGCGGAGTGGTGCGGTCCGTGCAAGATGATTGCGCCGATCCTTGACGAAATCGCTGCCGAATACGCCGGCAAGCTGAAGGTCGCCAAGGTCAACATCGATGACAACCAGGCCACGCCCGCCAAGTTCGGCATCCGCGGCATCCCGACCCTGATGATCTTCAAGAATGGTAACGTTGAAGCCACCAAGGTCGGCGCGCTGTCCAAGTCGCAACTCGCTGCCTTCATTGACAGCAACCTGTAATCACCGTAGTCTCATTACCTGAGGGTGCGCTCCGCACCTTCAGGCCGACGCCAGGCGACTGCCCGCGTCTTCACTCCCTCCCCTGCTCTCTAGCGCCTGCGCCACGACCCCGGGTCAGCATCTGTTCCCGTCTTCGGCGTCTCCCTCCCTATTCCCGATGCAACTTTCAGAACTCAAGACACTACACGTCAGCAAGCTGCTCGACATGGCGACCGAACTCGCCATCGAGAACGCCAACCGCATGCGCAAGCAGGAGCTGATCTACGCCATCCTCAAGGCCAAGGCCAAGAATGGCGACACCATCTATGGTGACGGCACCCTCGAAGTCCTGCAGGACGGCTACGGCTTCCTCCGCTCGGCCGACACCTCCTACCTTGCCAACCCGGATGACATCTACGTCTCGCCCTCACAGGTCCGCCGCTTCAACCTGCGCACCGGCGACACCGTCGAAGGCGAAATCCGTACCCCGAAGGACGGCGAGCGTTACGTCGCACTGACCAAGTTGCAATCGATCAATGGCTTCCCGCCGGAAGCCAACAAGAACAAGATCATGTTCGAGAACCTGACGCCGCTTCATCCGACGCGTCACCTCAAGCTCGAACGCGATATCAAGGCCGAAGAAAACATCACCAGCCGGGTCATCGACATGATCGCCCCGATCGGCTGCGGCCAGCGCGGCCTGTTAGTCGCGCCGCCGAAAACCGGCAAGACGGTAATGCTGCAGAACATCGCCCACGCCATCACCGCCAACCATCCTGAAGTCGTGCTGATCGTCCTGCTGATCGACGAGCGTCCGGAAGAAGTCACCGAAATGACCCGCACCGTCAAGGGCGAGGTTGTCGCCTCGACATTCGACGAACCGGCCACCCGCCACGTCGCCGTCGCCGAAATGGTCATCGAGAAGGCCAAGCGCTTGGTCGAGCACAAGAAGGATGTCGTCATCCTGCTCGACTCGATCACCCGCCTCGCCCGCGCTTATAACACCGTGCAGCCGGCCTCGGGCAAGGTGCTGACAGGCGGCGTCGACGCCAATGCCCTGCAGAAGCCGAAACGCTTCTTCGGTGCCGCGCGCAACATTGAGGAGGGCGGCTCGCTGACCATCCTCGCCACCGCGCTGATCGACACCGGCTCGCGCATGGACGAAGTGATCTACGAAGAATTCAAGGGTACCGGCAACTCGGAAATCCACCTCGACCGCCGCATGGCCGAAAAGCGGATGTACCCGGCGGTCAACGTCAATCGCTCGGGCACCCGCCGCGAAGAGCTGCTACTCAAGCCGGACGTGCTGCAAAAGATGTGGGTGCTGCGCAAGCTGTGCTACCCGATGGACGATCTGGAAGCGATGGAATTCCTGCTCGACAAGGTCAAGTCGACCAAGGGCAACGCCGAATTCTTCGACGCCATGCGCCGGGGCTGATCGACGCCGCAATGGGAACCCAAAGGCCGGGTAACCGGCCTTTTTCACATGCTGCGGTCGCCCCGGAAATTGGTCGAAAATTGGCGTTCACCGCAGACGACCCGCCATCCATGCCTTGTTTAAAAATCAAAGGCAAAAAACCATTGCCAGCCAGATGCTTATCGGGGATAATTTAGGGCTTCCTAGATCGGTCACATTCGCCGGTCGCACGTTTAAAGGACTAAAGATGAAAGCCGATATCCACCCGCACTACCAAGACGTCGCTGTGACCTGCTCCTGCGGCAACACCTTCACGACCAAGTCGACCATGAAGAAGGACGCCTTCCACGTTGAAGTCTGCGCTGCCTGCCACCCGTTCTACACCGGCAAGCAGAAGATTGTCGACACCGCCGGCCGCGTCGAGAAGTTCAACCAGAAGTTCGGCGCCATGCGCGGCAAGGCCGCTGCCTGATCGACTTGATTTCCGCACTTGCGAAAGGCAGCCTGTGGGCTGCCTTTTTCTTTTCCTGAGCCGATGACCGGATTTTTCAGCACTATCAGCGACCGGCTACGCCGTGGCATCCGCCTGCCGCCGGCGGGCTGGGCGCTGGCCGGCATGCTGGCTTTCTACGTTCTTGCGGGCCTCTTCGGCCGTGACCCATGGAAGGGCGAGGACGCCATCCACATCGGCACTGCCTGGCACATGCTGCAGCATGCCGACTGGCTGTCACCCGAACTCGCCGGCCTCCCCTTTCACGAACCGCCGCTCTACTACTGGAGCGCCGCCCTCACCGGCAAAATCTTCGGCTGGCTGCTGCCGCTGCACGAAGCCATGCGCCTGGCCAGTGGTGTCTGGATTGCGCTGACGCTGACCGGTCTCTACTACGCCGGTCGCGAACTTTACGGTCAGGACAACGCGGCGGCCGCACCGCTGCTGCTCGCCGGTTGCGCCGGCCTGATCTTCCATGCCCACGACGCACAGCCGATGCTGATTGCACTCGCTGCCTACAGTGGCGCGCTGGGTGGACTCGCTGCCATCGGCCGTCGCCCGCGCCTGACCGGCGTATTTTATGGCCTCGCCGTCGCCGGCTGCCTGCTCGGTACCGGCATTGCGCCAACACTGCCGCTGCTGGCCGTCGCCCCGCTGGCCATCTGGTTATCCCCGGATCGCCACCGTGCCTGGCAGACGCTGGCCATCGGCCTCGGGTTCGCAATGCTGCTCGTCCTGCCCTGGCCGCTGCTGTTGCTGGCGCTGGAACCGGCCCGCTTCCACGCCTGGCTGGCCACCGAACTGGCACCGCTGAAAACGCCATTCTCCTTCTCCGGCCTCGGCCGCTTCTCCGCCATGCTGCCCTTGTTCGCCTTCCCGGCGATGCCGCTGGCCGCCTGGACCCTCTGGACGCGACGCAGCACCTGGCGAGAGGCGCCGCAACTGCTGCCGCTGGGCATCTTCATCCTGACCCTGTTGCTGCTCGCCTGGGCCTACCGCCCGCGCGAAATCCCGGCCTTGCTGCTGCTGCCGCCGCTGGCGCTGCTCGCCACACCCGGTGCACTCAGCCTGCGCCGTGGCGCAGCGAATGCCTTTGACTGGTTTGCGATGATGACCTTCAGCGTCTTTGCGGCCTTGGTCTGGGTGGCCTGGTCGGCCATGGCACTGGGCTGGCCGGAGAAACTGGCCAACCGGGCCGTCGTGCTGCGCCCCGGTTTTGTCGGCGAGTTCAGCCCGATCGCCCTGGTCCTCGGGCTGGCGGCCACGCTGTGGTGGATCTGGCTGATTGTCACCGCCCCGCGCTCGCCCTACCGCAGCCTGACGCACTGGACACTTGGCGGCACGATGCTCTGGTTTCTCGCGACAACGCTGGTCATGCCCTGGTTCGACTACAGCAAAACTTACCGCCCGGTCGCGCAAACCATTGCCGCCACACTGCCGGCCGGCCACGGCTGCCTGGCGGAGCGCGGCCTCAACGACACCCAGCGCGCTTCGCTCGCCTACTTCACCGGCATCGAGCCGGTCGCCGAAAACTCGCCGGCCGGCCGGGCCTGCAACTGGCTGCTGGCGGTCGGCGATTCACGTCGCGAACTGGCCTCGCCGGGCGAAGGCTGGACCAAGGTCTGGGAAGGCAACCGCCCGGGCGACCGTAAGGAAAAATTCCGCCTTTTTCAGCGTTGACCGCAGCAGGCGGCACTGCGGTCTTGCTTTAGCATCAAGCCTGCAGCTTGATCAGGAAATGCTCCCGGTAGTATTTCAACTCGTCGATTGACTCGTAGATATCGGCCAGCGCGGTGTGTTTGCTCTTTTTCTTGAAGCCCTTGTACACCTCGGGCTGCCAGCGCTTGCACAACTCCTTGAGGGTGCTGACATCGAGATTCCGGTAGTGGAAGAAGGCTTCGAGTGTCGGCATGTAGCGCACCATGAAACGGCGGTCCTGACCGATCGAGTTGCCACACATCGGGGAATGATTGGCCAGCGAATATTTCTTGAGGAAAGCCAAGGCCTCGGCCTCCACCGCCGCCTCGTCGCTGGTCGACGCCTTGACCTTGTCGATCAGGCCGGAGCGACCGTGCGTCTTCTGATTCCATTCGTCCATGCCGGCCAGCACAGCATCCGACTGATGCACGACCCAGGCCGGTGACTCGGCGACCATGCGAAGTTCCGAGTCGGTCACCACCATCGCCATTTCGATGATCCGATCCCCGTCCGGGTTAAGGCCGGTCATTTCCATGTCCAGCCAGACGAGGTTGTTTGCGAGGTTGTGTGCACTACCTGCCATATAATTGTCCGCTGCGAATAAAACCCGATTCTCTCACAGCTTTTGCCGCCTGCCGTGCCCGAAACCCTGACCCTCATTTTCCTGATTACCTGCGCCCTGACCTTTGGCGGCCGCCTGCTGCTCGCCGGGCGCCAGATCCGCCACGTGCGAGCCCACCGTAGTGCAGTGCCGGCCGAGTTCGCCGAACGCATCGCGCTGGCCTCGCACCAGAAGGCTGCCGACTACACGATAGCCAGGACGCGCACCGGCATGCTCAATACCGCCATCGAAGCCAGCGTGCTGCTGGCCTTCACCCTCGGCGGCGGCCTCGCTTGGCTGCATGGCTTCTGGTCAGCGCGGCTGGATGGCCTGAGCTACGGCGTGGCGATGATTTTCAGCCTGACCTTCATCTCCGGCCTCATTGACCTGCCGCTCTCTCTCTACCGGCAGTTTGTCATCGAGGCCCGTTATGGCTTCAACCGCATGAGCCTGGGGCTGTTTTTCGCCGATCTCGCCAAGCAGACCCTGCTTGGTGTTGCGATCGGCACACCGGTCATCCTCGCCGTCCTCTGGCTGATGGGGGCTATGGGCGAGCGCTGGTGGTTGTGGGTCTGGCTGTTCTGGAGCACCTTCAACCTGCTGCTGATGTTCATCTACCCAACCTGGATCGCGCCGTTGTTCAATAAATTTGCGCCGCTCGAAGACGGCGAAATGAAGACGCGCATCGAAGCCCTGCTGTCGCGCTGTGGCTTCCGCTCCAGTGGCCTGTTCGTGATGGATGGCTCGAAGCGTTCGAGCCATGGGAACGCCTATTTCACCGGCTTCGGCGACAACAAGCGCATCGTCTTTTTCGACACTCTGCTTTCGCGCCTGCAACCCGGCGAGGTCGAAGCCGTGCTCGCCCACGAACTCGGCCACTTCCGGCGCCGCCACATCGTCAAGCGCATGGTCGTGATGTTCGCCAGTTCGCTGGCCTTCCTCTGGCTGCTGGGGCAACTGATTGATGCGCCAGGGTTCTACACCGGCCTTGGCGTCCCGGAAGGCAACACCGCGCTGGCGCTGATCCTGTTCTTCCTCGTCGTGCCGGTGTTCACCTTCCCGCTCAGCCCGCTGATGAGCCATTTTTCACGACGCCATGAATTCGAGGCCGATGCTTACGCCGCAGAGCACGCCGCGGCCGGCGATCTGGTGCATGCCCTGGTCACGCTCTACGATGACAATGCCTCCACACTGACCCCGGACCCGCTGCATTCCCTGTTCTACGACTCGCACCCACCGGCGGCGCAGCGTATCGCCCGCCTGCAACTTCAGGAGACGCCCGCATGAAAGCCACTGTCGCCCCATCCCTGTTGCTCCTTCTCCTCTTGCCGGTAGTCGCGATAGCCGCTGACCCCTGGGGGAATGCCGATGCGAAAGCTGGCAAGATTAAGCATGAGGAGAAGTGCGTCGCCTGCCATGTTCGGCTCTATGGCGGCGACGGCAGCAAGATGTACACCCGCGATGGCCGCCTGCTGATGACCAAGCTCGATGTGCTGCAGCGTACCGCCACCTGCAATTCGCAGATCCAGGCCGGCTGGTTCCCCGACGAGGAAGCCGAGGTCGCTGCCTACCTCAACCAGCAGTATTACCACTTCAAGGACTGAGTATGTTGCGACGCCCCCCCCAACCTGGAGCCAGCCGCTGATGGAGGGTCGTGTCGTCGCCGCACATGGCCGGCAATACATCGTCGAACGTGCTGATGGCAGCCTGCTCCCCTGCTTCCCGCGTGGCAAGAAAAGCGAGATCGCCTGCGGTGACCTCGTCGAGATTCAACGCAGCTCCGACGACCAGGGCGTGGTCGAGGCGATTCTGCCGCGCACCAGTCTGCTCTACCGCTCCAATGAAATCCGCCAGAAGCTGATCGCCGCCAACGTGGACCAGCTGATCATTGTCGTTGCCACCGAGCCGGGATTTTCGGACGAACTGGTGACCCGCGCCCTGCTCGCTGCGGAAAGCGAGGAAATCCAGGCGCTGATCCTGCTCAACAAGGCTGACCTGACCGAACGCCTGCCCGAGGCCCGCGAGCGTGTCGCGGTGTTCAGCCGCCTTGGCTATCCCGTCGTCGAACTCTCGGCCCGCGACCACGCCGAAGACCTGCGCACATGGCTGGCTGGCAAGACTAGCGTGCTCGTCGGTCAGTCCGGCATGGGCAAATCGACGCTGGTCAACGCACTGATCCCCGAAGCCGGCGCTGCTACCCGTGAAATTTCACAAGCGCTCGACTCCGGCAAGCACACGACGACGCACGCCACGCTCTATCACGTCACGCCCGACAGCCACCTGATCGACTCGCCGGGCCTGCAAGAATTTGGGCTCGGTCATCTCGACAAGCAGGAAATCGAGCACGCCTTCCGAGAGTTTCGCCCCTATCTCGGCCAGTGCCGCTTCCGCGACTGCCGTCATGACCGCGAACCGGACTGCGTCCTGCGTGCTGCGGTCGACGCGGGAAAAATCGAAAAATCGAGATTCGCGGTCTACCACCGGCTGATGGGCGTACCCGTCCAAAGCTGATAAAACGCCACAACAGTGGCATCTGCGACGTCTTGCGCCCATAATGAGCAAAAATCAGACAGCGTCCGGGGAGACATCTTGGCCACCAGCCAGCCAACCATCCTGATTGTCGACGACACGCCGGAGAACCTCAGCGTTCTGGGCGAACTGCTGCAACCCTACTACCGCGTCCGCGCCGCCAATGCGGGGCGCCGGGCGCTGCAGATTGCCCACACCCGGCCAACGCCAGACCTCATCCTGCTCGACGTGATGATGCCCGAGATGGACGGCTATCAGGTTCTCGCCGAATTGCAGGACGACCCGGCCACCCGCGACATCCCGGTGATCTTCGTCACCGCCATGGATGCCACCGAGGACGAGCAGCACGGCCTCGAAAGCGGCGCCGTCGATTACATCACAAAGCCGCTGCGGCCAAGCATCGTGCTTTCCCGCGTCCGCACCCAGCTTGATCTCAAGGCTGCGCGCGACATCTTGCGCGACCAGAACCACTATCTCGAAGCCGAGGTAGCGCGGCGCATGCGCGAAAACCAGCTCATCCAGCAGGTCAGTATCCATGCCCTCGCCCGGCTGGCGGAAACCCGCGACCCGGAAACCGGCAACCACCTGCGCCGGACACAGGAATACGTTCGCACCCTGGCCAAGAGCCTGCAACAGCACCCGCGCTTTGCCGGCGTGCTCGACAACGCCACCATTGATGCCCTGGCACAATCGGCACCCCTGCACGACATCGGCAAGGTCGGCATTCCTGACAACATCCTGCTCAAGCCGGGAAAACTGACGGCGGAAGAGTGGGAAGTCATGAAGACCCACGCAGAACTCGGCGCCAACGCCATTGCGCTGGCCGAGGCCGATGCCGAGAAACCGGTCGGTTTTCTCATGCTGGCCAAGGAAATAGCGCATCACCATCACGAGAAATGGGATGGCAGCGGCTACCCTGGCGGACTGGCCGGCGAGGCGATTCCGGTGTCGGCCCGCCTGATGGCGCTGGCCGACGTCTTCGATGCGCTGATCTGCGCCCGCGTCTACAAGCCCGCCTTTTCCTTCGAAGACGCCCATCGCATCATCCTTGAAGGCCGCGGCACCCACTTCGACCCGGACGTCATTGATGCCTTCGTCCGGGAATTCTCCCGCTTTCAGGACATCGCGCGAACCTACGCCGAGTAAGCCATCGCATGTCGATACCCGCCGAGAACACTCCCGCGCCAAATCTGCCGCGCGGGCATGCGCGGGCCGTTGCCGGCATCGTGCTGCCCTATGTGGTACTCGCCGCGCTGTGGATTCTATTTTCCGGCCTCGCCCTGCACAATCTGGTCGAGGACGACGGACTGCACCGTTGGATCAGCATACTCAAGGGTTGGTTCTTCGTTGCTGTTACCGGCGCCCTGCTGGCCCTGCTTATCCGCCGCCAACTGCGTCGGATTGACGCTCAGCATGACAGGGAGCTCCAGGCTCACGCCATCGCCCTGAATTCACAGCATGCTCGCGAAGAGGAAACAGCGCAGTTGCGCACCCTGCTCGACACTCTGCCCGATCTGGTTTGGCTGAAGGATCCGGAGGGCGTTTATCTCAGCTGCAACCGCCGCTTCGAGCAGTTTTTTGGTGCCCGCGAGGCTGACATCGTCGGCAACACCGACTTCGACTTCGTCGACCGCGAGCTGGCTGAGTTTTTCCGCGCCAACGACCAACTGGCCCTGGCTGCTCAGGCACCACGCAGCAACGAGGAGTGGGTAAGCTTCGCCAGCGATGGCCATCGCGAGCTGCTGCATACCACCAAGGCACCGATGCACGACAGTAGCGGCCGGCTGATCGGTGTCCTCGGCATTGGCCGCGACATCACGCAACTGCACGAACTGCGCGAGCGCTACTCGATCGCCTTTACCGCCAGTCCGGCAGCCATCTCAATCACCACCCTGGCCGACGGCCGCTATCTCGAGGCTAATCCACGCTACGCCACGATGCTCGGCTGGGAAAGCACGGCGCTGATTGGTCGCCTCTCGGCTGAAATCGCCCTCTGGCCCACCCCGGCTGACCGTGACACCTGGCGCCAGGCGCTGGTCGCGCTCGGCCGTCTCGAGGACTACCACACCCAGTGGCGCCGCCGTGACGGCGAGTTGATAGACATCAGCCTGTCAGCGGAAATCATCGAACTCGGCGGCCAGCAATGCATCCTCGGCTTCATCCTTGATATCTCCGAACGCTGCCGTGCCGAGCGGGTGGTTTCCCAACTGCAGGACCGCCTCGCCACCGCTTTCCGCGCGGCGCCGGTCGCCGCCTGCATTACCCGCCTGACCGACGGCAAGATCGTTGACGTCAATCAGCGACTACTCGACGAATACGCCTGGACACGCGACGACTTGCTCGGTAAAACGACCCTGGAAGCCGGCTTGTGGGGAAGCGAGGCGGATCGGCAGGTGATGGTGGATGCCATTCGTCGCGATGGCCGGATTATCGACTTCGAGAGCATCGGCGTCGGCCGCGATGGCCATCGCCGCGAAATGAGCCTGTCTGCCGAGGTGGTGGACATGGATGTTGTCCCGCATCTGGTCGTATACATCCTCGACCTCTCGGCACGCAAGCAGGCAGAACGAGCGCTGCACGAAAAAGAAGCCATTTATCATGCCATCGTCAGCAATGCCCACGATGGTATCTGCCTCTGCGACCCGGAGACCTTGGCGTTCGTTGATGTCAATGCAGCCGGTGCTGATGGCCTTGGCTACACCCGCAACGAATTCATGGCGCTGACGTTGGTCGATATACAGGCGCAATTGAGCGAAGCTGATATCCGTGCCGTCATTGCCGGCATGCTGCCCGATGGCTCGGCAGTTTTTGAGACAGAACAGCGGAAAAAAGATGGCACGCTGCAATACGCCCGGGTTGCAGCATCAGCGGTCAATATCAGCGGCAGGCCATTGGTCAGCTCAATCTGGAGCGACATCACCGAACAGAAACTGGCGACGGCCGAACTCAATCTGCATCGCGAACACTTGCAGGAACTCGTTGATTCGCGCACCGCCGAACTTTCTGCCGCCAAGGAGGCGGCAGAAGCGGCCAGCCGCGCCAAGAGCGCCTTCCTCGCCAACATGAGTCATGAAATTCGCACGCCGATGAACGCCATCATCGGCCTGACGCATCTGGTGGAACGCCACACCGTCGAACCGGACCAACGCTTGCGCCTCGCCAAAGTCGGCGATGCCGCGCATCACCTGCTCGCGCTCATCAACCAGATTCTAGACATTTCGAAGATCGAAGCCGACAAGCTGGAACTGGAACCCGTCGATTTCTCGCTGCAACAACTGATCGACAACGCCGAATCACTGGTCAGCGACCGCCTGCGCTCGCGCGGCCTGAGCTTTGCCGCCGATATCGACCCCAGCCTGCCGAAAGCACTGCACGGCGACCCGCTGCGTCTCGGCCAGATCTTGCTCAATTACCTGAGCAATGCCGTCAAATTCACCGAACGAGGCGGCATCGTGCTTGCTGTCCGCCTGATGGAAACCAGCGGCAACGAATTGCTGGTGCGCTTTGCCGTCACCGATACCGGCCCAGGCATCCCCGAGGCGGAACAGGCGCGCATTTTCGAAGCCTTCGAGCAGGCAGACAACTCGACAACCCGGCGGTTTGGCGGCACCGGCCTTGGTCTGGCCATCGCCCGCCGGCTGGCCCGCCTGATGGGTGGCGAAAACGGCCTGATCAGTACGCCGGGGAGCGGCAGCGAGTTCTGGTTCACCGCCCGCCTGCAACGTGGCGACCTGCCCAAGCAACAAGCGCTGATCCCGCTCGCCCGCGATGAAGCCGAGCGCCTGCTCAATACCCGCCATCGCGGTCGGCGTGTGCTGGTTGCCGAAGACAACGAAATCAACCGGGAAGTCGCCCTGGACTTGCTGGGCGCCGCCGGCCTGCAGGCAACACTTGCGGTGAACGGTGAAATTGCCCTGAAACTGGCAAGCGATGGCGATTACGACCTGATCCTGATGGACATGCAGATGCCGGTGATGGATGGCCTCACGGCAACGCGCGCCATCCGCCAGCTACCGCACTGCCAGTTGGTGCCGATTCTGGCGATGACCGCCAATGCCTTTTCCGAAGATCGCCAGCGCTGCCTCGATGCCGGCATGAACGACCACATCGCCAAGCCGGTTAACCCCGATAGCCTGTACACCGCGCTGATCCGTTGGCTACCCAAGACGGCTGCGCCATCAGCTCAAGCAGCACCACCTGCACCCCAGGTCGATATTCGTGTTGCGACGGAAGAGCCCGATCCGGTAGCGCTGATCGAATCCCTGCGAACGGATCCGGATTTCGACATCGACTATGGCCTGCACACGGTTCGCGGCAAACACGCCAGCTACCTGCGTCTGCTGCGCAGCTTTGCCGACAGCCATGCCGGCGATGCCAGCCAGTTGCTGGCACTGATCGGCGATGGCAACTTCAATGAAGCGGAACGGCTAGCCCACAATCTCAAGGGCGTTGGCGGCACGCTCGGTTTGCGTGGCATCCATCTCGCGGCAGTGGCGCTCAACGATGCGCTGCGAATTGACCAAACTGACGCTGGCTGCCGCCAACGGCTTGCCGATGACCTCGCCGCGGCACTGAGCCGCAGCCTGTCCCGCCTCGACGCTGAACTCAATGGCCGAAGGACAAACCGATGACCATCCTGCCCTCGACCACCCTCGCCGACATCATGACCCGTAACGTCCGCTGCGTACCGCCGGAAACGCCGTTGCGCGGGGCCGGCTTGCTGATGGCTAACGAACGGATTTCCAGCCTGCTCATCGGCACGCTGGAGGCCCCGCTGGGCATCGTCACCGAAACCAACATCCTGCGCGCTGTCCATGTCTCCCTGCCACCGGAAACAGCCGTCAGCGACATCATGTCGCAGCCGCTGGTCACGGCGCCGGCCGATCTCGATCTGCTCGGCGCCCGCCATCTCGTTGAAAAGCACCACATCCGGCACCTGCTGGTTGTCGCCGGCAAGGGCCAGGTGGTCGGCATGGTCAGCGAAAGCGATTTCCGCGTCCATCTTGGCGGCATGGTCTTCCGCCATCTGCGGACGCTGGAAGGCGTCATGGATCGCGACATGCCGCGCCTGCCACCGGGCGCCACGCTCTCCGAGGGCATTGCCGCGATGCTCGGTGCGACTGCCGATTATCTGATTGTCGCCGAGCTCGGCCGGGCGGCAGGTATCGTTACCGAACGCGATATTCCGCGGCTGCTTGCCACCCATGCCGATCCTCAGACCGTCCTGCTCGGCGAGGTGATGAGCGCACCGCTGCATACCATCGTCAGCGCCACCAGTGTCACCACCGCCCTCGAAGAAATGGCCCGCTACCGCGTCCGCCACCTGGTGATCGTCGATGCGAGCGGCCAGCTGACCGGCGTCATCAGCCAGCGCCGGCTGTTCGAGCGACTGGCGCTGCATCAGCTCGAAGCCGCCCTGCACAAAGCCCATGAGGAGCACGACCGCTTGCGGCTTGAGGCGCATCTGCACCTGGCGCTGGATGCCGCCGGGGCAGGCAGCTGGGAGTATCGCCATAGCCGCGACGAATATGTCGTTAGTGGTGGCGTACTGCAGCAACTCGGGATCTCAGCCTTTGAGGCTCCCCATACCCAGGAAAGCTGGCTGCAACAGGTACACCCTGATGACCGTAGTCTGTTAAGCGACGCCATGGCGGCCATCGAAAACGGCACGACTGCAGTTCGTCACATTGAATACCGCATGCGCCGCAGCGATGGGCTGTGGATCTGGTTCGAGGATCGTGGCCATGTCATCGAAAGCGATGCTGACGGTCACCCCCGGGTGACAGCTGGCATTCTGACAAACATCAGCGCCCGCCACGCCGAGCGCCTGGCTGTGGAATCCGAACGCAGTCGCCTTCAGGCACTGCTGCAGACCATTCCCGACATGGTCTGGCTAAAGGATCCAGATGGCGTCTATCTTGACTGCAACCCCCGCGCTGCCCGGCTGTTTGGCCGCCCCGCTGCCGAAGTGATCGGCCGAACCGATCTCGACCTGCTGCCGAATCCGGTCATGGCCAACGCGCTGCGCGCCGACGACGAAGCCGCCATCCGTGCCGGTGGTACGCGTGTCATTGAGGAAACACTGCACTTCCCCGATGGCCGCGTCGAACATTGCGAGACCTCGAAGACGCCTGTTCGGACACCGGATGGCCGGCTGATCGGCGTACTGGGCATCGCCCACGACGTCACCGAACGCGAAGGCACGCGCCGCCAGATCGCCCGCCAGAACCGCTCGCTACACATGCTCACCCGCATCGCACAGGTGTTTCTACATGGAGAAACAACCATCGGTGTACTCGGTGAAGTCTGCCGAATTGCCGTCGATATCGGGCGCTATCCGCTGGCATGGATCAATGCCGGCGGCCCCGCCAGCGAGGACAGCCGCCTGCTCGCCAGCGCCGGCCCGCTGATTGCAAATATCTCGGCCATCGAAGCGCTTCTCGGCGGTGGTGAATCCGTCATGTCGCCGGGCAAGCGGGCGATGCTGTCGGGCAAGACCGTCATCGTTAGCGATGCTGCCTGTGCGGCACTCTCAGCCGAGCATGGGGTGCGGGCGGTGATGGCACTGCCGCTGGTGCTTGAGGGCGAGCCCTTCGGCGTGCTGAATCTGGTCACCGACGACGACGCTGCCTTTACCCATGACGAAGTGGCGCTGCTCGGCAATCTCGCCAACGAAGTCGGGGTTGGTCTGGGCATGCTGCAGTCCCGCGAAGCCCTGCGCCTGAGCGAAAACCGGCTACGCGAGAGCGAGGCTGCACTGCGCGAGGCGCACAACATCGCCCAGCTTGGCAACTGGACGCTCGATATCGAAAGCGAACAACTGATCTGGAGCGACGAGGTTTATCGCATTTTTGGCGTTGACCGCGACACACCGCTCACGCTGGACAGCTTCCTCCATCGCGTTCACCCCGACGACCGCGACCGCGTACTTGGTGAATGGAATGCCGCACTGCTCGGCCAACCCTACGATACGTTGCACCGTATCATCATCGGAAATGAGGTGCGCTGGGTTCGCGAACGTGCACACATCCGCTTCAACGGCACCGGCAAGGCCATTTTCGCTGTCGGCACCGTCCAGGATGTAACCGACCGCAAGCGCGACGAGGACGAGTTGATTCGCCACCGCAACCACCTCGAAGCGCTGGTTGCCGAGCGGACAGCTCAGCTCAACCAGGCCAAGGAAGATGCCGAGGCAGCCAGCCGCGCCAAGAGTGCCTTCCTCGCCAACATGAGCCATGAAATCCGCACACCGATGAACGCCATCATTGGCCTGACGCACCTCGCCCAGCGCGATGCCAACACCCCGGAACAGCGTGAGCGCCTGGGCAAGGTCGTCGATGCTGCCGAACACCTGCTTTCGGTGATCAACGACATCCTCGATATATCCAAGATCGAATCCGGCAAGCTGGAGCTGGAAGCCGCCGATTTCTCGCTGGCGACGGTTATAGACACTGCCCGCAATCTGGTGGCGGATCGCGCCGAAAAGAAACTGCTGCCGATCGCCAGCGAACTCGACCCGCTGCTGCCCACCGCCGTCCGCGGCGACCCGCTGCGCATTCAGCAGGTACTGCTGAATTTCCTCTCCAACGCCATCAAATTCACCGAGCGCGGCTTCATACGCATTACCGCCCGCCTCATCGCCAGCGATACCGATAACTCGACGGTACGCATCGAGGTCCGTGACACCGGCATGGGCATCGCGCCGGAAGTGCAATCCCGGCTTTTTGCCGCCTTCCAGCAGGGTGACAGCTCGACGACGCGCCGTTTCGGCGGCACTGGCCTTGGCTTGGCGATCAGCCGCCGGCTGGTCGAGGCGATGGGCGGCAAGATTGGCGTCGACAGCAGCGAAGGCCAGGGCAGTACCTTCTGGTTCCAGATCCGTCTGGGCATTTCCAACAGCGGCGTGGCGCCGGCTCCGGCACAACTGGCCCTGCCCGGCACCTGGTCGAACCAGACGCGGGTGCTGCTTGCCGAAGATAACGCCGTCAATGCCGAAGTCGCAGTTGATCTGCTGCGCGGTGCCGGGCTCAGTGTCGATGTTGCCGCGGATGGTGAAGCAGCCGTAAGCATGGTCGGTCGCCAGCGTTACGACCTGATCCTGATGGACATTGAGATGCCCCGTCTTGACGGCATCGAGGCCACGCGCCGCATCCGCGAGCTGGCCAATGGCCGCGATGTCCCGATCCTGGCGATGACCGCCAATGCCTTTGGCGAAGACCGCGAGCACTGCCTGGCCGCGGGCATGAATGATCACTTCGCCAAGCCGGTGGTACCGAAAGTACTGTTTGCCGCGCTGTCGCGCTGGCTACCAACCTCGGTAAGCGGTGGTGCCGCGCCCCCGGTGGAACCGGCTGCCGACGGCGATGCCGACTTGCGCCAGCATCTGGACGCAATCCCCGGTCTCGATCCGGCCTTTGGCCTGGAATCGGTGCGTGGCCGCCTGAGCAGCTACCTGCGTCTGCTCACCAAGCTGGCGACCGGGCACAGCGAGGATTTCGAGCAACTGCGAAAGGCACTGGCCGAAGACCGTCGCGACGATGCACGCCGCCTCGCCCACTCGCTCAAGGGGGCCAGCGCGACCCTAGGTGCGACTGGCGTTCAGCGCAAGGCACTGGCGCTGGAAATGGCAATCCGCGATGGTCAGCCGGCCGATACGCTGGCGCCCCTGATCGCCGACACCGAAGCTGCCTATGCCGCCTTGCGCCAGCATGTCAGCCAATTGCAACCGGGTCCGGCCACCGTTCACGCGCCGGTCGATACCGGCCGCAGTCAGGAAATCATCGGCGAGCTGCGCAAGCTGCTGCACCAGGGCGAACTGAATGCCATCGAAGTCATGCGCCAAAACAGCGAATTGCTGACGGCGCGTTTTGGCAGCGGATTCACTGAGGTGGAAAACCATGTGGCCAACTTCGACTTCGAGGCAGCACTGGCGACGCTGGAAAAGCTGCTCGCCAACGGCTAAAGTCAGCCGCATTCAGCCGCTTGTCCGAGCGCAGTTAAGCTGAGTCGAGAATTTCAGCCGGCACCTGCCAGCCAGTCCACAACGCCCTGCCCGGCCTGCCGGCCACTGGCCAGGCAGGCAGTGAGCAGGTAGCCACCGGTCGGTGCTTCCCAGTCGAGCATTTCGCCAGCGGCGAAAACACCGGGCCGTGCCTGTAACATCCCGCGGCTATCCAGCGCCTCGTAGCGAATGCCGCCGGCACTGCTGATCGCCTCTTCAATGGGTCGCGCTGCCTTCAAGCGTAGCGGCAGCGCCTTGATCGCTGCCGCCAGCAAGCGGGACTCGGCTAGCGTTGCCGGCGGGCAGCATTCGCGCAACAGTGCCGCCTTGACACCCGTCAGGCTGACGCGCCGGCGCAGATGGTTGGCGAGCGAATCGCGACCACGCGGCTGCGCCAATTCGCTGGCCAGCCGCGCCTCGCTGCGTCCCGGCACCAGATCCAGCCACAGCGTCGCTTCTCCGCGACTTGCCAGCGCATCGCGCAGCGGCGCCGACAGGGCGTAGATTAGCCCGCCCTCGATGCCGGTTTCAGTGATATTGAATTCGCCCTGTTTTTCGGGTTCACCGCAGCACGCTGTCACCCTGCCGGTCACCGGCTTGACCGGCGCACCGGCAAAGCGCTCGCGAAAAACCGGAGACCAGTCCACGTCAAATCCGCAATTGGCCGGCTGCAATGGTGCGACAGCGACGCCAGCAGCGGCGAGCACCGGCACCCAAGATCCATCGGAGCCAAGCTTGGCCCAACTGCCGCCGCCCAATGCGAGCACGACCGCCGAAGCTCGCACGGTCAGCTCACCCGATGGCGTCGCCAGGCGCAATGCGCCATCGTCATGCCAGCCCAGCCAGCGATGCCGGACATGAAAGCGCACGCCCTGCTGGCGGAGGCGATGCAGCCACGCCCGCAACAACGGCGCCGCCTTCATTTCGGTCGGAAATACGCGCCCGGACGTACCGACAAAGGAATCGACGCCCAGCCCCTGCATCCAGTCACGCACCTGCGCTGGTCCAAAGCGGTCAAGCTGGGGCGCCAGCACGTTCTGACGCCTACCGTAGCGCGTCTTGAAATCGGCAAGCGGCTCGGCGTGGGTGATATTCATGCCGCCCTTGCCGGCCATCAGGAATTTGCGCCCGACCGAGGGCATGCCGTCATAGACATCGACCCCCAGACCGACAGCGGCCATAACCTCGGCGGCCATCAGACCAGCTGGCCCGCCACCGACCACTGCGACACGACCACTCACTGCCTCGAGGTCACCGGCGCAGGTTCGTCTTCGAGGGCCGGTGTATTGGGTGCCGCCAAGGACGGTTCGGCGGGCTCGGCAATCTCATCCGCTATCGCGTCGCTGGCAGCCGCTTCGGTAGCAAGCTTCCCGATGGCGGGAGAATCCGCCACGGCAACCGGCCGCGGCGGCTCCTCGTCGAGCGGGGTTACCGTCACTGCAACTTCCGGCTCATGGCCACCACCGCCCAGAATGATGCCGCGCAAGGGCGAGATATCGCCGAAGTCGCGACCGAAGGCCACCGTGATGTGCTCAGTATCGGGCAACAGGTTATTGGTCGGATCGAAGTCCACCCACTCACCCTCACTGCCGGGCGAGTACACCGACACCCAGGCGTGCGAAGCATCGGCGCCGATCAGACGGGGCTTGCCGGGCGGCGGCCGCGTCAACAGGTAGCCGCTGACGTAACGGGCCGCAAGCCCAAGCGCGCGCAGACAGCCGATCATCAGATGGGCGAAGTCCTGGCAGACGCCACGCTTGTTGGCGAGCACCTCAAGCACCGGCGTCGCCACCGTCGTCGCTTCCGGATCGAACTTGAATTCCTTGAATATCTTTGCCATCAGCGCCCGCGTACCGACCAGCACCGGCCGCCCCGGTGGGAAGCAGTCGGCGGCGTAGGCGGCCAACTCGTGCTTGACGCGAATGTACGGACTCTCGAACAGGAAGCGCGTTGCATCCAGATCTGCCGGTGTCGGCGCCGAGGCATCGTAAGCCAGGCGGTCGCGCAGTTCGTTCCAGGGTAGTGACTCTTCGAGGTCCGGAGGCAAGTGCGGCATGATGGCGATGCGCATCGACGAACTGACAAAGAGCATTTCGTGGGGCGCATGAAAAGCCACCCAGCTCACCGGATTGCCGAAGGCGTCCTGCGCATCCCGCCGCCAGGTCGGCGCCGGATCAAGGTCGATCCGCTGCTCTTCGACCTGCTGCCAAGCCAGGATGCGGGGCGACAGGTGCAATTGCTGTTGCGACAGCGAGACCGGACTGCCGTAGTCGTAGCGGGTTTCATGCAGGACGTGATAACGGACGGGCTCGGACATGCTCAAACAGCCATGGTCTGCCGGCTGACATCGCCGACGTGCGTGAAGTATCGGTTGCCCAGCCAGTCCGACAACTGGTTGGCGGCGTGTTCCAGCTCACTGAGCAGATCCGCCAGTTCGAGGCAGGCCTGATGCTGGGCGATGGGGTGATGTTCGAGGCGTTCGAGCGGGAAGGCGACCAGCTTGACGATGGCCTCGGTAACCTTGTCGCCGCGCTCGTCACCGAGATCGCGCAGCAGACGATTGAGGTAGCGAACCAGCGCCCAGCCCTGGAAAATCACGCTGTGCGGGTTGCTGTCATCGAACACCAGCAGGTCGATGACCGGCAGCAATTCCGGCAGACGCGAATAGCGGGAGCGGTAGGTGATGATCGAATCGGCCAGTTCGAGCAGCCATTCCATCGCCCCCGGCGCCTTGGCCGCCTCCATGCGCAGGAAGCTGGACATCATGCGGGCGAGGAAAGTCAGTCGCTCGATGCGGCGACCGATGATCAGCATCCGCCAGCCGTCGTCGCGGGTCATGTTGTCCATCGCGAAGCCGGTCAGCGACGAAGACACGCCGAGCACGCGATCAAGGAAAGCGATGGCCTCGGACATCGAGGGATGTCTCTTCTGCGCCGCCTGCTGGTCACGCTGCAGACGGTTGAGCGAATGCCAGTGGTCAAGTGACAGGCGTTCGCGGACGTGCGTCGCCGACCACATCAGATTGCGGATATTGCCAGCCAGACTGCCGGGCTGCTTCGGATCATAGATTGCCTCGAGGAGTACGTGCTCGCTACCCGCCGTGACCTCGGTATCCTCCTCCGGCTTAGGCAGCACCCCCAGGTGCAGGGCCAATGCCATCGCTGCCTCGACTGCCGGCGTCTTCTGGCCACCTGCTTCGACGATCCGCGACAGCGCCACGCGCAGCATACGGGCGCTGTCATCGAAGCGCTCGGAATATCGGCCCAGCCAGTAGAGGTTCTCGACCACCCGCGAGGTCAGGTTGGCACCGGCGCGAACCAGTTCGCGGACGCCGACCGAGGGCTTGAGCATGGTGAATTCGCTGACCGGCCCGTCGGTCAACACCCAGGCATCCTTGGAGGAGCCACCGCGCTGCATCGAGATGATGCGGGCACTGGCCCCAGTGGCGACGCGCGCCAAACCGCCCGGCATCACCGAATAACCGCCATCGGCATTGACCACGGCGTAGGCCCGCAGGCCGACCGGTCGGGCCAGCAACCGGCGCTCATGAGCACGGCTCCAGGTCGGCCCCTGTGACAGATTGATCATTTCCTGGGCCACATAGGCATGTGGCCGCGCTTCGATCCGTCGCAGCATCTCATCGCGCTCGGCATCCTTGAGTTCGTGCCCGAATACCGGGTCCATGCGCTGCGTCGGATAGGCCGGTTTGATGACCAGATCGTCGAAATTCTCGCGCACGAATTCCAGTGCCGGTTTTTCGCCGCACCACCAGGTAGCGACTGAAGGCATGGCCAGTTCCTCGCCCAGCAGCTTGCGGCAAATCGCCGGCAGGAAGCCCATCAGTGCACCGGACGACAGCAAGCCGCTGCCCAAGGCGTTGGCGATAACAACACGGCCGGCACGGGCGACATTGACCAGACCGGGAATGCCAAGCGCCGAATCGCCACGCAGTTCGAGCGGGTCGCAGAAATCGTCATCCTGACGGCGCAAAACGACATGGACACGCTTCAGCCCGCGCAGTGTTTTCAGGTAGAGCGAATCGCCGCGTACCGTCAAATCCTGGCCCTCGACCAGCGGGAAGCCGAGGTAGCGGGCCAGATAGGCGTGCTCGAAATAGGTTTCGTTGTACGGCCCCGGCGTCAGCAGCACGGTATGCGGCTGTTCGCCCGGATCCACTGGCGCCAGCGCCGACAAGCCATCGACCTGATCGCGAAAGAAATCGGCAAGGTGCTGGACGTGCAGGTCGCGGAACATTTCCGGGAAGACCCGCGAGACGATCAGGCGGTTCTCCAGCGCATAGCCAGCACCGGAAGGCGCCTGCGTGCGGTCCGCGATAACCCACCACTGGCCGTCGGGGGAGCGCGCGAGATCAACTGCGTAATGGTGCAGCCAGACGCCGCCCGGCGGCCGGACGCCGCGACAGGGCCAGAGATAGCCATGCTGCCCGTAAACCAGCGCCGGCGGCAGCAGGCCATCGGCAAGCAAAGTCTGTTCGCCGTAAAGATCGGCCAGCATGGCGTTGAACAAAGTCGCCCGCTGCGCGACCGCGGCAGAAACCTCGGCCCACTCCTCCGAGGAGATGATCAGCGGCAGCGGATCAAGCGCCCAGGGACGATCTGCGCCGTTGGGATCGGCGTAGATGTTGTACGTAACCCCGTTTTCCTGAATCCGCCGGTCGACAAAATCCAGCCGCTGATGCATTTCCTCCGGAGAAACCTGGTCAAGGTGCTGGAAGAACTGCTGCCAGTGCGGACGGACCGTCCCGTCCGGTGCGAGCATCTCGTCGTAACGGCGGGCGGACTGGGGATAGATTGCGAGTAGTGTTCTGGCCATGGGCGGAATGAAAACAGGCCGGAGGCCGGCCTGTCCTGCGGTGAACCGGAATAATCGGCCGATTTACCGGCTAATAACGGCGCAAGTCTAGCGTAAACGGGTGCTCGGCGCTGCGCTCCACGGCCTTGACCTGGATCTCGCCCGGGGTATGGCCGAAGCGGAAGAAGCGCGCCAGACGGCGGCTTTCAGCCTCGAAGGCATTCACCGGCAGCACGTCGAAATTCCGCCCGCCCGGGTGCGCCACGTGGTACTGGCAACCGCCCAGCGAACGCTGCATCCAGGTATCGACAATATCGAACACCAGCGGCGCATGCACGCCAATGGTCGGGTGCAGACAGGACGCCGGCTGCCAGGCCCGGTAACGGACGCCAGCGACGAACTCACCGTTCTTGCCGGTGTTGGTGAGCGGCACCGGCTCGCCATTGCAGGTGAGGATGTAGCGGTCAGGCGCCATGCCGGTCACCTTGACCTGGACACGCTCGACCGAGGAATCGACGTAGCGGACCGTACCACCCGACGAGCCCTCCTCGCCCATGACATGCCACGGTTCGAGCGCATGACGCAGTTCGAACTCGATGCCCTTGACGGCGAAATCGCCGTACTTCGGGAACCTGAATTCGAAGTGCGGTGCAAACCATTCCGCCTTGAAGTCGAAACCGGCCAGTTGCATCTCTTCCATGACATCGCCGAAATCCTGCTCGACAAAATGCGGCAGCATGAAGCGGTCGTGCAGTTCGGTTCCCCAACGGGCCAGGCGCTGCGGCGCGTAGGGTTCTTCCCAGAAGCGGGCGATCAGGCCGCGCAACAGGAGTTGCTGGGCCAGCGACATGCGGGCGTGCGGCGGCATTTCGAAGGCGCGCAGCTCAAGGAGGCCAAGACGACCCGTCGGGCCATCGGGCGAGTAGAGCTTGTCGATACAGAACTCGGCGCGGTGGGTATTGCCGGTGACGTCGATCAGCAGGTTGCGCAGCACGCGATCTACCAGCCAGGGCGGGATGTAGCCACCGACCGGCGGAATCTGGCGGAAGGCGATTTCCATCTCGTAAAGAGAATCGTTGCGAGCCTCGTCGACGCGCGGCGCCTGGCTGGTCGGGCCGATGAACAGGCCGGAGAACAGGTAGGACAGGCTGGGATGGTTGTGCCAGTATGCGATCAGGCTGCGCAGCAGGTCCGGCCGGCGGAGGAAGGGCGAATCGTTGGGCGTTGCACCACCAAGCACGAAGTGATTGCCACCGCCGGTCCCGGTGTGGCGACCGTCGAGCATGAACTTTTCAGTCGTCAGGCGCGAGAAGTAGGCGGACTCGTAGAGGTGCGTCGTCTGGTCGACCAACTGGTCCCAGGTCTTGGCCGGATGGATATTGACTTCGATGACACCCGGGTCCGGTGTCACGCGGAAATGCGTCATGCGCGGATCGGACGGCGGCTCGTAGCCTTCGAGGATGACCGGCAGATTCATTTCTTCTGCGGTCAACTCGACGGCAGCGACGATTTCGAGATAGTCGTCCAGTGTCTGGGTCGGTGGCATGAAAATGTACAACTTGCCTTCGCGCGCTTCGGCACACATGGCAAGGCGCGTGATCCAGCCAGCGGATTCCTTGAACCCGGGCTTGGTGTCGGTCGACTTGTCCCAAGGATGCCTCTTGCCATCAGGGCCGCGCAAATCACTCCGGGCATCATCGCTGCCGGGCGTCTGCATGCGCATACGGGCAGAGGCGGCGTCGACGCCGGCATGGCGCGACGCAACACGCGCCCTTAGGTTGGCGTGGGAGGCCAACGGATCGGTCGCCATTTCGGCATCCGGCGGATTGACGTAGGGGTAGTCGCTCTGTGCTGTCCACGGCTGCGAATCGATGGGCAGGCGGTAACCCATCGCCGAGTCGCCCGGAAACAGGTAGCAGCGCTCGGAGCGGAGGAACCACGGCCCGGTCTGCCAGCGGTTATAGACGTTTTTCATCACCGGCAGTACATGGCCAACGGTATGGGTCATGCCCTGGGTGAACACCTTCATCAGGCGGGCGCGCTCCATTTCGTCGTCGACCCGTGAATCAAAAGGATCGACGTTGCCCGGCAGGCGGCGTTCGCGCCACATGTAGTAGTAGACGTCTTCATAGGCCGGGAAGACGTACTTCGGATCGAGCTCCAGCTTCTCGGCGACGCGACTGAGGAAAAGCGCCGAATGGGCGCTGGTCGCGCCGTAATCGAGACGCTCGTTGGCGTAGAGCATCTGCGAATTCCAGATCGGTTCGCCATCCTTGCGCCAGAAGCAGTTCAGCGACCAGCGCGGCAATTGCTCCCCGGGATACCACTTGCCCTGACCGAAGTGCATCAGGCCATGCGGCGCATATTTTTCACGCAGACGATGGAATAGATCGGCGGCGAGCAGCCGCTTGGTCGGGCCAAGGGCGGCGGTGTTCCATTCGGCGCCATCCGGATCGTCAAGCGCCACGAAGGTCGGCTCACCACCCTGAGTCAGGCGCACGTCCATCGCCAGCAACTTGGCGTCGATTTCGTGGCCGAGGCCTTCGATCTCGACCCACTGGCTGTCGCTATAAGGCTTGGTAACACGCGGCGCTTCCCAGATCCGGCTCACCTGCATGTGATGGCCGAACTCGGTTTCGCATTCGTCCAGCGCGCCGGTCACCGGTGCCGCCGATGAGGGTTCGGGCGTACAGGCCAGCGGGATGTGACCTTCACCGGCGAAGAGGCCGGAGGTCGGGTCGAGGCCGATCCAGCCTGCGCCCGGCAGATAGACTTCGCACCACGCATGCAGGTCGGTAAAGTCGGCCTCCGGACCGGACGGACCATCCAGCGACTTGACGTCGGCGGTGAGTTGGATCAGGTAGCCGGAAACAAAACGGGCAGCCAGGCCAAGGTGGCGCAGAATCTGCACCAGCAGCCAGGCGGAGTCACGGCAGGAGCCGGTGCGCTTGGTCAGCGTTTCCTCCGGCGTCTGCACGCCGGGCTCCATGCGGATGGTGTAACCGATGTCCTGCTGCAGTTTTGCATTGAGGGCGACGAGAAAATCGACGCTGCGCTTCTTTGCCCTCGGGATCGCCGCCACGTACTTGTCGAACAATTCCCCGCCCGCCACCTTGTAGAGATAGGGCGTCAGCTCGTGCTGCTGCCAGTCTTCATAGGTGAACGGAAACTCCTCGGCGTGCGGCTCAAGGAAGAAATCGAAGGGGTTGATGACCGACATCTCGGCCACCAGATCGACTTCGATCCTGAATTCACGCGTCTGCTCCGGAAAGACCAGCCGAGCCAGGTAATTGCCCTGCGGATCCTGCTGCCAGTTGATGAAGTGCTGCTCGGGCCCGATTTTGAGTGAGTAGGAGAGGATGCGGGTACGTGAATGCGGACAGGGGCGCAGACGGATAACCTGGGGACCGAGATTGATCAGTCGGTCGTAGCTGTAGGAGGTAACGTGATTCAGTGCAACGTGGATCGACACGGGGTGACTCCGGGAAAATGACTATTGGCTTTAAAGCAAAAGGCGAACCAACCTGTAACCTACTGATTCGTTTGGCAGCACCTGCATCCGCGCACCATGAGCAGGCACCACCGCCAGCACGCGCGCACTACCATGGTGCAAGTCCGCCATAACCATAGAATGACAGAAAAACAATTTTGTTGCAGTGCACAATTTACGATTTTTTTCCGTTATACTGCGTCCGGAATCAATTCAATCACCTTCATTTCTGGAGTCAGCCATGTCCCTCAATACCGAACAATTCGCCGCCGCCAACAAGGCCACCGTTGACTCCCTGCTGGCAGTCGCCAACACGGCCCTGGCCTCCGCCGAGCGCATCGCCGCCCTCAACCTGAACACCGCCCGTGCTGCCCTCGAAGACACCGCTTCCGGCGTCCAGTCCGTGATGGGTGCCAAGGATCCGCAAGCCGCACTGGCCGCCCAGTCCTCGCTGGCCCAGCCGGCTGTCGATAAGGCTGTTGCCTACTCGCGCTCCATCTACGAAATCACCAGCGAAACCCAGCAGGAACTGGCCAAGATGGTTGAAGCCCAGTTCGGCGATTTCCAGAAGTCGATGGCCAGCATGGTCGAACTCGCTGCCAAATCAGCCCCGGCCGGTTCGGAAGGCGCCGTTGCTGCCATCCAGAATGCCATCGCCGCTGCCAACTCCGCGTTCGGCAACATGAACGCCATGGCCAAGCAGTTTGCTGACGCCGCCCAGGCCAACATCGCTGCCGTCACCAAGCAGAAGTAATCGCTGCCGGCTCGCCGGATAAAATGGCCCCGCGCAGTTGGCGGGGCCTTTTCCATGGTGCGCCTGTAAAAAAGACGGCATACTCGCCGCCTGCTAAAACCCCACGGAGAACCCGATGTCCGAAAAGGATACCGACCCCCAGGTTACCGATGCTCAGGCCGAACGCATGCTTGAGGCTGCCCTGGGCGGCCTGACGCCGCATGAGGCACTGCTCGAAGCATCACGCGCCGACGCCGAAAAAACTGAAGAGCGGGCCGCTGCCATTGCGATGAATCGTGAGCGCGCCCTCAAGCTGCTCGAAGCCATAGAGAAGTCAATGCGCTGATTCACGTGGCTCCGGTTGATTGCGGTTTTCGCCGATTTTTCTGGTCGACCGCTGACGACTACCCCCACCGCCAAAAGCCGCTGCCACAGCGGCTTTTGCGCATTCTGACAACGTCAAATTGTTACCAATACCGATTTGGCGAAGCAGCAAAAAAACGATCGTTTGACATAATCACGAAACCAAGCCATTAAAAATAAATTAAAACTTTTATGTTGCAACGCAACATAAATCCACAATTAGTGATACAATCTTGGCGTCAAGCGAACCTGACCGCTCTGAGACTCGGTCACGCCGACAATTACATTCGATCATCCAAAGGAGCTTCCATGAGCATCAATACCGAGCAATTCGCCGCTGCCAACAAGGCTGCCGTTGATTCCCTGCTGTCCGTTGCCAACACCGCTCTGGCTTCTGCAGAGCGCATCGCCAACCTGAACCTCGAAACCGCCCGCGCCGCCTTCGAGGATTCCGCAGCCAACACCAAGGCCCTGCTCGGCGCCAAGGATGTTCAGGAAGCCCTGTCGATCCAGGCCTCGCTGGCCCAGCCGAACATCGACAAGGCTGTCGCCTACAGCCGCTCGGTCGCCGAAATCTCCACCCAGACCCAGGAAGAGTTGGCCAAGCTGGTTGAAGCCCAGTTCGGCGACTTCCAGAAGTCGGTTGCCGGCATGCTGGAAAAGGCTGCCAAGTCCGCCCCAGCCGGTTCTGACGTTGCTGTTGCTGCCGTCCAGAGCGCCATCGCCGCTGCCACCTCGGCCTTCGACAACATGCGCAAGTCGGCCCAGCAAGTGACCGCCCTGGCTCAGAACAACATTGCAGCCGCCACCAGCGCCACCGCCAAGGCCGCCAAGAAGGCCAAATAATTCCGCGTCGGCCAGTTGCCACGCCGGGGCCCGCAGCGATGCGGGCCTTTTTCGTTGACGGCCGCGCCGCAGCTTGGCGGGTGCAGCAACGTATAATTCGCCCTTCGGTTTTCAGCCCCTTCACGCCATGTTCCTGCGCCCCCAAATTCGCCCGTTTTTCCGGTTCACCGCTGCAGTTGCGGTTGTCTCGTTTTTAGCTGCCTGCGGCGGCCAAGTCGAAGACACCCGTCCCGGCCAGCCGGTCAAGACCCGTCAGACTGCCTTCAAGGAACTGCTGCGCAGCTTTGAGCCGATGGGGGTGATGCTGCGCGAGAACCGCTACGATGCCGACAAGTTCGTGGCGATGACAGCAACGCTCATGAGCAAACGCGATGCGCCGTGGTCGCATTTCGGCCCGGATACCAACTACCCGCCGACCAAGGCCACGCTCAGGGTGTGGAGCGAACCGGAGAAGTTCGAACAGGCACGTTTAGCCTTCTTCACCGCCAGCGACGAATTCAAGGCGGCCGTGGACAGCAAGGACAAGGCGGCCGTCGAACGCACTTACAAGGCCGTCTACGACGCCTGCCAGAACTGCCACAAGCCCTTCAAGGAGCGCTGAGCCGGATGCTGCGTCTCAATGAACTAAAACTGCCGCTCGATCATACGCCGGACGCGCTACGCCCGGCCATCGTGCAACGGCTGGGCATCGCCGATGCCGACCTGCTCGACTACACCATCTTTCGTCGTGGCTACGATGCGCGCAAGAAATCCGCCATCCTGCTCGTCTATTCGATTGACCTGACCCTGCGCAACGAGGCGGCGGTACGCGCCCGCCTTGCCGACGACCGGCATCTGGCCCCGACGCCGGACATGGCCTATCGCTTCGTTGCCCAGGCGCCGGCTAATCTGCAAAGTCGCCCAGTCGTCATCGGCACCGGTCCCTGCGGACTGCTCGCCGGCCTGGTGCTGGCGCAGATGGGTTTCCGGCCGATCATCCTCGAACGCGGCAAGGCCGTGCGCGAACGGACCAAGGACACTTGGGGCCTGTGGCGCAAGAACACGCTGAACCCGGAATCCAACGTCCAGTTCGGCGAGGGCGGTGCCGGCACCTTCTCGGACGGCAAGCTCTACAGCCAGATCAAGGACCCGCACTTCCATGGCCGCAAGGTGCTCGAAGAGTTCGTCAAGGCCGGCGCGCCGGAGGAAATCCTCTACGTCAGCAAACCGCACATCGGCACCTTCCGGCTGGTCAAGATGGTCGAAAACATGCGGGCGACGATCACCGGACTGGGTGGTGAGATCCGCTTCGGCAGCAAGGTCGAGCGCGTTCTGATCGAAGACCATCAGGTGCGTGGCGTCGAACTCGCCGGCGGCGAAACCATCGCCACCGAACATGTCGTCCTTGCCATCGGCCACAGCGCCCGCGACACCTTCCAGATGCTTCATGAGGCTGGCGTTTACATCGAAGCCAAGCCCTTCTCGATCGGCTTCCGCGTGGAACACCCGCAAACCCTGATCGACCGCGCCCGTTTCGGCCCCAATGCCGGTAACGAGATTCTCGGCGCCGCCGATTACAAGCTGGTGCATCACTGCAAAAACGGCCGCGCAGCGTACAGCTTCTGCATGTGCCCCGGTGGTCAGGTGGTCGCTGCGACCTCCGAACCAGGCCGCGTCGTCACCAACGGCATGAGCCAGTATTCGCGTGCGGAGCGCAACGCCAATGCAGCACTGGTGGTCGACGTCAAACCCGAAGACTTCCCCGGCGACTACCGGAGCAATCCACTCGCCGGCATCGACTTCCAGCGGCAGTGGGAATCGGCGGCCTTCGTCGCCGGCGGCAGCGACTACCGCGCCCCGGCGCAGCGCATCGGCGATTTCCTCGCCGGCCGCCCGTCGACCGACCTCGGCAGCGTCGATCCCTCCTACCAGCCCGGCGTGCATATGACCGATCTGTCTACCTGCGTGCCGCCCTACGTCATCGAAGCACTGCGCGAGGCGATTCCCGCCTTCGACAAGCAGATCAAGGGCTTTGCGATGGCCGATGCGGTGCTCACCGGCGTCGAGACCCGCACCTCGTCACCGATCCGCATCAAGCGCGGCGCCGACTGCCAGAGCATCAACACCCGCGGCCTCTACCCGGCCGGCGAAGGTGCCGGTTACGCTGGCGGTATCCTGTCGGCGGGCGTCGATGGCATCAAGGTCGCCGAGGCTGTGGCACTGGCGATGGTTGGCCAGGCGTAGATCAGACAAACTGGCCGGCGACCCAGCCCGACGACCAGGCCCACTGGAAGTTGTAGCCGCCGAGCCAGCCGGTCACATCGACCACTTCGCCAATGAAATACAGGCCGGGCACCCCCTTGGCCTCCATGGTCTTGGACGACAGCGCATCGGTTGATACGCCGCCCAGGGTCACTTCTGCCTTGGCGAAACCGAGCGTGCCGGAGGGCATCAGCGACCAGGCATTGAGCCGGCTGGCGATTGCCTCCAGATCCCGCCGCCCGAGTTCGCCAATCGGTCGCGACACGGCCTTTTCACCGCCATACAAAGCGCACCATTCATGGGCAAAGCGTCGCGGCAGATGTTCGGCGAGCAGGTTGGGCAAATGCACCCGCCCCTGCCGGTGTTCGTTCAGCCAGGCTGCCGCATCAATACCGGGCAGCAGGTCGATGGCCACCGGCTGCTGCCGGCCACCATCGTAGGCCTGCATCTGCCAGTAGCTGGACACCTGCAGGATGGCCGGGCCGGACAGGCCGCGGTGGGTGAGCAGCACGTTTTCGCGGAAACTGGCGTCACCGGCACTGGCAACCGCATCGAGCGTGTTGCCGGCCATCGGCTTCAACGGTTCCAGCAACTCCGGCCCCAGCGCCAGCGGCACCAGCGCCGGTTTGGGTGGCACCACCGGCAGGCCGAACTGCTCGGCAAGACGATAGCCGAAGGGGGTCGCACCGATTTTCGGAATCGCCAGCCCGCCGGTCGCGATGACCAGCGAGGAGCCGAAAAATCGGCCATTCTCCGTGTTTACCGCAAATGCCGTCGGCTGCGAGGGATCGGCGCCGGTTTTCTCGATCTGCCTGACCGGGCAATCAAGCGCCCACTTCACGCCGACGTCGTCGCAGGCATCGCGCAGCATGTCGATGATGTCCTGCGCCGATTCGTCGCAGAACAGTTGCCCGTGCTCGCGCTCGTGGAAAGGAATCCGCCGCTTCTCGATCATCGCGATGAAATCCCACTGCGTGAAGCGGGCCAGCGCCGAGCGGCAGAAATGCGGGTTCTGCGACAGGTAATTGTCGGCGCTCACCGTGCGATTGGTGAAATTGCAGCGGCCGCCACCGGAAATGCGGATCCGTTCCCCGATCTTCGCCGCGTGATCAATCAGCAGCACGCGCCGCCCCCGGGCGCCGGCCTGGGCCGCGCACATCATGCCGGCGGCGCCGGCGCCGATTATGATGACGTCAAAGTGCATGATTTTTACGGGTAAGGAGGCGCGGGGATGAGCGCGGGGCGGATTCTAACACCCCGCCTTCCGGTAAAATCGCGCTCCATGAGTCACGACCCCAGCCTCCTCTCGCCGCTCGGCAAAGCCACCGAGTACCGCGCCGACTACGCGCCCGAACTGCTCTTCCCCATTCCGCGCCAGATCAAGCGCGATGAACTGGGGATCAGCAGCGATGCCCTGCCCTTCGTTGGTGAGGATCTGTGGAATGCTTACGAGCTCTCCTGGCTTACGCCCAGCGGAAAACCTGCCGTCGCGCTGGCCAGTTTCCGTTTCCCGGCCGACAGCCCGATGCTGGTCGAGTCGAAATCGTTCAAGCTCTACCTGAATTCATTCAACCAGACGGTATTTTCCGACAAGACGGCCGTGCTGGCGACGCTGGTCGCCGATCTGTCGGCCGCTGCCGGCGCACCGGTCAGCGCCGAAATCGCGTTCCTCAGCGAACAGCCACCGGTCGTCGTCGACTATCCGCAAGGCATCCTGCTCGACGATCTCGACGTCGCCTGCGACCGCTATCAGCCGGCACCGGAACTGCTCGGCGTGAGCGATGGCGCCGAGGTCGAGGAAACGCTCTACTCGCACCTGCTGAAGTCCAATTGTCTGGTCACCGGCCAGCCGGACTGGGCGCTGGTGGTGATCCGCTATCGCGGCCGGCCCATCGACCGTGCCGGGCTGTTGCGTTACATCGTATCCTTCCGCAACCACAACGAATTCCACGAGCAGTGCGTCGAGCGCATCTATTGCGACATCCGGCTTCACTGCCAGCCCTCGGCGCTGGCGGTGCATGCCCGCTACACCCGCCGCGGCGGGCTGGACATCAACCCATTCCGCAGTAGCGGCGGCTTCCCGGCGCCGGATAACACGCGGGAAGCACGCCAGTAAGTCCGCTTACGCAGCTTCCATCGGCACCAGGAAGTCCTTGCTGATGCCGTCGCCGATCAGGTAAATCCGGTCCATGAAGTCGGTCAGCCACTCGTGCAGGCCCTGTTCGAGAATGTCCTCAATGCGGCCATAGTGCAGTTGCGCATGCAGCAGACCGGCCTGGCGCGCCGTTTCGCCGGACTGGCGGTTGGCGATCAGTTCGAGGACCTTGATCACGCTGTTCATGCAGAAATGCAGCGAACGCGGCATATCCCGGTTGAGGATCAGCAACTCGGCCACCCGGTCCGGCGTGATCACATCACGATAGACCTTGCGGTAAACCTCAAAGGCTGAAACCGAGCGCAGCAGGGCGCCCCATTCATAGAAGTCGGTCGCCACTTCCTCCTCGCCCTGCGGGCGCAGAACGTGGTACTTCACATCGAGAATGCGCGCCGTGTTGTCGGCGCGCTCGAGCAGCGTGCCGAGACGGATGAAGTTGTAGGCCTCATCCTGCAGCAGGGTACCGAGCGTGGTGCCGCGCGACAGCGAGGAACGCATCTTGACCCACTCGAAGTACTCGCCAATACCGGCATTGGCGATTTGCTCGAATGATTTCTCGCGCGCCTCAAGCCAGGTCGAATTGAGCGTCTCCCACATTTCTGTCGTCACCGTGCCACGCACGGCATGGGCATTTTCGCGGGCCATGCGCAGGCAACTATGAATCGACGAGAAATTGTCCGGGTCGCTGACCATGAATTTCAGGACGTTTTCACCGTTCACCGCAGGATACTTGGCGGCGAAGGCTTCTTCGAGGCTGTTCAGGGCGATGATCGCGTTCCAGCTGCGATTGGCCGCATCTTCGGATTGCGGCACCAGCGACATCTGGTAAGTGACATCGAGCAGACGGGCGAGATTTTCAGCGCGCTCGATGTAGCGCGACATCCAGAACAGGTGATCGGCAGTACGACTCAGCATGGCTTATTTCTCCAGAACCCAGGTATCTTTGGTACCGCCGCCCTGCGACGAATTCACGACCAGCGAGCCTTTGGTCAGGGCGACGCGGGTCAGGCCGCCGGGGACCATGTCCACGCACTTGCCCGAGGACAGCACGAAGGGCCGCAAATCGAGGTGACGTGGCGCAATGCCTTCCTCGACGAAGGTCGGGCAGTTGGACAACGCCAGCGTCGGCTGGGCGATGTAGCCATCCGGCTTGGCGATCAGCAACTGGCGGAAATGCTCGATCTGTTCCTTGGTCGACGCCGGGCCGACCAGCATGCCGTAGCCGCCTGCACCGTGCACTTCCTTTACCACCAGTTCCGGCAGGTGATCGAGCACGTACTTGAGATCGTCCGGCTTGCGGCACATGTAGGTCGGCACATTGTTCAGCTTCGGCTCCTCGCCGAGGTAGAACTTGATCATGTCCGGCACATAGGGGTAGATCGACTTGTCATCGGCGACGCCGGTGCCGATGGCATTGGCCAGCGTCACGTTGCCCGCCTGATAGGCCTTGAGGATACCGGGCACGCCCAGCGACGAGTCGGCGCGGAAAACCAGCGGGTCCATGAAGTCGTCGTCGATGCGGCGATAGATGACATCAACGCGCTGCGGCCCCTGCGTGGTCCGCATATAGACCACCTCATCCTTGACGAAGAGATCGCGGCCCTCGACCAGCTCCACCCCCATCTGCTGGGCGAGGAAGGTGTGCTCGAAATAGGCCGAGTTGTAGGCACCGGGCGTCAGCACAACCACCGTCGGGTCATTGACCCCCTTGGGTGCGACGGCCCGCAGCTTCTCCAGCAGCATGTCCGGGTAATGCTGCACCGGCGCCACCTTGTGCTTGGCGAACAGTTCTGGGAAGAGACGCATCATCATCTTGCGGTCTTCGAGCATGTAGGAGACGCCCGACGGGACGCGCAGGTTGTCTTCCAGCACGTAGAACTCACCCGCCCCGGCGCGGACGATATCGACCCCGGTGATGTGCGCATAAATCTGGCCCGGCACATCGACGCCCTTCATCACCGGCCGGTACTGGGCATTGTTCAGCACCTGCTCGGCCGGGATGATGCCTGCCCTGAGAATTTCCTGGTCGTGATAGACGTCCCAGAGGAACATGTTGAGCGCCTTGACCCGCTGGCGCAGACCGGACTGCATCGCCTTCCATTCGGCGGAAGGGATGACCCGCGGAATGATGTCGAAAGGAATCAGGCGCTCCTTGCCGGCCTCCTCACCGTAGACCGCGAAGGTGATACCGACGCGACGGAAAGCCAGATCGGCCTCGGCGCGCTTGCGTTCGATCCGCTCCGCGGGGGTGTCCTTGAGCCACGCCTCGTAGGCTTGGTAATGAGCACGGACACCGCCGTTGGCGTCATACATTTCGTTGTAGAAGTTCATTGTTTGACTCGTCACTGAGGATGCTCTCATAAGGACTTCAGCATGTTCCATGCCATTTACAAAAACATCGTCAAATCAATTACCTGCAAAAACATGCACCCTACCCGCGCCCCACCTTGGTGCGCCGTCGCTCACGCTGGTGCAGGGCGTAAAAAAACCCGCCGGATCGCTCCGGCGGGTTTTCTGGGATTGGCAGATTGCCGGAGCGATCAGACGCGCTCGAAAATCACCGCGATACCCTGACCACCACCGATACACATGGTGACGAGGCAGTACTTGCCGCCGATGCGGTTCATTTCGTAGATCGCCTTGGTGGCGATGAACGCGCCGGAGCAGCCGACCGGGTGACCGAGGGCGATGGCGCCGCCGTTCGGGTTGGTCTTGGCCGGATCCAGGCCGAGCACCTTGGAAACCGACAGGGCCTGCGCGGCGAAGGCTTCGTTGGACTCGATGACGTCCATCTGGTCCAGTGTCAGGCCGGCCTTCTTCAGCGCCAGCTTGGAAGCCGGGATCGGGCCTTCGCCCATGATGTCGTTCGGCACCCCGGCGACGGCGTAGGAGACCATGCGGGCGATCGGCTTCTGGCCGGCAGCAGCAGCCTTGGCAGCATCAGCCAGTACGAAGAAGGCAGCGCCGTCGTTGATGCCGGAGGCGTTACCGGCGGTGACGGTACCGTCCTTCTTGAAGGCCGGCTTCATCTTGGCCAGCGACTCCATGGTCGTGCCACGCTTCAGGTGCTCGTCGGTATCGAAAACGACTTCGCCCTTGCGGGTCTGCTTGACGATCGGCAGGATCTGCGACTTGAAGTGGCCGGCGTCGATGGCAGCAGCAGCACGACGCTGGGATTCAACGGCGAAGGCATCCTGCTCTTCGCGGCTGATGCCATGCTTAGCAGCCAGGTTTTCAGCGGTGATACCCATGTGGCCAACGCCAAACGGGTCGGTCAGCACGGCGACCATGGCGTCGATGGCCTTGGCGTCACCCATACGGGCGCCGGAACGCAGCGCCGGCAGCAGGTAAGCAACCTTGGACATGACTTCGACGCCACCGCCGATACCGTAGTCGCAATCGCCGAGCAGGATGTTCTGGGCGGTGGTAACGATACCCTGCAGGCCGGAGGCGCAGAGGCGGGAAACCTGCATGGCAACGGAGTCCATCGGCAGGCCAGCCTGGATGGAAGCAACGCGGGAAACGTAGGCATAGCGGGAGTCAACCGGCATCGTCGTACCGACGGTGACATAGTTGATCTGGGCCGGGTCGACGTTGGAGCGGGCAATCGCTTCCTTCATCACGGTGCTGGCCAGATCGCAGGGGTCCATGTCAGCCAGGGAACCACCGAAAGCACCGATGGGGGAACGAACTGCGCTCAGAACGACAACATCTTTACTCATAGAAGACTCTCCTCAAGAAAATGGATTCAGCCCGCCAGACTGGCAAGCCCCAACAAAAAGAGCAACAGGATCCAGAGCACCGTGGCTCGCCAGACGAGGCCCACGGCACGCTGCATCAAATCGACATCGGCAGGATCACCCAGACCGAGCTCGCCCCGGTCGGACACTTCGCCATCGTCAACCACCGGTCGGGCCAGCTGGACACCCAAGGCGCCGGCACCGGCAGCAAGGACGATCCCCAGATCACGATCGGGCCACTGCGCGGGCTGTGTCCGCCAACAATGGACGGCGTCCTCGAAATCGCCAACGATGGCAAATGCAGAGGCCGTTGCCCGCAGCGGCAACCATTCGATGATACCGAAAACTTGCCGGGAGAATACGGAAAATTCATTTTGCTCTGCAACATCGACCACCGCCCAACGCTCGCTGATGATCGCTGCCAGCCGGTAAAGCAGTGCACCACACGGGCCCGGCAAAATAACGAACCACAGCAGCACCGCAAAGACGTGGCGATGCGACGCCCCCAGCGCCCCCTCAATGGCCCTCCGCGAAATTTCCTCGCTGTCGTAGCGGGCACTGGCACAGCCCTGCCACGCAGCCAGCAGGCTGCGCGCCCGCTCGATATCGCCGAGTCGCAGCGCCAGTTGAATTTCGGTGAAATGGTGACTGAACTGACGAAATCCCATTGTCAGGTAAAGGACGCCGACATTGAGCAGCCAGCCGAGCAGCGGGTTGAGGCTGTACAGCAGCGCGTAGAGCAGGCCGACCAGCAGCACCGGCAGCACGACAGCGATGCCCCAGGCCGCTACACCTTGCGAGTAGCTGCCGGCGTTGAAACGCTTTTCGATGAAATCTGCCCAGGCGGTGATGGGGTCGGCAACGATGCGGCGATAATCGAGCGGTTGAAGTTGCTCGATGAGAAAAACCGCGATCAGCGAGAAGAGACTCATGGGGCCGAAGAAATGCCGGCTGCGGCAGAAAAGGTCAGTCTAAAGAACCAAGATACCACAAGCTCAGGCGCCATGCAGGCCCAGGCGCTGACTCAGGGAGCGGATCATGCCCGCCGTTGCACCCCAGATGAAATAATCGCCGTAGGGCATGGCGAAATACTGGCGCAAGGCACCGCGGTAGTGCATTTCGTGACGCTGGTGATTGGCCGGATCAAGCAGAAACGCCAGCGGCACCTCGAAAACCTCGGCCACCTCAAATGGATCGGGTTGCAGGTCGAATGGGGGATGCACCAGCCCGACCACCGGCGTCACCCGGAAGCCCGTGCCGGTTCGGTACTCCGGCAGAAAACCGAGGATTTCCACCCGCTCGCGCGACAAGCCGACCTCTTCTTCGGTTTCGCGCAAGGCGGTGTGCGTTGGCGACAAGTCGTCAGCCTCCACCCGCCCGCCTGGAAAGCTGATCTGGCCGGCGTGATCGCGCAGGTGTGCCGTCCGTTGCGTCAGCATGACCGTGTGCCCGGCATCGCGGACGACGATCGGAAACAGCACGGCCGCTGGCGTCAGTGTGAGATTGTCAGCACCATCCTCGATGACCACCGCACCGGTCTGCGGCTGCTCGAGCAGACAGGCACGCAGTTGCTGCAAATCCATGCTCATGCGGCAGCCGCGTCGTCCTCGATTTCGGCGTGCACCGATGCCAGCGCGTCCTGCAGTGTTTCTTCCGAGAGGCAGTTGATCGACGTGGCGACGACATCCGCCGCCTCGACGGCACCGACCGGCAAACGCTTGCTGTCAAGCGAAGCGATCAGCGCGGCGGATGCACCCACCACGCGCAGCAGCACCTGGCGTTCTTCCATCAACATCTCGACTTCTCGTCGCAGCAGGGTAATTTCCTGATCCCGTTGTGGCATTTCTCTCTCCTTAAAATCGTTTTTTTAGCGTCATCGTACTGCCGTCGCGCTGCATTTCCATCCGGTTGAGAAAGCTCATGCCGAGCAGCGCCACCGGCAATTCGCCCTGATGGACCAGCGCATCGACGCCGTGCAGGGTAACGTCGCCTATCCTGACGTTGTCGAGCTGCACTTTGGTCACCATGGCCTGCCCGTTGGCCGTATTGGTCATCGCCTTCTGGCCGCGACTGGTATCGATGCCGATCCGGCGGGCGTCGCCGGCACCCAGCGAAATCATCGTCGCGCCGGTATCGACCAGAAAACGCACCGACGTGCCATTGATCGTGCCCTGCGTCAGGAAATGCCCCTGATGATCGGCGGTCATCACGATCTTGCCCGAACCGTCGGCGGCCGGCGTACCGATCGCATGCTGGCCGACGCGCAGGGGCCGCTTCTTGCCACCGATTTCTACGACAGCCTGATCACCCTGGATGGCGATCACCTTGACACCGTCAACCGTCTGACCGAGGGCGACGGTTCGCGGATCGCCACCGTTGATCGTCAGCAGCGCCTTGCTGCCCATGATGCCGGCCAGGCCGACTTCCTGGGCGCCGGCCCCGGCAACGGCCAGACAGAGGACAAGCAGGCAGGTAGAATGCGCCGTCACTTTCCGGAACTGCGATCCAGCCATGTTGCCCGTTGCCATTTTCCGCCACTCTCCAACCGAAGGTCCGGGTTATTTTGCCATATTCCTTGAGCAGCAAGGGACGCCATGGAAATTGATTGCCCTCGATGAGGGCGCCGACGTCCCGGCGACTGCGGACCAATACGCCGGTCTCTGCTTCATGGGCGGGCCGATGAGCGTCAACGATCCCTTGCCGTGGATCGATCCGGTTTGCGCCCTGATCCGCGATGCGGTCTCCAAAAACATCCCGGTCATCGGCCATTGCCTCGGCGGCCAACTGATAAGCAAGGCGCTCGGCGGCAGCGTGACGCGTAATCCGGTCAAGGAAATCGGCTGGGGCCAGGCCTTCAGTGAAATCGATGCCACCGCCCGCCACTGGCTGGGCGCATTTGCCGGCGCCAGCAGCACGGTTTTCCAGTGGCACGGCGAGACTTTTTCTCTGCCGGAGGGCGCAACGCGGCTGCTGGCCAACGGCTATTGCGCCAACCAGATGTTCGCCCTCGGCCCGCACCTGGCGATGCAGTGCCACGTCGAGATGACGCCGGAAATGATCGCCACCTGGAGTTCGCAATGGTCTGACGAAGCGGCCGCCGTCGCCGCACAGCCCAGCGTGCAGCAACCGGCGGAGATGCTGGAAGGTATCGCCAACGGCCTGCCAGGGATGCGCCAACTGTCGGAGCAGCTTTATTCGGTCTGGATCAGGGGGCTCGCGGGCTGGAAAGCCTGAGCGGAAAAACTACGGGCCGCCGAAGCAGCCCGTAAATTGACCGATTTTTCAGGTTCACCGCATCAATCGCGGTAATTGCCGTCCTTGATCGGAAAATCGGTGATCTTGCTGCGGATCAGCGTAATCGCCTCGCGCAGTTCGTCGATTTTCTTGCCGGTAACACGCACGGCATCGCCCTGAATCGAGGCCTGGGCCTTGAGCTTGGCGTCCTTGATCAGCTTGACGATCTTCTTCGCCAGTTCGCTGTCGATGCCGTCCTTGATCTTCAGTTCCTGCTTGGTCTTGTTGCCGGAAACGCTCTGCACCTTCTGGGCGTCGAGACGTTTGACGCTGTCCTTTTCCTTCTTTTCCAGCGCGGGAAAAAGCAGGTCCTTGATCTGGTCGAGCTGGAACTCGGAATCGCCCCACAGGGTAATCACCTTGTCCTTCTCGTTCAGTTCGACCTTGGCCGATGTGCCCTTGAAGTCGTAGCGATTGTCGATCTGGCGCGAAGCGACATCAACGGCGTTCTTCAGCGCGACCATGTCGGCTTCGGAGGTGAAGTCAAAACTGGGCATGAGTTTCTCCTTTCAAAATGCAAAAACCCGGCACGCGCCGGGCTTCTGCGGTCAACCCGGAAAATCAGCCAAAATGGCAGACGTAGTGGTAAGCCTCGCCTTCGGCGACAGCGATTTCAAAGCTGGAATTGCCCGGCACATCGAAGGACTGACCTTCACCGTAGGTCTTCCACTCGGATTCGCCCTTGAGCTTGACGCGGCAGCTACCGCCAACGCCTTCCATGACTTCCGGCGCACCGGTGTTGAACGTCAGGCTGGACGGCAGGATGACACCAACCGTCTTCTTCGTGCCATCGGCCAGCACCACGGTGTGGCTGACGCACTTGCCGTCGAAATAGACATTGGCCTTCTTGACCACCGAAACGTTATCGTACTGAGACATCAGATTCCCCACATTTTTTGAATGACAGACTTGGCGATGAAGCCGACCATGCCGAAAGCGAGCACGAAGAAGAGCACGAAGGTGCCCGTCTTGCCGGCTTTCGACTTCCAGGCGATCTCGCCGATGATGAAGAGCATGAAGAGGATGAAGGCACCGACGCCCCAGGTCGAGAAAAAATCTGCGATCTGTTCTTCATTCAGGCCAAAGACGGTGCCGTTCTCCATGCCAGCTTAACCCTTGCGTGCCTTGAGATTGGCGGCAATGCGCATGCGCAGCGCGTTGAGCTTGATGAAACCGGCGGCGTCCTTCTGGTCGTAGGCACCGGCGTCGTCCTCGAAGGTGGCAATGGTCGAATCGAACAGCGAATCGGTCTTCGAGTCGCGGCCGACGACGATGACGTTGCCCTTGTACAGCTTGACGCGGACGAAGCCGTTGACGTTCTGCTGGGTGTGGTCGATCAGAGTCTGCAGCGCGATGCGCTCCGGGCTCCACCAGTAGCCGTTGTACACCAGGCTGGCGTAGCGCGGCATCAGGTCGTCCTTGAGGTGGGCGACTTCGCGATCAAGGCAGATCGACTCGATGGCGCGGTGGGCGCGCAGCATGATGGTGCCGCCCGGGGTTTCGTAGCAGCCGCGCGACTTCATGCCGACGTAACGGTTTTCAACCAGATCAAGGCGGCCGATGCCGTGCTTGCCGCCGAGCTGATTCAACGTGGCCAGCACTTGCGCCGGCGTCATGCGCTCGCCGTTGAGGGCGACGATATCGCCCTTCTCGTAGGTGAGTTCGAGGTACTCTGCCTGATCCGGCGCCGCTTCCGGAGACACCGACCAGCGCCACATCGACTCTTCGGCCTCGGCGTTGGGGTCTTCGAGGTGGCGACCTTCGTAGGAGATGTGCAGCAGGTTGGCATCCATCGAGTACGGCGAGCCACCCTGCTTGTGCTTCATATCGACCGGGATGCCGTGCTGCTCGGCGTAGGCCATCAGCTTTTCGCGGGACAGCAGATCCCATTCGCGCCACGGGGCGATGACCTTGATGCCCGGCTTGAGCGCGTAGGCGCCGAGTTCGAAACGGACCTGGTCGTTGCCCTTGCCGGTCGCGCCGTGCGAAATGGCATCGGCACCGGTCATGTTGGTGATCTCGATCAGGCGCTTGGCGATCAGCGGACGGGCGATCGAGGTGCCGAGCAGGTATTCGCCTTCGTACACCGTGTTGCAACGGAACATCGGGAAGACGAAATCACGCACGAATTCTTCGCGCAGGTCGTCGATGAAGATGTTTTCCGGCTTGATGCCGAACTTCAGCGCCTTGGCACGTGCCGGCTCCAGCTCTTCACCCTGGCCCAGATCGGCGGTGAAGGTGACGACTTCGCACTGATAGGTATCCTGCAGCCACTTCAGGATTACGGAGGTATCGAGGCCACCGGAGTAGGCCAGGACGACTTTCTTGATATCGCTCATTTCTGTTTCCTAGTTTCGATTGATCCTGCCGCTCAAGCCTGAATCCGGCCCAGCAGCAAATATTCCATCAGTGCCTTCTGCACATGCAGGCGGTTCTCGGCCTCATCCCAGACCACCGATTGCGGCCCGTCGATGACCTCGGCCGTCACTTCCTCGTCACGATGCGCGGGCAGGCAGTGCATGAACAGGGCCTGCGGGTTGGCCACGGCCATCATTTCGGCGTCGACGCACCAGTCGGCGAAGGCCTTCATCCGCGCCTCGTTTTCAGCTTCGAAGCCCATCGACGTCCACACGTCCGTCGTCACCAGATCGGCGCCACGGCAGGCATCCATCGGGTCGGCAAAGACCTCGAAATGCGCCGGATTGACGCCCTTGATCAGTTCCGGATTGAGCTCATAGCCGGGCGGCGTCGAGACATTGACCTTGAAGTCCAGCACTTCGGCCGCCTGCAGCCAGGTGTTGCACATGTTGTTGGCGTCGCCGACCCAGGCCACGGTCTTGCCCTGTATGCAGCCGCGATGCTCGATGTAGGTGAAGATATCGGCGAGGATCTGGCAGGGGTGATACTCGTTGGTAAGGCCGTTGATCACCGGCACGCGCGAGTTGGCGGCGAAGCGTTCGATGATTTCCTGCTCGTAGGTGCGGATCATGACGATGTCGCTCATCCGCGAAATCACCTGTGCCGCATCCTCGACCGGCTCGCCGCGTCCAAGCTGGGAATCACGGGTATTGAGGTAAATCGCCGAGCCACCGAGCTGGTGCATGCCGGCCTCGAAGGACAGACGGGTACGCGTGCTCGCCTTCTCGAAGATCATCACCAGCGTGCGGTCTTCGAGCGGCCAGTATTTGATGTAGGACTTGAACTTGTTCTTGATCCGCGCGGTGCGTTCGAACAGATAGACGAACTCGTCACGCGAGAAATCGCTGAATTGCAGAAAGTGTTTGATCGCCATGCTCAGCCCGCCAGAAATTCCCGGATCAGCGGCGCGCAGCGCTCGACCAGTTCGCGTGCTTCGGCTTCGCTGAAATTCAGCGGCGGTAGCAGACGCACAACGGTATCACCGGTGACGTTGATCAGCAGACCCGCTTCAAGCGCCTTGCCGACCAGCACGCCGCAAGGGCGATCGAGTTCGACACCAATCATCAGGCCGTGGCCGCGGATCTCGACAAGGCCCTTGGTGCCGGCAAGTGCCTCGGCGAACAACTGACGGATCAGCGCGCCGATACATTCGGCGTGCGCCATCAGGCCTTCGTCCTCAATCACGTCGATGGTGGTCAACGCGGCGGTGCAGGCCAGCGGATTGCCGCCGAAGGTCGAGCCATGATTGCCCGGCCCGAACAGCCCCGCCGCGCGGCCACCGGCCATGCAGGCGCCAATCGGCACCCCAGAACCCAGACCCTTGGCCAGCGTCGCGATATCCGGCTGAATACCGGCATGCTGATAACCGAACCACTTGCCGGTCCGCGCCATGCCGCACTGAACCTCGTCGCAGATCAGCAGCAGTTCGTGCTGGTCACAGAACTGGCGCAGCGCCTTCTGGTAATCGAGTGAAGCGAGATGAATGCCGCCCTCGCCCTGAATGATTTCCAGCATTACCGCGACGACGTTCTTGTTGTGCTCAACGACCGACTTGATCGCCTCGAGATCGTTATAGGGAACGCGGACAAAACCGGCGACCAGCGGCTCGAAGCCGGCCTGTGCCTTGCGGTTGCCGGTCGCCGACAGCGTCGCCATCGTCCGGCCATGGAAAGCCTTTTCCATGACGATGATGGTCGGCGTCTCGATGCCCTTCTTGTGACCGTAGTAGCGTGCCAGCTTGATGGCGGCTTCGTTGGCCTCACAGCCGGAATTGCAGAAAAACACTTCCTGCATGCCCGAACGCTCGCACAGCTTGTCGGCCAGCGCTTCCTGGCCGGTCATCCCGTAAAGGTTGGAGGTGTGCAGCATGCGACCGGCCTGCTCGGCGATGGCCGACACCAGTCGCGGATGGGCGTGGCCCAGCGTATTGACGGCGATCCCGGAGAGTGCGTCCAGGTATTCCCTGCCCTCGGTATCCGTGATCCGGCTCCCGCGGCCGTGACTGAATGCCACCTGTAAACGGGCGTAGGTATTCATGACATGCGACATGAGGCAACCCCAAAAAACGAAAACGGCGGCCATCGCCGCCGGAACGACCGCAACCCGGGCGCCAGACAGCGCGGAAAGAGTTGCAGAAACCTGAATGTTAAGTGAAAAATAGCGCCTTGTATAGAAGTCAAAGCCAAGCTCAAAGCCATGCGGATTGCCATTTTCAACCAGAAAGGCGGCGTCGGAAAAACGACGACGGCACTCAATCTCGGCGCTGCCCTGCGGCGTTCCGGCATGCCCCCGCTACTGGTCGACCTTGACCCGCAAGGGCATCTGTCCAGCATTCATGGCCGCGCCCCGCTCGAAGCCAGTCGCAGCCTGTTCGCCTTCTTTCAGGACGGCTGCAGTCTCGACGAACTCACTCAGCCCTGGGAACACCTCGGCGCCCTGATTCCCGCTCACCAGCAACTGATCAAGGTCGACTCCATTTTCGGCAAAGGCCCGGCGGTCCTCAACAAGCTGCGTATTGGCCTCGATGCACTCGACGAGCATTACCCGCAACGCCCCTGCATCATCGACTGCTGCCCCTACATCGGCGTCCTGGCGCTGAATGCAGTGTTTGCCTGTGACCGACTGATCATCCCGATTTCCACCGATTACCTGTCGCTTCAGGCTGCTGACCACATCACGCGCACGCTGCAGGTGCTCGAACCGGTTCTCAAGCGTCGCATCGAACGGCGCTACCTGCTGACCCGCTTCGACCGCCGGCGGCGGATGAGCGACGACATTCGCAACAAACTGCGTGAACGCTATGGCGATGACGTGCTGGAAACTGTCATTTCGGAAAACGTTGCTGTCGCCGAGAGTCCGTCGCTGAACCAGGACGTTTTGCGGCACAGTCCATCGAGTCCGGGTGCCCACGATCACCGCAAACTACTAGACGAACTGGTCGATCGAGGCGACCTGCCGGTGATGGTAAAACCTGCGGCGACGGCCGATTCCTGAGGCCTCGATGCGTGGCCGATAGTGGTAAGACCGCTGCGTTCTGCTAGAATTCTGCAGCGCAAGGTCGCATCGCCCGCCAACGCAGAGTAAAACAATGACAACTCAAGAATCGACCACCTTCATCATCATCGGTGTCACCAAGGAAGGAAAGAAATTTCGCCCCAGCGACTGGGCGGAAAGGCTGTGTGGTGTCATGTCGGCCTTCGGCGCCGAACGCAAGATGAAATACTCCCCTTACGTCGGCCCCGGCGAATATGGTGGCGACAAGGCAGTATTCGTCGATGGCCGCCTCGGCGAAGTCGAACCGATGGCCTACCGCTTCATGCTTAATTTTGCGCAGGACAACGACCTGCAGATCATCGACGGCGTCTGCTCGATCGACGGCAAGTAAGCAGCAAAGCAGGTGCCCGTGTGGCGGGCGCGAAACATCAGAAAATAAAAATGGCGCCCGCAGGCGCCATTTTTAAGCGATCAATCCGCAGGATCAGGCAGCAGCAAGCGCCTTGATCTGAGCAGACAGGCGGCTCTTGGTACGCGAAGCCTTGTTCTTGTGGATGATCTTCTTGTCAGCAATTCGGTCGAGCACTGCGACGGACTGCTGGAAAACAGTCTGTGCGGCAGACTTGTCGCCGGCTTCGATTGCCTGACGCACGCGCTTGACGGCGGTACGCAGGGTCGAACGCAGGCTTGCGTTATGGGAGCGCTGCTTGTCTGCTTGACGGGCACGCTTGCGGGCTTGTGCGCTATTGGCCATGAAAAACCTGTTTGGTGAAAGTTCAGATAAACGATGATTCTAGCACAGTGTTCGAAGAATCAACAAGTGGCAAAACAAGATTCCGCCGTCCGCGGTTGTACCTCAGACCAGCTCGCGCGGCAGCGGGAAATTGACGTCTTCCGGAACGCCCTGCAGCTCGATGCGAACGCCCTGCCCCAGCGATTGCAGGCGGTCCACGACATCGGCCACGATGTGCTCGGGAGCAGAAGCGCCGGCGGTCACGCCAACGCGGGATTTGCCATCCAGCCATTCGGGTCGGATTTCATCGGCGGCATCGACCAGATGGGCGTCAATACCGAGTCCGGCAGCCACCTCACGCAAACGACGGGAATTGGAGCTGTTCTGGCTCCCCACCACGATGACGAGATCGCACTTCGCTGCCAGCACCTTGACCGCATCCTGGCGATTCTGGGTTGCGTAGCAGATGTCGTCCTTCTTCGGCCCCTGAATCTCCGGGAAGCGGGCGCGCAGCGCATCGATGACGACGGTCGCGTCATCCACCGACAAGGTGGTCTGGGTGACAAAAGAAAGGCGATCCGGGTAAGCAACCGTCAAACGCTCGACGTCAGCCACGGTATCGACGAGATACATGCCGCCCTCGCTCTGCCCCATCGTACCCTCGACCTCCGGATGGCCCTTGTGGCCGATCATGACCACTTCACGCTCACCCTTGCGCATCTTGCCGACTTCGACATGGACCTTGGTCACCAGCGGACAGGTCGCATCGAAAACCTTCAAGCTACGGGCATCCGCCTCATCCCGCACCGCCTTCGACACACCGTGGGCGCTGAAGATGACCGTGCTACCCGCCGGCACTTCGGCCAGTTCCTCGATGAAAATGGCTCCCTTGGCGCGAAGATCATCGCAGACGAACTTGTTATGAACGACCTCGTGGCGGACATAGATCGGCGCACCGAATTTCTCCAGCGCCCGCTCGACGATGGCGATGGCACGTTCGACACCGGCACAGAAACCACGCGGGTTGGCGAGAAGGATTTCCATTACATGATCCCGATGATTTTCACTTCGAAGCGGATCGTCTTGCCCGCCATCGGATGGTTGAAGTCAAAAAGGGCATGCGTCGCGTCGAGTTCGCGCAGGAAGCCGGCGAAGGTACCGCCATTCGGTGCCGAGAACTCGACCACGGAATTGGCCTTGAGCCCCATGTCGGCCGGCAAGCCACTGCGGGCAATCCGCTCGACCAGGCGCTCGTTGTGCATGCCAAAGGCCTGCGCCGGCTCCAGTTCGAAGACGAAGGTTTCGTGCGCCGGCAGTCCGATCAGCACGCTTTCCAGGTTTTCGGCCAGCTGGCCGCTCCCCATCTGCAGCGTTGCCGGGCTCATGTCGAAGGTGGACAAAAACTCCTCGCCATCGAGCGTGGTGATGCGGTAATGCAGGGTCAGGTAGCTATCGGAGCGAACAGTGGCGGTCATGCGGAATCTTCTTTCGGATGTGCTGCGGTGAACTGTGAAAAGACGAGTAAAACGGCACCGACGGTAATCGCGGAATCGGCAATATTGAATGCCGGCCAGTAATAACCGGCGACATGCCACTGGATGAAATCGACCACCGCGCCAAAGCGCACGCGATCAACAACGTTCCCCAGCGCCCCACCCATGATCAACGCCATCGACAAAGACAACAGCCGCTGCGAAGCGTTCCGCCGGATTTCCAGCGCCAGCCAGGCCGAAACCACCATGGCCAGGACAGTGAAGAACCAGCGCTGCCAGCCTGGCTGATCCGCCAGAAAGCTGAACGCCGCGCCCGGATTGAAGGTCAGCACCCAGTTCCAAAACGGCGCGACATAGCGGGTATCACCCAGCGACAGCGTATTCAACACCATCCATTTGCTGAGCTGGTCGAGGACGATGACGACCCCGGCCAGCGCAAACCAGCCGCCTGCCGTCTTAGGCACAGCGGCGCGCCTCGCCGTCGCCAAACAGGTTGCTGACGCAGCGACCGCAAATGCCCGGATGGGCAGCATCGGCACCGACGTCGTCGCGAACATGCCAGCAGCGCTCGCACTTGTCGTGAGGCAAAGGCGTAGCCAGCACTTGCTCGGCAGCACCCTGAACGACTTGAGCGGCGGAAACGATGAAGACGAACTTCAGGTCGTCGCCCAGCGCGGTCAGTGCAGCGAATTTATCGCCATCACAACGGACTTCCACCGCGGCCTGCAGCGCCGAACCGATTTTGCCGGCCTCGCGCTGGGCTTCCAGCGCCTTGGTCACGTCATTGCGCACTTCACGAATGATGGCCCACTTGGCCAGCAGATCGCCCTCGCCTTCCGGTTTCGGCAACTCGTGCCAGACCTGGAACATGATCGAATCATCAGCCTTGCCCGACAGCACGGCCCAGACCTCTTCGGCGGTGAAGGACGTGATCGGCGCCAGCAGACGAACGAAGGCCTGGGTGATATGCCACAGGGCCGACTGCGCCGAGCGGCGGGCGACCGACTTGGGCGCAGTGGTGTAGAGGCGATCCTTTAGGATGTCGAGATAGAAACCACCAAGATCTTCGGAGCAGAAAGTCTGCAGCGCCTGGACAACACGGTGGAACTCGTACTTGTCGTAATCGGCACGGCAGCCGTCCTGCAATTCACGGGTCAGGGCCAGCGCGTAGCGGTCGAGTTCCAGCCACTGCTCAACCGGCAGCATGTCGGCTGCGGCATCGAAATCGGAAACATTAGCGAGCAGGAAGCGTAGCGTGTTGCGTATGCGGCGATAACCTTCGACGACGCGCTTGAGGATTTCGTCAGAAATACTGAGTTCACCGGAGTAGTCGGTCGACGCCGTCCACAGGCGCAGGATGTCTGCGCCCATCTTGTCGGAGACCTGCTGCGGCGCGATGACGTTGCCCTTGGATTTGGACATCTTGTGGCCCTTGCCATCGACGACGAAGCCGTGCGTCAGCAGCGCCTTGTAGGGTGCGCGACCATCGATGGCGCAACCGGAAAGCAGCGAGGACTGGAACCAGCCACGGTGCTGGTCTGAGCCTTCGAGGTAGAGATCCGCCGGATGCGTCGAGACATCGGCGTGGGAACCGCGCAGCACGTGCCAGTGGGTCGTACCGGAGTCGAACCAGACATCCAGCGTGTCCTTCATCTTGACGTAATGCTCGGCCTCGCCGCCCAGCAACGCGGCGGCATCCAGACTGAACCAAGCTTCGATGCCGGCCTGCTCGACACGTTGGGCGACCTGCTCGATCAGTTCCGGCGTGCGCGGATGTGGCTGGCCGGTTTCCTTGTGCAGGAAGAACGGGATGGGAACGCCCCAGTTGCGCTGACGCGACACGCACCAATCCGGGCGGGTCTTCATCATCGCCTCCAGGCGGGCGCGGCCCCAGGCCGGGAAGAACTGGGTTTCATCGACGGCACGCTCAGCGATCCAACGCAGCGTCGGCTCGCTTTCATCCTTGCGGTTTTCCATGCCGATGAACCACTGCGTCGTGGCGCGGAAGATGATCGGCGTCTTGTGGCGCCAGCAATGCGGGTAGCTATGCTGGATCCGTTCCTGCTTGAGCAGGCGGCCCTTGGCCTCAAGTTCGGCCAGCACCAGTGGATTCGCTTCCCAAACGGTCTTGCCGGCCAGTTCGCCGACAGACAGCGCCGGCACGGTGGAAATGAACTTGCCGTCGTTGCCGACCGGGTTATTCACCGGCAGACCGTACTGCTTGCCGATGTTGTAATCGTCCACACCGTGAGCCGGCGCGGTATGCACCAGCCCGGTACCGGCGTCGGTGGTCACGTGTTTGCCGCAGATGATCGCCACGTCGCGGTTCTGGAACGGATGCTTCAACAGCACCTGATCCAGCTTGTCCCCGGTGCAGGAGCCGGCCACGGCGCCTTCCAGCCCGAAACGCTTGAGCGCCGCCTCAGCCAGTTCACGGACCAGGATCAGGGCCCCCTTCTCGGTCTCGATCAGATCATAGGTCAGTTCCGGATGGACGCTGACTGCTTCGTTGGCCGGCAGGGTCCAAGGCGTGGTCGTCCAGATCACCGCGAAGGCCGGGCCGCGCAGGTGCGTCAGGCCGAAGGCGGCCGCCAGCTTGGCGGCGTGGTTCTCGTGCACCTCGAAGGCGACGTCGATGGCCGGCGAGTTCTTGTCTTCATACTCGACCTCGGCCTCGGCCAGCGCCGAACCGCAATCCAGACACCAGTTCACCGGCTTCAGGCCCTGATACAGGTAGCCCTGCTCGAGAATCTTGCCCAGGGCGCGGATTTCCTCGGCCTCGGCCTTGAAGGCCATGGTCAGGTAGGGATTATCCCAATCACCCAGCACACCAAGGCGGATGAAGTCTTTCTTCTGGCGCTCCACCTGTTCGTCGGCATAGGCACGACACAGTTCGCGGACCTTGTCGGCGGGAATATTCTTGCCATGCAGCTTCTCGATCTGGTGTTCGATCGGCAGGCCATGGCAGTCCCAGCCCGGCACGTAGGGGGCATCGAATCCGCTCAACGTCTTCGAGCGGACGATGATGTCCTTGAGCACTTTGTTGACCGCGTGGCCGATGTGGATGTCGCCGTTGGCGTAGGGTGGGCCATCGTGCAGCACGAAGCGAGGGCGGCCGGCACTGATCTCGCGGATGCGCTGGTAAAGCTTCTTTTGCTGCCACTGGGCAACCCATTGCGGCTCGCGTTTGGGCAGGTCGCCGCGCATCGGGAACGGGGTATCGGGGAGATTCAGCGTGTCTTTGTAGTCAGCCATTTTGCGTGCTCACAGCTCGAAGAAAGCCCGCGCCGCCGCAGCGTCAGCCGCGATCTGCGCCTTGAGGGCGTCGAAATTAGGGAAACGTTGCTCGTCGCGCAGCTTGTGTTCGAAACGCACCGAAATATGGGCGCCGTAGATGTCGCGATCGAAATCGAAGAGATGAACTTCCAGCAGCGGCCGGGTCGTGCCACCGACGGTCGGACGAACGCCCAGGTTGGCAACGCCCGGCAAGGGCTGCTCGCCAAGACCACTGACTTCAACAGCAAACACGCCGGACATCGGCAGGGGATTGTGCTTGATGCGCAGGTTGGCCGTCGCGAAGCCGAGTTGCCGACCCAGCTTCTGGCCATGCAGCACCTGGCCATCCATGATGTAGGGACGGCCGAGCAGCCGCGCCGCGTGCGCCATGTCACCGGCCGCCAGGGCGCGGCGGACACCGGAACTGGAAACGCGCTCGCCATCGACGGTCACGCTACCCATCGCCTCGACGGTAAAACCAAAACGGCGCCCGGCAGCTTCAAGCTGGGCAAAGTCACCAGCACGCCCCTTGCCGAAGCGGAAATCGTCGCCAACGATCAGGTGACGTACCTGCAGTCCACGCACCAGCACCTGCTCGATGAAAGCATCCGCCGTCAGACCGGCAAACCGGGCGTTGAATGGGCAGACCATCGCCTGCTCGACACCGAAGTCGGCCAGCAATTCAAGCTTCTCGCGGAGCGTGGATAAGCGCGCCGGCGCCGAATCCGGCGCAAAAAATTCGCGCGGGTGCGGCTCGAAGGTCAGGACGGCCGGAGAGCAACCGAGACGCGCAGCAGCATCGGTCAGGCGCGCGATGAGCGCGGCATGACCGAGGTGCACGCCATCGAAGTTACCGATGGCGACAACGACATGCGCCGGAACGGGGCGCGTATGACCGCGGAAAATGCGCATTGACAGGGTGATGAAGAAAAACATTGAATTATAACGACCCCAGCCAACACCCGGAGAAGTGATTTTTTCAACGGAAGCACGTTGCACCCACTGAAAATTTGGCGATCTGGCTAAAATCTTCGCAACTTTATCCGGCCAAAAGCTCGCTGCAGCGCACAAATGCCCGAATTGATCAGTCATGTCGCCAAGATTTTGGCCCGCCGGGACCGGACGGAATCAATTCCGCGCTCGTCGATACCCTGCTTGATCTTTTCAGCCCGCAGCGCCTGACCGTCGACCGCTGCTACGTCGGCAAGAAAAAGACCGTGGTCTTCGCCTGTGCCGGCTTCGGGCCCGACGGCCAGTACCTGCGCAACGCCTTCCTGCCGGAACACCGCGACTGCCAGCCGATTGACCACGACCCGTTACTCAAGCGCTGCCAGAAGGAGTTGTCGGCGGTTCTCGACGTCCTGCCCGACGGCACCCATCGCATCGTCTTCCCGGTGATCCGTCTGGAAGAACCGCAGTACATGGTCGATGTCGAGCTGACAGACCAGTTTTCAGCGGATCATCGCGTGACTCCGATGGGGCTGATCGAATATTTCGGCAACCACATCGCGCTGCTCGATTACGGCGAGGCCGACACGGTGGCCGGACTGGCCAGCCGGAAGACCTTTGAAAAGCACCTATTCGAGTTGCTCGACCAGGCGGCCAGCGACGAAAGGACCGGCGGCCATGCCGAAAACCCGGCGCGTCGCAAACTCAATGACAACAGCAGCCATTGGCTGGCGGTCTGCGACATCGATCATTTCAAGCAGGTCAACGACACCTTCGGGCACCTGATCGGCGATGAAGTCCTGATCATGATCGCCCAGGTCATGCACAAGAGCTTTCGCTTTGACGACCAGTTGTTCCGATTTGGCGGCGAAGAATTCATCGCGTTGCTGCAGCCGACCGACCCGGCATCCGCGCAGGCGACACTCGACCGCTTCCGCCGCGATATCGAAGAAACCGTCTTCAGCCGCGTCGGCCATGTCACCGTCTGCGTCGGCGTCAGCTTCAGCCGTCTGCTGCCCAATGACACGCCGACCGATGTCATCGACCGCGCCGACGAGGCGCTGTATTACGCGAAGCACAATGGCCGGAATCGTGTTGACTGCTACGAATCGCTGATCGAGTCCGGTGGCCTCAAGGCCAAGGAAATCGTCAAGGGCGAAGTCGAGCTCTTCTGACCCGCAGCACGGCCGGCGAATTATCCGGTCAAGCGTGCCAGCAAGGCCCGCACTTCAGCCACCTCCGCCTCCAGCGCCGCCACCCGATCCGATAATTCGGCAAAATTGCCGGATGACCGCAGTTGCTCGCCCCCGGCGGCCACCGCCTCGCTGACCACCCCACCAAGCAGATGCATCCAGCGGCTTTCCCGGGAACCCGGGGCCCGCGGCAATTGGACGACCAGCGCCCCCGCCGGGCGTCCGGCCAGTTCCACGAGAAAGGCCTCAACCGAGGAAATATCGGCAAAAGCATGCAGGCGCTCGCAGTTGAGGCGCAGTTCACCAGCAGTCTGCGGACCCCGCAGCAAAAACACCGTCAGCAAGGCGCCGGCTTGCGTCGGCACGGCCAGCGCTTGTTCAAGGTGATGTGCAAACCGCACGACGCGGCTGCCACTGACTTCGGACACCAGCCCCAGATCCTTCAATTCATCCAGCGCGGCGCTGATTGCCGCCTCGTCGAGTTCGAGTACCGGATTGCGGCAGGTTTTCTGGTTGCAGCCCGCCAGCAATGCATTCAGCGACAAAGGATAGGTATCGGGCACCGTGCGCTGCTTTTCGGCCAGCGTCCCAAGGACGCGTTGTGCAGGAATGGAGAGATTCAGTTCAGTGATCGACATGGCGAATTCCGGACCGCTTCAAGCGGCATTTGTGAGGCGCTGACTCAGCCACTGGCCGAGATCGCGAATTTCTTCGAAGCAGACAGAATGCGGCATCGGATAGCTTCGCCACTCCGGCGCCGCCCCCAATTCGCGCAACAGGTCGCGCGCGGCTTCACCCAGTTCCGGTGCCACCACGTCATCTTCGTCACCGTGTGCGGCAAAGACCGGCACCTCGAGTTGCTCGGCGACCAGTTCGGCCCGAAGCAGGCGTGGCGACGGAATGTAAGTCGAGAGGGCCACTATGCCACCCAGGCGCTCCGGATGCGTCAGCCCGGTCAGGTAGGCGACTGCCCCGCCCTGCGAAAAGCCGGCGAGGATGATTCGCCGCGCCGGAATGCCCCGCGCTTCTTCAGCAGCGATCAGCGACCGGACGCGCTGCCGTGACGCAATCAATCCCGCCTCGTCGATTTCCCGGCTGTCGCGGGCGAGGCTGATGATGTCGTACCACGCCCGCATGACGTAACCGCCATTGCACGTCACCGGCTGGTATGAGGCATGCGGGAAGATAAAGCGGACGGCGGGGGTATCCGGCAAGCACAGTTCGGGCACAACCGGTTCAAAATCCGTTCCGTCAGCCCCCAGACCATGCAACCAGATCACTGCCCAAGCGGGATTCGGGCCGGTTTCAACGACGATTGCTTCCATCGCGAGATTCTCGAAAACTCAGGAGAGGCGAGGATACACTACGGCCAAAGCCTTGAGGCTAGGTGGTTTAGCCCAGCAAGGCCAGCTTCGACTTCGGCCCCGGCGGGTGACGCTGGAAGTAGGTGCGGATGCCCTTGACCATCGCGTCGGCCAGTTTGTCCTGATATGCGTCGTCGGTCAGCCGGCGCTCCTCTTCCGGATTGGAAATGAAAGCGGTTTCGATCAGCGCCGACGGGATGTCCGGTGCCTTTAGCACGGCAAATCCGGCCTGCTCGACGTGGTTCTTGTGCAGGGTATTGATGTTGCCAAGCTCACCGAGCAGGTATTTGCCGAGCTTGAGGCTGTCATTGATCGTCGCCGTCTGCGACAAGTCGAGCAGCGTGCGGGCAAGGAAGAGATCCTTGGCACCGAGATTGACACCACCGATCAGGTCGGCCTCATTCTCGCGCTGCGCCAGCAGGCGGGCCTGGGTGCTTGTCGCGCCTTTTTCCGAGAGCACGAAGACCGACGAGCCGCGGGCATCCGGCTTGATCCAGGCGTCGGCGTGAATCGACAGGAAGAGGTCGGACTGTACGCGGCGGGCCTTTTGCACGCGCATCTGCAGCGGCACGAAGAAATCGGATTCGCGGGTCAGCACCGCCCGCATGTTGGGCTCGGCATCGAGTTTTGCCTTCAGCCGTTTGGCAACCTGCAGCGTGACATTCTTCTCCTGCGAGCCGCCCTTGCCGATGGCACCAGGGTCTTCGCCGCCATGGCCGGGGTCGAGGGTGATCGTCACCAATCGGTCGACAATCGGTTTGCCCGACTTGCGAGTGGTCTGGATTTCCGGCGCTTCAAGCGGCTTCTCCGCCTTGCGCGGCGGCTCCGGGTCGCGCTTCTCGGCCAGTGGGGCGTCGGCTTCCGGCTTCAGTGGCTCGACGGCATCCTTCCGCCCTTCGACCAAAGCCATCAGCGGGTCCGGCGCATTGACTGGATAGACGTCGAGCACCAGACGGTGGCCGTACTCGCCCACAGGCGCAAGATTGAAGACTTGCGGATTGACCTTGGCCTTGAGCTCCATGACCAGGCGAACAACGCCCGGCTTGAAGCGACCGGCGCGCAGCAGCTTGATGTAGGGGTCATCGGTCGCCACCTTGCGGGCCAGACTATCGAGCACCGAGTTGAACTCGACGCCTTCGATGTCGACCACCAGGCGATCGGGATTTTCAACAGTGAAATGCGTGAATTTGAGCGGCGCGTCGTGTTCGAGGGTGACGCGGGTGTAGTCACTCGCCGGCCAGATGCGAACCGCCAGCACCGACGGCAACTTCGCCGCGGCACCAGCCAGCGGCGTCACCGAGAGGATCAGCGAGGCTCCGGCGTAGCGGAGGAGATTACGGCGCCCGGGGCTGGGGTGAGCGCGCTTAGACATGCCTGCCCCTGCGGTGAATCTGCCACGGCTTCGAGGACACGCCCGACACCTGCATGATGAAGACGCAGCCGCAGGTCTGCCGGCGGAACGCAGCCTTGAGCACGTTCCGGCCATTCGACCAGACAGACTGAAGTGTCATTAAAGTATTCGCCAAGGCCCGCATCGAGAAACTCCTCGGGTGACTCGAAACGATAAAAATCAAAGTGATATAAGTATAAGCTCGAAATTACGTAAACTTCAACCAGTGAATACGTCGGGCTTTTCACCGGCCCGGTATGGCCCAGGGCACGAATCAATGCCCGCGCCAGTGTCGTCTTGCCGGCGCCGAGGTCTCCTTCGAGAAAAACCACCGTTCCCGGCTGCAGGCAGGCGGCCAGAGACGCGCCAGCAGCCTGGGTCGCCGCTTCGTCGGGCAATTCGAAAACGGCGGTAACATTCGGGGTATGCACGATCAGGACTCCTCTGTGGATTACGTGGCGCTCAAGGCCGCCATTCGCGATACCGGCCAAAGGCTCGGCTTTTCGGCCATCGGCGTCGCCCGTGCCGACCCGGGGCCGGCGGTCGGGTATCTGCGCGCCTGGCTTGCCGAAGGCATGCACGGAACGATGGATTATATGGCCCGTCACGCCGAACTGCGCGCACACCCGACAGAACTTCAGCCAGGAACACTGACTGTGATTTCAGCGGCACTCGATTATCTGCCGCATACGGCCACGGTAGACGACCCCGCCCGTGCGGCGGTTTCCCGTTACGCGCAGGGCCGCGACTACCACAAGGTGATCCGCAGCCGGTTGCAAAAGCTTGCGGACGCCATTGCTGCCCTTATCGGACCTTTCGGTTACCGGGTATTTTCTGACTCGGCACCGGTCATGGAAGTCGAGTTTGCCCGGCAAGCCGGCCTCGGCTGGCGCGGCAAACACACGCTGTTACTCTCACAGCAAGGTTCCTGGCGCTTTCTCGGCGAAATCTACACTGATCTGCTCCTGCCGCCGGATACCCCAGTCGCCGAACATTGCGGTACCTGCACGGCCTGCATCGATGCCTGCCCGACCGGCGCCATCGTCGCCCCCTACCGCGTCGATGCCCGCCGCTGCGTCAGCTACCTGACTATCGAACTCGATGGTGCCATTCCTGAAGCATTCCGCCCGCTGCTCGGCAATCGCATCTACGGCTGCGACGACTGCCAGCTTTGCTGCCCTTGGAATCGTTTCGCCCGATTGGGCGACCCGGAATTCACGCCCCGCCAGGGCTTGGACAGCGCGACGCTGATCGAACTCTTTGCTTGGACGGAAACGCAGTTCAACGACCGGCTGGCCGGCAACCCGATCCGCCGCATCGGACATGAGCGCTGGCTGCGCAACATCGCCGTCGCGATCGGCAACGGGCCTGCTACGGTCGACGCGAAAAAAGCGCTGAAATCGCAAGCCGACCACCCGTCACCGGTCGTCCGCGAACACGTCGCCTGGGCGCAGGCCCGGCTGGCGCAGGCCTGAATGCTCCTGCGCATCGTCGCCTACCTGGTCTTGCTGACTGCGCTCGCAGGGCTGATCGGTAGCTTCCCCTTCCTCTTCGAACTGCTGCCGCTGGGGGCGATTAGTGGCGCCTACTGGCTGTTTTTTCGCAAGCCGCCAGCAGCCTGAGCAGCCTTACCAACTCGGGCCATGCTGTCCGGGCATGAAACGGATCGGCGCCACTTCCGCCTTGTCGAGCGCCAGTTTGCGGTTGATGCGGGCAGCGATCTCTTCGCGATCCGGGATGGCACGACCGGTGACATCGGCCAGCAACTGGCGGTACTGTACCAGCCAGACATGAGTAAGTTCGACGAGCGCCGCGTAGAAGGCTGTCCGGGCACGCATCGAGACCTGGCGGGCAAAGTCCGGGAACCAACAGCCCAGATGGTCATCGAGGAAATTTTCGAGGTTTTCCGGGGCGACCGCAGACGAGCTCATCTGGCGTTGCAGGTACTGCATCTGCAAGACCAGATGATCGTCAAAACGCTGCCGCCGGTCAGCGGCCTGCCAGCCGGCAGCGGCGTAGATTTCACGCAATTCGAACATCGGCGCCCCGCAGGCGAGGTGGTCGTCGGTCAGCCAGACCGACTCATAGGGCGACGACGCGTATTGGTTGTTCAGGTAAATCGCAGCGTAATCAGCCGCCAGATCGTCAAGCGACAGCGGCCCGGCCAACGCCGCCGCCATATTGGCCCAGGCCTGCTGCGCCACCGGGCCATTGGCCGGCAGCGCCAGTTGATGCGGAAAATCGACCTGGCGCAAGGCGACCAGCACATCGGCGTCGATCTCGCGGTCATGCAGACGGATCAACTGGGCCAGGTCGTCGGCCAGCGCCGCGAAAAGCTTATTTGCCATCGACGCGGCCCTTGCTGTGCGGAATGAAAGCTATCGAGGGCTTCGTCAACTCCGGATTGGCCATGTTTTTCACTTGTTTGACCGGCACATCGTTGGGGCCGATGGCGGTGGTCTTGAGCGTTCCCTTCCAGATTTCCTCGATCGGGCCGATATCCAGCACGCGCATCATGCAGGCCTGAACGCAGTAGGGCTTGCGACCCGCCTCCAGTTCGTCGATGCACATGTTGCACTTCTTGATCACCAGCTCCTGCGGATCCCACTGCGGCGCGCCGTAGGGGCAGGCTGCCTCGCATTTTCGACAGCCGATGCACAGCGTCGAGTCGATATCGACCACGCCGTTGTCGGCACGCTTCCAGATCGCGCCGGTCGGGCAGGTCGGCAGACAGGCCGGTTCGGCGCAATGATTGCAGGCCATGTTGACCTTGTAGGCATGGACATCCGGAAAGGTTCCGCCCTCGACATACATGACACGGCGGAAACGCGGCCCGGGGGGCAGGCCGTTCTTGTCCTTGCAAGCAATTTCGCAGGCCCGGCAACCGATGCAATCGACGTTGTGATGGATGAAGCCCAACTGTTTGGCGGTTTTGACCGGCTCATAGGTCTGCGCGACCTTACGCTCGATGGCCGATTTGAGTTCCTGCTTGTCGATTTTCCTGACCATTACTTGTCCCTCCGGAAGACGACGGAGCGCGAGGTCGCCTGGGTATCCCAGCCCGGATGGTGATCGAGGGCGGTTTTCTTGAAGTCGACAAGGATGGTGTTGTAGGCAAAGGCCCCCGCCGGGCTGGGCTCATCGAGCGTCAGGAAGTCCGGGTTACCAGAACGGTCGCTGCCATCCTTGGCCAGATCCATCCAGGCACCTTCGTACAACACGACGACACCGGGCATGCAGCGCTCGGTGACATAGACGGGCACGACGCACTTGCCACGGTCGTTCCAGACTTCGACGATGTCGCCGGTGACCAACCCACGCGCCTTGGCGTCACGGGCGCTGATGGTCATTTCCTGCTGGTAGGTCTCACGCAACCACGGGATGTTGTGGAAGATCGAGTGCGTCCGCCAGCGCGGGTGCGGCGTGACCATGTGGAAGGGGAATTTCTTCGCCTTCGGATGGTTCAGCGATTCGAAAGGCTCGATCCACTTCGGCAGATAGGGAATCTCGTAGCCGTACTGCGTCCTGGTCCAGTCCTTGATGTTGGCCAGCGTCGTCGACAGGATTTCGATCTTGCCCGATGGTGTGGGGAAAGGCACGCCCTTGCTGATCTGCTCCTCGAAAGCGACATGCGGCTTGTCGAAGACGAACTTGTAGACGCCGTGTTTCTTGAAGTCCTCCCACGACATCTTGACGCCCTGGTGGGCCTGCACCTTGTTCTGCCACCAGTCGGTGAGATAGGCTTCGTCGGTGACTTCGTTGTTCTGGAAGTAATCACGCTGCGCCTTCGGGTTGTAGCGCTTGCCGAAGTCCTTGACGCTCGGATCGATCTTTTCGATGCGATAGGCCAGCTCAGTGAACACCTGCAGGTCGGTCTTCGATTCGCCGAGCGGCTCGATGACCTTCGGGCGGTGGATGTAGTAATGCCCCTTATACCAAGGCAAGGCAACATCATGGCGCTCGAAGTGCGTGGCGATCGGGAACAGCACATCGGCCCACAGGCCCGAAGGCGTGATCGTCGAATCCATGCAGACGACCAGCTCCAGCTTCTTGATCGCGGCAATTTCCTTGTTGATGTTGGTCAGCTGGTTGAACCAGTCCGAGCCGTGCCAGAAGATCGCCTTGATGTTCGGAATACTGCCATCCAGCTCGTCATTGCGTGGCCAGCAGCCGATTTCCTCACGCTTGACGTTCGGGTAGTTGAGCACGCAATGCGCCCAGCGGTCGGACTTCAGCGAGGCCCACCAGACGTTGGCATATTCGTCATAGGGATAGGCCACCGATTCGGCATGCCAGCCCTTGCCGACCCCTTCGGCGCAACCGCCAAGGATGCCGATGTTGCCGGTCATCGCCTGCACGGCAGCAGCCATCCGGTTGTACTGCTCGCCATAGCTGGCCCGCCCAGGCGCCCAGCTGGCTTTCAGGGCGGCCGGCTTGGTGGTGGCATACATTTCGGCCAGCTTCTTGATGTCGGCTGCCGGCACGCCGCAGATTTTCTCCGCCCATTCCGGGGTCTTCGGCGTGTTGTCGTATTTCCCCAGAATGTAATCCTTGAAGTTCTCCTTGTCGGCGAACTCCTTGGGCGTCGTGCCAGCATCCATGCCCTGGCAGAACTTGTCGATGAATTTCTGGTCCTGCCAGTTATTGACGAAAATGTGGTGGGCCATGCCGGCGAGCATCGCGGCATCGGTATTGGGCTTGATCGGAATCCACCAGGCGTCGTAACTGGCCGCCGAGTCGGTGTATTGCGGATCGACCACCACGAATTTGCAGCCGCGCTGCTTGGCCAGCCGCATGTAGTAGAAGGTATTGCCGCCGTGGAAGGTGTAGGCCGGATTCCAGCCCCACATGATGATCAGCTTGGAATGCGCAAAGGCATCATCCTCGTTGCCATCAGTGATGGTGCCGAAGGTCGTCCGCGAGCTGAAGGTCGTGCCCTGATAACTGGGGACAGACCACGAATTGGTGCGGCAGCCGAACATGCCGAGGAAGCGGGCGAGCAGGCCTTCGATCTGATCGGACTTGTGCAGCACGCCGTAGGAAGTCCCGGCGTAGGCTTGATCGAGGATCGCCGTCGGCCCGTACTTGTGTTTCAGCTCGACCATTTTCCTGGCGACATGGTCGAGCGCTTCATCCCACGACACGCGCTTGAACTTGCCCTCGCCGCGCTCACCAACGCGCATCATCGGGTAGAGCAGACGTTCGGGTGAGTAGAGGCGGCTACGGTAGGAACGCCCCCGGAGGCAGGCGCGCAGTTGGGGTACCTGTTCGGTCTCGAAGCCGAACTTGCCGCCCTCTTGATACCGCCCGTCGTCGGTCGACAGACGGACGATGACGTCGCCCTTCTTGTGCGCCACCAACATGTGGCGTGAACCGCAGTTATGGTCGCAGGAAGTGACGACCGTCGTCAGCTGATCATCACGCGGATAGGGTTCATAGGCGAAAGCCTTGGCCTCCTGCTCGCCGCTGCCGAGTTCGATAAGGCCGCTGGTGGTGACGACGGCCGTTCCGGCGCCAACGGTCTTCAAAAAGCTGCGCCGATTGGGATTGAGGAGGTCCAGCCAGTTACGTTTCCGGTCCATGATTTTTGCCTTTATTTCGGGTTGACCGTAGCTGTCATGCGAAACCGTGCTTCGCTCTCGGTCGGGCGATCCTTGGCCCAGTCGGGAACTTCAGGTGCCATGCCATCCCAGGCGTGACGCGGATAGGGGTAGACGATGCGGTACCACGAGCGGCCGCCATGACAGCCGTAGCAGGTGTCGGCGTTCTTGGCACCGGCAGCCTCAATCGCTTCCGTCTTGAGGTAATTGACCTGATGGCGCTGGGTACGGATCGCTGCATGACAAGTCAGGCAGCTGTTACCAAACATATCCTTGCTCTCGCGCCAGGGAGACGGCAGGCCCATTACCTCGATATTCATCTGGCCGTGGCACTTAAGGCAGGTGGTTTCGGGATTGACCTGCTTGCGCAGCGTGAAGGCATCGGTCGATTGCGGCATCGCCGTCGCCGACGAGCCCGGCGCTTCCTCGCGCGGATCGTTGCCCTGGTGGCAGGTCGTACAGCGCAGGTTCATCAGCTCCTTGGCCATCGGCGTCACCAGATGACGGCGGTGGAAAGTATCCTGTTCGCCGGCGTAGGTACTCACCTCCTGATACCAAGCCTTGCTGGCGGCGGCACTGATCCCCGCCGGCGAGCGCTCACGAACCTTGTCGTCGAGCACTTCGCGGTGGCAGGCGAGACACTGGGCATCGGTCGCTGTATCGATCGCAGGCTTGAAGTGGATGGGGTCGTAGGTCGCACGCAGGTGGTCCTGCCCCGCAGGTTTGCCGTAGCCAACGGCGGCAGGCACTGTCTGCGGCTGCTGGCGGATCTGCCAGCCAAGAAGGCCGCCGGCCGCCGCTGCAACGGCCACCACGGCGAGAATCAGAATGCCGGTTTTCGGGCTTTCCATGGTCATTCTTTCGGCTTGTTTTGTTCGTGGAGATGCCGGATATCGTAACGGCCGGGCATGTTCGGGCGGTTGAACGGCGTGTACCACGCCCCCTGATCCTTCAGAAAACCCACCCCGGTCTGTGGCTCGGCAATGCCCTTGAGCGCCTGCCACGCGGCATCCGGCTCGAAACGCTCGATCACCGGCGCCCCGGCAGGGCGCTGATCAGGACGCAAACCGGCGACTTCAGCCGTCTGGGCTACTGCTGCGGTGAACAGCAAAAACTGGCCAAAAACGAGAGGCAGCAATTTTTCAAGGATATTCATGGTGCAAAACTCCGCACAAAAAACAATCCGAACAACAAGGGTGCATCACCGGCGACAATTAGCACCGGCCGTAATCCCGTGCCGACCGCAAGACGCTCGCGTTCTGTCGCGCTCAGCGAGCGACCGGCCGACCAGAGTCAGCGCACCACTCGCTCCACGAGCCGGCATAGAGCCGGGAACCGCTCAAGCCGGCAACCGCCATTGCCAGCTGGTTGTGACAGGCGGAGACACCGGAGCCACACTGATGCACCACCCGTTCCGGCGGAATGCCGGCCAGGCGCGCCAGCCACTCGGCACGCAACTGCGCCGGCGCCTTGAAGCGGCCGTCGGCTTCGAGGTTGTCGCGAAAGAATCGGTTGATTGCCCCCGGAATATGCCCACCTACCGGATCGAGGGTCTCGTTTTCGCCACGGAAGCGGTCAGGCGCACGGGCATCGACCACTTGCATCGTCGGCTGACCGAGGGCATCCATCACCTCGCCGGCCGTAACCAACCCGGTCAGCGGGTCGGCGGCAACAAAAACAGCCGGCCGCGGCGGCAGAACGTCTGCGCTCATCACCCCGCCCGCAGCCAGCCAGGCCTGCAGGCCACCATCGAGAACGGCAACCGCCTCGTGCCCGAGCCAGCGCAACAGCCACCACAAGCGGCCGGCAATCATGCCCTGGGCATCGTCATAGACCACGACCTGCGTCTGCGGGCCAATGCCGATCCCGCCCAGCCGGGCGATCAGCCGGTCCCGATCCGGCAGAGGATGACGGCCATTGATACCCGTCATCGACCCGGAGAGGTCGCGGTCGCAATGCATGAAGACGGCACCGGGAATATGCGCCTCGGCATAAGCCCGCTCGCCGTAGCCATTATCGGTCAGCTGGTGGCGGACATCGACGATCCGCCAGTCGGGATTTTCAAGGTTTGCCTGCAGCGTCGCGACACCGATCAGCGTCGAGAAACTCACTCTGCAGTATCCCCGTCAGCTTCATCCAGCCACTGACGTGCCTTGCCGGCATTGTCGAAAACCTCGACATCGGCATTGACGAAGGTCTGCGACAGCCACGCGCTCCAGGTCACCCATTGGCTGTCGGTCACCACTGCGACACGACGGAAGTCGTCGGCGTGCGCCCGCGAGAACTTGATTTCCTCAAAGGCAACGTCGAGCGTGAAGTCCGCCATCTGGCTGAGATCGAAAAAGAGATCGACCGGCCCTTCAAACTTGACCTTGTAATTGACGACCTCCTCGAATTCCTTGTAATCGGGGAGCGTGAACTCACCGAATACGGAAACGCTAACCCGGCTGGGTTGGTGGTCAATAACGATCATCTCTGGCTCCTTGTTCTGGTTGTAACGCGCTGCCAGCCCGCAACCGCGGCACTTACAGCAGCCTGTAAAGCTATCTTAATCCTGCTCGACCGGACTGGCACGTGAAAAGTGGGTCGCGGCGATGCCGGAGAGGATGATCAGGGCAATCGCCGCCCAGGCCGAGGCCGGCAACACCTCGCCCCAGAAGAGCATGCCGAAGAGGCTGGAGAAGATCACCGTGCTGTAGGCCAATGAAGCTGACATCAGGGTCTTGCCTCGAGAGTAGGCTCTCGTCATCGCCAGTTGGGCCAGCGTGGCAAAAGTGGCGACACCGAGCAGCAACAGGCCGCTGTCGAAATCAACGGGATGGATTTCGCTAAAGGCGAGCCAGAGTGCCGCGCCGACCGAGGAAACCAGCGAGAAATAAAAGACCGTCCGAGTTTCCGGCTCCCCCCGCGCCCCGAGTTCGCGGACACTGAAATACGCCATCCCGGCAAGCACACCGGACCCCAGACCGATCAGGCCGCCGACCAGTTGATCGGCATGGAAGGTCGGGCGCAGCAGCAGCACCACGCCGAACAGGCCAACGGCGAGTGCACCGAGCATGCCCTTGCGCATCTGCCAGCCGGCTAGCGCCAGATAGAGGGCGAGAAAAATTGCCGAGGTGTAGTTCAACGTCACCGCCGTCGCCAGCGGCAGCAGCGTGATGGCGTAGAAATAGGAAAACAGCGCCGAGAAACCGACGATGCCGCGCGTTACCTGCCAGCGCCAGTGCGGTGTCGCCAGCGGCACGCCGCGCAGGCGGACCAGCGCATACATCATCAGCAGCGAGATGAAGCTACGGTAGAAGGTGATTTCGACCGCCGAGTGGGTGGCCGCGGCGAACTTGACGCAGACGCCCATGCAGGCAAACAGGAAGCTGGCGGCGATCATCCACAGGGATTGCATGCTGGGGAAAGTGCTCCGAAAAATAGGCCCCGGAAAAAACAAGGCGCCGGTTTGACTGCCGGCGCCTCTGCTGCGGTGAACCTGAAAAACAGGCCAAAATCGGCAGGCGGAAATTCGCGCTCAGCGCGCGGCGATGGCATCCTGCATGACACGACGATAGAACTCGTGGAAGTGCTGCATGCCGTCCTCCATCGGGCTCTGGTACGGCCCGACCTCGCTGCGCCCTTGCGCCAGCAGCGCCTTGCGGCCGCGGTCCATGCGCTCGCCGATATCGTCATCCTCAATCGCGGTTTCCATGTAGGCCGCACGCTCGGCCTCGATGAATTCGCGCTCGAAATCGACAATTTCCTCCGGGTAGTAAAACTCGACGACGTTCATCGTCTTGTCCGGCCCCTGCGGCAGCAGCGTCGAAACCACCAGCACGTGCGGATACCACTCGACCATGATATTCGGGTAGTAGGTCAGCCAGATCGCGCCCTGCGGCGGCGTCTCACCCCGGTCGCCGTAATACTCGCGAACGACCTTCTGCCAGCGGTTGTAGACACCGGACGAAGAATCCTTCATCAGCGAGGTAATGCCAACTTTTTGCACCGAATACCAGTCGCCGAACTGCCAGGTCAGATCGTCACAGGTGACGAAATTGCCCAGACCCGGGTGGTACGGAACGACGTGGTAGTCCTCGAGATAAACCTCGATGAAGGTCTTCCAGTTGTAGTTGCAGGTGTGCATCTCGACGTGGTCGAGCTTGTAGCCCGTGAAATCGAGATCACGTGCAACCTTCATGCCGCCGAGATCGGCATTCGCCGAGCGCGGGCCCTTGAAGAGCAGGCCGTTCCAGTTTTCCAGCTGTGCCTTGTTCAGATTCAGGCAGGGATTCTGCGGAAAATGCGGCGCCCCGATCAGTTCGCCGCCCTGGTTGTAGGTCCAGCGGTGAATCGGGCAGACGATGGGGACATTGAGTTTACCCGAGCCTTGTAACATGATCGCCTGGCGATGACGGCAGACATTGGACATCTGCCAGAAGCCGGCATTCGGACCTTCGCTGCCGCCATTGAGCAGCATCTGGCCGTGGTCCTTCCACTCCAGGGAGCGCCAGTCACTCGCCTCGGGCACCATCAGCTGATGACCGACATAGCCGGGACCGGCATCGAAGATGAGCTTTATCTCCAGCTCATGAATCCTGTCATCGAAGTACCAGTCCACCGGCAGTTGCGAAACTGCGGGGGCCAAACGGGACAGTGTTGCCACGTCAGACATTCCACGCTCCAGCGGGTTGCAAAAGGGCGATTTTACCCCGCCCCGCATTTGACCAGAAGCCCCTTGATGGAGTATTTTCGCGTGTTTTCCGGAACTTGCACACAATGGACCTATCCCCCATCGCCGACATGAAATTCGAGACGGCCCTGGCCGAACTCGAGGACATCGTCTCCCGCATGGAGGAAGGCAAGCTCGAGTTGGACGCCTCGATTGCCGCCTATCAGCGCGGCATGGCTTTGATGCAGCATTGCCAGGGGCAGTTGAACGCCGCCGAATCCGAGATTCGTGTGCTTGAAAATGGCGAATTGCGCGAATTCGAGCCGGCTGGCAAGGCAGGCGACGCATGAGCGCCACCGCCTTCACCGACTGGATGGCCGGCACCCAGGCCCGCACCGAGGCTGCCCTCGCCCGTTTCCTGCCCCCCGCAGACAGCCTGCCCCATCGTCTGCACGATGCCATGCGCTACGCCACGCTCGGCGGCGGCAAGCGGGTACGTCCGCTGCTGGCCTTCGCCGCTGGCGAACTCACCGATGCGGCGCCGGATCACCTCGACGTGGTCGCCTGCGCCGTCGAGATGATCCATGCGTATTCGCTGGTCCATGACGATCTGCCGTGTATGGATGACGACGTGCTGCGCCGTGGTCGCCCGACCTGTCATGTCGAATACGACGAGCCAACTGCCCTGCTGGTCGGTGACAGCCTGCAGACGCAGGCCTTCGAGCTGCTGGCCGCCCAGCCTCTCGGCGACGCCCGCCAGCAACTTGAAATGATCGCCCTGCTCGCTCACGCCAGTGGCTCGCGAGGCATGGCCGGCGGCCAGGCCATCGACCTCGCCTCGGTCGGCACCGCACTCAGCCAGCCGGAACTGGAACTGATGCACGCGCTGAAAACCGGCGCCCTGATCCGCGCTGCCGTCATGCTCGGCGCGCTGTGCGGCCGCCCGCTCAGCGCTGACGAACGCAATGCACTTGACCGTTTTGCCAAACGCGCCGGCCTGCTTTTCCAGGTGGTCGACGACATTCTCGACTGCACCGCCAGCACCGCCACGCTCGGCAAAACCGCCGGCAAGGACGAAGCCGCCGACAAGCCCACCTACGTCGCCCTGCTCGGCCTCGATGTCGCCCGGATTTATGCCGAAGAACTGCGAACCGAAGCCCTGTCGGCGCTGTCCATGTTCGGCGAACGCGCCAGCCGGCTGATCCAGCTGGCCGACTTCATCTGCCACCGGCAATTCTGATCATGGGCCAAAGCCAGCACACTCCCCTGCTTGATACGATCACCAGCCCGGCTGACCTGCGCCGACTGGATCGCAAGCAACTGCCGCAACTCGCCAGCGAGCTGCGTGCTTTCCTGATCGAGTCGGTCTCGCAGACGGGCGGCCATCTGTCGTCCAACCTCGGCACCGTCGAGCTGACCATCGCCCTGCATGCTGTCTTCAACACTCCGGAAGATCGCCTGGTCTGGGACGTCGGCCACCAGTGCTATCCGCACAAGGTCCTCACCGGTCGCCGCCAGGGAATGAACAAGCTGCGCATGCGCCACGGCGTCGCCGGCTTTCCGAAGCGTTGCGAAAGCCCCTACGACACCTTTGGCGTCGGTCATTCATCGACCTCGATTTCGGCAGCGCTGGGGATGGCGCTGGCAGCCAAACAAAAGGGCGAGGACCGCAAGGCCGTGGCCATCATCGGCGACGGCGCAATGTCCGCTGGCATGGCCTTCGAGGCACTGAACAACGCCGGCGTCGCCGATGCCGACATGCTGGTCATCCTCAACGACAACGAGATGTCGATCTCGCCGCCGGTCGGCGCGCTGAACAACATCCTGACCCGCCTGACGTCGAGCAAGACCTTCAACGCTGCCCGCGAAGCCGGCCGGCACATGCTCGGCTTCGCTCCACCGCTGCTTGAACTGGCGCGTCGCGCCGAGGAGCACGTCAAGGGCATGATCGCCCCGGGAACGCTGTTCGAAGAGTTTGGCTTCCATTACTACGGCCCGATCGACGGCCACGATCTTGACGCCCTGATTCCGACACTGGAAAACCTCAAGTCGATCAAGGGCCCCAAGTTCCTGCACGTCATCACCAAGAAGGGCCAGGGCTACAAGCTGGCTGAGGCCGACCCCATCCTTTACCATGGCGTCGGCAAATTCGCTGCCGGCGAAGGCATCCAGTCCGGCAAGGGTGGCGGCAAGCTGACCTTTACCCAAGTCTTTGGCGACTGGCTGTGCGACATGGCCAAGGCAGATTCCCGGCTGGTCGGCATCACCCCGGCGATGCGCGAAGGCTCGGGCATGGTCCGCTTCGCCAATGAACATGCTGATCGCTACTACGATGTCGGGATTGCCGAGCAACACGCGGTGACCTTCGCTGCAGGCCTCGCCTGCGAGGGCTTGAAGCCGGTGGTCGCCATTTACTCGACCTTCCTGCAGCGCGCTTACGACCAACTGGTGCACGACGTTGCCCTGCAGAACCTGCCGGTGGTTTTCGCCGTTGACCGTGGCGGGCTAGTTGGCGCCGACGGCCCGACGCACCACGGCACCTTCGATATCTCCTACGTAACCTGCATTCCGAACATGGTGGTGATGACCCCGTCGGACGAAGCTGAATGCCGGCAGATGCTGTCGACGGCATTCGCCCATGACGGCCCGAGTCTGGTCCGCTACCCGCGCGGCAGTGGCTGCGGCGCCATCCCGTCAACGGAACTCCACACGCTGCCGCTGGGCAAGGCGGAAATCCGTCGCCAGGGCAAGGATGTCGCCCTGCTCGCCTTCGGTCCGCTGCTGGGCGCCGCTTTGGCTGCCGGCGAGACGCTGGATGCCACCGTCGTCAACATGCGCTACGTCAAACCGATCGACGCGGCGATGATTCTTGAACTGGCCGGGAACCATTCGCTGCTGGTGAGTATCGAAGAAAACGCAGTCATCGGCGGCGCCGGCTCGGAAGTCGAGCGCGTGCTTGCTGAACAAGGCATCAACCTGCCGATACTGCGCCTCGGTCTTCCCGACCGCTTCATCGACCATGGCGAACAGGGACAATTGCTCGCCGAACTGGGCCTCGACAAGGACGGCATCGTGCAGGCCGTCACCGCCCGCCTCAACAGAAAATAACCGATAGAACAGCTCATGACCTCCCCCAGCAATTCCGTTACGCAGATCCCGGACGTCCAGAACTCCGCCGACACCCGCCAGCTCGCCATCAACAAGGTGGGCATCAAGGCCATCCGCCACCCGATCAAGGTGCAGGACAAAACCGGCGGCATCCAGCACACCATCGCCGTTTTCAACATGTACGTCGGCCTGCCGCATAATTTCAAGGGCACGCACATGTCGCGCTTCGTCGAGATCCTCAACGGTCACGAGCGCGAGATTTCGGTCGAGAATTTCCCGACCATGCTGCGCGAAATGCTGCAAAAGCTGGAGGCCGAAACCGGTCACATCGAGATGAATTTCCCGTACTTCATCAACAAAGCTGCACCAGTGTCCGGCGTACAGAGCCTGATGGACTACGACGTCACCTTCATCGGTGATATCAGCGGTGATGAGATCAGCTTTTCGCTGAAGGTGGTCGTGCCGGTGACCAGCCTGTGTCCCTGCTCCAAGAAAATTTCCGAGCGCGGTGCCCACAACCAGCGCTCGCACGTCACCATTACCGCCCGCACGACCGAGCGCGTCTGGATCGAGGAAATCGTGGAACTCGTCGAGTCCGAAGCCTCCTGCGAACTGTTTGGCTTGCTCAAGCGCCCGGATGAAAAATATGTCACCGAACGCGCCTACGACAATCCAAAATTCGTCGAGGACATGGTCCGCGACGTCGCCGCCCGTCTCAATGCCGAGGCGCGCATCGAAGCCTATGTCGTGGAGTCGGAAAACTTCGAATCCATCCACAACCACTCGGCCTACGCACTTATCGAGCGCGACAAGAAAATCGGCTGATTTTCCGGGTTGACCACAGCAGACACCAAGGGGCTTGAAAGCCCCTTTTTCACGCCCTCATCCGGGACAATGGCAATGAAAAAGGGCGCCGAAGCGCCCTCGAATACCAGCAGAACGATGCCGATCAGGCAGCGGTCTTCTTCGCCGGCAGCTTTTCCTTGATACGTGCGGACTTGCCGGAACGATCGCGGAGGTAGTACAGCTTGGCGCGACGAACATCACCACGGCGCTTCACTTCGATGGAAGCAACCAGCGGGGAATAGGTCTGGAAAGTACGCTCGACGCCTTCGCCAGACGAAATCTTCCGAACGGTGAAGCCGGAGTTCAGACCACGGTTACGCTTGGCAATGACGACGCCTTCGTAAGCCTGCAGACGCTCGCGGTTACCTTCCTTGACCTTCACTTGCACGACGACGGTGTCGCCGGGAGCGAATTCGGGAATGGTCTTGCTCAGGCGGGCGATTTCTTCTTGTTCCAGCTGTTGAATCAGGTTCATGTGAGATCCTTAAATATCAAAAACACTTACTCACCGCATTGCTCCTCTCCGGATATTTCCGTGAGTAGTTGCGCTTCCTCCGCAGTCAGACTGCGGTGCGCCAGCAAATCCGGCCGGCGCTTCCGGGTCCGCGCTAGCGACTGCTTGAGCCGCCAGCGACGAATTCTTTTGTGGTCGCCGGACATCAATACTTCCGGCACCGACTCACCCTCGTAGACTTCCGGGCGGGTGTAGTGCGGGCAATCCAGCAAACCACCGACAAACGAATCTTCCACCGCCGAAGCGGCATCTCCGAGCACACCCGGCAACTGGCGGACAACAGCGTCAATCAACACCATTGCCGGCAATTCGCCACCGGACAGCACAAAATCTCCGATCGACAGTTCTTCATCAACACAGCGCCCGATCAAACGCTCGTCAACCCCTTCATAGCGACCGCAAAGAAGAATCAAGCCTTCATCGCCCGTCGCCAGTTGCATCACCCGTTCATGGGTGAGGCGTGCGCCCTGCGGCGAGAGGTAGATGACCCGGCTCGTCGCCTGCCCTGACTCGCGCTGCTGCGCCTTGGCGGCAAGAATTGCCTTTTCCAGCGGCCCCGGCTGCATCACCATGCCCGGCCCGCCCCCGAAAGGACGATCATCGACGCGCCGCCAGGCATTTTCGGCGAAATCCCGCGGATTCCACGCCTGCCATCCCCAATGCCCTTCCTCCAGCGCCCGCCGCGTAATACCGCTCTCGGTCACCGCAGCGAACATCTCCGGAAACAGGGTAATGCAGTCAAAGCGGATCACTGACTGCCACCGTCGCGACTCACCAGTCGCTACCCCATTCCACACGAATCAACCCGCCCGCCTTGTCGACCGACAGGACAACGGCTGACACGAAAGGCAACAAACGCTCGGCGCCCTCATCGTCCTGCACGCGCAAGACATCGTTGGCACCGGTCTCGATCAACCCGACAACCTTGCCGAGTGGCTCATCGACCGTATTGACGACCTGCAGCCCGACCAGGTCACCCCAGTAAAACTCGTCATCATCGGTGGCCGGCAGCGCCTCACGCGGGGCGCCCACCAGCACACCTTTCATAGCTTCTGCTGCGGTGCGGTCGGCAATGCCTTCCAGCGACACCACCACACCATCGCCGTGATTGCGCAAGCCCTTGAGCTGGCGGGCCTGCCACGGTTCCCCTTCGCGGGCAATCCACCAGACCGGCATCTCTGCCCACGCCAGCGGATCATCCCCGAAAGGATGCAACCTCAACCAGCCGCGGATGCCGAAGGGGTCGGCTAGGCGACCCAGAACGACGATCTCGCTACCGGTCAAGATGCGCTTGCTTTACTCAGGCAGCCTGCTTGGCGGCGTTTTGCTTGACCAGGCGAGCAGCGGTCGGGGACAGCTGGGCGCCGTTTTCCAGCCAGTAGGCCAGACGATCGGTAGAGATGCGCAGTGCTTCGGCGTTGCCGGAGGCGACCGGGTTGTAGAAGCCGATACGCTCGACAAAACGGCCGTCACGACGGTTACGGGAATCGGTCACAACCATGTTGTAGAACGGACGCTTCTTGGCGCCACCACGGGCAAGACGGATAACAACCATTGGAATACTTTCGTTAGCTGGGAAAAAGACGCAAGATTATATCGCTTTATCAAGGAAAAACAAGCCACTTAGAAGGACTCAAGGAATTCCCACCTGCGGCGGCATACCGTTGCCGCCCGGCACGGCAGCAATCGCCGAAAGTTTGCTATCCTGAACGCACCATGGCGACCCGAACCGATCCAACCCTCAACGCCGAGGTCGATAGCCGAATCAAAGGCATCCTTGAATGGCTGGCGATGACCCACTGCCGAACGCAGGGAGCCGATGATGCAGACCCGCTGTTGCGGCAACTGATGCTGTTGCGCGACTCGCCAGCACCCGGACCGCAACGGATCAAGCTCCTCGATCTGCTTTACGGGCACTGCGAGCAGATTGTGCGTAGCGAATTGCCCCGGCTCAAGGATATCGCCCTGCCGATCACCCGCCGGCAACGGCTGCGGGTGCGCACACTCCTTGACCTGCTGGAAGCGATCGCACAGGATTACTTCAACACGCTGGCCGAGCTGTTCGACCCGCAGGGCAGCAGCTCACCCATGCTGGCGCATCTCTCCCTGCGCCGGGCGATGGATGCAATCGCTTGGCAGATCCGTTTATATCACCTTATCGCCGCTCCTACCGGCCCCGGTCTATGGCAACAGCTTCACGCCGCCTTCCGTACCGCCCGCCGCCTGGACGTGTACACCCAAACCAGCGGTGCCTCGGCCAAATCGATCCAGGACATCTACACGGCCACCCTGCTTGCTACGATTGCCCAGCCAGCCTCGTTTTCATCCACAGAACAGCAGTTCATCGCCGACTACATCGCCGAATGCCTGCCGCCGCTCACCATAACCGACGAACCGCCGGGTGATAGCGATGCCCTGTTCTGGATTGACCCCGACAAAGACTTTCCGGCACATGCGCTAGTGCGCCGTGCGCCCGCCGCCGAAAAAGGCGTGCTGTACTTTTCTTGCAGTGAAATTGCGGCAACTGCGCGCCAGCATCGAGACGCACTGATCAGCGGTGGCACCGCCGATCAACCTGGTGTTCCGGCCTTCGCTGCCACCCACGCCGGGCTTGGCGTCCTTAACCGGCTGGCCAACCTATGGGGGAAGCCGGCCAAGCGAAAATTCCCCCGACGTCGCCAGAGTTATCGGGCACTGCTTTGCGTCGGGATCGCCCACCTTTGGCAACTGGCCAAGACGCCGGAACAGCCGCCCGTCAGCAGCGAATGGATGGTCACCAACGAAAGCCCTGACGGCTATTCGCTGATGCACATGTCCGGCGAAACCGAGGAGTTGCGCGTCGGCGACATTGTCGCACTTCAGGCGCTGGGCGATTGCGCCGAGGCCGGGCACGCCTGGCACGTCTGCATCATCCGTTGGGCCATTTCCGAAAATCCGGAACACATCGAACTGGGCCTGCAACTGCTCGCAGCCCGCGCCATCGCTGCGGAAATTGCACATCCCTACGAACTCGACGGCGGCAGCGTGAATGCCCTGATCCTGCCAGAAACACCGCCACTCCGCCCGCACCAGGCGCTGGTCTTACCCACCGGACTGCTGCGCGAAAACACCAGGCGCATCGTTGTCCTCGTCGAACGCGACAACCTGGAAATTCGCCAGGTTCAGGCGACGCACCTCGACGAACAGACGAGCTTGATCGAGGTTTTCAGGGTTTTGCCGGACGATTCGCCGTAGCCGCGACCAGGCCGCCCAACAGCACTAATGCCCACGAAAAGTGGAGCCAGACGAGAAATACCGGGAAGGCAGCGAAGGCGCCGTAGATACTTTTCAAGGTCGATGAACTGACCAAAAAGCTCTCGAAGACTTTCTGCATCACGGCAAAACCGAGCATGGCAAAGATGCCACCCAGGGCTGCTGCCCGTCGGCTGACCGTGGCATTGGGTACAGCGAAATACAGAAATGAAAAAAATACCCCCAGCAGGAGCAAGGCCAGAGCCTTCAGCGTTGCCCGACGAAACCATAGCGGCTCGTCAAACCACCCGAGCGAGGTCGTCACTGCATAGGACATGACGCCCACTACCGCCCCTAGCACAAAGGGCCAGACCAGCATCACGAAGGCATACAGGCGCAAACGCGCCAGCCAGGGGCGGGGTTTGACCTGCCAGAGATGGTTGAATGTCCGCTCGATGGTATTTATCAACAGGAAGGCTGTCACCCCGAGGAACGCCATGCCCACCGCGGTGAGGTTCTGTGCCCGTTTGCTGAAACGGTCAATGCCGCCAAGGATGGTATTCGACGCCCCCGTCGGCAACAGCGCCTCGCGGAAGAGAAAATCCAGCCGGCTCAGCAGTACATCGAGAAATGGCAAGGATTCTGCCAGCGCTAGCACGACGGTCACCAGCGGCACCAGCGCCATCAGCGTCGTAAACGCCAGCGCAGCGCTGGTCTGGAACATGTTTTCGGTTCGGAAGCGGCGGACGATGCCGAACCATCGCCCGGACCGCCCCGGCGCAGATCGATTGCGTAAAGGCGTCGGCATAGCCCCGTATAATAGCGGACCATGGAAGACATCCTCGTTCTCTATTACAGCCATCGCGGCTCGGTGCGGGCACTGGCCGAGCGAATAGCGCGCGGCATCGAATCCTTACCCGGCTGCCAGGCGCGCCTGCGTACCGTCCCGCGGGTATCCACTGTTTGCGAAACCTCGGCACCCGCAGTCCCCGACAGTGGGGCACCGTATGTTGAGTTGTCCGACCTTGACGAATGCATCGGTCTGGCCCTTGGTAGCCCGGTGCGCTTCGGCAATATGGCAGCGCCGATGAAATACTTCTGGGATGGCACCATCACCCACTGGCTGAATGGCGCGCTGGCAGGGAAACCGGCCACGGTATTCACCTCCAGCGGCAGCATGCACGGCGGCAATGAGAGCACGCTGCTGTCGATGATGCTGCCGCTGCTTCACCACGGCATGCTCGTTGCTGGCCTGCCCTACTCCGAATCTGCCCTCTCGTCGACAACCACCGGTGGCACGCCTTACGGCGCAAGTCATGTCTCGGGAAGCGACGGCAACCCCATTCTCAGCGACACCGAGGCACGCCTCGCTTTTGCTCAGGGACAACGACTGGCCATTTTGGCCAAAAAATTGAGTCGACCGTGACTGCCCGCCATTACCAACTGATTGCCAGCACCAGCCTGATCGCGCTGATCGCCTTGTGTATTGCCTGGGAGGGCTGGCTGGCCCCGCTACGTCCGGGCGGGTCCTGGATGACGCTCAAGGGGGCCCTGCTGCTGCTGCCGCTGTTCGGCGTATTGCGCGGCAGGCGCTACACTTACAAATGGCTGTCGCTGTTCGTACAGTTCTACCTGCTGGAGGGATTGACGCGCGCGACGAGCGACACGGGCCTGTCACAATCGCTGGCAGCCGGCGAAACACTGCTGGCGATGGTGCTGTTCGCCAGTTGCGTACTTTACATACGGTCGACGCGAAATATCGTCAAAAAAGCGGGCGCCAGCACCAGCTGACAACCCAGCCCCGGCGACGCCAAGCGTCGCATGGAGACTGAAGGCTCAAACGTCGCCCTGCGCCCGCACCTTGTCAGCGCTGGAGTGGAGTTTGTTCAGCGCATTGAGGTAAGAACGCGCCGAGGCGATTACGATGTCGGTATCGGCGCCGTTGCCATTGACGATGCGTCCGCCCTTCGACAAACGGGTCGTGACTTCACCCTGGGCGTCGGTACCGGTGGTGATTGCATTGACCGAATACAGCAGCAGTTCGGCACCGCTGCCGGCGATCTGCTCAATGGCCTTGAAGGTCGCATCGACTGGTCCGCCACCGCCAGCTTCAGCCTTGCGCTCGCTGCCGCCAACATTGAGTATCACCGAAGCACAGGGCATTTCACCGGTCTCCGAGGTCACCCGCGAATAGACCAGCTTGTAATGCTCCTGCTCCGGGGTAACCACCTCGTCGGACACCAGCGCGTGCAAGTCCTCGTCGAAAATCTCGTGCTTGCGATCCGCCAGTTCCTTGAAGCGCGAGAAAGCCGCATTCAGCGCCTCGTCGCTGCCGAGCTCGATGCCGAGCTCCTGAAGCCGGGTCTTGAAGGCATTGCGGCCGGAATGCTTGCCGAGGACCAGCTTGTTCTGCGTCCAGCCGACATCCTGGGCGCGCATAATTTCGTAGGTCTCGCGATGCTTTAGCACCCCATCCTGATGGATGCCGGACTCGTGAGCAAAAGCATTGGCACCGACCACCGCCTTGTTCGGCTGCACCGGATAACCGGTAATCTGCGAAATCAGCTTTGACGCCGGAACGATCTGCGTGGTGTCGATGCGTGTTTCGAGCTGGAAGATATCCGGGCGCGTCCGGACAGCCATGACGATTTCTTCAAGCGCCGCATTGCCGGCCCGCTCACCCAGACCATTGATGGTGCACTCGACCTGGCGGGCGCCAGCCAGCACCGCCGCCAGCGAATTGGAAACGGCCAAGCCAAGGTCGTTGTGACAATGCACTGACCACACGACCTTGTCCGAATTCGGCACCCGTTCGATCAACTGACGCATGGTCTCGGCATACTGATAGGGAATGGCATAGCCGACGGTGTCCGGGACATTGATCGTCCGAGCGCCTGCCTTGATCACCGCCTCGAAAACACGGCACAGGAAATCAATGTCCGAGCGGCCGGCATCTTCGGCAGAAAACTCGATGTCGTCCGTGTATTCGCGCGCCCAGCCAATCGCCTTGATCGCTTGCGCCACCACCTCATCGGGCGACATGCGCAGCTTCTTTTCCATGTGAATCGGCGACGTGGCGATGAAGGTGTGAATGCGGCCGGAGTTTGCCGGGCAGATCGCTTCACCTGCACGCCGGATGTCGTTCTCATTGGCGCGGGCCAGCGAGCAAACCGTCGAATCCTTGATCGTCTGGGCGATCGCCTGGATAGCATCGAAATCACCGGGGGATGCGGCAGCGAAACCGGCCTCGATGACATCGACGCGCATCTTTTCAAGCTGCCGCGCGACACGGATTTTTTCTTCCTTGGTCATCGATGCGCCCGGGCTTTGCTCACCGTCGCGCAAGGTGGTGTCGAAAATGACGAGATGGTCTTTCATGCGGAACTCCGGAAAATACTCAGGGCTTGCGCTTGAGCAGGCCGACGGCTGCCATCACATAACCCGATAGACCGTAGACAACGAAGAAGCCGAACAGTGCGATTTCCGGACTGTAGGCAACGAGCGCAAAACCGAGGGCGATCGCTGCTATCACGAAAAACGGGACGCTCTTCTTCAGATTGACGTCCTTGAAGCTATAGAAGCGGATATTGGACACCATGGTGATGCCAGCAAAAATGGTCAGGCCACAGGCAAATGCGCGAACATCGCTGCCGGGAATCCCGGAAACGATCATCACCCATACCAGACCGGCGACCAGCGCAGCCGCTGCCGGAGATGGCAGTCCCTGGAAGTAACGCTTGTCGACCACTTCCAGCGTCGTATTGAAGCGCGCCAGCCGCAAAGCTGCGCCGGCGCAATAGATAAAGGCCGCAATCCAGCCTAAACGCCCCAGGTCACGCAGCGCCCACTCATACATCACCAGCGCCGGCGCCGCGCCGAAGCTGACCATATCGGACAGGGAGTCGTACTCGGCACCGAAGGCCGACTGGGTATTGGTCATGCGTGCGACGCGACCATCAAGGCCATCGAGCACCATAGCGATGAAAATCGCCATCGCCGCCCGCTCGAAATCCCCCTGCATGGCCTGAACAATGGCAAAAAAACCGGCGAACAGCGCCGCCGTCGTGAACAGGTTGGGCAGCACGTAAATACCACGCCGCTTGAGTTCAGGATTGAACAAGGTCTTACGGGGCTTGAGTTCGGTCATGGGAAAAACCTGATGAAACAACCAGCAAAGGATACACCGACACAAACAATAAGGGCGGTGCAGTTACCTACACCGCCCGAAGCTAAAGTAGCGCTAGGCGCAACAGCACTGCCAATAAGTTAATACGGCAAGTGGGTACAACAGCGCGCTACCGAGCCTGCGAGTTCCCAATTAGTTCTTGGACTGATCGACCAGCTTGTTCTTCTTGATCCACGGCATCATGTCGCGCAGCTGGCCGCCGACCGTTTCGATCGGATGCACAGCGTTCAGACGACGACGGGCGGTCATGCTCGGGTAGTTGGTACGACCTTCGAGGATGAACATCTTGGCGTATTCACCGGTCTGGATACGCTTCAGAGCGTTGCGCATGGCTTCGCGGGACTGGGCGTTGATGACCTCCGGACCGGTCACGTACTCGCCGTACTCAGCGTTGTTCGAGATCGAGTAGTTCATGTTGGCGATGCCGCCTTCGTACATCAGGTCGACAATCAGCTTGAGCTCGTGCAGGCACTCGAAGTAGGCCATTTCCGGTGCATAGCCGGCTTCAACCAGGGTTTCGAAGCCCATTTTGACCAGCTCGACAGCGCCACCGCAGAGAACAGCCTGCTCACCGAACAGGTCAGTTTCGGTTTCTTCGCGGAAATTGGTTTCGATCACGCCACCCTTGGTACCGCCGTTGGCTGCTGCGTAGGAGAGGGCAATGTCCTTGGCCTTGCCGGACTGGTCCTGATAAATGGCGATCAGGGACGGCACGCCGCCACCCTTGAGGTATTCGGAACGGACAGTATGGCCCGGCCCCTTCGGAGCAACCATGATCACATCGAGGTCAGCACGCGGCACAACCTGGTTGTAGTGCACGTTGAAGCCGTGAGCGAATGCCAGGGTGGCACCCTTCTTGATGTTCGGCTCGACATCGTTCTTGTAAACCTCGGGAATGTTTTCGTCCGGCAGGAGAATCATGACCAAGTCGGCAGCAGCGACGGCGTCCTTGACTTCGGCAACCTTCAGGCCAGCGCCTTCGGCCTTGGCCCAGGAAGCACCACTCTTGCGCAAACCAACGGTGACGTTGACGCCAGAGTCACGCAGGTTCTGGGCGTGGGCGTGGCCTTGCGAGCCGTAGCCAACGATGGTGACGTTCTTGCCCTTGATCAGGGAGAGGTCGGCGTCCTTGTCGTAATAAACTTTCATGAAATCCTCTTTAAATACAGATAGTTAAACTTTAAGAATACGATCACCGCGACCAATGCCACAGACACCGGTACGGACGGTTTCGAGAATCAGGCCGGCATCGAGCGCGGCAATGAAGGAGTCGAGCTTGGCGCTGGCGCCGGTCAACTCGATCACGAAGGTCGACTCCGTAACATCGATGATGCGACCACGGAAAATATCGGCCATCCGCTTCATCTCCTCGCGATCCTTGCCGGTCGCACGAACCTTGATCAACATCAGTTCGCGCTCGACATGAGCCGCTTCGGAGAGATCAACCACCTTGACCACATCAACCAGCTTGTTGAGCTGCTTGGTGATTTGCTCGAGCACCTCGTCGGAGCCGGAGGTCAGGATGGTCATCCGCGACAGCGAGGGATCTTCCGTCGGTGCCACGGTCAGGGATTCAATATTGTAGCCACGTGCCGAGAAAAGGCCGGCAACACGGGAAAGCGCACCCGATTCGTTTTCGATCAGGATGGAAATGATATGACGCATTTTTATTCCTCCCCCGCTTATAGATCTTCAGCGAGGATCATTTCGGTCAGGCCTTTTCCGGCAGCGACCATCGGGAAAACGTTGGCGGCCGGATCGATGATGAAGTCCATGAAGACCAGATCATCCTTGTGCTCGGTGAATGCCTTCCGCAGTGCCGGTTCGACGTCTTCCGGCTTTTCGATCTTTATGCCGACATGGCCATAGGATTCGGCCAGCTTGACGAAATCCGGCAGCGACGTGACGTAGGACTGCGAGTAACGCTTGGAATAGAACATCTCCTGCCACTGACGCACCATGCCCAGCATCCCGTTGTTCAGGTTGATGATCTTCACCGGCAGGCCATACTGCTTGCAGGTGGACATCTCCTGAATACACATCTGGATCGAAGCTTCGCCAGTTATACAGGCAACCTGCGCATCCGGATTCGCCATCAGCACGCCCATGCCATAAGGCAGGCCGACACCCATGGTGCCCAGACCGCCGGAATTGATCCAGCGACGCGGCTTGTCGAACTTGTAGTACTGGGCAGCAAACATCTGGTGCTGACCGACGTCTGAAGTCACAAAAGCCTCGCCCTTGGTTACTTCATAGAGCTTTTCAACCACGTACTGCGGCATGATGTGGTTTTCCTGCTTGTAGCGCAGGGATTCGCGACCACGCCACTCTTCGATCTGCTTCCACCAGTCCGCCACTTCCGGATCCGTCTTGAAGCCGCTGTCTAGCAACTTGAGCATCTCATCGACGACATCGCCGACGTTACCGACGATCGGCACATCGACCTTGACGCGCTTGGAAATCGAAGACGGATCGATGTCGATGTGAATGACACGACGCTTCTCACCACTGAAATGCTCCGGATTTCCGATGACGCGATCATCAAAACGAGCACCAACCGCCAGGATCACGTCGGCGTAGTGCATTGCGTTGTTGGCTTCGAAAGTACCGTGCATGCCGAGCATGCCAACGAACTGGCGGTCGGTGGCGGGATAGCCACCCAGCCCCATCAGGGTATTGGTCACCGGGAAATTCAGCTTGCGTGCCAGCTGCGTCAGTTTTCCAGCCGCGTCAGATAGAATCACGCCGCCACCGGTGTAGATGATCGGTCGCTTGGCTTCCTGCAGAATCTGAACGGCCTTCTTGATCTGACCGAGATGCCCCTTGACCACCGGGTTGTATGAACGCATCTGGATCGTTTTCGGGTAGTCGAACTCACACATCTGCGCCGTGATGTCCTTAGGGATATCGACGACGACCGGACCTGGACGACCGGTGGCGGCAATGTGGAAAGCCTTCTTGATGGTCAGCGCCAGATCCTTGACATCCTTGACCAGGAAGTTGTGCTTGACGCATGGTCGGGTGATACCTACGGTATCGCACTCTTGGAAAGCGTCCTGACCGATGTACTGGGTTGGCACCTGACCGGTGATCACGACCATCGGGATCGAGTCCATGTAGGCGGTCGCAATGCCAGTCACGGTATTGGTGACGCCAGGACCGGAGGTCACCAGAGCAACCCCCACGCGCTGCGAGGAACGCGAGTAGGCGTCTGCAGCATGAACGGCGGCCTGCTCGTGGCGAACCAGAATGTGCTTGACCTGATCCTGCTTGAAAAGTGCGTCATAAATGTGCAGAACGGAACCACCGGGGTAACCGAACACACAATCGACCTTTTCTTCTTGCAGGCACCTGATTACAATTTCTGCACCGCTGATCATCATTCTTGAGCCCAAAAAAGCTGTTGCCTAAAAGGGTGTAACCTTAATCGACCGCCCCTTATCGGTCAAGGTTTGCTGGCAAACCCAGGCCATTCAAGGCCATTCGGAAGAGACAATTCTGGCCACACCGTTTCAACTTTCCAACTTTCTCGAGTCCATTGAGCGACGCGCCTTCAAGCAGGCCATGTTCGCTGTGCTCGAGGAAGAAGCGGCGCTCGACATCGTTCAGGACGCGATGATGAAACTCGCCGAAAAATACGGCGACCGCCCCGACGAAGAGTTTCCCATGCTCTTCCAGCGCATCCTGCAAAACACCATCCGTGATTACTATCGCCGAAGCAAGGTCCGCTCGATGTGGACTACGCTGCTATCCGCATTCTCTTCGGATGATGACGACGACCACGACCCGCTGGAAACGCTAGCTGCGGACGAGGACGACAGCGGACCGCGCACCCCCGAAAGTGCGCTTCTGCAGACCCAGACGCTGGCGGCCATCGAGGATGAAATAAAAAAACTGCCGACGCGTCAACGGGAAGCCTTTCTCATGCGTTACTGGGAAGACATGGACGTCGCTGAGACCGCAGCGGCGATGGGCTGCTCAGAAGGCAGCGTAAAAACCCATTGCTCTCGCGCAACACACGCGTTGGCAGCCGCCCTGTCGGCAAAAGGAATCAAGTTATGAACGAAGATCGTATTGGATATCGCGTTCGGCAAGTGCTGAACCATGGACTGAAGGATGTGCCGCCCACCGCTTCCCGGCGCCTTGCGGCTGCGCGCCACCTCGCCCTCTCGCGCCAGAAACAAGCGGCAACCGTGCTCGCTCCAGCTACCATCGGCGCTGGTAATCGTATGGGCAACCTCGACCAGCAATCGCCCTACCTCCGCCAGATTCTGGCAGTGGTTGCGCTGTTGCTGGGTATGTGGCTTTCCTTCTACTGGCACAGCGTGCAGTATGTAACCGAACTGGAAGAGGTCGATAGCGCGCTGCTGGCTGACGACCTGCCCCCCGACGCATTCCTAGACAATGACTTCATTTCATGGCTAACAGACGACTCGCCCGACGAATAATTCTCTGCCTGGCGCTCGCCTCCCCGGCATTCGCCGCACCGCCGACTTCCGTGGTGATTGGTACGCCACCACAGCCGACGTGGTCGCAGCTGACGCCTCAACAGAAAACAACGCTGGCGCCCCTGATCAAGGATTGGGACGACATGGAAAATGTCCGCCGCAAAAAGTGGTTGGGCATTGCCGAACGCTTTCCGGCGATGAAACCGGAAGAGCAGGCCCGCATGCAGGAACGGATGCGGGAATGGGCGCGCCTGACCCCTGAGCAACGGGCGAGGGTTCGTGATACCTACAAGGATTTCAGCCAGCTCCCACCGGACCAAAAGCAGACTGTGAAGCAGAAGTGGGAAGCCTATTCCAGCCTGAGCGAGGAAGAGAAGCAACGCGCGCGGGAAACAGGCAAGTCGTCACGCCTGCTGTCACCGCCACCTGCAGCCCCTACCGAGAACACTCCCCCGTCAGCGAACCCGGACGCTGCCCAGCCGCAGCAATGACCGTGGCTGCCCCCAGTTTTCGCCGGCGACTCGTCTGCCTGCTTTACGAGAGCCTGGTGGTCTTTTCGATTCTGCTGATCGGCTTCCTGATGCCGGAAATCGTGCTTTCCGGGTTTGGCATGACGCTTTCCGGCAAGGCAATGTGGATCCACGTCATCCTGCTGTTGATGGCCTATTTTGTCTGGTGCTGGCTGAATGGCGGCCAAACTTTGCCAATGAAGACCTGGAAACTTCGCGTCATCAATTCGGACGGTCGTCCACTACGCCCCCTCCAGGCTGTGTTTCGCTATTGTCTGGCGTGGCCGAGCATGCTGCTTTTCGGCATCGGCATCTTCTGGGCACTGATCGATCGCGACCGCCAGTTTCTGCATGATCGAATTGCCGGCACCCGCATCGTCAGCGCCGGCTGATCAGCGCCGCTCAACCCACCAGATCATCGCCACCGCGGCGAGCAGGAACATCCCCGACGGTGCCATGGCGCTGGCAAATGGCGGCCAGGCGTTGATTACCCCAAGATTCGAGAACAGTCCGTTCAGCGCGTAAAAAAGAATCCCCATCATCACGCCGGCAAATATCTTGAAGCTGGCGCCTCCGACGCGATTGTGCGAGTAACCGAACGGTAGCGCCAGCGCGACCATAACCAACGTTGCCAGCGGATACACCAGCTTCTTCCAGAGCGCTATTTCATAGCGCTCTGTCTTTTGGCGATTCTCCGCCAGATGTTGCGTGTAATTCACCAGGCCAAGCAACGACATGCGCTCCGGGGTGACCATTAAAACGGCCAATAAATCCGGGTTTACCGCAGATTGCCAGGTACCGGTTTCGCTACGCTCGACGCTCGCTCTATCCCCTTCCAGCACCGTCTGAACCACGTTCTTCAAGTGCCAATGCTCCGGCGGCTGAAAGCTTGCCTCATCAGCATCGGTAACGGATTCCAGTGCATTCTTGTCGTTGAAACGGTAGATGCGGATGCCCTCCAGTCGGGCATCCGGGGTTGCCCGGCGGATATTGACAAAGCTTCGCCCGTCCTTGACCCACAAGCCACTATCGAAGCCCTGCTGGGCAATCACCCGGCTGAGCGCCTTGGCGCGGATTTCCTGTGCGAGGCGCTCCGAGAACGGTACCAGCCCCTCTCCAACGAAAAAGGTCAGGATCGCCAACAACCCGGCCACCCGGAACAGCGTCATCAACAGATCCCCGGTAGCCAGACCGGAAGCCCGCAGCACCGTGATTTCGGAATGTCGCGCCAGCGTCGACAGCGCATACAGGGAACCAATCAGCGTAGCAATCGGGGTCAGTTCGTAAACAAGCCCAGGCACACTCAGTGTCACGAAAAGCAGCGCATGGCCCAACTGGTAACCCACCTTGCCGACATTACGCAATTCGTTGATCAGGTCGAAAAAGCTGAAAAGCGCGAGAAAGGCCGCAAGCACCAGAAACACTGCCGCGAAAACTTCGCGCATCAGGTAGCGTTCGTAAAGCTTGATGGCAAACATCAACCAGCCCTCCGCTGCCACGGGAAGCGAACAGCCATCCGCCGGTAGAACAGCCAGGCTAGCGGCAACAACATAAAGCCATGCACGGCCCAGACACCGATCCAAAATGAGAGTTTCCCCTGCGCCACCCAAGCCTGACTGACCGACATCAGATTACTGTAAATGGCGTAGATCAGGATCGCCACCAGCATATTGGCCGAACGTCCGGCACGGGGATTGACGAAGGACAAAGGAATCGCCAGACAGGCCAGCACCAGCGCCGACACCGGCACGCCGATCCGCCACAACAATTCGCCGCGCGCCTGATCACTGGTATCAAGCACCAGTTCGTGAATCGGCAGACGGTTCGGCGAACGTTCCGCCGGACGCGCCTCGCCATCTTCCATCTTGATCTTGTATCGCTCGAATTCCGTGATGCGGAATGCCGGCGTTCCAGGCTCGACCTCATAACGCCGGCCGTGCTCAAGCACGACAAAGCGGTCGCCGTTCGCTGCCAACTCCTGGCGCCCCGCATCCGACATGACGACGCCCAGTTTGCCTTCCTGCACCGACGCGACGAAGACGTTAGCGACTGAACTCGCATCATCGGCCAGCCCCTCGACAAAAAACACCCTCTGGCCCTTCTTGACCTCACGAAACGCACCCGGCGACACTTGCGACAACTCACTGCGCGCCGACAGCTTCTGCCGGTATTCCGCCGTGCTGTAATTCGCCCAGGGCGAGAGAAAACCGGCCAGGACGGCGATGGCCACGATGATCGGCAGGGAAAACCTCAGTACCGGCCGCAAAAAAGCGGTCAATGGCAGCCCACAGGAAAACCAGACCACCATCTCGGAATCGCGATAGGCCCGCGACAGGCTGAGCAGGATGGCGACGAACAGTGTCAGCGACAATAACACCGGCATGAAATTGAGTGCGGCAAAGCCGAGCAGCGACGCTACCGCCTCCGGCGCAATGCGGCCGCCCGCAGCATCCTTAAGCAGGCGGATCAATTGGGTTGAGGTCAGGATAGCCAGCAAGGCGACACTGATGCCGGCTGCTGCCTGAGCAAACTCGCGGCGGGCGGCGCGCTCGAATATCATGCTTTGACGAAACCAAAAAAATGCGGGGATAATCCCGCGAATACTGATTTTTCCCCGTTCAGGAGCAGCCTGTGGAATTTAGCATAAAAAGCGGTAGCCCGGAAAAACAGCGCAGTGCCTGCGTTGTCGTCGGTGTTTTTGATTCCAGAAAGCTGACCCTCCCCGCCGAACTGATCGACAAGGCTGCCGGTGGTTACCTCTCCGACATCGTTCGCCGTGGCGACATGGAAGGCAAGGCAGGCAGCACGCTCCTCCTTCACAATGTTCCCGGCACTCTCTCTGACCGCGTTCTGCTGGTTGGTCTGGGCAAGGAGAAGGATTTTCGCGAAAAGGAATTTGGCAGCGCCGTCCGCACTGCAGTCAAGACGCTGAACGAAACCGGCGCTTTCGATGCGTCGATTTTCCTTACCGAACTCGGTGTCCGTCGCCGCAGCATCGGCTGGCGGATTCGCCAGACGGCGATGATCGCGCTGGACGCGACTTACAAGTTCGATCAGTTCAAGAGCAAGAAGGACGATGTCCGGCGCCCCCTGCGCAAGTTGACGCTGAGCGTCGAACGCCGCAATGAATTGGCCGCGGCCGAAGAAGCGCTCAGCCAGGGAATCGCCATTGCCGATGGCATGGCCCTGACCAAGACGCTGGGCAACCTGCCGCCCAACATCTGTCACCCGACTTATCTGGCCGAGCAGGCTCAGGCGATGGCCACTGAGTTCGGCTTGACCTGCGAGGTGCTGGAGCGAAGCGACATGGAAGCCCTGGGAATGAATGCACTACTCGCAGTTGCCCGCGGCGCCCATCAGCCGCCGAAGCTGATTGTGCTGCATTATAAGGGCGGCCGCGCCGGCGACAAGCCGGTGATTCTGGTCGGCAAGGGCGTCACTTTTGACACCGGCGGCATTTCGCTGAAGCCGGCTGCCGAAATGGACGAAATGAAGTACGACATGTGCGGCGCCGCCAGCGTTCTCGGCACGATCAAGGCCGTTGCCCGCATGGCGCTGCCGATCAACCTGACGGTGATCGTCCCCGCCACCGAAAACATGCCCGGCGGCAATGCGACGCGGCCGGGCGACATCGTCACTGCGATGTCCGGTCAGACTATCGAGATTCTCAATACCGATGCCGAAGGTCGCCTGATCCTCTGCGACGCCTTGACCTACGCCGAGCGCTTCAATCCCGAAACCATTATCGACGTCGCCACCCTGACCGGTGCCTGCGTGGTTGCGCTGGGCAATATCGCTACCGGCCTCTTCGCCAACAAGGACGGCTTGGCCCGCGATCTTCTCGATGCGGGCGAAGAAGCCCACGACCGCGCCTGGCACATGCCGCTGTGGGACGACTACCAGGAACTGCTAAAGAGTCCGTTTGCTGACATCGGCAATATCGGCGGCCGCTGGGGTGGTGCGATTACTGCCGCCTGCTTCCTGTCGCGTTTCACGAAGAAGCATGACTGGGCGCATCTCGATATCGCCGGTACGGCCTGGAAGTCGGGCGCTGACAAGGGCGCCACCGGCCGCCCGGTACCTCTGCTCACGCACTATCTGCTGCAACGCACCGGCAAACTGAATTGACCGAAGTCTTTTTTTATCACGGCGCCTCGGACCGTATCGCTGCCGCAACGGCACTACTCAGTGGCGCCTATGCCAAGCGCAAGCCGGTGACCGTATTCGCCCCCGACCACGGGGTTGCGGATGCGATTGATCGCAGCCTGTGGAGCAGCAGCCAACTCAGCTTCATCCCGCATTGCCGCGCTGACTCACCATTGGCAGCCGAGACACCCATCCTGATAGCGGATCGGCTAGAAACCCTGCCCCCCGGTGAGCGTCTGATGAATCTCGGTCGGGCGATTCCTGCCGGATTCGAGCGTTTCGAGAGTCTCATCGAGGTCGTCGGGCAAGCCACGGATGACCGCGAATTGGCACGTGAGCGGGTTCGTCGCTACCGGGAACTCGGGCACGAAGTCCGCTATTTCGACCTCAGCAACCGATAAGGAGCACCCTGTGCCCAGCTCGATTCTTGCCCGCGCCGACGCACTGATGCAACGCCGCCGCCAGTCGCCGGGCGAGATCGACGACATTCCTGTGCTGACTGACTCGGTCGCGCCGCCGGACGACGATATTCCGGTACTGACCGACTGTGCGCCACATGACGAGCCCCCCTCCCCCGAACCCTTGGCGGTCGACCAAATGCCGCTTGTATCGCCGGATTCTTCTCCGCCAGCGCCTGATTTACTAGGCGCCCGCCCCATACCGCCCCCCTCACCGGCAGAGGCTTTGCCCGAGCAACTCCTCACCGAACTGGCCCGGCGGGTCGAGGAACGCCTGACAGCCGAGTTACCCCGCCTGATCGAATCTACACTTCGCGACCTGCTGGCCGAAAAAGCGATGATCGACGCCCTGCCCCCGCAGGACTGAAGTAGATCACGCCTTGCCGGACAGCGCCAGGGCGCCGGGCTCCGGTATAATTTTTCGTTTTCCCCTTTTCTGCCAGACAGATGGAACTCGCCAAAGCCTTTGAGCCTGCGGATATTGAACGCCGCTGGTATCCCGAATGGGAAGCCAATAATTTCTTTGCCGCCGGCGTTGACCGCAGCAAGGCCAACAATTTCTGCATCCTGCTGCCGCCGCCCAATGTCACCGGCACGCTGCACATGGGTCATGGCTTCAACCAGACCATCATGGATGCCCTCACCCGTTACTACCGGATGTCGGGTCACAACACGCTGTGGCAGCCGGGCACCGACCACGCCGGTATCGCGACCCAGATCGTTGTCGAACGCCAGCTTGATGCCCAGGGCATTTCCCGCCATGATCTCGGCCGTGAGAAGTTCCTGGAAAAAGTCTGGGAATGGAAGGAATACTCCGGCGGCACGATCACCCGCCAGATGCGCCGCATGGGCACCAGCCCGGACTGGACGCGCGAGCGCTTCACGATGGATACCGGCCTCAACAAGGTCGTCACCGAAACCTTCGTCCGCCTCTACAACGAAGGCCTGATCTACCGCGGCAAGCGCCTGGTCAACTGGGATCCCAAGCTGCACACCGCCGTTTCCGACCTCGAAGTCGTCCAGGAGGAAGAAGACGGCTTCATGTGGCAGATCCGCTACCCGCTGGCTGATGGCTCAAGCAGTCTGGTGGTCGCCACGACCCGTCCGGAAACGATGCTCGGCGACACCGCCGTGATGGTCCATCCGGAAGATGACCGCTACAAGCACATGATCGGCAAGATGGTGAAATTGCCGCTCACCGACCGCGAAATCCCGGTCATCGCGGACAGTTACGTCGATCTCGAATTCGGCACCGGTTGCGTCAAGGTCACGCCGGCCCACGACTTCAATGACTACGCCGTCGGCCAGCGCCACAGCCTGCCGATGATCTCCATCCTGACGCTGGATGCCAAGATCAACGACCACGCGCCGGAGAAATATCTCGGCATGGATCGCTTCGATGCCCGCAAGGCCGTCGTCGCCGACCTTGAAGCCGCCGGCCTGCTTGTCCAGATCGACAAGCACAAACTCAAGGTGCCGCGCGGCGACCGGACCGGCGTGGTCATCGAGCCGATGCTCACCGACCAGTGGTTCGTCGCCATGTCCAAGCCGGGCACCGATGGCAAGTCGATCACCGAGAAGGCACTTGAGGTCGTCCACTCCGGCGAAATCAAGTTCTATCCGGAAAACTGGGTCAATACCTACAACCAGTGGCTGAACAACATCCAAGACTGGTGTATTTCCCGCCAACTGTGGTGGGGCCACCAGATTCCGGCCTGGTACGGCGTCAATGGCGAAGTGTTCGTCGCCCAGAATGAGGAAGAAGCCCGCCACCTGGCCGATCAGGCGGGTTACGCCGGTCAGCTCAACCGCGATGAGGATGTCCTCGACACCTGGTACTCCTCTGCCCTGTGGCCCTTCTCAACGCTGGACTGGACCGGCGACGAAGCCACCGACGCCGCCAACCAAGTTTTGCAGCAATATTTGCCGTCGACCGTGCTGGTCACGGGCTTTGACATCATCTTCTTCTGGGTAGCCCGCATGGTCATGATGACCAAGCACATCACCGGCAAGATCCCTTTCAAGCATGTCTATGTGCACGGCCTGATTCGCGATGGCGAAGGCCAGAAGATGTCAAAGTCCAAGGGTAATGTGCTTGACCCGATCGACCTGATCGACGGCATTGGCCTTGATGCGCTGATCGAAAAACGCACTACCGGCCTGATGAATCCGAAGCAGGCCGAGAGCATCGCCAAGAAGACCAAGAAGGAATTTCCGGAAGGCATTCAGTCTTTTGGCACCGATGCGCTTCGCTTTACCTTTGCCAGCCTTGCCAGTCCCGGCCGCGACATCAAGTTCGACCTGAACCGCTGCGATGGCTACCGCAATTTCTGCAACAAACTGTGGAACGCCACCCGCTTCGTGCTGATGAATGTCGAAGGCCACGATCTGGCCCTAGATCACCAGCAGATGCCAAACACGGGTGCCTGCAATGTGCCTGCCGGTGAACCGCGACTGAAGTTCAGCTTTGCTGACCGCTGGATCGTCAGCCTGCTGCAAAAAGTCGAAAAGGAAGTCGAACAGCATTTTGCCGACTACCGCTTCGATCTGGTCGCACAGGCTGTTTACAAGTTCATCTGGGACGAGTTCTGCGACTGGTATCTGGAAATCGCCAAGGTCGAAATCCAGACTGGCGACGAGGCCCAGCAACGTGGCGCCCGCCGGACGCTGGTGCGGACGCTGGAAGCCGTGCTGCGCCTGGCCCATCCGCTGATTCCCTTCATTACCGAGGAACTCTGGCAAACCGTGGCGCCCATTGCCGGACGCAAAACGCACGCCTCGATCATGCTCGCCGCCTACCCGGCGGCCGACCTGTCGCGCGTCGATGAGGCATCGGAGGCCAGAGTCGAGCGCCTCAAGGCGCTGGCCTACGCCTGCCGCAACCTGCGCGGCGAAATGAATCTCTCGCCTGCCCAGCGCATGCCGCTGGTGGTCGCTGGCGGCGGTGCCGAAATTGCCGAGTTTGCCCCCATCCTGCAAGCACTCGGCAAACTCTCGGAAGTCCAGATCGTCGATGACATGCCGGCTGACGCTATGGCGCCAGTGGCCGTGGTTGGCGAAACCCGCCTGATGCTGAAGGTCGAAATCGATGTCGCCGCCGAAAAGGAGCGCCTGAAGAAGGAGATCGAGAAACTGGAGAAACAGATTGCAATCGCTCATGGCAAGCTGTCGAACGAAGGCTTCGTTGCCCGTGCGCCTGCGGCAGTCGTCGAGCAGGAGAAAGCGCGCGTCGCCGAGTTTTCTGCCATCCTCGACAAGCTGAAGCCGCAGTTGGCAAAGCTGGGTTAAGACCAGGGAGACAACGATGAGCAACGGACCGCAACTCAGCAACCGTTTTGCCGCCATTTTCTCGGCCTTCATGGTCTTCTGCGTGCTGGTCTGGCTCTGGGGCCTGGGCCTGTTCATGCTCTGGCCGTGGAACAAGGGCGGCGAATGGCTGCCCGACTTCCCCATCGTCGCGGTTTGCGCCGATGACAGCATGTGCGCCGTGCCGCAAGGCAAGCTGAAGGAGGCCCGCGCTGCCGGCCGGATCAAGTCGCTTCAGCCGACCGAGCCGGTAGGCGAGACCTTCCACGAAAAGATTGCCGTGCAGTGGAAACAGTTGCCAGGCAAGATGGAGGTCAAGGCGTCGGCCTGGAACTTTCAGACGACCGTGCGTTATCGCCTCGATAACGACACCCCGGTCCTGATCGAATACCAGGAAATTGGCGGCAAGGTCTTCCTGTACGCCATGGGCGGCGCTTTCGTCACCCTGCTGCTGCTTTACGCCCGGAAACTGACGAAGTAAGCCTTCCCGTCCGGCCGCTTCGGCGACCGGACGATCTGCGGTCAACCCGAAAAAGCATCGAAAATCAGGAATGCCCGCTGCGGGCATCCTGCATCAGCTCGCTGCCGGCGACCCGTCGCGCAGCGTCACCCAATTCAGGCCGCGCAAGGCATTTCCCAACCAGAAGCCGTGTGCCAGATCGGCGGGCATCAGTACCTGTTCGACAGCCCGCCCTGCGTCGATCAGCTCCGCCCGTAAGACCCCGGGCAAGGCACCACAGCGCAGCGGTGGCGTCAGCAAGTAGCCATCGCGCTCGACAAAAATCGTGCTGCGCGCGCCTTCGGCGAGTTGGCCATCGGCATTTATAAAAACGACATCAAAAATCTCCGGCGTGGCCGCGATACCGGCCAGCGCCCGATCATACGCCGGGCGCACCGTCGTTTTATGTGTCCGCAGCCGATCACTGGCATCGATGCGTTCATCCGCCAGCAGCGCGTAGCGTGGCCCGGCAGGCTCGGCGCCCAGCGGAAAGGACTGCACATCAATCTGCCCGGCCTTGTCCAGAGTCATCCTGACCCGCCAAATCCCCTGTCGTGGCTGGCGATCCAGTGCAGCATCAAACTGAGCTCGGTCGAACGCAAAGCCGAACCACGCCGCAGACCGCTGCACGCGTTGCAGGTGCCATGCACGCCGTGGATAATTAGCGTCTTCAAGACGCAAGGTCTCGATCAACTGCAAACCGGGATCGCTGGCCGCCAGAAAGCGGGCTTTCAGCAGACACTCGGCCCATTCCGACGCCGGCAGCGAATCGGCGACGATGCCGCTGCCCACGCCCATCCGGCCACGATTGTCGGCAGCCAGCTCAAGGGTGCGGATCGCGACATTGAGGCTGAAATCGCCCGATGGCGACCGCCATCCTAGCGCACCAGTGTATTGTCGTCGGGGCGATGTCTCGAGTTCGCCAATGATCTGCATCGCCCGTACCTTGGGCGCCCCGGTAATCGACCCGCAAGGAAACATCGCCGCAAGAATTTCACCGAAGCTGCGGCCCGCAACATCGCCAGAAACTTCCGACACCATCTGCCAGACAGTCGGATACGCCTCAATTTCGAAAAGCTGATCAACCTTGACGCTACCGGATCGGGCGACACGCCCCAGGTCATTGCGCAGCAGATCAACGATCATCAGGTTTTCGGCGCGATCCTTGGCCGACTGACGGAGCAGTTCCGGATCGAGGTCGCGAGCGATGGTGCCTTTCATCGGCCGGGTACGCAACACGTCGCCCTGACGGGCGATGAACAGTTCCGGCGACAGCGAGACAATTCCCTGCCGGGCATCGCCGACAAAGCCGCCGTGGCGCACCGGCTGACAATCCCGCAATCGGCGATAAAGCGCCAGCGGGGGGCCAAACCAGTCAAACGTCAGCGGAAAGGTGAGATTGATCTGATAGCAGTCGCCTGCCGAAATCAGCGCTTTTATCCGGTCGACCGCAGACAGGTAAGCAGATGCCTCGATGGCGGGTGCCACACCGCCAACGCCGGCAGCCCCTGGCGCTTGCGCCGCCAGCCAGGCATCGGCGGCATCTGCCGACATCGCCTCGCGCCCGGAAAACCGCCAGATCGTTGCCAGTGGCCGCGCAGATTCCGGGCTCCAGCCCGCCGGCGCCGATTTCGGCTCGAAGAGATAACCGAGCTCGTAATCCAGCGACACGACCTGCCAGCCGTCGTCAGCCTCTGCCAGCCAGGCGTGAAGACTCGCGGGGCAGCGTACTTCAACCCGGCCTCGATAGCCGGTAAAAAGCCAAGCGGCGGGCTCGCCTGCCGGCGCCCGCCTGTCCTCAAAAAAAGCGACGAAACTGGAGCTTATTTGCGCTTCAGGTAAAACTCGAAGACCCGATTTTCTTCCTTCTGCTCGACCAGTTCGTTACCGGTCTGCTTGGCGAAGGCTGGAAAATCCTTCAGCGAACCCGGGTCGGTTGCCAGCACGCGCAACACCTGCCCGGAATCCATCTCGGCCAGCGTCTTCTTGGTGCGGAGGATGGGAAGCGGACAATTCAGCCCTTTAACGTCGAGATCGCGATCGAATTGCATGTTGGTTCAGCCGGAATTTCAGAGCCGGGAATTTTACTCTCAAAAGCGCTTTTCCTTGAGTTCCTCGAACTGGCGCTTCTTCATCTCCCGCAGCCTGGCGTCAATTTCAGAGCTTTCATAGAAATTCGCGTCACCCGCCTTCTGGGCAATCGTCAGCTGCTCGACCGCACCCGCGGTCTGCCCCTGCAACACGAATACCTCGGCCAGGGCACGATGCTGCATCGCCCGTTGCCCCAGCCCGGCAAAACTCTCGGCCCGCATTTTGTGCAGACGGACGTCTTCCGGCGTATTCAGCAACTGCAGTTCAGCAAAGCGCAGCGCATCGGCAAAACGCCGGGCCGCAATCAGGGCCATGCCGTTGCCGTAGATCATTCCCTGATTTTGCGGATAGCGCACCAAGCCCTCGCGATACAGTGCCAGCGCACCCGGCGCATCGCCCCGGGCAAGCGCCAGTTCTGCGCGCATCCGTTCGAGCATCGGCGCGGTGACCTTCAGCTCACGAATCGCAGCCATCTCGGCTTCGGCCGCCGTCCAGTCACGGGCGCGGAAATGTGCCGACGCCAATCCGAAACGGACGGCAGCCTCGGAAGCGTACTTGCGTTCCTCCAGCTCACTGCGGAACATCCGGATCGCTTCTGCGGGCGTACCCTGCATTGCCCGCAATCGTGCACGGACCAGCTGGAAATCGACACTATCCATCACCTGCCGATACGGCTGCGACTGCTGGCGATTCTGCATGTCGGTCAAACGTTCGCCGGTCAGCGGATGGGTGCGCAGATAAGCGGTGGCATTGTTCTCGTAGAGCCGAACCGACTTTTGCAGGCGCTCAAAAAAATCCGCCATCCCCCGCGTGTCCATGCCTGACTTGCGCAGAATTTCGAAGCCAAGACGATCCGACTCGCGCTCGAAGTCGCGCGAAAACGCCAGTTGCGCGGAGATCGCACCGGCCTGCGAGCCGGCCATCGCCGCGCCGGCAACCTGGCTGTTCGATCGCGCAGCCAGCAAGGCGACGAGCATCGCCGCCATCGACGCCATGCTGATTTGCTTCGACTGAAACACCTGTCGGGCGATATGGCGTTGCGAGACGTGCGAAATTTCATGCGCCAGCACACCCGCCAGTTCAGACTCTGTCTGCGCCGAAATGATCAGCCCGGTATGGACGCCGATATAGCCGCCGGGCATCGCAAACGCGTTGATGCTGGGATCGTTGATCGGGAAAAAGACATAACCGAAGCCAGGATCGCTGCTAGCGGCGGCCAGTCGACCGCCCAACTGGTTCAGATATGCCTCGATATCCGGGTCATCAAGATAGGAGGGCTCACGCCAGCGAATCTCGTGCATGATCCGCTGGCCGATTTTCTTCTCGACATTGAGCGGCAGATCGTTGCTGGCCGCGTCGCCGAGCTCCGGCAATTCGTTGGCCCGCAAAGGCTGAATTGCCAAGGCAAAAGCCAGCAGCAGGGCGAGTAGGCGTGACGTTCGGGGCATGGTGCTATGATATCGCAGCTCAAAAATCCTGACCTGCCCCAACGGGTAACACTCTGTAAAAAGCTGTGACCACCGAAAACCTCACTCATTTTGACGCCGCCGGACAAGCGCACATGGTCGATGTAGGCGCCAAACCCGAAACTGCCCGCAGCGCGACCGCCGGTGGCAGCATCTTTATGCAACCCGCAACGCTGGCGCTGATTGCGCAGGGACACGCCAAGAAGGGCGATGTCCTCGGCATCGCCCGCATTGCCGCAATTCAGGCCTCGAAACGGACCGGCGACCTCATTCCGCTTTGTCACCCGATCGCATTGACGCGCGTAACGGCCGACTTCGCCATCGACGAGGCGGCAAACGCCGTTCATTGCACCGTGACCGCTGAGTGCTTTGGCCGCACCGGCGTCGAAATGGAGGCGCTGACAGCAACCTCGGTCGGCCTCCTAACCATTTACGATATGTGCAAAGCTGCGGATCGCGGCATGCGCATTGAAAACGTCCGCCTGCTGGAAAAAAAAGGCGGCAAATCCGGCCACTGGCTGGCCGACTGACCGGAATAACTCATGATTGAACTACGTAGAAAACTGCTCAAGGGCGGCAGCGCTGCGCTGATCGCTCCCTTGCTGGGCACTGGCCTGCTCCTGCCGGGCAAGGTCCTCGCTGCCGAATGGAACCGCAATGCCTTCACCGCCCGGCAAGCCGCCGACGCGCTCAAGGCCTACGGCGTGACCAACGCCACCGAGTCCCGCGACATCGTGATCAACGCGCCCGAGATTGCCGAGAACGGCGCCAAGATCGAGATCGACGTCAGCAGCAACGTTCCCAACACACGCAGCATTGCAGTGTTTGCCGACAAAAATCCGATGCCGTTGTGCGCTGCATTGGAGTTCAACGGCGGCGCCCTGCCCTACGCGCGGGTGCAACTCAAGCTGGCCGAGACGATGCGCATTCGCGCCATTGCCAAAGCTGGCGATGGCAAATTCCATGTGGCCTATCGCGAAATCAAGGTCACGACCGGCGGCTGTGGAGGCTGAGCATGAGCGACCAGATCAAGATCCGCGCACAAATTCAGGGCGAAATCACCGACCTGCGCATCCTTATGCAGCATCCGATGGAAACGGGACAACGCAAGGATGAGAAAGGCCAGACCTTGCCGATGCATTTCATCCAGACTTTCAGCGTGTTGCACAACGGCAAACTGCTGATCGACGGGCAGTTGAATACCTCGGTTTCGAAAAACCCACTATTCACCTTCAAGGCCCGAGGCATCAAGTCCGGCGACAAAATTTCGGTGAACTGGACCGACAACAACGGTGCAAAACGTCAGGATGAAATCGCAATTGCCTGATTTTTAGCGTTCACCGCAGAAGCCGACCACAAAAAAGCCCGTCTGATCCAGACGGGCTTTTTAATTAACAACCCGCGGCTTACGCGCGCTGGATGTTGGAGGCCTGCTTGCCCTTGGGGCCTTGCACAACTTCGAAGGAGACTTTTTCGCCTTCCTTCAGGGATTTGAAGCCATTCATGTTGATCGCAGAGAAATGGGCGAAGAGATCTTCGCTGCCATCGTCCGGAGTAATGAAGCCAAAACCTTTTGCGTCATTGAACCATTTGACGGTACCGAGTGCCATGTATGCTACTTTCCTACAAAAAACGAACAAATTACGGGTCTCCCCGACTCCCTGTTTGAGCTCAGCGTCCCGGTGCTCTCGGCAACCTCGATGCAAATTGAATCCAAACACAATTCGCTTTCTACGCTTGTTGAAATATGTCGTCAACAAGTTTCGATGCTGCAGCACAGCAACCCTCGGGCGCGCTTTTTGCTGGAAGATCCTTGCCTGATCACTAGAAATTCCGGGTCGTCGTCACCACGTTGAGTGTTGCAGAATGAGTCGGACTGTATAGAATCGAAAACATGGCTACGAAGATTCAGGAAGGCGGCAACCTAGCGGCGGAGCGCAGCAAGCTTCAGCCGCCCAGGATGTACAAGGTGGTGTTGCTGAACGACGATTACACTCCGATGGATTTTGTCATCGACGTCCTGCAGCGTTTTTTTTCTCTCGACACTGAACAAGCGACGCGAATCATGCTCAAAGTTCATAACGAAGGTCGTGGCGCCTGCGGGATTTTCCCCCGCGACATCGCGGCGACCAAAGTAGAACAAGTGCTTGCCTACGCGCGCCAGCACCATCACCCGCTTGCTTGCATCATGGAGGAAAACTGATGATTGCCCAGGAACTCGAAGTCAGCCTGCACATGGCGTTTGTCGAGGCGCGTCAAAAACGTCACGAGTTCATCACCGTCGAACACCTCCTGCTTGCGCTGATCGACAACCCGTCAGCCGCGGATGCGCTGCGTGCCTGTGGTGCGAAACCCGACACCTTGCGCAAGGATCTGACAAATTTTATCAACGAGCACACACCGACTGTCTCCGGTGAGGACGATATCGACACCCAACCGACGCTCGGTTTCCAACGCGTCATCCAGCGTGCGATTCTGCATGTCCAGTCGTCCGGCAAGAAGGAAGTCAATGGTGCCAACGTGCTGGTCGCTATCTATGGCGAGAAGGACTCGCACGCCGTATATTTCCTGCAGAAACAGGGCGTCACCCGACTGGATGTCGTGAATTACATTTCGCACGGCATCAGCAAGGTACCGCAGCCAAAACCACAATCGGAAACCGAGGCTGAAACCGAAAGCGAAAAGGCGGAAGCCGGTCCGCTCGAGCAATACACGATCAATCTCAACGCGCTTGCGCTGCGAGGCAAGATCGACCCGCTGATTGGCCGAGACAAGGAACTCGAGCGCGTAATCCAGACGCTCTGCCGTCGGCGCAAGAACAATCCGTTGCTGGTTGGCGAAGCCGGTGTCGGCAAGACCGCCATCGCCGAGGGCCTGGCACGCAAGGTCGTCGAGGGCGACGTGCCGGAAATCCTCGCCAAGGCGAATGTCTACGCGCTCGACATGGGCGCCCTGCTCGCCGGCACCAAGTATCGCGGTGACTTCGAACAGCGTCTCAAGGGTGTTCTCAAGGCGCTGCAGGACAACCCGCACGCCATCCTGTTCATTGACGAAATCCACACCCTGATCGGCGCCGGCTCCGCTTCGGGCGGTACGCTGGATGCCTCGAATCTGCTCAAGCCAGCGCTTTCTTCCGGCCAGATGAAGTGCATCGGCGCGACCACCTACACCGAGTTCCGTGGCATCTTCGAAAAGGACAGCGCGCTGTCACGGCGCTTCCAGAAGATCGATGTCAATGAACCGTCGGTGGCTGAAACCGTCGAGATCCTCAAGGGCCTGAAGGCACGCTTTGAGGCGCATCACGGCATTAAATACTCGGCAACGGCAATTTCTTCCGCCGTCGAGCTGTCGGCTCGTTACATCACGGACCGCCATCTGCCGGACAAAGCCATCGACGTCATCGACGAAGCCGGTGCCGCCCAGCGCATCCTGCCAAAGTCGAAGCAGAAGAAGACCATCGGCAAAACCGACATCGAGGAAATCGTCGCCAAGATCGCCCGCATCCCGTCGCAGCATGTGTCGATGGATGACCGCGGTGCGCTCAAGAATCTAGACCGCGACCTGAAAGCCACGGTATTCGGTCAGGACAAGGCCATCGAAGCACTGGCCAGGGCCATCAAGATGGCACGCTCTGGCCTGGGCAATCCGGGCAAGCCGATCGGTTCCTTCCTGTTCTCGGGCCCGACCGGCGTCGGCAAGACCGAAGTCGCCAAGCAACTGGCCTACTGCCTCGGCGTCGAACTGCAACGCTTCGACATGTCGGAGTACATGGAACGTCACGCCGTTTCGCGCCTCATCGGTGCGCCACCGGGCTATGTCGGATTCGATCAGGGCGGCCTGCTGACCGAGGCCATCACCAAGAAGCCGTACTGCGTCCTGTTGCTCGACGAAATCGAGAAGGCGCATCCGGATATCTTCAACATCCTGTTGCAGGTCATGGACCACGGCACGCTGACAGACAACAACGGCCGCAAGGCAGATTTCCGCAACGTGGTGATCATCATGACCACCAACGCTGGCGCAGCTGACCTTCAGAAAACCAGCATGGGGTTCACTACTTCGAAGCAGACCGGTGACGAGATGGCTGAAATCAAGCGCCTGTTCACGCCGGAATTCCGCAACCGACTCGATGCCACCATCTCCTTCGCACCGCTTGATCACGAAATCATCCTGCGTGTAGTCGACAAGTTCCTGATGCAGCTTGAAGAACAGTTGCATGAAAAGAAAGTCGATGCCCACTTCACGGATGCGGTGAAGGAAATGCTAGCCGAGAAGGGTTTCGACCCGCTGATGGGGGCCCGGCCGATGGCGCGCCTGATTCAGGACACGATCCGTGCCGCACTGGCGGACGAATTGCTGTTCGGCAAACTGGCCAACGGCGGGCATGTTACGGTCGACCTGGAAAAAGACGGAAAAATCCGACTCCATTTTGCCGAAGAAAGCAGCGAAGTCGTCGCCTGACCGTTGCCATCCCCCCCAAAAGCCGTGCAAGATAGCATGGCTTTTTTATTCCGGAGATGACAATGACAATGAGCCTCAAGACCCCCGACCTCTGCGACCAGTTCGAAGACGAACTCGGCAAAGCCGTCCGCGTCGTTGCACCGATGTTCCAGCGCTACGGTGGCCGGACCGCCTTCTGTGGCGAGATCGTCACGCTCAAGGTTTTTGAGGACAACACGCTGGTCCGCGAGATCTTCAACGAAAACGGCCAAGGCAAGGTACTCGTTATCGACGGCGGCGGTTCGCTTCGCTGTGCTCTTGTGGGCGACCAGCTCGCGATCCTGGCGCACAAGAATGGCTGGGAGGGCGTTGTCGTCTATGGCTGCATCCGTGACTCCGGCGATATTAACGGCATCGACATCGGCGTACGCGCGCTCAACACCCACCCACAGAAGACCGTCAAGAAGGGCATTGGCGATCGTGGGCTGGCACTGACCTTTGGCGGCGTCACCTTCAATCCGGGAGAATTCCTCTACGCGGATGAGGATGGCGTGCTGGTCAGCAACCGAGCATTGTGCTGACGCAAGAGAAAAACATTTCAAAAACCGCAGCAACATTCCACATTATGAAAAATAACATTCAATGCTCTGTTTTAATTAAATAAAATATTGTCTTATGTCTTATATAAGACTGTTGCTGCCCTGCAAAAAACGCACTATACTTCTCCCATCGATGTGACAGCCAGAAGGCTCAGCATCGTCAAACCCCGAACCATTTTCTCCTGAGGAATTCACATGAGCACTCGCGAACAGCAAATCGCCGCCCTCGAAAAAGACTGGGCTGAAAACCCCCGTTGGAAGCTCGTCAAGCGCGGTTACTCCGCCGCTGACGTCGTTCGTCTGCGCGGCTCCCTGCAGCCGGAATACACCCTGGCCCAGCGCGGCGCCAAGATCCTCTGGGACAAGGTCAACGGCGGCGCCAAGAAGGGCTACGTAAATGCCTTCGGCGCGATCACCGCTGGTCAAGCCATGCAACAGGCCAAGGCTGGCCTGGAGGCCGTTTATCTGTCGGGCTGGCAAGTTGCTGCCGACGGCAACACCTCGGAAACTATGTACCCGGACCAGTCTCTGTACGCATATGACTCCGTCCCGACCATGGTTCGCCGCATCAACAACACCTTCAAGCGCGCTGACGAAATTCAGTGGTCGCGTGGTGTCAATCCAGGTGACAAGGAATTCATCGACTACTTCCTGCCGATCGTTGCCGACGCGGAAGCCGGTTTTGGCGGCGTTCTGAACGCTTTCGAACTGATGAAGAACATGATCGCTGCTGGAGCAGCCGGTGTTCACTTCGAAGACCAACTTGCTGCTGCCAAGAAGTGCGGCCACATGGGTGGCAAGGTGCTCGTCCCGACTCGCGAAGCGGTTGAAAAGCTGATCTCCGCCCGTTTTGCTGCAGATGTCATGGGCGTTCCGACCCTGATCCTGGCCCGTACCGATGCTGAAGCAGCCAACCTGATCACCTCCGACTACGATGAGAACGACAAGCCGTTCCTGACGGGCGAGCGTACCCAGGAAGGTTTCTATCGCGTCAAGAACGGTCTGGAACAGTCCATCTCCCGTGGCGTTGCTTATGCTCCGTACGCCGACCTGGTCTGGTGCGAAACCGGCGTGCCGGATATCGGCTTCGCCCGTGAATTCGCCCAAGCGGTTCAGGCAGCCTGCCCTGGCAAGCTGCTGTCCTACAACTGCTCGCCGTCCTTCAACTGGAAGAAGAACCTGAACGACTCGCAGATCGCTTCCTTCCAGGAAGAACTGTCGGCACTCGGCTACAAGTACCAGTTCATTACGCTGGCTGGTATCCACGTCAATTGGTACAACACCTTCAAGTTCGCCAAGGCCTACGCTGGCGGCGAAGGCATGAAGCACTACGTCAATATGGTTCAGGAGCCGGAATTCGCAGCTCGCGAAGAAGGCTACACCTTCGTTTCGCACCAGCAGGAAGTCGGTACCGGTTACTTCGACGAAGTTACCACCGTCATCCAGGGCGGCTCCTCCTCCGTGAAGGCCCTCACCGGCTCGACCGAAGAAGAACAGTTCCACTAAGAGCCCACCGTTCAAGGTTTGCTGCCACACCCGGCAGCATTCAAAAGGCCAGCTCCCACAAGGGGCTGGCCTTTTTATTGGAGCGGCGCGGACCTCAGTGCTTGAAAGCCTGTGCGACCGAATTCCGGAATAAGCGCAGTGCCGCAAGGAGCCCAAGGGAACTTTGATGCTTCGACTCCCAGTCGCAATACACCAAGCCGGCAGCGCTGCCTTTCTTGATGGGCAGCACCACCAGCGAACAGGTGCTGGACAAGAGCTGCCAGAATCCCGGAGGAAGGACATTGGTCGCCGACTTGGCAAGATCCTCGATAAAGACTTCGCTATTCGATCGATGAGCCAGGTGAAATGCCGTTGGCGCGCCCGCCAGATCGACATGGAGTTTCTGGCGCAATTTCGGATAACTCTCTCCCGCCCCGGCACATACCTCGAAGCGATTTTCCCGCAGGCGGAAGATGAGGATGCGGGCGGCACCATGTTTGTCTAGGAAATTCCGCAAGGCACTTTCCGGAATCGCCTCTGGTGACTCCCAGGAGGACACTTCCGCGTCCTCGGGCGAGGCCGGCGCAGCCTGCCCGAAGCGATGGCGGAACACGTCAAGGCGTGGCTCAAGCTCAGCCAGGATGGTCGGAATCCGTTGCGCGCATGAAGCCGGCAGCCGGCTGAGCAACTGTTCGAGCTTGCCCTCGCCTGCCAACAGCCCATTAGCGATCTCATGCGATGCCCGGGCCATGCCAACGAGTTCCGGATCGCCGCTGCCATCGATGACCGAAACGATTTCCCTGGGCAGGCGCCAGCGCGCAGCCACCCGACCGCCCAGTTCCCGCAACGTCATGCCAAAGGTCTGGCGCTCGGCCTCTTCCGGCGGCGTCCCACCTGCGATGGCAAGGCGGCAGGCCGCCAGATGGTCCGGCAAATAGGAGCTGGCCATGATCACGCCCAGGTCATAGAGCAGCACTGCAATGCATACATCTTCGTGATTCCGGACAGCCGCCTTGCGTGCCACTTCCCCGGCGAGGACATTGGCCATCAGGGCGTCGTCATCTTCCAGATCGGCCGCCGACATGACGGTAGCGCTCAACACGAGGTGCAAGAGCACCTCCGAACCGAGGATGGAGACGGCGGAGGTCATCGACTTCACCCCCTGGCTCATCGCCGAATACATCGGCGAATTGGCAAGGCGCAAAACGCGCTGACTGAGGGCGACATCGCTCAGCAGCGGGTTAACCAGTTCGCGCGTGCCCTTGGTCGGGTCGCGCAACTGGCTGATCATTGAGGAGACATTGCTTTCAAGCGAGGCCAGCGCCGGCTGCTTTTGCATCCGCTCGAACAACAACTGAGTCACATCGGTTTCGGTCATCGCACATCCAAATTGAGCAGTTGGTCAAACGCTATCGGTCGTCCGGTCAAATAGCCTTGCAGGATGTCGCAATGGGACAGCGCCAGGAATTGGCGCTGCGTCTCGGTCTCCACCCCTTCGGCCACGACCTTCAGATCGATGCTGTGGGCGAGGTTGATCATCGCCTGAACCAGCCGATCCGGCGCGGCTTCGCCACTTCCTACGGGATCGATGAAGCTCTTGTCGATCTTGATCGCATAGACCGGGAAACGGGTCAGATAGGCCAGGCTGGAGAAACCGGTTCCGAAATCGTCGATCGAGAAGCGAATCCCGGCTGCACGCAGGCTCGCGAGCGCCGCCTCGGTCCGCTCCGAATTGTGCATCAGGGTGGACTCGGTAATTTCCAGCACCAGCGAACTCGGCGGCACATCCGCCTCCTGAACTGCGGCCATGACCTGATCGGCAAAGTCAGGCGCGCCAAACTGGGAAGCAGCAACATTGACCGACATCAGGAAACCGGGATGCGAGGGCAGGATCTGCTTCAGATGATGGCAGGCCACGCGCAAAGCCCAGCGCCCGAGGAAGGAGATAATTCCAAATTGCTCTGCCACTGGAATGAACTGTCCCGGCGACACGAAGCCCCGGTCGTAGCTACTCCAGCGCATCAGCGCCTCGGCGCCGTACAAGCGGCCATCGATGCCAAACTGCGGTTGATAGACGAGGAAAAACTCACCGTTTTCGATGCCGTTGTAGATGGCGGAAACGAGGGAGTAATCCAGTCCGGCCCGTCGCTCGGCATAGCGTTTCCAGCAACTTCCGCCACTAGCCTTGGCCGCGATCAGCGCCGTGTCAGCATTGGCCAGGAGGCTGCCGGCACCAGGCGATTGGCCATCGGTGCTGGACGACACGCCGATCGTTGCGCACATGTACAAGCGCTTGCCGTCGATGACGAAGGGACGGGCGAATTCCAGCAGGACCTCATCGAGATGCTGCTGCAGTTCAGCTTCCGATCCGCCCCACAGGCACGCGAATTCGTCGGCCCCCAGCCGGCCGAGCCAGGTATCCGCCGGCATGATCGCCTTCAGGCGCTTTGCCGCTTCCACCAGCAGCGCATCGGCAACCGCCACGCCAAAACTCTCGTTGATCAGGCGGAATTTGTCGATATTGAACAGCGCAAACCAGAAAGTCTCTGAACGCCCCAGGCGCCGATCGATTTCCAGCACAATCGCCGGACGGGTGGGCAGCGCGGTCAGGTCATCGCGATGACTGCCCCCCCCGGCCAGCCCTGGCCCCGGCGTTTCGAGCAAGCAGAACAGGAACTGCTTGCCATCGATCAACTTCATGCGCCGCATGGCCACCGGCACGTCCGCCCCGTCGGCAGACTGCAAGGTGCCAAGCGAACGTTCTTCCTCGGAGTGCAGCTGGGCGGCGATACGTCCCTGATCGGCCAACTGGAATAGCTGGCAGAGATTGTCGGGCATGGATGTCCGGCTTATTTTTTCGAGCCAGTCGCGGCCGCGCGGCGATACGTAGGCAATCTCGCCCGCCAGATCCGTGCGAAGCACGCAGTCGAACATCCGCTCCAAGGTGGGCATCCCGGCGGTTGCGACTTGATTCGATTTCGGCTCGGCAGATGACACCATGAGATTTTTTACATGAATCACTTTTGGCACGAATCCTAGCACAATTGTTCACAGCGAATCATCGATCTGTCATTACGCTTGGTTCTGGATGTTCCCCCTCACCCGAAGCCAGTGTTGCCCCCCCTGAAGAGGGTGGGCCTGCCCGTTAATCGCGGGACGAATCAGGCGCGCAAGCGCGCATTGAAAAAGGCGCCGGTGCGCTGCCAGGCAAGGCGGGCCGCAGCCTCGTCGTAGCGCGGCGTGGTGTCGTTGTTGAAGCCGTGCTGGACGCCCGGATAGACCTGAGACGTAAATCAGGGGTCTCACGCTGATGCTTTTTTGAGGATTGCCAGGCGCGGCTCTCATCGTGGCGCGGGAAATCAACTTCCCAATTCGAAGCCGGATAGATTTGCGCCAACTTTAGTTCAGAACAATAACCTGCCTTGCAAAAATCGGGCTGACCATAGATTTACACCTGTCCAAGAGCATATTCCAAGGGTTTGCCCTGAAGGCTTTTATCGCGCAAGGAACTGAGCCAAAGTTCGTGCCCTTTCCACATGCGCTGAGGCATCAAAAAATCAAGCAGGCGAGCCCCCCATCCGTATTGGGTCTCCTCGGTCAAGACATGGCAGCCCTCATTATGAGCAGTTAAAACCCAAGCATGGTAAGCATCGACACCGAAGCCTTGAGCATCCCAGGCAAGACGATTGAAGGGCTGAAATTCTCGGACTGTTGAGCAAATAGCCACACCAAAGGTTTTCCAGCGAAAAACGCTTCCCAAGGCTAAATCCTGCAACTGAATGCCATCTGATTGACGGACGTTCTGAGAGTTGCTGTACCAAGTTGGCCAATTAGTAGCTCGAATCAGCCAAGCCCAGACGACCTCGGGAGGTGCAGCAATAATGATTTCGTTACGCACGTGAACGGGGGCGACGTTTGGTGAATAACGCGCCGGCCAGATCACACCCGTGGCTTGCTCCATCTCGATGTGGTGTTTTTCAGACATGAATCCCTTCTCCGACACCTTATTTGAATGAATGAGCCCATTTTTTTAAATCAGGCAATGAAAGGGCCTTGGCAAAATACCAACCCTGCCCAAGATCACATCCTGCCTGCAACAGCAACTCCATGGTTGCCTCATCTTCAATACCCTCAGCCAAAACTTTCAACCCAAAATCATGGCCAAGATCGATAGAGGATTCGACAATAGCGCGATCCCGCTGACTGTTAATCAAGTCTGAAATGAACGATTTGTCAATTTTCAGTTCATGCGCAGGCAGTTGTTTAACATAAGTCAGCGATGAAAAGCCGGCGCCATAGTCATCAATCGAAAGATGCATACCCATTCCGACAATGCTCTGCATCATTACCAAAGCCATTTCCGGTGATTTCAGCATGACACTTTCGGTCAACTCGACAATTACCAGTGAAGGATTGAGATTGCTTGATTGCAAACTTGTTTCCAACGCCAGCACCACGTCCGGATCGTGCAAGGCATCGGCGGAAAGATTGATCGAAACGGAAACACCTGGCATGTCTTTCTGCCACTCCGCGCAGTCATGCATGGCCTGCTTGATCGTCCAGACAGAGAAACGATGGAGCAGTCCGGTTGACTCAATTATTGGAATAAATTCATCGGGTGGAATCATTCCCTCATCGGCATCAAACCAGCGCACTAGCGCCTCAGCACCGACTACTTGCCGAGTACGCAAATCCACCTGGGGCTGGTAATGCAGTTGAAGCCCGTCACTAAAAATTGCGTTCCTTACCTTTTGATAGCGTGTGTTGTACTTGAGAAAATAGCCATCTAGCGCATCATCGTAGAATTGACAGCGCTGCCGATTTTTTATCGCATAAAGCAATGCCTGTTCGGCTTTTCTCAATAGATCTCCAGCCCAGACCTCCGTACCATCCAGCCGCTGGGAGGCAACGCCAAAAACAAATTCGTCATGAATAGAGAATTCTCCTGCATCTGTGACACCCCGGAGATGCTCAATGCCGTTCAGCGCATTCAGCGCAGAAAGGTCATCTTGATCGAGCACCATCAACAACACAAGTTCATCCTGTCTGATCCGGCCAATCGATACGATCTGGGGCAATTCACTACGCATGCAACCAGCCAACCGGATCAGTCCAGCATTCAACTTTTTCATGCCGACGATAGCAGCCAACTCAAGGACACGGACAAACTTGATCGTCACCACATGCAACACCCCAGCACCACCCAATGGTGCAGCCAGCGCCTCAGCGATGGCTTCGATACTGCCCTGGCGATTAGGCAGGCCTGTCAGTACATCATGGGTAGCATTAAACTCAAGCGAAGCGAGATGGCGCTTGGCCTCACAGGTATTGAAATCAACCTGCTCACGCAAGCGGGCCTGAAATGCGCTACGCAGCAAATTGAAATGTGCAGCAGTCAAGACACTAAATAGATAGGCCATGCCATAGTAAAGGCTATGGCTATCGTGATAGACCCATAGCCCCCAATGCCGCGGGCTATATGCCATCAGCAAAGGAACTATCAGCGCATAGCCAGCCCCCACAAGCCACCCAACACGTTGCCCCTTCAGAAAGAAAACGAGGTAGGGGTAAGCAAACGTCCAGTAGATACCGTCGCCATCAAAGCCACCGAAAAGGGTGATTGTTGGGAAAATGACGGCGCCGGCAAACACCAGCAAGTTTTCGGTACGCTCTGGATGATCTCCTCGCTTGGCCAGCAATATGGCAGGCAACAAAATAAAAATTGCCTCGCATAGCTGAATCAGGCCCTGTAGCTGCAAGCGCCGATCTGCTGACTGGACAAAAATCAGACTGAATGCCGTCACCACAACAAAGCCAATGACAGCAAAGGTCAGCGAACTCTTTCTCCGCTCGTCATCAGAAACGATATCCTGCTCGCCAACGCCGAGGAGCGTGAGGATAGTTTGTTTCAAATGAAGTCTGGTTAGGTGTTTTTCGCTGGCCATGGTTACAGCAATTTACCCACTCCGCACTCGATAATCACTTCAGCTCAATGTTAGTCTTTGCTAACACCCACAAAGTTCACGCTATCCTAATCCAATCAAGCCGCCTAGCAATAGCGCGGACCCAGACGTACAAACGGGAGCCGGCATGAGCGATCGAATCCTTCTCGAAGCAGTGATTATCGGTAGTGGATTTGGCGGCGCAGTAGCCTGCTGTCGCCTGGCACAGAAATGGCCCGGGCAGGTCATGCTACTGGAGCGCGGCAAGCGCTACCCGAAAGGCAGCTTCCCCCGCACACCGCATAGTTTTGCCAGTAATTTCTGGTCGACAGTAAATAATTCGGAAAAGCACGCTAAACAGCGAATGGACGGGCTTTTTGACATTCGCAACTACCGGCGCATGGACGCCGTAGTCAGCGCCGGTCTGGGGGGCGGCTCACTCATCTACGCCAATGTCTTCCTTGAACCGCCGGACTGGGTCTTCTCTACCAATTGGCCCAAACCACTATCGCGAGATTACCTTCAAACTTATTATGCCGTCAGCAAATCCGTTCTCGGCGCCCGTCCAATTCCATCTGCTGAAAATGATCCCCGACGTCAAATAACACGCCAGCAACTATTTGCTGACTTCGCCAGTGCCGATGGACGGAACAGTCGGCTGGCAGATATCTGCGTATTTTTTGGCAATGATCATCACACCCCACTGGGTATCGGCGAACAATCCAAAAACCGCTACGGTGCCACGCAAACATCCTGCACCTATTGCGGGGAGTGTGATGTCGGCTGCAACGTTCATGCCAAAAACACACTCGATCTCAATTACCTTTACGCTGCCGAGCACCATCACGCAGCGATTATCCGTACCAACTGCATCGCCGAGAAAATCACACCGCTCGACATTCATGGTCAGGAAGACAGCACCGCCAACGGTCAACATGGTTATCGAGTCGACTATCACGATGCCAATTCACAACCCCAGTCAGTCTTCTCCCGACGCGTCGTTGTGTCAGCCGGAACCCTTGGAACCAACGAACTGCTTCTGCGCTGTCGCGATGAGTACGGCAGCCTACCCCGCCTTAGCCAACGACTTGGCCAGCGCTTTTCCGGCAATGGCGATTTTGTTTCTATCGTTGTCGAAGGGAAGCGCGCTGCCGATCCCAATTACGGGCCGGTGATCACCCAATACATCGACTATGGCCTGAACGACACACCCGACAATGAAACAGCCTTCATCCTCGAGGATGCCGCCTACCCGGCATTTGCCGCTTGGTATGTCGAGGGCTTGCGACCGACCATGAACCCTCTGCACTTGCTTGGCAAGGTCTGGCGCCTTACCAGGCTGTTCTGGCGCCGACTTGTTCAAAGCCTTCTCAATGGTAAATGGAGCGGGTCTATCGTTGGCTACTTCAATAGCCTCCTGCATGGCGATATTTCATTCCATAGCAATATCTTGCTGTTCATGGGGCGCGACAAAGGCAATGGTGTTCTATCGCTGAGAAATGGCCAGCTTTACCTCAACTGGCCGCAGACAGCGAGTCGCCCCCTCTATGAAGCGATGATCGCCTGCGGTAAGCGTTTCAAGGATTTCGTCCATTCCGGCACGCACATACCGCAACCAACCTGGGCCTGGCCGATTCGTAACAATATTACGGTACACCCGCTTGGCGGCTGCGCCCTGGCAGAGAGTGCCAGCAAAGGTGTCGTGAGTTCCCAAGAAGCCGATCGTGGCCAGATTTTCGGATACCAAGGCCTTTACGTAGCTGACGGATCGCTATTACCGGGTGCTGTAGGCGCCAATCCAAGTGCAACAATCGCCGCACTTTCAGAATGGATTGCTGAGGGCATTACCGGAATTAAGCCTGACGATAGCCTGGGAGTCGCTCGCCATGCCTAGCGAGACACCAGTGACGCTGCAATTTACCGAGGAAATGAAAGGTTATTTCAGCCTCGGGCAATTCGATTTCGAAGAAGGCTATCGCCGTGGCGAGCATGCCATTTTGTTACACCTGACCATACGCACGGAAAATCTCGACAACTTCGTTACCGACCCACAACATCAGGCAAAAGTACTGGGTTACATCGACAGCCCATTGATTGGAGGACGTTGCCCGATTCTCAAAGGGCAGTTCATGCTGTTGGCACCGAGTGGCGACCAGAATCGAAAAACCATGCGCTACCGGCTGTTCTTTGAAAACAGCAGTGGCGAGCAGTTGACGCTAGCTGGCATCAAACAAGTCCAGAACAATCCCGGCCCCGATCTTTGGCAAGATACCACCACGCTTTTTACGAATCTCTATCGGGGCCACATCCGTGAAGTAGAGGATGCGATCCAAACACCTTTGGGCAGTGGCATTCTGCATATCTCCCTGAGCGATTTCCTGCATCAACTGAAGACATTCCGGGCGGACGCACCCAGCTTATCGGCTCGACTGGCGGCTATCGAGCAATTTGGACGTTGTTTCCTCGGCGAACTATGGGACGTCCACGGCCTGCCTCGCCGCAGCAAGAACATCCGGTACCAGCGTGAAATTCCCTTGCATACGCTGGAAGGCGTCAGCGATGCCGAAGTCTCTACTCACTATGCGACTACAGGTGATGGCCTAGGCATCAGTCTGTTGCGTTTCCAGCGTGCGCCATGTGCCGATGTGGTTTTGCTGGTCCCCGGCCTGACAGCATCCAGTGACATGTTCATCATGCCCGAGCACAAAAACCTGACACAGACACTGCTCGATGCCGGCTTTACGGATGTCTGGACGCTCGATGGAAGAATCAGCAACCGGCACCCCTACAATCTGTCACGCCACCGTTACAACGTCGATGATCTTGCGCTCTACGACAACCCTGCCGCGCTGGCCACCATTCGCAAGGCTGTTGGGGATTCTGCCCGAATTCATATCATTAGCCACTGTCTGGGTGCTCTGTCGATTGCCATGAGTTTGTTTGGCAAGACAATCGAAGGCATCGCCAGTGTCATCGCCAACGGTGTGGCACTGACACCGAAGGTCAATATGCCGGCCTATGTGAAATTGCATCTTGGGCCATTTCTCGCCGAATCCGTGCTTGGCATCGAGTACATGAATCCCGCCTGGAGCCATCAGGCAGGGCTTTCTGCCGGCAAAGTATTGGCCAAGGCGGTTTCGCTCTTTCATCGAGAATGCAATGTACCTGAGTGTCACATGACAAGCTTTATGTGGGGTTATGGCAACCCGGTACTGTTCAAGCACGAAAACCTGCACGATATTACACATCTCCGCACTGGCGATCTGTTTGGCGGCAGTGGCGTCAATTATTACCGCCATATCCTGAAAATGCTTAAATCCGATAACACGGCTGTCAAATTCAAGCCAGATGAATCCCGTTATCGCAACTTGCCGGATAATTATTTTCAAAATGCAGCGGAAATCACCACACCAATCTTGTTGGTCACTGGACAAGACAATGCGCTTTTTGGTGACTCGAACGTCCTCTGTTATCAACGACTTTCGACGCTCAAACCAGCTCAGCATGAATTGGCACTCATACCGGGTTACGGCCATGCCGATGTGATTATCGGGAAGAATGCAGCCCGTGACGTCTTTCCGCGCTTTATTGAGTTTCTAAGAAAAAACGCCGTTAATTACGTTTGACTGAACTAATCATTCGCCATTTTGAGTTACCAAAGGCCAATGGAAAAAGCCCCGTCAGCAGTAGCCCGACGCTCACGCGTCGTCAGACTTTTGGAAATCCTCTTCAAACGGAACCGGCCTTTTTGGCATCACCTCGCCAACAGGGGTGATAGATATGCCAAATTTACGGCAATCCAATACATCATCAATCAAGAGGTCGGCATGCATCATCTGTTCCCCCTGCTGTTGCTTTTCCTGAGCTTTGGCGTACATGCCGGGGGAGACGAGTTGTCGATCGACTCCGATCTGCAAGGGAAATACATTCTCGCCATCGTCGTCCATGACCAGCGCCCCCAGGTTTTGAGAGGCGAAGCGACGGAAGCGACGATCGGCAGCTACGCTGGCAGTATTTTCTCTCAGGCCAGAAAGCCATCACTTACCAACTCAGAACACGCTCTTGCCGAGGCCCTTTCGGAAGGCTTGCGCAAGTCCTTCATGAATAATAAATGGCTCTGAGTCGCAGTCATACCAACAAAGGCCAACTACGGTGAACACGATATACTGGATCGAATCCGCCGCGGTGCCAGCAAGCGTTCGCTGCTGATCACGATCGAGAAGCTGTGGGCCGAGTCGCAAAAGAATACGGAGGTTGTTTATCGCCTTCGCATCTCGATCAGGAACCCGCGCGCTCAGCAATTGGCCAAGGCCGTACTGGAGATGAACCGTATCGTGCGGAACTGGGGCGATGATGCAGTGGCCAACGTATTATCGACGCAACTAACCGCCCTGCTGGCTCGCCCGGAATTTGTCGCGGCATTGAAAGACTGACTCGTCGAGTCAGTGGCGGGGGCTCAGGGATTCGAACCCTGGATGCCTTTCGGCATGCCGGTTTTCAAGACCGGTGCAATCGACCACTCTGCCAAACCCCCCTGCGCATAGCCCCTAGCGGCTATCGAGATATCTCACGGGTGGCCCACTGATACCTCGGCAAGGCGCGCATCATAGCATAAGCACGCAGGGTGTTGCCGTCTCGCCGGAAGTTGAAACTTTCCGTACTCTCCATTAGTCTTACCGATCGTCAATACAGCAGAAAGGAGTTTCCCGCATGAACACCAACTTCGAGATGACCCGCAGTGGCAGTCCCGAGTTCGTATTGCAGCAGAATCGTGTGCTGCGGAATACCTACATGCTGCTCGGCCTTTCCATGGTGCCGACAGTAATCGGCGCCCTGGTCGGCATCCAGATGAAGTTCAGCTTCTTCGCGGGCAGCCCCTTCATCGCCTTCCTGGTTTTCATGGGCGTTGCCTTTGGCTTCATGTGGGGTATCGAGCGCAACAAGAACAGCGGCTTGGGCGTTGCCCTGCTGCTGGGCTTCACCTTCTTCATGGGCCTGATGCTTTCCCGCATCCTTCAGGTTGCGCTCGGCTTCTCCAATGGTGGCTCGATGATCGCCATGGCCGCAGGTGGCACTGGCGCTGTGTTCTTCACCATGGCAACCATCGCCAGCGTCAGCAAGCGCGATTTCAGCGGCATGGGCAAGTTCCTGATGGCGGGTCTGATCCTGATTTTGCTGGCCATCGTCGCCAATATTTTCTTCCCGATGCCGGCGCTGTCGCTGACCATCGCTGTGGCCATGGTCGGCTTGTTCTCGGCGTACATCCTGTATGACATCAGCCGGATCATCCACGGCGGCGAAACCAACTATGTCAGCGCGACGCTGGCGGTGTATCTGGATATCTACAACGTGTTCGTCAGTCTGCTCCAGTTGATCATGGCCTTTACCGGCGATCGCGACTGATCACCGACTGCGATCAGCTTCCCGGGGCGGCAACTTGCTGCCCTTTTTCATGCGCGCTCAAAAACAGCGATCGACTCGACATGCGCAGTATGCGGGAACATATTCACTGCCCCCGCCGCCACGAAACGGTATCCCTTGAGTGTCACCAGCACCGCCGCATCACGCGCCAGCGTGGACGGATTGCACGACACATATACAAGTCGTGAGGGCGGATCCTCCCCGAGAGCCTTCACCAACTCAAGCGCACCTTCGCGCGGCGGGTCGATGAGCATCTTGTCAAAATGGCCAAGACGGGCCAGTGATTCGGGCGTACATTCGAAGAGGTTGGCCACCCCGAATTCGACCCGGTCGGCCAAGCCATTGCTCCGGGCACTTTGGCGCCCCCGCTCAACGAGCGCCGGACTGCCCTCGATACCGAGCACCTGAGCACCGGAACGGGCAATGGGCAGGGTAAAGTTGCCTAGGCCACAGAACATGTCAGCGATGCGCTCGCCTGGTTGCGGGTCCAGCAGCCGCAGGGCGCGACGAACCAGCACGCGGTTCACGGCATGATTGACCTGAGTGAAGTCTGTGGGCCGGAAGTCGAGGCTGACATCAAATTCAGGCAGGTCATAGGCCAGCCGCGGACCAGGCACCGGATAGAAGCGGTAGGCCGAATCCGGCCCCTTGGCTTGCAGATAGAAAACAATATCGTGCGTGTCAGCGAAAGTACGCAGCAGCGCTTCATCCGCCTTTGACAACGGCGCCAGAATCCTCAGCACCAAGGCGGTGCACTCCTCACCCACCGCCAACTCGATCTGAGGTAAACGATCGCCGATCGACAAGCGATCAACCAAGGTCCGCAGCGGCTCTATCAGGACCGAGACGTGTGGTGGCAGGATGGCACAACTACGCAGATCGGCGATGTAGGAACTACGCCATTCATGAAAGCCGATCAGCACGCCCTTGGAGGGTATCTTGCGAACCCCAAGCCGCGCCCGGTGACGATAGCCCCATGGGATGGCATGAATCGGCGGCAGCATGGTCTGCGGACGCTGGCGACCGATATGCCAGAGACTGTCCTCCAGCACCCGCTGCTTGGCCGCTACCTGCGCCGACGGATCCATATGCTGCATCGCACAGCCACCGCAAACCCCATAGTGCGGACAGCGAGGCGTCACCCGTGCCGTCGACGCTTCCTCGACCTTGACCAGATGGGCGAGCTCATACTTCGGTTTGCGGCGGAAACTGGCGTACTCGACCTTCTCCCCGGGCAGGGCGCCGTCGACAAAGATGGTCTTGCCCTCTTGCCGGGCGATGCCCCGCGCTTCGTGGTCCAGCGACTCAATGATCCCGATCGGCACGGTCGACTCCAAAAAAGCGCGAATTTTAACAACGGGTTACACTAAGCGCCATGACTCGTGAACTGATCACCACCTGGGCTGACTACCAACTAGCACTGGATCGCTTGCTGGCGCTCGCTACCCGGCAGGTAATGATCTACGACGAAGACCTCAAACAACTCTCACTCGATGGCACTCGCCTCGTGCACTTTCAGCGCGTCCTCGCTGCCGGAGAGGAAGGTGCGTTGCGAATTGCCCTCCGGGATTCTGCCCATCTGAACAGCCACTCGCCACGCCTGCTCAGTTTGCTCGCTACCTGGAGCCACCGTGCAGCGGCACAACAGACTCCCGAGCACATGTCCCAACTGCGCGACAGCATGATACTGGTCGACGGCCGCCACGGGCTGATCCGCTTCGACCGCGACCAGCCACGCAGCAAGCTACTGATCGACGCCCCTGAGAGCATCCGCGCTTACTGCCAGCGCTTTGATGCACTCTGGAACGAGGGTGGTGAGCCGGTGAGCACCTTCATGCTCGGCCTCTGAACGAGCACGGAAAAGTTGTGACTGTCGCAAAATTCCCGACATCAAGTACCCAATCACCATGCTGCATAGCAGCACAGAAATCCACGACGGGAAAAATATTGCTATAATCGTGGTCTGATTAGGTCGCTCCTGATCTTGAATTTTTTGCCTCTTAATGGTTCTTATCGATAAGGAAATCCCATGAACAAGTCACTGCTGATCGCTTCTCTGGTTGCTGCTCTGTCCCTGTCCGCTTGCGGCAAGAAGGAAGAGCCGGCTGCTGCCGCTCCGGCCCCGGCTCCGGCTGCTGCTCCTGCCGCTCCGGCTGGCATGGCTGGTATGGAAGCTGCCAAGCCGGCTGAACAAGCTGGTATGGCCGGCATGTCCGGTATGGCTGGCATGGAAGCCGCCAAGCCGGCCGAACAAGCTGGTATGGCCGGCATGTCCGGTATGGCTGGCATGGAAGCCAAGAAGTAATCTTCTACGCTTTCCGAAAAACGGGGCTACGGCCCCGTTTTTTATTGCCTGCTGTTTTTGGCCGCGTTTTCAGGTTGACCGTAGCCACCAGAGCACAATGGCTAGAAATGGAGAAATTCAGCCAGGTCAATGCAAAAAGCCCGGTAGTGCTTTCGCACCACCGGGCTTTTTTTGGACTGTGCGGTCTTACTGCAACTGCTGTTGCAGCAGCGCCAGAATCTTCTTCGCCGTCTCCGACTTGTCAGCACCGCCCTCCGGCGTCAGCACCTGAATCGTGCTCTGAGGGCCGGCATCGGCGACATAGATGCGGTATTGAACCTTGGAACTGACCGGCGGAGCACTCTTCCAGAAAGCCAGCTTGGAGAGTATGCCATCATCCTTTTTCGACTTGTTGTCGATCTCCGGATCGACATAGCGGACGAAATACAATCCGCGCGAACGATCCCGGTCTTCAACAGTGAACCCCACTCGATCCAGAGCTAGGCCAACACGGCGCCATGCGCGGTCGAAACGCTCCATGACTTCCACCGTCCCGGAACCATCATCGGATTTTGCCAGCTTGGCCCGCGGCTCGACCTTGGTTGTCGCCAGCGCGGCTTCGGCACGCTTGTCATCGGACCCCAGCCGTACCATCAGACGCCGTAGCATTTCCGCTTCCAGTTCGGGGTCCGGCGGACGCGGCTGCCAGCGGGTGTCATCCTTGGCTGACGAGGTATAGACCTCTTCCATGCCACGGTGGCTGACGAAAATATCGGTCGTACCCGGTTCGCTGCCCGGCTCGAAGCGGGTGCGGAACTTGTCGCGCTCGCCCGTCGAGTAGAGCGAATCCAGCAGCTTGCCGATGGTATTGCGGATGATGTCGTCCGGAATCTTTGCCCGGTTCTCGGCCCAGTCGGTTTCCATCAAGCCGGCATCGGGCCGCTCGACGTTGATGATGAAGCCGGTTTCCTGCCAGAAATCCTTGACCGAATCCCACAGCTTGTCAGCCGGCGCCGCGACGACCAGCCAGCGCTGCGTACCCGAACGCTCGACACGGACCTTATCGATCTGCGGCAGCACCACGGAGTTCTGCGCCTGCGCGGCCGGCGTGCGGTCGGCGGAGTATGCAGAGAAGGTTGCACTCCCCTTGCCAGCGGCATCCGGCACCAGGAAGCGCTCATCACGGGCGACCTGCGACAAGTCAGGCGGCACTTCCAGCGTCTGCACCTTGCCGGCGGATTTGTATTCGATCTTGCGGGAATCGGGAAGCATGCTGCAGGCCGCCAGTGAAACCGCCAGCAGCGAGAGGGTGAGGCCGGAAAGCCGACGATTCATCTTGAACAACTCCCTTAGCCGACCAGGCCGGCTTGGCGAAGGGCGGCGAGAACACGCCCCTGATTGCCTTCGGACAGCGTCGTCAGCGGCAGACGGATGCCGTTGGGCATCAGGCCCAGCTGATGCACCGCCCACTTGACCGGAATCGGATTCGCTTCGCAGAACAGGTCGCGATGAAGGCCGAGCAGCTTGAAGTGGATTTCCCGGGCCTTGGCAACGTTGCCGGCTGCGGCCGCGACGCACATTTCGTGCATCAGGCGCGGTGCCACGTTGGCGGTCACCGAGATGTTGCCGTGGAAGCCCATCATGATGGTCGCGACGCAGGTCATGTCATCGCCGCTGTACAGGGCGAAATCCTTCGGTGCGCGGGCGATCAGGTCGCAGGCGCGATCGAAGTTGCCGGTCGCGTCCTTGACGCCGACGATACCTGGCACCTGCGCCAGGCGCAGGATGGTGTCGTTGGACATATCAGCGACAGTGCGCCCCGGTACGTTGTAAAGCAGCACCGGCAGTTCGACGGCTTCGGCGATCGCCTCGAAATGGCGATAGAGGCCTTCCTGCGTCGGCTTGTTGTAATACGGAACGACCGACAGGGCCATGTCGGCGCCGGCCTTCCTGGCAAATTCGGTCAGTTCGATGGCTTCTGCCGTCGAGTTGGCACCGGTGCCGGCGATGACCGGAATGCGGCCAGCCGCGTGATCGACCGTGACCTTGATCAGTTCACAATGCTCCTCGACATTGACCGTCGGCGATTCGCCGGTGGTGCCGACAATCACGATGGCGTCGGTGCCCTCGCGCACGTGGAAATCCACGAGATTGCGCAGGGAATTTAGGTCGAGGCTGCCGTCCTCATGCATGGGCGTGACGATGGCGACAATGGATCCAGTAATCATGGCCTTGATTTCAAGAAAATAATCCTGTGATTGTAACTGATGCCCTGCCTTCGGCGATAGGCGACGGGTAACAGATTGTTACGTCATCGGGAACCAATGGAGATGGCGACCGGCAACCCGCATCTGCCCATCCGGCAGACTCAGCGACGGATGCCGGTCCGGCGCCGCCGACAGCAACTGGCGGGCGAACTCGTCGAGACGGGCGGCTACCGGCGAACGCCAGCCCAGCACGCGCAAACGCCAGCGCAGAAGATTCTTGAGACGAGACAGCGGCAGCGTGCGCAAGGCCTTCACCGGGGCGCAGTCACCATCGCCGGCCACGGCTTGCCAGTCGATCTCCGCCAGATCGCCGAGCAGCGCATCCGCCTCGGCGAAGTGGCCGGCGGCCTGCGCCAGCATCGCCTCGGCCGCCGGAAAACGCTGCCTGAGGACCGGTAGCGCAGTGTGGCGTAGATAGTTTCGGCTGTGGCGCTGGTCGGCGTTGCTTTCGTCATCGATCCAGCGCCAGCCCTGCGCCATCGCATGGGCCTCGATTTGATCACGCGAGACGTCGAGCATAGGGCGCAATAGCGTCAGGCCGGATCCGACCCGCACTTGAGGAATTCCGGCCGCACCTGTAACGCCCGAACCGCGCAACAGATTAAACAATACCGTCTCGGCCTGGTCACCGCGATGATGCGCCAGCAACAGCACATCGGCGCCGCAGCCGGCCAGCGCCGCGTGGCGCACCGAACGCGCGGCGGCCTCAAGCCCCTCCGGGGCAGGGTTCGGCACCGTCACCCGGGCGATTTTGAGCGGAATTTCAAGTTCACCGCAGACGCCGGCACAGAATTGGGCCCAGTCATCAGCATTTGGCGACAGCCCGTGATGGACGTGCATCGCCGAGAGCTGACCGGCCCACGGGCTGCAGGCGAGCAAGCGCAAGAGTACGATGGAGTCGCAACCGCCGGAGAGCCCGACACACAACCGGGCGTTGGCAGGCAGGCGGGCAGCGAGAAAGGCGCCGACCCGCCCCGGCAGATCAGGAAGCGGCTTGTTCCTTGAAGCGGCCATAGCTCATCAGCCGCTCGTAGCGCTGTTCCAGCAATTCGCTGGTGGACAGCCCGGACACCTCTTTCAGCGCATCCTGCAGGGCCTTCTTCAGGTTTTGCGCCATCGCCGCATGGTCACGGTGAGCACCGCCAAGGGGCTCGTTTACGACCTTATCCACCAGGCCCAGCGTCTTCAGGCGCTGCGCCGTAATGCCCATGGTTTCGGCGGCGTCAGGAGCACGCTCGGCACTCTTCCACAGAATGGAAGCACAGCCCTCGGGCGAAATCACCGAATAGGTCGAGTATTGCAGCATCTGCAGGACATCGCCGACGGCAATCGCCAGCGCCCCGCCGGAGCCACCCTCGCCGATGATGGTGACAATCACCGGCACCTTCAGTTCGGCCATCACGTAGAGGTTGCGACCGATGGCTTCAGACTGGCCACGTTCCTCGGCATCGATGCCGGGATAGGCGCCCGGGGTGTCGACGAAAGTCATCACCGGCAGACCGAATTTCTCGGCCAGTTTCATCAGGCGCAAGGCCTTGCGATAGCCTTCCGGACGCGGCATGCCGAAGTTGCGATAAATCTTCTCCTTGGTGTCGCGCCCCTTCTGGTGACCGATGACGACCACCGGCTGGCCGTTGAAACGGGCCAGGCCGCCGACGATGGCGCGGTCGTCGGCAAAGGCACGGTCGCCGTGCAGCTCTTCAAAGTCGGTGAAGATGTGCTGGATGTAGTCCAGGGTATATGGACGCTGCGGATGACGGGCGACCTGCGAAATCTGCCAGGGTGTCAGCTTGGCGTAGATTTCCTTCGTTAGCTGCGCGCCCTTGGTTTCGAGGCGTGCGATCTCTTCGGAGATATCGACGGCGGAATCATCCTGCACGAAGCGGAGCTCTTCAATCTTTGCTTCGAGGTCAGCGATGGATTGCTCGAAGTCGAGGAAACTGGTTTTCATGGACAGCTCGGTTGCATTGGTTGGCCCGCATTTTACCTGAAAGGCAAACCGCCTGCGGATCAGTACGCGACGGGCACCGGATCGAGGCTGCGCCAGAGATACCAGGTCGCCACCGAACGCCAGGGCCGCCAGCGTTCGCCAAAGGCCGCCAAGGCGGCACGAGTCTGCCTTTCGCCGCCAAAGTAGTGCATGAACACGGCCCGCTGCAGGCCGATATCGTCGAGCGGATAGACATCCGGTCGCAGCTGGTTGAAGATCAGGAACATCTCTGCCGTCCACCGGCCAATGCCACGCACCGCCGACAATTCCTTGATCAGCGTTTCGTCGTCCCGCCGCCCCCAGCCACTTGGATCAAGCCGCCCGGACTCAAAATGCTGCGCCAGATCGAGCAGATACTCGACCTTGCGCCGCGAAAGGCCGCAGGCGGCAAGCTCCTCCGCCGAACGGGCCAGTACGCCGACCGGCGACAAAACCGGCAAACAGGTCATCACCCGGGCCCAGACCGAATCGGCTGCCTTGACCGAAATCTGCTGACCGACAATCGAGCGGGCCAGCGTCGCAAAGGCGTCGCCACGCGAAAACAGCGACAGTCCCGCAGACTGCCGGACCAGTGCCGCCATCACCGGATCGTTGGCGGAAAGCTCGGCAGCCGCCTGCTGCCAGTAGTCGGGAACCATTCGATGAGTGTAGCCGATTGCTGCGGTAAACCTGAAAAACCCGCTGAAATCGTGCTTGGCTGCGACACACTGTCGCGAAGTTTGCTAACATCATCCGAAATTGTCGAAAAAAACGCTCATGTCCCAGAACGGATATCTTTTTGTACAACCGCTGCTCAGCGCCGACGATGCTTGGGCGGGCTACCGAGCCGAATTTGTGCCTGACTGCCAGGACAGTGAAATTGTCGCCCAACTGTTATCCGGCGATTGCCTGACCGAATTCGACCAGCGCCACCCCTGGATTTTTCCGGCTGCCGAAGGCCTGGGCGGCGATGCCCGCCATGTCTGGCTGTTCCCGGCGCATCCGGAGGCGCAGCATGCGGCGCTGGAAGCCGCACTTCGGCAGCAACGGACCCGCGTCGGTCTGATCGCGGCGGCCGATGTCAAACTGCCGGCCACCGGCACCTGGGATTTTCTGCTCATCGCCGCCAGTCATGCGCGATCACTGCCGCCTTACACGCTGATCGGTCAGGCCAGCCGAACCGCTATTATCGGCACCAGTGTTCAGAGCCAGAATGACCGGCACTGGCTGATCGAGAATGGCGCGACACTGACCTCCGCCGAATATCTGCTGACACGTGCCACCGAAGGCGAAAAAGCCGATATAACGCGCGTCAAGTTACTGCGACTGCTCGCCCTGATCAGCGAAGGCGCCGACACGCCGGCACTGGAAGCTGTTTTCAAGGAAGAGTCAAAGCTCTCCTACAGCCTGCTTCGTCTCGTCAATTCGGCGGCCGTCGCACCACGCAGCCCGATTACCAGTTTCGCCCAGGCCATCAATCTGTTGGGGCGCCGCCAGTTGCAACGCTGGCTGCAATTGCTGGTTTATGCCGACCCTAACAACGGCGCCCACCCCAATCCCTTGTTGCAATTCGCCGCGGCCCGCGGGCGCCTGCTCGAGTTACTGATCAGCCATGTACCGCAAGCGGCAACGCTCGACAATGCCGCTGATGCTGCTTTCATGACTGGCACCTTTTCATTGCTTGACGTCCTGCTCAAAATGCCGCTGTCGGGGATCCTGCAGCAGCTCCCACTGTCCAGCGCCGTCAATGGCGCCTTATCGGATCACGACGGTGACCTTGGCTGCTTGCTACTGGCCGTCAAGAAAGCTGCTCAAGGGCGGCTGGACAAGGCGGCACAAAAGCTCGGCGACCTCGGGATAAGCCCGACCGACTTCTTGCAGGCGCAGTGCCAAGCATTGTCCTGGGCTGCGCGTATTCACGTCGGTAGCTGATTAGCCGAAACGTCCGCTTAGAAAGGGATTATAGCGACGTTCCTCGCCGAAGTCGGACATCGGCCCGTGCCCAGGGATGAATTCGACATCATCGCCCAGGGGAAACAGGGTTTGCTTGATCGAACGGATCAGCGTGTCGTGATCGCCACGCGGGAAATCAGTACGCCCGATCGACCCCTGGAACAGCACGTCGCCCACCTGCGCCAGCTTGCTCGGCGCATGGAAGAAGACCAAATGCCCCGGCGTATGCCCGGGGCAATGCAACACGTCGAGTTCGACCTCGCCAAAGCGGATCTTGTCGCCAGCCTGCAGCCAGCGATCCGGCGTAAAGCCCTGGACGTTCGGAAAACCGAACATCTTGCTCTGCTGGGTCATGCCATCGATCCAGAAACGATCGTCCTCATGCGGCCCTTCGATCGGCACGCCGGTCTTGGCGGCCAGCGCGCCAACGGCGCCGGCGTGGTCGATATGACCATGCGTGACAAGAATCTTGGCCAGCGTCAGCCCTTCGGCGGCGAGCTTGCGTTCGATGCGGTCGATATCGCCACCGGGGTCGATCACCGCCGCCTGACGGGTGGTTTCGCACCAGAAAATGGTGCAGTTCTGCTCGAAAGGAGTGACCGGAACGATAGCGTAGCGCATGGCGAAGGCAGGTAATTGAAGACGGCGGCGATTATCGCATGCCCTCGCCCTTGCCCGAGCGCGGGTGTCCACCTACACTGCCAGGCACTGCCGGCAACGAAAAGGACAATAAGATGCTCGACCACCCGCTGCCTGACCTTGATGCCTGGGTGTTGCTGTTCACCAGCAATGCGCTGCCGGTGCTGCGCATTACCAAACGCAGTCTCGCAGAGTTGCGGGGCGACGTCGAACAGGTCGAGGCCCGCGAACTCAGCCGCCTTATCCTGCACGACCCGGTGATGACCGCCCGCGTGCTCGCCTACACGCAGCCCCTGCGCAGCCGCAACCTGCAGCGCGACATCACCACCGTCGGCAGTGCGATCATGATGGCGGGCATCGAGCCCTTCTTTGCCCAGTTCGCCGAACTATTCACCATCGAAGACCAGCTATGTGATGCCGGACCGCAGGCGCTTCTCGGTGTGCTGCACATCATTCGCCGCGCCCAGCGGGCGGCGGATTACGCGCAGGAATGGGCGACCTGGCGGCACGACCTGCATCTTGAAGAAATCCGCATCGCTGCCCTGCTTCACGATCTTGCCGAAATTCTGGTGTGGTGCTCGGCACCATCACTGGGCATGGATATCACGCACCGGCTGAGTGCCGAACCGGGATTACGCAGCGCCGATGCCCAGCGTGCCGTATTCGGCTTCACCTTCAACGAACTGCAACGCGAACTCTGTCGTATCTGGCACCTGCCGCCGCTACTCCAGGCACTGATCGATGACGACGAAGCGGCGGCTAGCAGCAACCCGCGAGCGCAGAATGTCTGCCTGGCAGTCCGGCTGGCCCGCCACTCATCGCATGGCTGGGACGATCCGGCGCTGCCCGACGATTACGCGGCCATCGCTGCCCTGCTCCACGTCAGCGTCGACACCGTCTGCCAGCGCCTCGGCCTGCTGCCTGTACCCGCCCGCGAAGCCGACGGCCAGGAACTGCTCGTCTGAATTACCGGCCGAGGCTGCTTCAGCCCGCCCCGCCCTGACGCGACTCCAGCGACTCCCAGCGCTCCAGCAGTTCCAGCAATTCGTCGTCGATGGCCGCCAGACGCTCGGCGGCCTGTTGTGCGGCCTGCGGATCGGTCTGGTATAGCGCCGGATCCTCAAGCCGACGGGTCAGCGTGGCCTGCTCGGCCTCAAGGCCTGCGATTTTCTCCGGCAGCGCTTCCAGCTCCCGCTGCTCCTTCCATGACAGCTTTTGGGCCTTCGGCTTGTTCGTCTCCACCGGTTTGGCCGCCTTGCTGACGGGCGGCGTGGCCGCCTTCGCCTTCTCGGTCGCTTTAGCCAGCGTCGCCTGATAGCTCGCCCAATCGCTGTAACCGCCCGCGTACTCCTTCCATGCACCCGCACCTTCCGCCGCGATGGTCTGGGTCACGACGTTGTCGAGGAAGGTCCGGTCATGGCTGACAAGGAACAAGGTACCCTCGTAGTCCTGCAGCAGCTGTTCGAGCAGTTCCAGCGTCTCGATATCGAGGTCATTGGTCGGCTCGTCGAGCACCAGAACGTTGGCGGGCTTGGCAAACAAGCGTGCCAGCAACAGCCGGTTGCGTTCGCCGCCGGACAGCGAACTGACCGGCGAACGCGCCCGCTCCGGGGCAAACAGGAAGTCTTCGAGATAGCCAATCACGTGTTTGCGTGCGCCGCCGATCTCGACCCAGTCCGAGCCCGGCGAGATGATGTCGGCGAGCGAGGAATCGGGATTGAGCTGGGTGCGGAACTGGTCGAAATAGGCAATTTCCATTTTCGTCCCCTGCCGCACTTTGCCAGCGTCTGGCTGCAACTCACCGAGGATCAGCCGCAGCAAGGTCGTCTTGCCGGCGCCGTTGGGACCGATCAGGCCAATCTTGTCACCGCGCTGAATGCGACTGCTGAAATTGGCAACAATTTGGCGTTCACCGTAGGACTTGCTGACGTTCTCCAGTTCGGCCACCAGCTTGCCGCTCTTGTCGCCGGCGTCCAGCTGCAGATTGACCTTGCCCATGCGGTCGCGCCGTGCCTGCCGCTCGGCACGCAACCGATCCAGCCGCTGCACGCGGAACACCGCCCGCGTCCGCCGCGCCTCGACGCCCTTGCGAATCCAGACCTCCTCCTCCTTCAGTAACTTGTCGGCCCGGGCGTTGGCCAGCGCTTCCTCGTGCAGTTGCGCCTCCTTGCGCTGTTGATACTGCGTAAAACTGCCGGGATAGCTGGCCAGTTTGCCGCGGTCCAGCTCGACAATGCGCGTGCAGACGCGATCGAGGAAGGAACGGTCATGAGTGATGAAGAGCAGAGTCACGCCCGACTCGATCAGCATCGTCTCCAGCCATTCAATGGCGGCGATGTCGAGGTGGTTGGTCGGCTCGTCGAGCAACAGCACCTCGGGTGCAACAGCCAGCGCCTGCGCCAGCGCCAGCCGCTTCTTCTGTCCGCCGGACAGGCTGCCAACGCGCGCTTCCGGATCCAGGCTGAAGCGGGCAATCACCCGCTCGGCCTGCGCCTCGTAGGCCCAGGCACCGCGCGCCTCAAGTTCGTGCTGCAGGGCATCCATGCGCGCCAGCAGGGCATCATGGTCGCCAGCTCCCTCGCCCAGACGGTGCGAAATATTGTGGTACTCCGCCAGCATCGCCGAGGTTTCACCCATGCCGGAAACCACCGCCTGGAAAACACTCATCTCCGGGTCGAAGGGCGGCTCCTGCGGTACGTAACCGACACGAATGCCCGGCTGGACCCAGACCTCGCCATCGTCCAGTCGCCCTTTGCCGGTGCCGGCGGCCATTGCTGCCAGCAGCGAAGATTTGCCGGTACCGTTGCGGCCGATCAGCGCCACCCGTTCGCCCGAATCGAGCTGGAAATCGGCGTGATCGAGAAGCGGCACGTGGCCGTAGGCCAGGCAGGCGTCGTTGAGTTTGAGATAAGGCATGATCGGTCAATGAAAAACGGCGCCCGACGGGCGCCGCGTTTGAGATGCGAAGATTTTACCGCGGAAGCGCAGTCAGGTCTGGAAGCGCGACAACTGCGACTGCAATTCGGCCGCCAGACGCTGCAGGTTCTGTGCCCGCTCGCTATTGGCCTGGGCGCGGTGGTTGCTGCCCTCGGCAGCCTGCGCAATCTGCTCGACCAAGCGGGCGATTTCCTGACTGGCCGCACTCTGCTCGCGGGTGCTATCAGCGATGCCATGCACGACATCGACCGTCGCCTGCGCCCCGCGATCCACACTCTGCAACGCGTCACCAGCTTCCCGCGCCAGCGTGACGCTGCCGCTCATATTGGCGCTGACCGCCTGCATACGCTCGACTGCGCGCGCAGTTTCCTCAAGGATGGCATTGACGGTAGTCGAAATCTCCTGAGTCGACATCGAGGTCCGCTCAGCCAGCTTGCGCACTTCGTCGGCAACCACCGCAAACCCCCGCCCCTGCTCGCCAGCACGCGCGGCCTCGATGGCTGCGTTGAGCGCCAGCAGGTTGGTCTGATCGGCGATCTCGCGAATCACGCCAACGACATTCGAAATCTGCTTCGAACGCTCGCCGAGCGACTCGATCAGCGATGCCGAGGCGCCGACATCCTCGGCCACCCGCTCCAGTTCGTTCATCGTCCGGAGCACCACTGTGCGCCCGTCGGCTGTAACCGACTTCGCATCTTTGGCAATCCCGGCGGCCTGATTGGCGTTATCGGCCACTTGGGTGATGCTGACCGATAACTGCTCCACCGAGGCCGCAATCCCAGATGCTGACTGCGCCGCGCTCTGCGCACTATCCATCGCCTGACGGGCGGCATTCTGCAGTTCGTTAGCGGCCACATCGACTTGCCCGGAGGTACTGGCCACACCACGCACCAGCTTGCGCATCCCGTCGGACATCTGATTGAAGGCATGCGCAATCACGTGAACTTCGTTCCGGCTCTGCGGGTCGGCATCCTGGACCTGGACGCGCAGATCACCCTGACTCAGTCGTGAGACCTCACCGACCAACTGCACCAAGCCGCGCAAGCGATAGAGCACCAGCACATAAGTCAACACTGCCAGCAACAGCGCCGAAACAATGCTGATCAACACCATCAGGGCACGCTGGGCGTGGCTCTCCTCAAGATACTCATCGAGCCAGCTACCCGTAGCCACCGTCCAGCCCCAAGCCGAAGAAGTCGCGACAAAGGTCATTTTCTCGCGCTCGCGACCATCGGCATCCAGCAGTGAGTAACGGAACAGACCGTTCTTGCGGGTGATCAGATCATTGACCACGGCCCGTGCGTTGGCCGGCAGATCGGCTTCCACCACGGTCTTTTCCTGAAACTTCGGATGCAAGACAAACTCGCCGATGGTCTTTTCATCGGTCGGCCGGACGATGTAGACATAGCCCGTCTTGCCCGCCACCAGGCTGCCGAACTGGTCACGTATCCGCTTCAGTTCGCCATCCAGCGCGACACGGATCGAATACGCCCCCCAGGCCTTGCCATCGGCGCCACGCAGCAGTTTGACGGTGCTGAAGTTGTACTTGCCGCCACGGATCGCCAGTCCCTGATAATCCTGGCCAGCCAACAGCGCCCTGGCCACTGGATCGCCATCGGCAATCGGCACGCCGTGCATGGCATTGCCGTTCTTGTCCTTAAGCAGGGTCGACAGCCGGAAAACCTTGTTGTCCTTGATGAACAACAATGCTGCTTCCTCGCCGGTCAGATCGCGGAAGGCCTTGAGCACGCGTTCATTGCCATTGAGCAATTCACCGTTCAGCGTCACCGCCGGCAACTCGACATCACCCGTTCGTACCAGCGCCTGACCCGGCACCGGCGCGCCACCGATCTGCTTGAGGAAAAACTGAGACGAGCGGTTCCCACGCTCTTTGACCGCCTCGTACATCGTATCCAGCGTTCCGGCCATCAACTTGGCCTCATGCTCGAGGTTACCGGACGCCACCGCCAGCGCCGCCTTGTTCGCCTGATGCTGGATGACCAGTGTCATCACGGTGAACACAAAAATCAGCGCCAATAGGGTCGCCGCAATCAGTTGCTGGGCAATCGGGCGCCTGGCCATGGCGGCAAACATCGTGAAACTCCCCTTGGTTATATTGGTGTCCGGCAATTTATCACAAGGGGCCTGCCAGCCGTTACAATGCTCGCCTGCCGTCACACGCCTCCATAGTTAAATGGATATAACACGCCCCTCCTAAGGGCGAATTGGTGGTTCGATTCCACCTGGGGGCGCCAACCGGCAACCGCGCCATTGCACACCGAAACAACACCTTGGCTGACCGTCGTCCCCTTGCCACGTTGCGCAATGGGTCACCGCGCTGACCGAGGCACACCCGCAGCTCACAACACTTCATGTTCGCGGTTATGTCGAACTCGCGCACCCCAACAGGCCATACCCGGGTTTTGTCGGTTTTCCGGGTTCACCGCAGCAGACGGGTAGCGTTGTAAACGACACAAGGGCAGGTTGCCCTGCCCTTGTCGTGACTCGTCTGACGATGGTACGCGCTTATTCTTCGTCTTCCGGCTCTTCGTATTCCTTCGGCAGCTTGTGGGCAATGCCCTTGTGGCAATCGATACAGGTCTTGCCTTCCGCCTTGGCCGCCATGTGCTTCTTGTACGGCGTACCACGCTGCTTTTCCTTGCTCATCGCATCGAAGCTATGGCAGTTGCGACATTCGCGGGAATCGCTGGCCTTCATGCGGTTCCATTCGTTCTGCGCCAGTTGCATGCGGTGGGCTTCGAATTTCTCGGGCGTATCGATGACACCGGTGATCTTGCCCCAGACTTCCTTGCTCGCCTGGACCTTGCGGATCATCTTGTGCGTCCAGTCCTTCGGCACATGGCAATCGGAACAGACGGCCTTGACGCCGGTGCGGTTGGAATAGTGGATGGTTTCCTTGTATTCCTTGTAGACGTTGTCACGCATCTCGTGGCAACCGATACAGAATTCAAGTTGATTGGTCGCTTCCATCGCGGTGTTGAAACCACCCCAGAACAGAATTCCGGCGATGAAGCCCGTCGACAGCAAACCGATCAGCGAATATTTGACGCTCGGCTTTCTAAGTTTTTCCCACATGCGGCGCAGACCCCCGACTACCGACTACAAATTTGATGATGAATGAAACAGCGGCCCCGGGCAGCCGGGGCCGTCGATGCGAATTACAGCGACAGGATGTACTTCACGAGGTTGGTCACCTGCGCCTTGTCGTTCGGCGGCGTGGTCTTCACTACCTTGTGCTCTTCCTCGCTGCCGTCGGCCAGCTTGACCTTCGGTGCACTGGTCAGATGCTTGACCAGGGTCGCTTCGCCGTCAGCTTTGCCCTTGTACTTGGCAGCCGTCTTCTTGAACGACGGGCCGTCCTTGTCCTTGTCCATGCCGTGGCACTGGGTGCACTTGTTCTGTTTCATCAGATCCTTGGCAGCATCAACTTCCTGGGCCATGACGCCGGAAGCAAAAGAAGCGGCGGCAACACCGGCCACCAGGGCAGAAACGAGGGACTTCGAAAATTTCATTTTGATCTCCGTTTGGTTTGAACTGACTACGGTTTTGCCGGCTTCTTCAACCCCGGAAGAGGTGTCCGATGCGTTGGCTTGATACTAAGTCGCCGCCGGCAGACTTTCCTTGATCTGCGTCGTTCGTGAGCCGAACGAAGCACTAGATCCTTCTGCCGAGGCGATCTTGGGCACTACTACTTTTTGGTTACACCGACGAAAGCGTTTTCGACCAGCGGCTTGGCATCGACCTGCGGCACGTGACAGGTATCACACTGATAACGCGACATTTCCACGGCCGGGCTGCCGTCTTCCGCCTTGACCGTCTTCGAGAAATGGCTGGCGCCCATCTTCGGCAGCTTCTTGCCGCGAAGCTCGTCGGTGATGTGGCACTCAAGACAGCCGTTGTCCTCGAAGGTGATCGGCACATACTTTTCGATCGAATGCGGCACCAGCGGCGGCTGTGTCAGGAAAGTCCGGCTGATCAGCTTCTGCTCGCCCACCCCCGGCGTTTTTTCGGAGTAGGTCTTTACCTCCGGCGCCCGGTCGGCACTGTCGATCGCGTCGCCGCGCATCGAGACAGGCGTCGATGTTGCGGCGCAACCGATGACTGTTGCGAAGAGGGTTGCCAGCGTCAAGCCAACTACGGTTTTTTTCATGATGATCTCCTGCCACAGGATAAAAGTAAGCTCACTTCGGCGTGGCACCTGCCACGCCACCAAGGTTTGAATCGCTTCCGCCTGTGCGCAGGCCGAAACGGAATACATCTTTCGAACAGACATCGATACAGCGACCGCAATTGGTGCAGTTGGACTCCAGAATCACCGGTCCCGTACCGTTGATGGCCTTGAGCGCCGGGCGGATCACCTGCTGCTCCGGACAGACGGCAAAGCAGTCCATGCAGTCGTTGCATGCCTCGCGATTCGGCAAACGGATCCGGGTCAGCGAAAGCTTGCCGATCAGGCTGTAAAAGGCGCCGACCGGGCAGAAATGCCCACACCAGCCCTGACGCATGACGAACAGGTCAAAAAGGAAAATCGCCAGAATCACCGCCCAGGCCAGCCCCATGCCGAAAATCAGCCCGCGATGGAGCATAGACACCGGATTGAGCATCTCCCAGGCAATTGTGCCGGTCACAGCGCCGACGACAAAGGTCGCGGCCAGAATCCAGTAACGCACCTGACGCGACACATGCGGCCCGCCCTTGATGCCCAGCCGCGCCCGCAACCAGCCGGCCAGATCGGTCACCAGATTGACCGGACAGACCCAGGCGCAGAAGCTGCGACCGCCGAACAGAAGATAAAAACCGATGACGATGGCCACACCGATGAATGCCAGCTTGTGTGGCACCTGGCCGGCAACCAGCGATTGCAGCAGCACATAGGGGTCAGTCAGCGGCAGAACACCCAGCGTGTAGCTGTAAGCCAGGTTGCCCTTGACGATCCACCAGCCGAACCAAGGCCCGACCAGGAAGAGCAGCAGGATGCCAATCTGGCTCGTACGACGCATCAACAACCATTTATGCGCTCCCAACCACCCCTTCTCGAGCACCGCCTCGGCACCCGGACGCAGTTCAGACTTGCTCATAGCTTGTCTCCCTGCAATGCCTTCGGCAGGCCAGGCAGCGAGCCTGACGGCTCCGGTGGCGGCACCTTGCTCAAGCCCTTGTCAAACTCGTACTTCATGCCTTCCGGCATGTTGTACTTGTGTTCAACATCGGGCGCCACCAGACTGGAGCCAGCTTTTTCCTTCTCCACCCAGCCCAGGCGATAGTGCTCGGACAACTGTCCCTTGGCCATGTAACGCGGGAACACCTTGATCGACGCGACCTCGGTCGGACAGGCTTTCTCGCATTTGCCACAGCCGGTGCAGTGGTCGGAATGCACGACCGGAATGAACAGGGTATGACGACCGGTCCGCTCGTTCGATTGCGGTTCGAGCGTGATCGCCTTGTCGATGACCGGGCAGACGCGGTAACAGATGTCACAGCGCAGCCCGAGGTAATTCAGACAGGTTTCGTGGTCGACCAGCACCGCGACACCCATCTTCGATTTGTTGATATCGGTCAGCGAGTGGTCCAGCGCGCCGGTCGGGCAGGCTTTCACACAGGGGATGTCCTCGCACATTTCGCACGGGGCCTGACGGGCGACAAAATACGGCGTCCCCGTCGACATCGGTTCTTCCGGCTTGGCCAGATGCAGGATGTCGTACGGGCAGTCGCGCACGCACAGGCCGCAGCGAATGCAGGCCGCTGAAAAATCGCTCTCGGGGAGCGCGCCGGGGGGGCGGATGGCTGCCGGCGGCAATGCTTTCGCATGGCGCGCATAGAAGCCCATACCCAAACCGAACAGGCTGACACCGCAGGCCAGTCTTGCCGAATCGACAAGAAACTGGCGACGGCTGCCTGTTCTGGATTTTGCAGTACTCATGATCTTTCAGTGCCTGGCCTCCCCCCCGGGTGCACCAGGCACAATCCTCCATTCAGTTGATCAGGCCTTGACCACCTTCGCTGCACACTTCTTGTAGTCGGTTTCTTTCGAAATCGGGCAAGTCGCATCCAGCGTCAGCTTGTTAACCAGACGGTGCTCATCGAAGAAGGGCACGAAGATCAAGCCCTCGGGCGGCTTGTTGCGGCCCTTGGTTTCGAGGCGCAGTTCGATCTCGCCGCGACGGCTGGCGACCTTCACCACATCGCCCCGCTTCAGGTTGCGCTTCTCGGCATCCTTCGGGTGCATGAAGACCACGGCATCCGGGAAAGCCTTGTACAACTCGGGCACCCGACGGGTCATCGAACCGCTGTGCCAATGCTCAAGCACGCGGCCGGTGCACAACCAGAGGTCGTAATCCTTGTCCGGCATTTCGGCCGCCGGCTGATAGGGCAACGCGAAGATCTTGGCCTTGCCGTCCGGGTAGCCGTAGAACTTCACACCTTCGCCAGCCTTGACGTACGGGTCGTAGCCTTCACGGAAGCGCCACAGCGTTTCCTTGCCATTCACCACCGGCCAGCGGAAGCCGCGCGCCTTGTGGTATTCGTCGAAGTTATTGAGATCGTGCGCCTTGCCGCGACCGAAGATGGCGTATTCCTCGAACAGACCCTTCTGGACGTAGAAACCGAAAGCCTCGGATTCATCGTTGGTGTAGCCGGCCCAGGCGTGGGCATTGACCTTGGCGCAGTCTTCCTTCGGGAACTTGTTGCACTGGCCGTTGGCGTAGAGAACGTCATACAGGGTCTTGCCGGCAAGTTCCGGCTTCTTGGCAATCAGTTCAGCCGGCCAGACTTCCTCGACCTTGAAGCGCTTCGAGAACTCGATGTACTGCCACAGATCGGACTTGGCCTGCCCCGGTGCCTTGACCTGCTGGCGCCACATCTGGCCGCGGCGCTCGGCGTTGCCGAACATGCCTTCCTTTTCCATCCACATGGCCGAAGGCAGGATCAGGTCGGCGGCCATCGCCGAGACGGTCGGGTAGACATCGGAAACAACGACGAAAGCCTTGGGATTGCGCCAGCCCGGGAAGATTTCACCGTTGATGTTGGGGCCGGCCTGCATGTTGTTGTTGGACGACTGCCAGTAGAAGCCAACCTTGCCATCCTTCATCATGCGCGGCTGCAGCACGGCGTGATAGCCGACCCAGTCCGGAATCGTGCCGGCCGGCAGCTTCCAAATGTTTTCAGACATTTCGCGGTGCTTCGGGTTGGTCACAACCATGTCGGCTGGCAGGCGGTGGGCAAAGGTACCGACTTCACGCGCCGTACCGCAGGCGGAGGGCTGACCGGTCAGCGAGAAGGGGCTGTTGCCCGGCTCGGAAATCTTGCCGACCAGCAGGTGCACGTTGTAGATCATGTTATTGACCCAGGTGCCGCGCGTATGCTGGTTGAAGCCCATGGTCCAGAAAGAGGTGACCTTGACCTTCGGATCGGCGTAGGCCTTGGCCAGCGCTTCCAGCTTGTCCTTGGGCACGCCGGAAATCTCGTGTGCCTTGTCCAGCGTGTATTCGGAAACGAACTTGGCGAAATCGTCGAAGCTGATCGGCTCGTGCTTGCCCGGGTCGCCCTTCGGCTTGCCATCGGGGCCGGGATAGCCGTTGTTCATCGCCACCTGCTCCAGCGGGTGGTTCGGACGCAGGCCGTAGCCGATGTCGGTGACACCCTTGAAGAAGTTCACATTCTTCTTCACGAAGGCTTCATTCACCGCCTTGTTCTGGATGATGTAGTTACTGATGTAATTGAGGATGGCCAGGTCGGACTGCGGCTTGAAGATCAGCTCGTTGTCGGCCAGTTCGCAGGAACGGTGGCTGAAGGTCGACAGCACGTGAATCTTGACGTGCTTGGCGGTCAGACGACGATTGGTGATGCGCGACCAGAGGATCGGGTGCATCTCGGCCATGTTCGAGCCCCACAGCGCGAACACGTCGGCAGCCTCGATGTCATCGTAGCAACCCATCGGCTCGTCGATGCCGAAGGTACGCATGAATCCGGCCACGGCAGAGGCCATGCAGTGACGCGCATTCGGGTCAAGGCTGTTGGTACGCAGGCCAGCCTTCCACAGTTTGGCAGCGGCATAGCCTTCCCATACCGTCCACTGACCGGAACCGAACATCGCCACGCCGCGCGGGCCCTGGTTCGGGTCTTTCAAGGTTGCCTTGACCTTTTCGGCCATGATGTCGAAGGCCTTGTCCCAGGAAATCGGCGTGAACTCGCCGTTCTTGTCGAACTGACCGTCCTTCATCCGCAGCATCGGCTGGGTCAGGCGGTCCTTGCCGTACTGGATCTTGGCCAGGAAGTAGCCCTTGACGCAGTTCAGGCCCTTGTTGACCGGCGCATCCGGGTCACCCTGGGTGGCGACAATTCGGCCATCCTTGGTGCCGACGAGCACACCACACCCTGTACCGCAGTAACGGCAGGCGCCCTTGTCCCAGCGGATGCCGTCGCCGGCGCGATCCTGGGCGAGAAGCGTACCCGGTGCGGCCACGCCGGCGGACACTGCGGCTGCGGCAACCGCGTTGCTCTTGATGAACTCACGCCGCGTCAGTTTGATTTCAGACATTTTCAGACCTCCTAAAGGTTGCGGATTCCGTCCGACGGCTAGGCCGCCACAGTGATTTCGACTTCTGGTTCGGTTTCGTTCTGGTGATAGACCATCGACGCGGACATGACGCCGTCGATCTTGCTGATGATTTCGTAGCAACGGACCGTCTCGGCATCGCCGTCGGTCTCGATGGTGGCGATGATCTTGCCCTCGGGCGAGACGATGGCCACCTCAACGCCGGGCAGCTCGCCAAGCGCGGCGCTCACGGCGGCAACATGCTCGGGATGGGGAATGACGATCACGCTGGAAATATTCATGCGGCACCTCGGCTGGCAGTTGCCCGCATGCAATGGACAAAATCTCCGCCACTTCCGCCAGCGGCGGCAATAGACCGGAGAGGATGAACTGACTGCACGTTTCGGGCTGGGGACGGATTAGACTGCTCGCATGGTAGTCACCCGAAGACCCCATGCACAGGGAGGTTTCTGGCGACAGGCCCAGACTGACTACCACCAAAGAGGTAGTCAAGCCTCCGCACTGCAACAAACTTTCTCAATCGAATCAGAATGATGCAAAATCGCCCCGACGACCGGGGAAATCCCGGCACTACACCTAATTACCCCCGGACTACACCCTAATACTCACTGATGCGACGCCTGTATCCGACCCTCGCTCACGGCCTGCGCAATTCGGTGCTATTGCGCATCGGCCTGCTGATGAGTTTTCTCGCGCTGCTGTCGATTGTCTCGATCCTGATTTCGACAATGATTGCCGAGGACATCAGCGGACGGGCCAGTGCGGTCAACGTCTCGGGATCGCTGCGCATGCTCAGCTTCCGGACGCTGAGCGAACTGCAGCAAGCGGACAAGCGCGAGCAGGCGATGGAGACCATCCGCAAGTTCGAGCGCCGCCTGCAATGGCTGGAACGTTTCGCCGCCAACAAATCGGCCCCCGACGCCCCCTCCATCCTCGCGCTGCGTGGCGTACTCCAGCGTTGGGAGGCAGGGATCCTGCCGCTGGAAACCGCCGCCGCTCAAGGCAACCCGGCAGCATTGATGCAGGCGGCCAAGGACATTCCGGATTTTGTCGACGAGATCGACCATGTCGTTCGCCTGATCGAGGAAGAGCTGGAAAGCAAGGCCAAACTGTTGCGGGCCATTCAGCTCGGCCTGCTGGCAGCGATTATCCTGATCAGCCTGTTCACCGTCTGGATGCTGCGCCACCGGCTGGTGCAGCCGCTGGCACAATTGCTGGTCGCTGCCAATACCGTTTCCCGCGGTTCCTTCAGCGTCCGGGTGCAGCACATCGCCAAGGACGAACTGGGCCAGTTGGGCGCCGCCTTCAACACCATGGTGGCAGAAATCGCCAGCATGTATGCCCATCTGGAAGAAAAGGTGGACGACAAGACCCGCGAACTGACCCGCACCAATCAATCGCTGGAACTGCTTTACCGGGTCAGCCAGCAACTGTCGGCCAGCGACCTGACGCTGGACAAGCTCCAGTCCATCCTGCGCGAAGTCGAGGATGCCCTCGACATCGGCCACACCATGGTCTGCGTCAGCGACCATGGACACTTTCCGGCGCGAACCATCGTCGGCCACCTGACCGCTGACGAAGTTGCCCAGTTTTGTGGCAAGACCGACTGCCGCCAGTGCTTCAAGGGCTCTCTGCGGCCGCTGACCGAGCAGGCAGCGCAACAGCCGGTGGTGGTGGTGCCGATCGGCGACGGTAGCGAACAACTGGGCACGCTGCCGGTCGTCCTGCGTACCGGTGGTGGTCTGGCACCGGAAAAGGCGCGCATCGTCGAGACGGTTGGCCACCATGTCTCGAACGCCCTGCTCAGCATGCGGCGAACCGAAGAAAAGCACCGGCTAGCGGTGCTTGAAGAGCGCAGTGTCATCGCCCGCGAATTGCACGACTCGATCGCCCAGTCGCTGAGTTACCTGAAGATCCAGGTCACCCGGCTGGAGAAATGTATCGAGCAGGACCGTGACCCACGCGGCATCGTCCTCGAACTGAAAACCGGACTGAACGGCGCCTATCGCGAACTGCGCGAGCTGATCACCACCTTCCGACTGCGTATCGACGAGCGCGGATTCAATATCGCGCTCGAGGAGACGATTGCCGAGTTCTCGGAAAAAATCGGCAGTCCGGTCGGGCTGCACAACACGCTGCCGGCAATCAGCCTGTCCGCCAATGAGGAAATGCACGTCATCCGCATCATCCGTGAGGCCCTGTCGAATATCGAGCGACACGCCCATGCCAGCGAGGCCATGGTCGAGATCGCGATAGACGAGGACCGGCGCGTTAAAATCCGGGTCTCTGATAACGGCGGCGGCTTCGACCCGCGGGCCATTCCGGAGAACCACTTCGGCACCGCGATCATGCAGGACCGTGCCCAGATTCTCGGCGGCGACTTTTCCGTCGACTCAGCGCCGGGCAAGGGCACACGCATCTCGCTCAGTTTCGTACCGCAACACTACCGCCAGGCCGAGCCTGAAACCGCACCATGACCGACAAGACCCGTGTACTCATCATCGACGACCATCCACTGTTCCGCCGCGGCGTCAGCCAGCTGCTTGAGCTCAATCAGGGCTTCGAACTGGTCGGTGAAGCGGCCAGCGGCCAGGAAGGCATCGACCTCGCCAAGCAACTCGACCCGGACCTGATCCTGCTCGACCTGAACATGAAGGGCATGAGCGGCCTGGAAACGCTGAGCACGATGCGCGATCTGGAAATCGACGCCCGCATCATCCTGATCACCGTTTCCAACGCGCCGGAAGACCTCGTCGCTGCCATCCGCGCCGGTTCCGACGGCTACATTCTCAAGGACAACGACCCTGACGACATCCTCAAGCTGATCGATGCAGCCATGCACGGGCAGACGGCAATCAGCCCCGAGCTGACCAGCCTGCTGGCGACGGCGCTGCGCGAGGAAAGGGTGCTGGAACAGCGCAACCACGCGAGCCTGACCGAGCGCGAGAACGCCATCCTCAAGTGCCTCGCGGCCGGCAAGTCGAACAAGCTGATTGCCCGGGAACTCGACATCATGGAGAGCACGGTCAAGGTGCACATCCGCAACCTGCTGAAAAAGCTCAAGTTCCGCTCGCGGGTCGAAGCGGCGGTCTGGGCTGTCGCCCACGGCCTGGGTTGATCGCCATGGCCCGCAGCTCAGCCCCCCGCCACGCCATCGACATCAGCGAGGAAGACGGCGTCCGCTACCTGCACTTCGGTTCGGACTGGATACAGGGCGCGATGCGTATCGCGCGGCCGTGGTCGCTGGAACTGGACTACACCCGCGAGATGATGGCCGGCCTGCTCTTCGAGCCCGATCCGCAATGGCCTAAGGACATCCTGCTCATCGGCCTCGGTGCCGGTTCGCTGGCCAAATTCATCTACCGCAATCTGCCGGCCAGCCGGATCACTGTTGTCGAAATCAACCCGCAGGTCGAATTCGCTGCCCGACAGTTCTTCAAGCTGCCGGATGACCCGCAACGCCTGCAGGTCGAAATTGCCTGCGGGGCCGACTTCATGCTCGGTGGCCGCAAGCAGTACGACATGATTCTGGTTGATGGATTCGACCCCAAGGCGCGCATGGGTGCGCTCGACACCGAGCCCTTCTTTCTTGCCAGCCGCGCCCGCCTGCGCGACAGTGGCCTCTTCGGGATCAATCTGCTCGGCCGCGAAAAGGGTTTCAAAAACGCGGTCGACCGTTTGCGCGCTGTCTTCGATGGCCGGCTGGCGGTCTTTCCGTCCTGCGACAGCGGCAACACCATCGCCTTTGCCAGTGGCGGCGCCCCCCACTCGGTGTCGCTCGATGAATTGCGGGCGCGGGCCGAGACGGTGCGAAAAAACATGCGCCTCGACCTGCGGCCGACAATCAGCCGCCTGCAGCTGGCCCACCCGCTGCCGGACGGTCGCCTGACGCTGTGATCTGCTGCACTGCAGCTTGCCTTGACGGTCGCGGAAGCCTATAAATAAGGAAGCCCGCCACCGATAACGACAACCAAGGCGGACAGAATAACGACAACGAGCGAGTCGCACCCCTGCAACCCACGGTTGGCCAAAGGAGGCTCCGATGCTGTCAATTCAGGACGTTATCGATTATTGCGATCTCGAGCGCGGCGAGATCGAGGCCATCGCCGAGCATGAACACATTCCGATGTGCATCGCCGCCGAGCTCAGCGAGGCGCTGCTGGCGACGCCGGAAGGTGTTTACCGCCTGCACGCGATGATTATCGAGAACATGCAGCAAGCGCTCGACGCCGGGCATTACGAGCATGTCCGCGATCTAGCCAAGACCTACGAACACCTGCAGCGCACGCACCCACTGCCCAGGCACTGAGTCCATTCATGAAGGCGGTCGGGCTTTTTGCAAGCCCGATTTTGGCCTGTTTTTCGGGTTGACCGCAGACGTTTTCGCGCCATCTCCGTAGCGTTAGCGCACTTGGCTGTAACCATGTTCCACCGCGTACAGCGCTACCTGGACGCGACTGGACATGTTCAGCTTCTTGAAGATATTCTGCACATGAATCTTCACCGTACTCTCGGCCAGATCGAGGTTGCGGGCAATTTCCTTGTTGCTGGCCCCTTGCGCCAGACAACTCAGGATATCGCGCTCGCGCGGTGAAAAACGATCACGCTCGACCACCGGATCGACCCGCGGCTGGGTTCGCACGCCCTGGATCAGCTTGGCCGTCATCTGCTGCGAGACCACCGAATCGCCCTGCGCAGTGCGGCGGATGGCATCGACCAGAACGTCGGTTTCAATGTTCTTCAGCAAATAGCCGCTGGCACCGGAGCGCAGCGCCTCCATCAGGTCTTCGGCGTCTTCGGAGACGGTCAGCATCAGGATGCGCACCGCCGGCATTTCCTCGGCAATGACCTTGACCGCCTCCAGGCCGCTGACGCCCGGCATGTGCAGGTCGAGCAGCACGACATCCGGCGCCAGCGAGCGCGCCCGCTTGATGCCCTCCAGCCCGTCACCGGCCTCGCCGACGACCTCGAAATCCTCGTTGCGTTGCAGCAGCGACTTGATGCCGCTGCGGAACAGGGTGTGGTCATCGACCAGCAGAACACGGATTTTTTCGCTCATTCGGACTGTCTCCCTTGCTTAAGCAGCCAGCGTCAGCGACACCTGCGTGCCCCCGCCCGGCCGTGATGTTATCTGGCACTCCGCGCCGACGCGGTGCGCCCGTTCCCGCATGATCTTGAGGCCGACGTGGCGGTCTGACAAGACATTGGGATTGGTTTCCAGATCGAAGCCGACCCCGTTGTCGCAAACGCTCACCTGCGTCTGGGCACCGGTGCGACGGACGGTGACGGTGACGTCGCTCGCCTTTGCATGCTTGCGGATGTTCGACAGCGACTCCTGGACGATGTGCATGATCTGGATTTCGTCGGTCGCTGCCAGCGGCAGACCATTGCCAATCGCCTCGAAGCGCGTTGCGATCCCGGTCTGACCCTCGAACTTTTCGAGCGCGGCACCAATGGCGGTGTCGAGATCGGACTGATGGACCCGTGTGCGGAAATGCACCAGCAACTCCCGCACGTCGTCGTAGCTCTCCTGAACCCCTTCACGCAACTGGCCAGCAACCTCCTGCGCCTCGCTCACCTCGCCCTTGCGCAGCGAATCCTGCAGCATCTGCACCTGAATATTCAGGAAGGCCAGACCTTGGGCGATTGAATCATGCAGTTCCTGGGCCAGAAGGTTGCGCTCTTCCGAAACCGCCAGCTCTTTTTCGCGGGCCCGGAAACGGGTGTTTTCAACCGCCACGCCCAGGTGTTGCCCCAGCGTTTCGAGCAGGTGCTTGCCTTGCGTCGAGACCGGATGGCTCTTGAGGAAATACAGGTTATAAACGCCCAGCCGGTGCTTGCCGTGCATGATGCTGAAAGCTGTCGCGGTGGCGAATCCCTCGCGGATGCAACTCCCCAGCTTCATGCCCGGTGGTGGATTCACCGTGTTGAACACGGCCGGATAGCCGTTCTGGATGACATCACCGCAGAGACATTCGCCGCAGTTCAGCTCCCGCTCGCGCTTGAGAAAATCCTCGGACAAGCCTTCATGCGTCACCAGATAGAGCTTGTGCGAATCCGGCATGTACAACCGCACCGCCCCGGCATCGGCGCCAAGCGCGCGCTTCACCCGCTCGAGAAAGCCCTCGCACAGCGCCTCCAGGGGCATCGGCTCGCTGAAGAAAGCGGTGATCTCGTAGAGCAGTGCCAATTCGTGATTGCGCTCCTCCAGACTGCGCGTCTCGGCAGCAACGCGCTCCTCAAGCGTGCTGTAAACCCCTTGCAGCTGCTCGCCCATCTGGTTGAAGCCGCGTGCCAACCCGCCCAGTTCATCGTCGGTTTCCACCGGCAGGCGATAAGACAATTCTCGGCTCGTCATCCGCCGCAGGCCTTCGTGCAGGCGTGTCACCGGCCGGATCACCAACTGGAAGAAAAAGCGGACGAGGATGATGGTGCCAATCACCGCGATCAGTACCAGCAAGCCCTGTACCGTCCGCAGCAGCGTCGTGTCGCGGGCATAGCTGCCCTCCATCGTCAGCACCAGATCGTTGATGCGACTGACGAAGGGCTCCAGTGCCGCATCGTAGCGCGTCAGCAGGTCGTGGCGCTGACCTGGCCCGGTCTGCAGGTAGGCCAGGACCAGCGGTCGCATCTGCTCGGCCCAGGTCGCCGCGACGGCATCCAGACTGCCGCGGACCTCCGGGTTGCGTGGTGGTGACAGCGGGCGTTTCGGATCGCCGTTGCCGAGATCGGCCAATACGTCGTCGAAGCGAGCAACCTCCTCAGCGAGGCGCTCGCTGACTATCGGCTTGTCCAGTTCCTGCGACATCAGGTGCGCCAGGATATAGCTGCGCATGCGCTGGCTGCCGGCATCATTGATCGCTGCCGCGACCCCTTCCAGCTGCCAGGACAGCATCAGCGTCAGGCCGATGGCGACCGCCGCCACGGCGAAGAAGCCGAACAGCATGCGCAGGATCTTGGCGGAAAGTTTGCCGGGTACGGTGAACATGAAAAAACCGCAAAAGTCAGGGCACTTACCTTAGCCGCTGCCGGTAGCCCATGGCAAGAATCTGGATCAAAAGAAAATCTATGGTCAGCCCGATTTTTGCAAGGGAGATTGTTCTGAGCTAAGTTGGGCTTGCGCAAATCTATCCGGCGTCGAGTTGGGAGTTTGATATCCCGCGCCACGATGAGAGCCGCGCCTAGCAATCCTCAAAAACGCCTCAGCATGTGATTGCTGTTTTATTTGTCAGGTTCTTTGCCAGGCCGTTGTGCCGTTTAGTTCATCCCGTGATCTACCGTCGCAAAACCAGGTGGGTTAAAAGGTGATGAAGCGATCCGTCAGGCAGCCGCTCTTGCCGGACGGGATTGATAGTGCGTTCCTTTGGCGAGGATGGCCCAAGCGATCCTCGCCATTTTTTTGGCCAGCGCACACGCGACGACATTCGAGTGGCGTCGGCACAGCATGTTCCGTGTCCACTCCCCCAGGGCATCGGTTCTATCCTGGATACGCTGCATGATGGCCCGTGCGCCTTGCACCAGCAGTCGTCGCAGGTTTTTGTCGCCGCGTTTGCTGATACCGAGCAAGGTTGGTTTGCCGCCGGTGCTGTATTGGCGGGGAACTAGGCCAATCGAGGCGGCAAATTGCCGGGCATCGGCAAACTGATGGGCATCGCCCAGTTCAACCGCCAGCACGCTGGCGGTGATCGGCCCGACGCCGGGAATCTCCAGCAGACGCTGGCTACGTTCGTCTTCTGCCAGTTGCTGCGTCAATTCCCGTTCGACTGACTTGATCTGCTCATCCAGATATTTGACATGCGCCCGCAGACGCTCGATCAGGGTGATCAGGCGCGGAGGCAGTTCAGCTTCGCGCTCAGCCAGCAAGGCCGGCAGGTGCTTTATGATCGCCGGCCCTTTGGGCAGGCTGATGCCGAACTCGAGCAAGAAGGCGTGAATCTGGTTGATCGTTGCAGTCCGATCCCTGACCAAGCCTTCGCGCACACGATGCGTGGCCGAGATGGTCTGCTGGCTTTCGTTGCGTGGGCTCACGAAGCGCATGCTCGGCCGGCTTGCCGCTTCGCAGATGGCTTGCGCATCGGCAAAGTCGTTCTTGTTACCCTGAACGAAAGGCTTCACGAACTGCGGTGAGATCAGCTTGGCCTCATGTCCCATCGCTGTTAATCGTCGAGCAATCCAGTGAGCACCAGCGCAGGCTTCCATGACGATGCGGCAGGCTGGCGTATTCGCCAGCGTCGTCAGCATCTGGCTACGCGACAGCTTCTTACGAAAGACCATACGGCCTGAGGCATCCTGGCCGTGCAGGTGGAAGCAGTGCTTCCCAAGATCAATGCCAACAAGCTTCACTGCGTTCATGGTGATGGCCTCCAGAAAGGAAAAATCCCCGCTCAGCTTACCGCTGGCGGGGATCGGGCTGACCATCTCATTAATGCCCACCGGCGAACCGGCGGGCAAAAAGTCGCTATGGAGAGAGCGCAGCGACGATGGAAGTAAAACCCGGTCAGGCCGCTTCTTTTTCGACGTGGACCTGTTTTTCGTAGAGGAACTCGATGACCGCGGCACGGTAGTCGATATAGGCCGGGTCATGCGCCATGGTCAGACGCTCACGCGGCCGTGGCAGATCGACGTGCAGCACTTCGCCGATGGTCGCGGCCGGACCGTTGGTCATCATCACGATCCGGTCGGAGAGCAACACCGCCTCGTCGACATCGTGCGTGACCATGACGACGGTGGCCTTGGTCTTCTCGCAGATCTTCATCAGCTCGTCCTGCAGCTTGGCGCGGGTCAGCGCATCCAGCGCACCGAAAGGCTCGTCCATCAGCAGCACCTTCGGTTCCATCGACAGAGCGCGGGCGATGCCGACACGCTGCTTCATGCCGCCAGAGATTTCGTGCGGATATTTATGTGCCGCATGCGCCAGACCGACCAGCTCGATGGCGGCCTGGGTGCGGGCCTTGAGCTTCGGCTTGCCTTCCTTGCTGCCGAATACGCGCTCGACAGCGAGGTAGATGTTTTCGAAGCAGGTCAGCCAGGGCAGCAGGCTGTGGTTCTGGAAGACCACCGCCCGCTCCGGGCCGGGGCCGGCGATTTCGCGGCCTTCCAGCAGCAGCACACCGTCGGTCGGTTTGGTCAGGCCGGCAATCAGGTTAAGCAGCGTCGATTTGCCGCAACCGGAGTGGCCGATCAGCGCGATGAATTCACCTTTGGCGATGTTGAGATTGATGTCGCGCAGGGCGACGAACTTGCCTTTCTTGGTGTCGAAGGTCTGGCCGACACGCTCGATCTGTACGAACTTTTCCATGATGTGGGCTCCTTACGACGATTCTTTGGTCAGTTTCTTGGCCAGCAGGATCAGCATCTGCTCGAGGATCAGGCCGACGATGCCGATGACGAAGATGGCGATGATGATGTGCTCGACCTTCAGGTTGTTCCACTCATCCCACACCCAGAAGCCGATGCCGACGCCGCCAGTGAGCATTTCTGCGGCGACGATGACCAGCCAGGCGGTACCGATGGACAGGCGGATACCCGTCAGCATGTAGGGCAGCACGGCCGGGAAGAGGATCTTGGTAACGATCTTCCATTCCGACAACGCCAGCACGCGGGCGACGTTGAGGTAGTCCTGCGGTACGCGCTGTACGCCCTGGGCGGTGTTCATGATCATCGGCCAGATCGAGCAGATGAAGATGGTGTAGGTCGCGGCCGGGTCGGCCTTCTTGAAGACCAGCAGGCCGATCGGCAGCCAGGCCAGCGGCGAGACCGGACGCAGCAGGCTGATGATCGGATTGACCATCGACGACAGGAAGGTGAAGCGGCCGAGGATGAAGCCGAGCGGAATACCGACCAGCGCGGCAAAGCCGAAGCCGATACCGACGCGCTGCAGCGAAGACAGGACGTTCCAGCCGATGCCCTGGTCGTTCGGCCCGTTGCTGTAGAACGGATCGGAGAACAGCACGACCGCAGCGTTCCAGACCTGGGCCGGCCCGGGAATGCTTCCGCCCTTGTGGGTGGCGACGTGCCAGATGCCGATCAGGAGCAACATGCCGAGGACCGGCGGCAGGATGGCCCGGCCGAAGCCGGCAAGCTTTTCGCTGAACGGCGTACCGGCAGCGGCGGGGGTGGCGACAGAGGTCATTTTCGTTTCCTTGACGGGCTCGGCAACGGGGGTTGCGGCCGGTTTGCTTGTTTTCTCACGGTCAACCGGCTTTTCTGCCGAAAATTCACCGTTCATCGTCAGTGTGCTCATGGGATTCTCCTTGGCGACTGCTCATTCCCACCCAAGTGGGAATGACCTCGCGGGTTATCAGGCCTTCACTTTGAAGCCGTCGGCGTACTTGGCCGGGTCCTTGCCATCCCAGACCACGCCGTCGATCATCTTGGTCGTGCGCATCTCGCTCTTCGGCAGCGCGACGCCGGCGGCGGTGGCACCCTGCTTGTAGATGTCGATACGATTGACCTTCTTCGCCACTTCCAGATAGTTCGGGTGATCCTTGAGCAGGCCCCAACGCTTGTGCTGGGTCATGAACCACATGCCGTCCGAGAGGTACGGGAAATTCACCGCACCGTCGTTGAAGAACTTCATGTGGTTCTTGTCGTCCCAGCTCTTGCCGAGGCCATTCTGGTAACGGCCGAGCATGCGGGCGACGATGACCTCGGTGTCGGTATTGACGTAAGCCTTCTGGGCGATGGTTTCAGCGGTCTTCTGCTTGTTGGCCAGCGAGGCGTCGATCCACTTGCCGGCTTCAAGGATGGCGGCGACCACGGCACGGGCCGTGTTCGGGTTTTTCTGTACCCACTCGGCGCTGGTACCAAGCACCTTCTCCGGATGATCGGTCCAGATGTCCTGCGTGGTCACGGCCGTAAAGCCGATGTTGTCCATGATCGCGCGGTTGTTCCACGGCTCGCCAACGCAGAAGCCGTCCATGTTGCCGACACGCATGTTGGCAACCATCTGCGGGGGTGGCACGGTAATGGTCTTGACGTCCTTCATCGGGTTGATGCCCTGCGCCGCCAGCCAGTAGTAGAGCCACATGGCGTGGGTGCCGGTCGGGAAGGTCTGAGCGAAGGTGTATTCCTTCTCCTTCTTGGCCACGAGCTTGGCCAGGCTGGCGCCATCGGTCGCGCCCTTGTCCTTGAGCTGATTGGACAGGGTGATCGCCTGGCCGTTGTTGTTCAGGCTCATCAGCACGTTCATGTCCTTCTTCGGACCGCCGATGCCCATCTGCACGCCGTAGATCAGGCCATACAGGACGTGCGCTGCATCGATCTCGCCGTTGACCAGCTTGTCGCGGACGGCCGCCCAGGAGGCTTCCTTGGTCGGGATGATCTTGACGCCGTACTTCTCATCAAATTTCATCACCGAGGCCATCACGACGGAGGCGCAATCAGTCAGGGGAATGAAGCCAATCTTGACTTCCTTTTTCTCGGGGGCATCGGAGCCGGCTGCCCAGGCAGCACTGCGGACGCCAGGGGGGACCATGCTCATCAGTGAAGCTCCCAAAGCGGCTGAAACGAAATCACGACGTGAAAAAGACGGCTTGCTTTCGACGGTGGCCGGCGAAACCAGTTTTTTGTCTTCCATTGCTTGCTCCTTGATTACACGAATCGAAAAAACAAAACGGGCGTCTCATCCTGGCCGCCGTTTGGCAGCTGGGATGGACGCCCTTGTCCTGTGCGCTCACTTGCGTTTTGCGCTGCCCGGTCGCCATTGACCGGGCGTTTGAAAGGACTGTTGCAATGGCCGTGCCAGGGGTAGTTATTTGGAACTAATTCTTTATAACTACTTATTTTTCAATTACTTGGATAGCCTGTTTCAGCGAGGTCCGCTGCCTGCGGCATGCACTATTGCAGTGCAACATTCCGCCCAACCGCACAGCTTTAGAGCAGCACGCGGGCCATATCGATGACGTCGCGCGCCACCTTGGCCATGGTCTGGCCGCGTTCCATCGCCAGCTTGCGCAGGGCGTGATAAGCCGCATCCTCGTCCAGACCGCGCGCCTTCATCAACACGCCCTTGGCCTGGTCGACCAGCTTGCGATCCGACAGCTTGCGCGAAACCTCGTCGAGTTCGCGACGCAGCGCCTGCGTATCTTCAAAGCGGGCACGTGCCACTTCAACGATGGGCTTGATCCGTTTTGGGTCCAGACCATCGACGATATAGGCCGAAACACCCGCTTTCACGGCATCGCGGATCACTTCCTGACCATCGTCGTGCGTGAACATCACCACCGGGCGGGGCATGTCCTTGTGCATGGTCGCCAGATTTTCCAGCGTGTCGCGGCTCGGGCTGTCGCTGTCGATCAGGATCACATCGGGCTGAAGCTTCTCCACTTCAGCGGTGAGATTGTCTGCGCCGGCCAGAATTGCGGCGACCTGGTAGCCCGCAAGCGCCAGTCCGGCGCAGATTTCGCCGGCACGGGAACGGGATTCATCGATAACTAGTACGGTAAGCATGCTGCCTACACAGCAATTAGCAGGCCAGCTGCTTAGAGACCGGTGATTTCCCGGGCGCTGTCGGCCATCGCCTGAATGACCCGTTCCTGCTCGCCGATCACCGGCGCCAGCGAGAAGTCGATTTCGGGGTAGGCCAGCCGCAACTGGCCGATCATTTCCGGCAGCTCGTGCTTGAGGTGGCCGCCGCGGGCGATGAACATCGGCAGGATAACGATGCGGTCGGCACCGCCCGATACCAGTTCGCTGACCGCCTCGCCCAGTGTCGGACTCATGAATTCGAGAAAGGCCAGGCGGACATCAACCGCCCCGGCCTGTTCGGCCACCCGAGCCTGCACGGCACGCATCGGGTTGGCCCATTCCGGGTCGCGGGCGCCATGGGCGAAAAGTATCAGTGCTGTCGTCACGTATTGATTCCGTTGTCGGTGAGAGTTGAGGCGGCCGGGGCTGCTGTGGTGAACCCGGAAAATAGCCCAATTTTGCTATCAGTTGCCGGCTAGGAGTTTGATCAACAGCAAGAGGTTCCCCAAGAGCGAGATAGCAGCAACGATTTTCCAGAATTGCAGCGGATAACGCTCGACCAGTGCCCGCCGTGCCGGCGCCGCCAACTGGCGCGATGGGCCACGTTCCAGCGCCAGCAGGAATTCCTCGGCAGTCTCGAAACGCTGCGGCGCCGTCGGCGCCACGGCCTTGAGCAGGACGTTCTCCAGCCAGCCTGGAATCTCCGGTCGCCAGCGCGTCGGTTTCTCTGGCTCGCCGAATTTCGGATGTTGAAACGGCTCGATCTCGCCGTAGGGATACTTGCGGGTCAGCAGGTAGTAGAGGGTCACGCCGGCCGCGTAGAGGTCGTGGTTCGCCTGTGGCGTCGCGTCGGTGAAGGCTTCCGGCGCCATGTAGGAGGGTGTGCCGGCACTGCCGACTTCGGCCAGCCCCTGCTGCTCGCCGAGGCTGATGGCCACGCCGAGATCAAGGATGCGCAGCACGCCATCCTGGCCGAGATGGACATTATCCGGCTTGATGTCACGATGCACGATATCCAGCCGGTGCAGCGTGGCAATGGCCTTGAGCAGCGCAATGCCGAGGCGAACGGCGTCGCCAACCGGGAAATGCTGGTCGGCATCCAACCGCGCCTGCAGCGTCGCGCCGGCATGCCAGGTCATCAGGTAATACAGGCAGCTCTTGTCTTCGGCCGGAACGATCTGCGGAAAATGCGGCGACACCACGCGGCGAGCGCGCCAGGCCTCCATCAGCAAGGCCGTGCTCGCGGCGGCATCGCCTTCGAGCAAGGGCTGCAGGGTCTTGAGCACCAGCTGCTGGCCGTTGCGCGCATGGCGCACCCGGTAGAGCAGCGTCTCGCGCGAATCGTGCAGTATCTCCTCGACCAGCAGCCCGTCAAGCTGATGACCGACCTTGAGCCGCGGCGGCAAGGGCAGCCGGACGTCGCTCTCCAGAATGTCGATCAGGTTCGCCGTCGGCAAGGCCAGTACGTCGATGACTACGGCCGTCGCATTGTCGTGCCCGCCCTGGGCCAGCGCCAGACTGGTCAGCGCTGCCGCAGCCGCCTGCGGCTCGGGGTGGTCGAGCAGGACCTCAGCCATCAGCACATCTGGCAGCACGCCCCAGACACCGTCGGAAACGAGCAGGAAACGGTCGTCGCCGACCAGTTCGCCATCGCTGAAATCGAGCAGCACGCGCGGATCGAGGCCGATCGCCCGCGACAGCACGTTGTTCAGCTCCGGGTGTTCCCAGGTGTGATCGACCGTCAGCGGCAGCAGCTGCCCGCCCAGCATACGGTAGATGCGGCTGTCGCCGATGTGCGCGGTGTAATACCTGCGGCCGCGCAACACCAGCGACGAGAGCGTCGTCGCCATGCCCGCCAGCTCAGCATTGCGACTGCCTTCGGCGATCACCCAGCGATTCAACGCGGTGGTCACCGTTTCCACCGCACGCGGCACGCCCCAGGTGTCGGGCGTCGCAAAATAATCGGCGAGCAGGCCGCGCACGGTGTATTCCGCGGCCTCGCGTCCGCCCCGATGCCCGCCGATGCCATCGGCCACCGCCGCAATGACGCCCTTGCTCTCCAGATCCTGCCCGGTCGGCGTGGCGACGCCGCAAAAATCCTCGTTCCGCTCGCGCGGCCCGGTCAGGGAAGCATGGCCGACAGCAACTTGCAGGGGCATGGTGGCGTTCCAATGAAGCCGGGCGGAAGCGCCTTGCCCCCGCCCGTACTGATGATTGAAGGGATGCTACGTCAGATCTTGGCGGTCGTCAGGTGGCTCGCACCCCAGGTCGTACGCCAGCGGGTCTTGACACCGGTCAGCCCGACCAGGGCCAGCACCGCCAGAGCCGCGAAGATCAGGAAGCCAGCCTGGTAGCTACCGGTCATCTGCTTCGAGTAGCCAAGGCTGGACGCCAGGTAGAAGCCGCCGACACCACCGGCCATGCCGACCAGCCCGGTCATGACGCCGATTTCCTTCTTGAAGCGCTGCGGCACCAGCTGGAAGACCGCGCCGTTGCCCATACCCAGCGCCAGCATGGCACAGACGAAGGCGGCCAGCGCCATCCAGGCTTCCGGCAGGCCGAAACTGACGATGGCGAGGAAGATCGCGGCGAAGATGTACATCACCGTCAGCGACTTGACGCCGCCGATGCGGTCAGCGACGTTACCGCCGATCGGGCGGACCAGCGAACCGGCGAAGACACAGCCGGCAGTGAAGAAACCCGCCATCTTCGGATCGAGACCGTACTGGGTGTTGAAGTAGATGACCAGCGACGAGGCCAGACCGACGAAACCGCCGAAGGTCACCGAATAGAAGAACATGAACCACCAAGCGTCCTTGTCCTTGAGCACCTTCAGGTACTCGGCCAGCGTCTTCGGCGGCGGCGCATCCGGCGCGTCCTTGGCCATGAAGATGAAGGCGATCAGCACCAACACCAGCGGGATGAGCACGATGCCGAAAACGTTGGTCCAGCCGAAGGCGGCCGCCAGACCCGGTGCAAACAGTGCCGCCAGCGCCGTACCGGAGTTGCCGGCACCGGCGATGCCCATCGCCGTGCCCTGATGCTCGGCCGGATACCAGCGCGAGGCCAGCGGCAGCGCAGCAGCGAAGGACGATCCGGCGACGCCGAGGAAAACGCCAAGCACCAGCACCTCGGTGTAGCTATGGACGCCGACCAGCCAGGCGTAGGCCATCGCCGCGATAACCACCACCTGGCCGATGATCGCCGCCTTCTTCGGCGACAGGCGATCCACCAGAATGCCCATGACGATACGCAGCAAGGCCCCGGCCAGCACCGGGGTGGCGACCATCAGGCCTTTTTCGGCGTGGGAAAGCCCCAGATCCTTGGCGATGCCGATGCCCAGCGGGCCCAGCAGCACCCAGACCATGAAGGCGAGGTCGAAGTAAAGGAAGGCGGCCAGCAGCGTGGGGGTATGGCCGGCCTGCAAGAAGGATTTCTTGTCCATGGCATTGACTCGTAAGGGCTGAAAAATCGGGAGACGGCCGAAGCCATCCAATTGGGGTGCGCACGTGAAACCGTTATCACCGCCCGACGCCCTTGCCGGGTAATGCGCGATATGTCCTGCTATCAGCAACCCGCGTGCCAACTTTTATAACATTGATTTAAAAGAATTTTGTTAAAAATAACTCGTTATTTCGAACTATGCCGCCACGCACCAATGTCGCGCACGGGGTCCAGAGCGGTGCGTTTTTTTGGTTGCCACGCTCTGCCCCGCGATCGATCCCGGACGGATCATTGCGGTTAAGGCCACGTCCAGGAAGGCAGTTCGGCACCGATCCCCTCCCTTCGCAGGAATCCGCACAGTATTTGGTACTAGTGCCGCACCGCAACGGCCATTCCAAGCCAGAATCGGCGACCTCGCCTTTGATGGTTTCTACCCATTGCCGTCGCCTGCCGTTACCGGACAGGTGTGTCCCGCCTTTCGTCACTGTTACCAAATGCCCCTTCCCGCCACCTTCATTGGCCGCCTGCGCCACTGGCTCGGCTGGCCCAACAGCCACTACCGCACCCACGAGAAACTGGTCGCCGCCGTCGGCGGTCTGCTTGGCATCGTCATCGTCTGGAATGCCAGCCTGGCGCTGCTCGGCCCGGAGTTCACACCGCTCGTAGTGTCCTCGCTCGGCGCCACGGCCGTCCTCGTCTTCGCCGTCCCGCACAGTCCGCTGACGCAACCCTGGGCCGTCGTCGGCGGACATGTGATCTCGGCGGTGATCGGCGTCGCCTGCCAGTTGGCGATCCCGAATACCGCGCTCGCCGGCGGTGCAGCGGTGGGACTGGCGCTATTCGCGATGCACGCCCTGCGCTGCATCCACCCCCCTGGCGGCGCCACAGCACTGACGGCGGTGATTGGCGGCTCGGCTGTCCATGCCCTCGGGTTCCGCTATGCACTGACGCCGGTGGCAGTCAATGGCTTGCTGATCGTCGCCCTCGGCGTGCTCTACAACTACGCCTTTCCGTGGCGCCGCTACCCGTTGGCCTTGATGCCGAGCACCATGCCCCTGGCCCGGCCGACGCCCGGCTTTCCGCGCATCACGCAGGCGCAGATCGAAGCGGCAATCGAAGAACAACAGGTCGTACTCGATGCCAGCCCCGAGGAACTGATGCGGGTGTTCGAAGCGACGCTGGCCCGTGCCGCCGCCGAAACGCCAACGCCGATCATCGCCCTACACTTGGGTGGCATCTACGGCAACAACCAGCCTGGTCCGGCGTGGTCGGTACGTCGTCTGGTCGATGAACGCTCGTCACCGACGCCCGAGTTCGACTTGGTGGTTTACGAAATTCTCGAAGGCCCCGGGCGCGGCCGCACCGACAGTTGCCGGCGCGACGAATTCATGGCCTGGGCGGCCAGTGAAATCCGCCCGAGTGGCATCGCCTGATCAGGCGATTTTCGATTTTGGCAGATATTTCAGGTTGACCGCAGCCTGCAGAAAGCGGCGCCGGCATGGATGCTCCATGCGACACCCGGCGATAACTGGCGCCCCGAAAACGTCCTCGCCTTGATCGCTCCCTTGATCGCGTGCCATGGAAGCGTTGGCGTCCTTTATTGCCTGCGCCAGCATCTCCATCGTCACGGTATCAATAGGGCTGTTGATACAGATCAACACAGCACAACCCCATCGGCATACGATGGGGTTCAGGCTAGCTGCTGGTTTCGAAGATCACGAAAGCGGTCAAGGCACAGGCGGCGGACGCTGGGCCTGACTATCAAAAACACCATGCACCTGAGTACCCGCATCCACCTGAAGACGTGCGTTAGACAAATCCTGCCAAGGGCACACGCCATTCGGCTACGCGCTGTTTTTTTGGAGTGAAAACATGCATAAGTTACTCGTCGCGTTCACGCTGGGTATCGCCAGCTTTTCAACTGTTCAAGCGCAGTCCAATTCTGAACTGCTTGTCAGCCTCAATTCGGGCATCCCTCAAACACAAGGCGTGGCGATGGTGCTCGCCAATCAGGCCTTGGCACAAAAAGCGACCGTTCGCGTTCTTTTGTGTAGCGACGCCGGAAAGTTGGCGTTGAAAGCTGGTGAATCCACGCCGCTCAAGCCATCGAACAAAACGCCGAAAGAAATGTTGCAGGGCCTGATAAAGGCCGGTGCCAAAGTCGAGGTTTGTGCGCTTTTCCTGCCGAATGCCGACATGAGCCCCAGTGATCTTGCTGAAGGGATCGGCGTTGCCAAGCCTGCTGAGATTGCCGGCTATCTCCTGCAAGCGAACGTCAAGACCATCTCCTTCTGACCCTGCCTGCGCAAGCGTTCCGGAGACAACGGAGGGCACCGTTGAGGCCGGTGCCCTCAGTCCAATTTGGCTTAATTTTCAAGTTGACCGCAGCTAGCGCATCGATCCGGTTTGCTTTGGCTTTACTGGCTCAGACTGCCAGCATCACCATGCCGTTTTCGACCTTGACCTCAAATTTTCCGCAACTGCCGACATCCGGCGCAACGGCGTGACCATCCTCGAGGCCGATGTTCCAGCCATGCAGCGGGCAGGTCACCCGCTTGCCGTGCACGATGCCTTGCGACAGCGGGCCATTCTTGTGCGGGCACTTGTCGTGCAGCGCGAAGACCTCGTCACTGGCATTGCGGAAGATGGCGATGTCGCCACCGGTGGCACGCTGCACGACGCGCGAGCCGAGTTGCGGGATGTCTTCCAGCGGGCAGATCAGTTTCCAGTTACTCATGTTGGTTCTCTCGTAATCGTTGAAATCAGGCTTCGAGCTTGATCGGGATGAATTGCTTGACCGGCTGCGCCGCACGCGAGGTTTCCCAAGGATCCTTGGCGTCCTTCAGCGAATCGAGCAGGCGCTGGTAGTAGGCCTTGCGCCCCTCTTCGTCTTCCAGAATCTTGCTCTTGATGTAGTCGAGGCCGACGCGCTCCATGTAGTGGCAGGTGCGTTCGAGATACCATCCCTCTTCGCGATAGAGCTGCAGGAAGGCGCCGGAATACTCCATGACCTCCTCGTCGGTCTTGACCTTGCACAGGAACTGCGCGACTTCTGTCTTGATGCCGCCGTTGCCGCCGATGTAGAGCTCGTAGCCGGAATCGACGCCAATCACGCCGACGTCTTTGATGCCTGCTTCGGCACAGTTGCGCGGGCAGCCGGAGACGGCCAGCTTGACCTTGTGCGGCGAGTACATGTCGAAGAGCATCTTCTCCAGCTTGACGCCCATGTCCATCGAACGCTGCGTGCCGAAGCGGCAGTGCTCGGCGCCGACGCAGGTCTTCACGGTGCGGATCGACTTGCCGTAGGCGTGGCCTGAGACCATGCCGGCAGCGTTGAGGTCTGCCCACATCGCCGGCAGGTCTTCCTTCTTGACGCCCAAGAGGTCGATGCGCTGGCCGCCGGTGACTTTCACGGTCGGTACGTTGTACTTTTCGGCGGCATCGGCAATCGCACGCAGCTCGGCCGGCGTCGTCAGGCCGCCCCACATGCGCGGCACGACCGAGTAGGTGCCATCCTTCTGGATGTTGGCGTGGGCGCGTTCGTTGATGAAGCGCGACTGTGGATCGTCCTTGGCCTCGTGCGGGTGCGACGAGATCAGGTAGTAGTTGATCGCCGGGCGGCACTTGTCGCAGCCATTCGGCGTCTTCCATTCCAGTGCCTCAAAGACGGCTTCCTTGGTCGTCAGATGCCGGGAAACGATGGCCTCGCGGACCGCCTTGTGCGAATGATCGGTACAGCCGCAGATCGGCTTGCTGTCGAGTGCCGCCGGCGTGTAGGCACCACCGATGGTCGAAGCCAGAATCTGCTCGACCAGGCCAGCGCAGGAACCGCAGGACGACGCCGCCTTGGTGTGCTTCTTCACCTCGTCGAGCGTGAAGAGGCCCTTTTCCTTGATCGCCTTGACGATCGTGCCCTTGGTCACGCCGTTACAGCCGCAGACCTCGGCACTGTCGGCCATTTCGGCGGCCTTGCTGTTGCCGGCATGGCCGACGTCGCCGACCAGGCTCTGGCCGAAGATCAGCGCATCGCGCATGTCGTGGATGTCGCGCTTGTCCTTGAGCAGCTGGAAATACCACGGGCCATCGGCCGTATCGCCGTACATGACGCCGCCGACCAGCTTGTTTTCCTTGATCACCAGCTTCTTGTACACACCGCCGTAGGGGTCGTTAAGGATGATTTCCTCATAACCCTCGCCGCCCATGAATTCGCCGGCCGAGAAGAGGTCGATGCCGGTGACCTTGAGCTTGGTCGAGGTCACCGATCCGGTATAGCGGCCGATGCCGTAGCCGGCCAGATGGTTGGCGGCGACCTTGGCCTGTTCGAACAGCGGCGCGACGAGGCCGTAGGCGATGCCGCGGTGGCTGACACATTCGCCAACGGCGTAGATCTTCGGGTCGTAGGTCTGCATCGTGTCATTCACTACGATGCCGCGATTGCAATAGATGCCGGATTTTTCGGCCAGCGCGTAGTTCGGGCGGATACCGGCGGCCATGACGACAAGGTCGGCGGGGATCTGCAGGCCGTCCTTGAAGCGGATCGCGGCCACGCGACCGGATTCGCCCTGAATCAGCGCCTCGGTCTGCGTTTGCAGCAGGAACTTGAGTCCCTTGTCTTCCAGCGACTTCTGCAGCATCTTGCCGGCGACTTCGTCGAGCTGGCGCTCCAGCAGCCAGGGGCCGAGGTGCACCACGGTGACATCCATGCCACGCAGCTTGAGGCCGTTGGCCGCTTCCAGACCGAGCAGGCCGCCGCCGATGACGACCGCGTGCTTGTGCCTGGTTGCGGCATCGATCATCTCGTCGGTGTCCTTGATGTCGCGGTAGCCGATGACGCCCGGCAGATCGTTGCCGGGAATCGGCAGCATGAAGGGCGTCGAGCCGGTAGCGATCAGCAGGCGGTCGTATTCTTCTTCCGTGCCATCCTCGGCGATGACCTTGCGCTTGACACGGTCGATGGTCTTGATCTGCTTGCCGGTATGCAGCTTGATGTTGTTCTCGGCGTACCAGTCGAGCTCGTTGAGGATGATGTCCTTGACTTGCATTTCGCCGGCCAGCACCGGCGAGAGCAGGATGCGGTTGTAGTTCGGGTGCGGCTCGGCGCCGAAGATGGTGATGTCGTAGTGATCCGGCTTGATCTTCAGCAGCTCTTCAACGGTGCGGACACCGGCCATGCCGTTACCAATCAGTACGAGACGGGGTTTGCTCATGATGGACTCCAAGGTTGCGCGCACCGGCGGGTGCGAAATCTGTTATCAGCGCATGACCTCGTTGCCATCAAACCGCCCCCGTTGGCGGTTGAATCGCTGTGATGACCGGCTCAAAGCAAACCCTGTGCCCAAGCCGGATACTGCTGTTTTTTAATGGATTTTTTGCGGCTTTTTCAGGTTCACCGCAGACGCAATGCACCAAGCCTGTGCGCGCACCGCCATAGCGGTGCAAACCTCATCGACGTCAGCCTTCCCGATGCAGCTTGAGCAGATCGTCGAGAAAGGCCCGTGCCGGCACCGATAGCAGCTTCTTGTCGAGATGCACGACATTCCACGCCTGCTGTATTGGAAAGCCCTCGACATCGAGAATCGCGATGCCGTCGCGCGCCGGCTCGCTGTCCAGCGCATGGCGCGACAGCACGCCAAGGCCCATGCCGGAAGCGGCCAGATCTCGGATCGCCTCGTTGCTGGCCAGCGACAGGCGCACATTCAGCCGCATGCCGACGGCCGCCAGGTGACGGTCAACCGCATGTCGCGAACCGGAACCCTGCTCGCGCAGCAGAAAATGCTCGCCGGCGAGTTCGGCCAGCGTCACCTGCCGACCCACCGCCCAATGCCCGGGCGCGGCGACGATGACCAGCGCGTTTTCGAGGAATGGCCGGGCGACAATGTCGAGGTCGGCCGGCGGGTAGGACATGATGTAGAGATCATCCTGGTTGCTGCGCAAGCGCTCGACGATACGCTCGCGATTGGCGATCTCCAGTTCGATCTCGATGTCCGGATAGCGCTGGCAGAAAGCGCCTAGCATCCGCGGCAGGAAATACTTGGCGGTCGTCACCAGCGCCACCCGCAGCTTGCCGCGCTTGAGCCCCTTGAGATCATCTATAGACGACTCGAAGCGGTTCCAGACATCGTCGAGTTCGCGTGTCGCCTGCATCAGCAACTGGCCGGCCGGGGTCAGCGAAATATCGCGGCCGATCTGTTCGAACAATGGCATGCCGAGCGTATCGGCTATCTGCCGGATCTGGATCGAGATCGCCGGCTGGGTCAGATGCAGGGCGTCCGCCGCCCGGGTGAAGCTGCCGAGGCGGGCCACCTGAGCGAAGGTTTCGAGCTGGCGAAAGGTAATCCGGCGTCGTGGCATGAATAATTCTCAGCAAATGAACAATAGAAAACAATTAATTGGATTTTATCGCTGATATCACAGAAAGTAAGCCCATCGCAACCCGCTTGCGATACCCCAAGTCACAGAGAAAAGGAGAGCCATCATGCGCCACTACCCTGCCGACAGCCCGGAAGCCATGGCCCGGATTATTGCCCACACCCTGATGGTCGACGGCGCCGTTGACAGCAGCGAACTGAAGTTGCTGGCGCACCGCGACGTCATCGTCCGAATCGGGCTCGAAGACGAGGCCTTCGACATGGTTTTCTACCAGTATTGTGAAGACCTGCTCAGTAGCGCCCAGCGCAAGCGCAACGGTCAGCTGGAACTGGATGCCGCGACCGTCGAGCACCTGCTGGCTGAAATCCGGCATCCGGCCTTGCAGGAGGTTTTGGTGAGCACCATGCTCGACATCGTCAATGCCGACCGTCGCCTGACCGGCAGTGAGGCGGGGCTGATCGCACAGGCATTGAAACAGTGGCAACTGGACATCCTAGAGATCTCCGGCCGGCACGGCAGCGAACTTCCCCCCCGTCCGCGACCAACGCATTGCGTCAATGGACCCCGAACTTCATGAACTTTGCGGCAAGGTGACTATCTGAGACACTACGCGGCGATTCACAGTCATCGCCGCCCCCAGAGATCCGGCTTGACGGCCGGATCTTTTGCCCGCCACCACGGATTCATCAATGACCACTGATCGCCAGCAACTTGTGCTCAAGCTTCACAAAGATCACGCCTACCTGCAGGCACTGATGGCGCAAATCACTGCGCTTTGCGAGCGAGGTGATCTGACGTCGGGCTGTAATGGCTGCGCGCCTCAGCAACGGACCACTTGTAACAGCGACATCGAAAACTTGATCCGGACCTTCATCGAAGCCACGCTGCATCACAACATGCTGGAGTCCGCCTGTATGCAGGACATCGCCCCGCGCGAACATCGACATGCGCACAACCAGGCGCATCTGATGATTGCCGAACGTCTCAAGTCGGTGCGACTCGATTTCCGCCAGACCGGCAACGGCGTCGCCACGATCCGCGAAATCACCGCCATCATGGGCCTGCTCACCGAGCACATCAACAGTTACGACCAACAACTGGAAAGTTACCTGCTCGCTGCATGAGGCGAGTCGCACCGCAAGGTGCAGTGGCATCACCAATGCTATAAAATTGGTGAAATTTGCATTTTCTGGTGTTGCTCATGTTCACTCGTTTTTTGTTGATTGCCGCGATGTCAATCTGCTCTTTGGCGCACGCACAGGGCACGACGTATCGCTTCTCTCCGGTGAATCAGTGGGACATCGCCAAGACCGCTGCCTACTGGAATCCGATTATCAAGTACGTCAGCGAGCGCAGCGGCGTCAAGCTTGAACTGAAGATCGGCAGAACTTCCGCCGACACCACGGCCTACGTGCTGACACGGGAAGTCGAGTTCATTTTCTCCAATCACCTGTTCAGCCCGGAGCGCGAGCAACTTGGCTGGAAGGTTTTTGGTCGGCGCTGGACCCCGCCGTTGCAAGGGCAAATTGCAGTGCCTGCCGACTCGCCAATTACCCGCCTTGAAGAGCTGAAAGGTCAGGAAGTCGTATTTGCCGGCCCGGAGGCTTTTGTCGGCTACAAGCTGACCTATGGCCAGCTACTCGCACGAGGCATCGACGTCAAGGTGGTTTTTGCCGGCAACCAGAATGCGGCTTTCAGCCAGCTTTTTGCCGGCAAAGCCAAGGCAGTCGGCAGCAACTCGGCACTGATCGACGGCTATGCGCGAAAGGAAGGCAAACGCTTCCGGGTACTCTGGACCTCCGAGGATTTTCACGACCTGGCCTTGATGGTCTCGGGCAAGGTGCCTGAAAAGGACGTCAAGGCAGTCGCCTCGGCATTCATCAACATGCATCGTGATCCGGAAGGCCTGGCGATTCTTCAACGCTCGTCGAATGAAGTCGGGCTCGACCCGAAAGCCTACTTCCTGCCCGCTACCGGCGCTGACTACGCCGCCTACCGCCGCTTCTATCAGTCCGCACCCGCCTCGCTGCGCTGACTGTGACGCTCTTTGACCGACTGCTCCCCAAGTCGCTGCTACAGCGCGTTTTCGCGCTGTACCTTGTCACGCTGCTTGTCCTTGTTGGCGGCAGTCTCGCACTTTTCCTCAATTACCAACACGAAGAATTAGTTGAGGAAGCGCAAAACGCTGCCACCATGCTGGTGGAAGTCGTTGCGCAGACCGTCGCTGAAAGTGCCGTGATTGGTGATTACGACACCATCAAGCGGACGCTGGACAAGTCAATCCTGCGCTCGCAATTCGCTTCCGCCAGTTTCTTTGACCTCAGCGGCGGCCTTGTGCAGAGCGAGAACAGTGATCGCCCCCGATCACACTCACCCGCATGGCTGACCGAACAAATTGCCAGTCAGTTGTACGACGTCAATCGAACCATCAGTGCCGGTGGCACCGACTACGGGGTACTGCGCCTGCGATTCGCGCATGAGGACATCGCTGATCACTTCTGGCACCTGATCGTCACCGCCCTCTGGCTGGCGCTGGCCAGCCTGGCCCTTGGCCTGACCCTGATCTGGTTTCCGCTACGCAAGGCACTGGGAACGCTGGACCGCGTGCACGCCCTGGATGCAGGCAAGGATGCGGCGGATCGCGAACCGGACATCGAAGACGTCCCTCTCGAATTCAGGCCGGCTTTTGCCATTATCCAGCGCAACGCCAGCAGTCTGCGCCGTGAACTGGAAAGTCGTGAAAAAGCGTTGGCCGCACTGCGCGAGCTGCTGGCCAGCATGCTGCATGTCAGCGACCTCAAAGCCGTCGATCAACCGGACGATCTCGCAGCACTTTCCGATCTGATTGCCCGCCTGGTGGCCGAACGCGAAGCGAGCCGCCTGGAGCTTGAGCACGCCAGAGATGCTGCCGAGGCTGCAAACCGTGCCAAGAGCCAGTTTCTTGCCAACATGAGTCACGAAATCCGCACGCCGATGAATGGCATTCTGGGCATGACCGAATTGGTGCTGGATTCCGAGTTGACCGCGGAACAACGGGAGTTTGTCGGCATCGTCAAAAATTCGGCGGAAGCCTTGCTCGGCATCATCAACGACATTCTCGATTTCTCGAAAATCGAAGCTGGCATGCTCTCTATCGAGCAGATTCCCTGCAAGCTAGAGCAATTGCTGGCGGATACCACGCAACCCCTTGCCCTGCTGGCAACCGGAAAGCAACTCGAATTCAGCATGAAGTTGCCCCCTGACCTGCCAGAGCAAATTCTTTGCGACCCGGTGCGACTGCGGCAGGTTCTGACGAATTTGATCGGCAATGCGATCAAATTTACGGCACATGGCACCATTGACCTGATGGTCACCACCGTCGCTTCAAATAGCACCGCACCCATGCTTCGTTTTGCCGTTCGCGATACCGGCATCGGGATTCCACCTGACCGCATCGATCACATTTTTGAAGCCTTTACTCAAGCCGACAACTCCACCACTCGCAAATTTGGTGGCACGGGCCTGGGGCTTTCAATTACCCGGCGACTGGTCGAACTGCAGGGCGGTCAGATCGGTGTGAATAGCCAGCCGGGCATCGGCAGCGAGTTTTTCTTCACCCTACCGCTGCGAAGCACTGAACCCGCGGTTCAGCGATCGCCAGCAGACAGCCTCTCGCCAACCGAGGACAACGCCGACAACCAGCGTATCTTGCTGGCAGAAGACAACCCGGTGAATCAGAAACTCGCGCTCGTACTTCTGCAACGGCGAGGCTATCAGGTTGAAGTGGCCAACAACGGTGCGGAAGCAGTTGCGGCCTGGCGACGTGGCGGCTATGCGCTCATTCTCATGGACATGCAAATGCCGGAAATGAGCGGCATTGAAGCCACCGAAATCATTCGCGCCAGCGAGGCCGACTCAAATATTCCGCGAATACCCATCATCGCGATGACCGCCAATGCCATGGACGAGGATCGCGAACGCTGCCTCGCCGCAGGCATGGACGACTACCTGTCGAAGCCGATCAACGCCGACAAACTGTTCCGCTGCCTAGCCCAATGGCTCGCGCCGCAGGAAACGACGCGGTAACACACCCGCTCAGGAACCGCAGCTGCCACCGCCCGACTTGAAGCCCAGGCGGGTCAGCAATTTTTCCGGCGGGCAGAAGCCGGTAAAGCCACTCTGGAAGAGGTTGAAGCCGACGAAGGCGGTAAAGGCAAGGAACCACTCCGAGACGAAGACCGGGCTGCCCTGCCAGCCGAGCGCCAGCGAGAGCATGACGAAAAAGCCGGCCATGATGCGGATGATGCGTTCGATGGTCATGCGTGTTCCTTTCGGAAAGCAGAGAAGTAAAGCACCGGAATGACGACCAGCGTCAGCAGCGTCGACACCAGGATACCGAAGATCAGCGCTAGCGCCAGGCCGTTGAAGATCGGGTCGTCGAGGATGAACATCGCGCCGAGCATCGCGGCCAGTGCGGTCAGCGCAATCGGCTTGGCGCGCACGGCGGCGGACTGGATCACGGCGTCGTGGAAATCCATGCCGGCGGCGACCTGCTGCTTGATGAAATCGACGAGCAGGATGGAGTTGCGGACGATGATGCCGGCCAGCGCGATCATGCCGATCATCGAGGTGGCGGTGAATTGCGCACCGAACAAGGCATGTCCGGGCATGACGCCGATGATGGTCAGCGGAATCGGCGCCATGATGATCAGCGGCACCAGATAGCTGCCGAAATGCGCGACCACCAGCAGGTAGATCAGGATCAGGCCAACAGCGTAGGCGGCGCCCATGTCGCGGAAGGTTTCGTAGGTCACCTTCCATTCGCCATCCCACTTGACGCTGTAGCCGGCATAGGGGTCGTCCGGCTGGCGGATGAACCATTCGCCGAGCGTGCCGCCCTGCTGGAGTTCCATGCCGTTGATCTTCGAGCGGATGTCGAACATGCCGTAGAGCGGCGAATCGAGCTTGCCACCCATGTCGCCGACGACATAGACCACCGGCAGCAGGTCCTTGTGGTAGATCGCCTTTTCGCGCACCGACTCGCGCACCTCGACCAGTTCCGACACCGGCACCAGTTGCCCCTCGCGGGAACGTACCCGCAGCTTGAGCAGCGCATCGAGCGAAGACTGTTTTTCGGCCGGCAGCACGATGCGCACCGGAATCTCGAACTTGGAATCTGTATTGCGCGCCGGCGTCACGTCCATCCCCGCCAGGCCCATGCCTACCACCTCGACGATGTCGCTCTGCGCCACGCCGAGCAGCGCTGCCTTGCTCTGCTGCACGTGCAGCACCAGCTTTTTGGCGTCGGCGTCGATGTAGTCGTCGATGGCAACGATATCCGGTGTCGCCGCAAAGGCATCGCGTACCTGCTTGCCGACGGCCATCTGGCCGGCGTAATCCGGGCCGTAGATTTCGGCAACGATGGGCGACATCACCGGCGGCCCCGGTGGCACTTCGACGACCTTGGCGACACCGCCGTTACGCTTACCGATGGCTTCGATGCGCTCACGCACCGAAACCGCGATCTCGTGGCTCTTCTTTGAACGATGCTGTTTGTCGGCGAGATTGACCTGAATATCGCCCTTTTCCGGCGCTGCGCGCAGATAGTACTGGCGCACCAGGCCGTTGAAGTTGATCGGGCTGGCCGTCCCTGCATAGGCTTGGTAATTGACCACGTCCGGCACGGTCGCCAGTTCGGCGCCGATGTCGTGCAGCACGCGCGCGGTTTCCTCAACCGGCGTGCCGACCGGCATGTCGAGCACGACCTGGAATTCGCTCTTGTTGTCGAAAGGCAGCATCTTGAGAACGACGAGCTGGACATAGGCCAGCGCCACCGAGCCGAAGATCAGCACGAGCACGGCAATCGCCAGCTTGATGCGGGCGGCGCCGCCCCTGACCGGATCAAGGAAGGGCGACAGCAGCTTGCGGAAGGTGCTGTCGAGCCTGGCATCCAGCTTCGACACCGCCGGTGCGCCATGCCCGCCGCCATGCGCCTTCATCAGCTTCGCCGCCAGCCAGGGCGTGACGACGAAGGCAACGGCCAGCGAAATCGCCATGCCCATCGACGCATTGATCGGAATCGGGCTCATGTACGGCCCCATCAGGCCGGTGACAAAGGCCATCGGCAGCAAGGCCGCAATGACGGTCAGCGTCGCCAGGATGGTCGGCCCGCCAACTTCGTCCACGGCCCCGGGGATGATCTCGAGCAGCGTTTTTTCCGGATACAGTCCCTGCCAGCGATGGATGTTCTCGACCACCACGATGGCGTCATCGACCAGGATGCCGATGGAGAAAATCAGCGCGAACAGCGACACGCGGTTGAGCGTAAAGCCCCAGGCCCAGGAGGCAAAAAGCGTTGCTGCCAGCGTCAACGTCACGGCGATGCCGACGATCACCGCCTCGCGCCGGCCGAGCGCGAAGAAGACCAGCGCGACGACGAAGGCGGTGGCGAAGATCAGCTTGCCGATCAGCTTCTGCGCCTTTTCCGTCGCCGTTTCGCCGTAGTTGCGCGTCACGGTCACTTCCACACCATCCGGAATAACGGTGTTTTTCAGGGCATTTATCCGGTTCACCGCAGCGGTCGCCACGTCGGCGGCATTCACCCCCGGCTGCTTCGACAGCTGGATGGTCACGGCCGGGTACTCGCCGCCGGCATCGCCAAACCAGGCATAACGCTTCGGCTGGTCCGGGCCGTCATCGACCCGCGCCACATCGCCGACGAATACCGGCCGCCGCTGCCCGGCCTCACCGCGCACGGCAACGACCAGCCGGCGGACATCGGCCGCGGATTCGAGATAGGTGCCGGTCTGCACCAGCAGTTCGCGGTTGCCGGCAGTCAGGCTGCCGGACGACTGCAGCGCATTCGACAGCTTCAGCGTCGCCGCCACATCCTGCGGCGTGACGCCGTAGGCATTCATCTTTTCGGCATCGAGCAGCACGCGGATGGCGTGATCGGGGCCGCCGAGCGTGGAAATGTCGCGCGTGCCCTTGATGCGCTTGAGCTCGATCTCGACCGCCCGCGCCACCTGCTGCAGTTCGTAGGCCGAGCGCGCCGGGTCCTTGGTCCAGAAGGTCAGCGAAACGATGGGTACGTCGTCGATACCGCGTGGCTTGACCAACGGCGGCTGGACGCCGAGATTGGGCGGCAGCCAGTCGGCGTGCGACTGGATGGTGTCGTGCAGACGCAGCACGGCGTCGTTGTACTTCACACCGACATCGAACTGCACGGTAATCACCGCCATGCCCGGCCGCGACATCGAATAGACATGCTCGACGCCATGCATCCGCGACAGCACCTGCTCGCCGGGGCGGGCGACCAGATTTTCGACATCGCGCGCCGAGGCACCGGGGAAAGCGACCAGCACATCGGCCATGGTCACGTCGATCTGCGGCTCTTCCTCGCGCGGCGTCACCAGCGTCGCAAACAGGCCGAGCAGGAAGGCAACCAGCGCCAGCAACGGGGTCATCCGCGAATCCTGGAAGGCCGCGGCTATGCGCCCGGAAACGCCGAGCGGTGCGCTACTCTTGCCGCCCTCGCCGGCTGCCGGTTGCGATTCGGTCGCCATGACTTACTTGCCCGCCGGCGCGGCTGACTTGAGCGCGATGCCGGCCTTGACCGGATCGGTGACCACCTTGTCACCCGCGGCCAGCCCGGCCAGCACCTCGATCTCGCCACGCCCGACGGCGTCGCCAAGACGCAGCTGGCGGAGGCTAAGGCGGTTGTCGGCAGACTGCACATACACTGCCGCCACCTCGCCGCGACGCAGCACGGCAGCCGCCGGCACGGTCAGCTTCTCGGCCTCGCCGGTGACGAAGTGCACACGGGCAAACATGCCGGGCGTCGCCTCGATCTGCGGTGGCAAGGTCACCCGCACCTGTGCGGAATGGGTGGCCGGATCGACCGTCGGCAGCAATTGCACCGCCGTCGCATCGACCCACTTGCCCAGTTCCGGAAACTCAACCCGCGCCGTTTTGACGCCGCGCATCTCGGTAAGGCGGTATTGCGGCACGCTGGCGGTAACGCGCAGAGCACCCGGTTCGTAGAGAGTGAACAGCGGTTTGCCCGGTGTCGCCAGATCACCCAGCTCGGCATGGCGACGGGCAATCACGCCGGAAATCGGCGCGACGATGGTCGCATGGCTCTGGCTGGCACCAGCTGCCGAGCGGTTGGCGGCAGCCGCATCGTAGTCGGCCTTGGCCTTGTCCACCGCTGCCTGACTGACGAATTTCTGCTCCTTGAGCTGCTTCTGCCGCTCGTAAGTGAGTTTGGCGTTGGCAAACTGCGCCTCGGCCGCCCGCGCCGTTTCTGCTGCCTCGCGACCATCGATGCGCACCAGCACATCCCCCTTCGCCACCCGCTGCCCGGCATCGGCACGCACTTCCAGCACGCGCCCGGCAATCTGCGCCGCCACCGTCGTCTGCTGCACAGCCTCGACCAGCGACTCGGCCGGAAACGCGATATCGACCCGGTGCGGCTGAACGACGAGGGTCGACAGAGGCTCGGCAGCGTAGGCTGCGGTGAACCCGGAAAACAGTGAAAAAACGAGTAGTGGTGTCAGGTAGGCGCGCATGTAAATTAGCATACTCTTATTAATAAAGCCGAGCAACCGCGCATATCGCGACAGACGCGCCGGAGCGCAGCCGCACCCGCTGACTACGCCGCCGGTTCGGTTCCCGCCAGCACCCGCAACAACAGTTCGTACAAAACCTCCGGATCCACCGGCTTGGCGATGAAATCATTCATGCCTGCCGCCAGGCAGCGCGCACGGTCCTCAACGAAGGCATTAGCGGTCATCGCGATGATCGGCACATCAGCGCCGCCGGGCAGGGCGCGAATCGCCTGCGTCGCCGCCAGGCCATCCATGCGTGGCATCTGCATGTCCATCAGGATCAAAGCGAAAGGTTCGTCGGCAAATTTCTCCACCGCCACCTGCCCGTCCTCGGCCAGCTCGACGTCGAAACCCGCATCCGTCAGCAGCATCTCGCCAATTTCGCGATTGATCGGTTCGTCCTCGACCAGCAGCACGCGGGTACCAGCGTAGCGTTGACGCAGCTGCTGCTCGCCCCCCGGAACTTGCCCCTGCAACATCCCGCCTGCAGGCACTGCGGCTCGCGCGAGGCGGACGGTGAACCAGAAATAGCTGCCCTGCCCCGGGACGCTCTCGGCGCCGGCGTCACCCCCCATCGCCAGGGCCAGCCGCCGGGTGATCGCCAGCCCAAGCCCTGTCCCGCCGTACTTGCGGGTAATCGAGTTATCCGCCTGCTCGAAGGCCGAGAACAGTCGCGCCAGCGTCGCTGAATCAATCCCGATGCCGGTGTCGCGCACCTCGAAGCGCAGCTCAACGCTGTCGGCGTCATCGTCAAGCACCTTCAAGCCAAGGCGCACGCTCCCCTGTTCGGTAAATTTGATGGCATTGCCGGCATAGTTGAGCAGCGCCTGCTGCAGCCGAGTCGGATCCCCCGACAACTTCGGCAAGGGCGGCAGCGGCTCACAGACGAGTTGCAAACCCTTGGCTTCGGCCTTGGCCAGCAGCATGGAATGGACGTTTTCAAACAGGCTGGCCGGCGCAAAATCAACGGTATCCAGAACAAACTTGCCGGCCTCGATTTTCGACAGGTCGAGCACGGCATTGATGACCTCCAGCAGATGGGTGCCGGCGGCTTCCAGTTTGTCGAGACGCACATTCTGTTCGGGACTGAGCCCGCTGCGGCGCAGCAGGTGCGCCATGCCCGATATGGCGTTGAGCGGCGTGCGGATTTCGTGGCTCATGTTGGCGAGGAAGGCACTCTTTGCCCGGCTGGCTGCCTCGGCCGCCTCCTTGGCCACCGACAGCGCCTCGGTGCGCCGGGCAATCAGTTCCTCGAGGTGGTCACGGTGTTCGCGCAGTTCATCCTCGGTACGCTTGCGCCCGGTAATGTCGTGACCGATGCCGAGTACGCCGATCGTTGTTCCACTGCCGTCGAGCAGTGGCACCCGCGTCATTTCCAGCAACTCCTGATGTCCGTCGGCAAAGGTGATCCAGTCCTCGCTGACGATCTCTCCGGGCGCCGTCAAAGCCAGGCGATGCGCCGCGCGCAAATGTTCAGCTGCTTCCGGCGGCATGAAATCGGCATCGGCATGGCCGATCAGCTCCGCCTCGCTCCGGCCGGCAAAATGCTCAAAACGCGGGTTGCACGCCAGGTAAACTCCTTCGGCATTCTTCATCCACACCAGATCCGGCAGATTCTTGACCAGCCCGCGCAGCTGGGCGTGCGTGTTTTCCAGCTCCGCCGCGTAGCGCGCGACATTGGCCTGACTGTCACGCAGCTCGACTTCGCGGGCGACCATGGACTGGATCAGGCGATTGAACGCCGTCAGCAGTTCGGCAATCTCGTCATTGCCCTTCACCGGCAAGGCAACTGGCAGCTCGCTCGATTCGGACAGTGATGTCAGCCGCGCGGTTGTCTCCAGCGTGGGCGCCAGATGCCAGCGCAACAAGCGCGACAGGGTGAACCAGACCAGCAGCCCGGCCAGCACCGAAAGCACGGTGGCAGCGATGATCAGGTTACGCTGCATTTCCAGCAATGGCGCGAACGCCACAGAGGTTGGCAGCACACTGACCAGGAACCAGCCGGCAGAGGGAATGCGGGAGGCGGCCGACAATTCCTCGATGCCGCGCGAATTCACCGCGACACCGTATCCTTCATAACCGGTCATGTAGCGGTCGTGCATGGTGTTCACACCGGGCGCCGGCAGCGGGGCCATCACTCGGGACTTGTCGCTGGCCGTAACGAACACGCCATGCTGCGGGGCGATGACCAGATAACTTGCGCCCGGACCTTTCTGCGCGTCGGTCACGGTATCAAAAAAACTGCCCGATCCCAGCCGGATGATGCCGAACAAGACACCGACAGGCTCTCCACCAGCATTGCGTATCGGCACCGCAATGGAGACGATGGGTACCTTCAACGCTCGCGCGATCACTGGTTCGCCAACGGCGCTACGCCCTTCCTTCAACGCAGCCTTGATGTAATCACGCTCACTGAGATCAACACCCACGCCGCTCGCAACGAATGGTGCCACACCCCTGACGATGGCGTTCTCGTCGGTGATCCGGATCCCGCCAGAGAACAGCTTGAGAAGCGCCAAGCGCTTTTCCAGAAATCGATTCAGTTCGTCGCCATCCCGGATCATCTCCAAGGTGATCAGCGGAGCAATACTGGCCAATGCCTCGAGGCGGCTGACCAACTCACCATCCATCTGTGCGGCGATGATGCGCGTCGTTGAAAACTGCTGCTCGCCAAGCACTTGCGACATCTCACTCTGCAACATCCGGCTGGCGTAGAAAGCCAGAGACCAGACGCCCAGCAGGAAAAGCACCAGCGTCAGCAGCGTGACGCGGGTCTTCAGTGACTGCCAGCGAGGAAGGTGCACCGACATCTAGACTCAACCTCGCGAATTGATTCCGACTAGATTACACCAAGCCACAGCAGCCAGCGCAAGTCAGCTTGCGCGCACCTGCAAATCCGCCCAGATATTCCGGCAACGCGTCTCGACGATCCACCAGCTGCAGAAGGCACCGGCCACCGCACAGGCGACGATCACCGAAAGCGCACCACGCCAGGCAGCGATATCGTAGATACGCGCACCACCGACCATCCCGCCATGCCAGCCCTGATCCATCACCCAGCCAACCAGCGGCTGCAACAGCGCCGCCGCGGCAAAACTGCCCATGTTGGTGACGCTGGTGGACATCCCGGACAGCATCGGTGGATTGACCTCCTTCGCGCAGGCCCAGGTCAGGCTGAAGCCGGCGGTCGCCAGACCGAGCAGCGCGAACAACGCATACGAGGCCTCGCGCGGCATGGTGACGCCGGTGAGCAGCAACAGCCAGATACCGGCAAAGACATGGGTGGCGCCGATGATCACCGGCTTGCGGCGACCGAGCCGGTCAGACAGCGTGCCGAGCAGCAGGCAGCCAACAGCAAAGCCGCCGAACCACAAGGACAGGTGCGAGGCCGCCGTGCTGCGCTCCATGCCATGCACCTGCATCAGGTAAGGCACCGTCCATAGGCCGGCAAAGGTGAAGAAGGCGCCGCAGGTGCCGGTATTGACCAGAATCGCCGGCCAGGTAGCGCGATTGCGGACGACCGACAGCAGGCTGTTGAAGAGCACCGTGCGGTCGAATTTAGGCGCCGCTGCGGCGCTGCCGTCCGGCTGATCCGGCCGGTCGCGGACGATCAGCCAGCACAGCGCCGCGAGCACGAGCGAGACAACGCCGACACCGATGAAAACCCCGCGCCAGCCGGTCGCCTGCGCCAGCCCGGAGAGCGGCGCACCGGCCAGTACCGAGCCGAGGTTGCCGATCAGCATGCAGACGCCGACGAGGGTCGCGAAGCGGTTTTCCTCGAACCACACGGCAATCAGCTTGAGCATGGCGATGAAGGTCACCGACACGCCCAGCCCGATCAGCGTGCGGCCAACCAGCGCCATGTCGAGCGAGGTCGCCATGCCGAACAGGAAGCTGCCGATGCCGCCGATGACACCGCCAAGAACCAGAATGCGCCGCGGCCCGAGAGTGTCGGCAAGCATGCCGGTCGGCACCTGCATGACGGTGTAAACGTAGAAATAGGTCGCGGCCAGCACGCCAAGCGAAGCCGCCGAGGTCTGGAAGGATGCCGCGAGATCCTGCGCAATGCCGGCCGGGGCAAAGCGCTGGAAGAAGGACAGGACGTAGGCCAGCGCGACAATGCCTAGGGCAAGCCAGCGGCGACGCTTTTGCGCCGCGTTCAGGTTGTGCATGTTCTCTCTCCGGGGATTTTTGTTGTTTTTTCGGGTTGACCGCAGCTGCCCCCGGCAGCGGCAGTCACCGGTTTACTGCAGGCTGCTTACTTCAGGCTCAACACCCACTTGGCCAGCGTCGCCGCTTCAGCATCGCTGACATTGTTCGGTGGCATTGGCACGGCACCCCACTCGCCCTTGCTGCCGCCCTTGATCTTGGCAGCCAGGGCTGCCTCGGCGCCCTTTTCACCGGCGCGTTTGGCAACGATGTCCTTGTAGCTGGGGCCAACGATCTTGTTGGTCATCCCGTGGCAGGTGGTGCAGTTCTTGGCCTTGGCCAGTTCTTCCGACGCCAGTGCCGGGGCGGCAATGGCTGCGCAGAGGGCGATCAGGGCAATGGTCTGGTACATACTTTCCTCCGGTAAGGTTTTCGGCCAGTCGATGCGCAGGCCTGCAGGCGCAGTCTAACCTGATAAGTTATGGGCGTGATCACCCGCTCAGGCGGCGGTTTCGATCAGCAACTGTTCGATCTCCTGCCGCCCGACCGGGCCAGCCATGGCGATCAGGAAAAAGCCCGGCTTGAGCAGGAAGTCCTGATCCGGGTTGAACTGCCAGCTGCCATTACGCTCGCGCACCGCCAACAGCACATAGTTGGCACTGCCTAGCTTCAGGCGGCCAAGCGGCTTGGGAATGAAGCCGGCGGGCACCGGAATTTCCTCGATGCGCAGGTTTTTCTCCGACTTGAGCATTTCGTCGAGGAAGGAAACGACGTTCGGCCGGATCATCGCCGACGCAATGCGCATGCCGCCGGTGAAGTCGGGCGAGACGATGGCATCGGCACCGGCCTTGCGCATCTTCTCGATATTGCGCTTCTCGTGGCAGCGGGCAACAACACGGACTTCTGGCTTCAACTGCTTGGCGGTAATGACGATCATCAGATTGCGCGAATCGTCACCAGTAACGGCAAAAACCCCCTTGGCATGCTCGATATCGGCCGCGATCAGCACGTCGTCGTCGCTGGCGTCGCCGTTCAGGTAGAGCAGGCCCGGATTCTTCTCCTTGAACTCCAGCAGCTTGTCCTCGATTTCGTCGATGGCGACAAAATGGCGGTGGGTCGCCTCCAGTTCGTGGGCGATATTGCGCCCGACGCGACCGAAGCCACAGAGCACGTAATGCCCCTTCAGCTTTCTGATTTGTTTTTCCATGCGTTTTCTCCGCAGATTGCCGTTGAGGTCGGTTTCAAGCAGGGCGACCGTCACCACCGAGAACAGCAAAGACAGATTGCCCGCCCCGAGAATACCGATGATCACAGTGAGGACCCGTGCCGGCTCGTTGCTCGACATGTCGATGATCTCGCCGAAGCCGATGGTGGCAACGGTGATGAAGGTCATGTAGAAGCAGTCGAACCAGGAATACTTGCCCTCGGTCAGGATGTAGTAGCCGACCGTTCCGAAGATGTGAACGGCGAACAGCGCCCCGATGGCGACATAGACCAGCCGGAAGATATAGCCGGTCTGAAAGGTATTGACCGAGGCCATCGCGCCTCAGTCGGCCAGCGGCACGGACTGGGTCATGAAGATCACCGCCTTGCCGCCATCCATGTTGGCGTGCAGGGACTCGACGAGCGGCGGGTTGATCGCCTGATCGGCCGCCCACTTGATGATGAAATTCGCCCCCGAACCGCCCGAGGCATCATTTAGTTCGACGAACAGTTCCAGCGTGCCCAGCGGCGGGATGATCACCGGCGACGGTGCGCGCTCCCCGAGCAGCTTGCCGTTGGTGTCGAAATAACGCGCCGAGAGCACGCGCAAGGGCCGGGAAGGGTCGGTATTTCGAATGCTGACCAGCGCCGACAGCAGCACCGACGACGCCACCCCGCGCTTGCCGAGGTTGCCGTAGAGCATGTGCGAGTAGATCGGCAGGTAGAGCGTCTGCCCCTTGCTCAATGGCCGCGCTTCCTGGCCAACAGCTGCGGTCGACACGAAAAAAGCCGCAAAACCGGCAGCCAGCACCTGCGCTTTCCAAAATCCCATATTGATGACTCCCCCTTACCAGTCCGCGGCGTCCAGGGGCATCATCGGATGTCCGCGCAGCACCGTCTCCGAGAAGATCATACCCGCGCCCTGCTCACCCAGGCCAGCGGCAGCGTAGAGCCCGGCGAACACGGCATCGGCATGGTCGGCTTCGACGAGGACGATCAGCACATCCTGTTCGGTGAAAAAACGCTTGCCCCGCTGCGACCAGCTGCTGCCCGTTCCCCGCGCGTGGTGATGCGACATCGACAGCACCCCCGGCGCTTCGGCAAACTGCTCGAGCAGGCGCCGCCCCTTGCCCGGCCGGATGATCGCCGTCAGCAGCTTTTTTTCAATGCCACGACCGATGTGCGCCAGCGCGGTCATTTACGTCCCTCGCCCTTGCCTTCGTTGCGCCCCTCAAAGTGCAGACCGAAGCGGGCAGCGATTTCGTGCGGCACATAGGTCGCCATCTTCTCCAGCGGCGTCATCCACAGGATGCCCATGCCCGGCGTATCCATCTTGGCGCAGACGAAAATGCGCTCGAAAATGGTGTCGCCCTGCTCGGCCGGCGCCACGATGTACACCACTTCCTTTTCGGCGTTGATGGTCAGCCCGAGCAGGCCCATGCGCTTCTGGCGCACACCCGTGCCGTGGGCATGGAAAATGGTCGCCCCCTGCGCCCCGGCCTCCTGCGCCGCCTGCACCACCTGATCCGCCGTACCGCGCTGCACGATGGCGGTGATCAGCACGACATCGGTCAGCACGATCATGTCACTCTGGCTCACTTCACTCTCCTCGAAACCTTGCGCCCGCGCTGGTCTACCCACAGGCCGAAAGCCAGTACGCTGATAATCGGCCCGACCGAACACAGGGCCAGGATGCCGAAACCCTCGGCGGCGCCAACCGCCTCGGCCAGCCCCACTCCCAGCGCCAGCAGCAGCGGCACGGTCACTGGCCCGGTCGTGACGCCGGCACTGTCCCAGGCCACGTTGACAATCTCCTCCCGCGAAAACGCCGTCAGGGCGAGCGCCGCCCCGTAACCAACGAAGAGCAGCGTCGCCAGTGGCAGATCGAACAATATCTTGGCGACGCCGGCCGCCGCGCCAATACCAACCCCGGCGGCCACGACATGCACCAGCATGCGCTTGCGGAAGGCACCGTCGGAGAGGTTCTCGACGGTCATGCCCATCGCGTTCAGTGCCGGCTCGGCCACCGTCGCGCCGTAGCCGATGCAGAACGCGAACACCAGCGTCATCGCCAGTCCAAGCAGCCGGGGGTAAAGCGGTGCCGCGCCGGTCGTCTTGTGCGGCGAAAACGCCCAGGGCACATTCGTCCCGGCCTGGTTGCCGAGCTCGATCAGCCCAGCTGTCAGGCCGAGGTTGAACACCGCCATGCCGGCCAACGCCGTCGCCACGCCGTAGGCAAAAATATCGCGCCGCGGGATGCCCTGGCGGAGCACAAAACGCTGCACCAGCATGAGCAGCAGGATCAAGGGCAAGACCGCCCGCAGGGCACCGATCAACTCGGCCCAGGGCGATTTTTGATACCAATCCGGGTTCACCGCAGCAGATGCCGGCAGGCTCAACTGGCCCTGGCCAAAGAGGTAAATACTGACCGCCAGCACGCAGATCACCGGAAACAGCGAGGCCAGCGTGACAATGCCGAAGCCGGAGAGCGGGTTGTCCGCCCGGCCTGCCGAGGCGGCAACGCCAATGCCCACCGCCAGCACCAGCGGCACGGTGACCGGGCCGGTAGTGATCGCACCGCAGTCCCAGGCCAGCCCGATTACCCGGGCCAGTGCCTCTTGGCTGGCAACATAGGCCGTCAAACCGAGGCACAGCGGCAGCACCAGCATCACCAGCCATTTCATCCGCCAGCCGAACATGAAACGCAGCAAACCGACAATCACGGCCAGCCCGACACCGACCGCCACCGCCAACACCAGCCAGTCTACCGCCGGCCCGAGCAAGGCCTTGAGCGTCCCGGCCCGCGGATCATTGAGCGACGCACCGGCCGCCTGCAGCGCACCGATCGCCGGTTCGGCGAAGGTGGCGGCGATACCGAGCAGGCCGCCGAAGCCGAGCAGCAGCGCGACGTGGCTGCGCTCCGGCATCAGGAAGCCGATGTTTTCGGCAAAGGGCATCAGGCCGTTCTTGACGCCCTCCATAAACAGCATCAGGCCGAGGACGACGGCGCAGATCCCCAGCGCCATCATTTCCGCCTCATCCGGCGACGAGCGCAGCGCCAGTGCCTGAAAGCCGACCAGCATCAGTGCCAGCGGCAGCACCGCCCGGACCTGGTCGACAAAGCGCACGGAAACATAGGGGGTGACCAGCCGGTGGATATCGACAAGGCGCAAGCGGGCCGCCGCCGTCGGCATCGCCCGCTCCATATTGACCACCTCGTTGTAGCTGATCTGCCGGTGATGGCGGCCGATGGCATTGAGATATTGGGAGTAGCGCAGTTTCTTCTGTGGCATTTGTGTCTTCTGTCAGCTTTGACTTTGATTCTGCCACAAGGCTTCGTCCGCACCCTACCGCGAAAAGCAGTAATATCGTTTGAAAGACCAAAACGGGGCGAGACATGATTCAGGGGCTCTTCGGCAAGGAACGCTACATCACCGGCGATTTCTGGGGCGGGCTGGCGGCGATGCTGGTCGCACTGCCGGCAGCGATTGCCTTCGGCGTCACCATCTACTCGGCCATCGGCCCCAGCCACGCCGCGCTCGGCGCGCTGGCCGGCATCATCGGCGCCACCGTCATCGGCCTGATTGCGTCGGTGCTGGGCGGCACCGACCGCCTGATCAGTGCCCCCTGCGCCCCCGCTGCAGCCGTTCTCTCTGCCTTCGCCATCGAACTGGTGCGCGACGGCATGCCCGCCGGCAACATCGTCCTCATGCTGCTGATGCTCGGCATCCTTGCCGGGCTCTTTCAGGTGCTGTTCGGCTTCGTCGGCATCGGCCGGCTGATCAAATACATTCCCTACCCCGTAGTCAGCGGCTACCTCACCGGGGTCGGCCTGATCATCATCGGCAGCCAGATCGGCAAGCTGGTCGGCGCAGAAAGCGGCAACGACTGGCATCGCGTGCTGGTCTCGCCCTGGCTCTGGGATTGGCGAGCAGTCGCCATCGGCGGCGCGACCATCGCCGCCATGCTGATCGGCCCGACGCTGACCAAGCGTGTGCCCGGTACCATCCTCGGCATCGTTGCCGGACTGGCCACCTACTTCGCGCTGGCGATGCAGGACCCGGCCATGCTGCAGGTCGCCGACAATCCGCTGATCATTGGCGAACTGGGCGCCACCGGCGACGGCTACTTCGCGTCGATCACCGGCCGCTGGAACGAGATCGGCGACATGCGCCTGGCCCAGGTGGCATCGCTGCTCGGCAGCGCCCTGACGCTGGCGGTGCTGCTGTCGGTCGACACCCTGAAAACCTGCGTCGTCCTCGACCAGATGACGCGCAGCCGCCACGACCCCAACCGTGAACTGATCGCCCAGGGCATCGCCAACGTTGCCTCGTCTTCGGTCGGCGGCATTCCCGGCGCCGGCACCATGGGCGCGACGCTGGTCAATCTCTCCAGCGGTGCCGAAACCCGTGCCTCCGGCCTGATCGAGGGCATCTCGGCGCTGATTTTTGCGCTGATCCTGAGTGGTTTCATCGCCTGGATTCCGGTGCCAGCGCTGGCCGGCATCCTCATCGTCGTCGGCCTGCGCATGATTGACCGCCAGCCGCTGCGCTTCATCCAGTCCTCAGCCACCGTCTTCGATTTCGGTGTGGTCGTCGCTGTGGTGGTCGTCGCCATCACCATCGGCCTGATCGCCGCCTCGGCCGTTGGCGTCGCGCTGGCGATCATGCTCTTCCTGCGAGAACAGATCGGCGGCTCGGTGGTGCGTCACAAGTTCTACGTCAACCAGATGTCGTCGAACTGGCACCGCCCTGAAGCGGAAACCCGCATCCTCGAACAGAAGGGCGACCAGGCGGTGATTTTCGAACTGCAGGGCAGCCTGTTCTTCGGCACCACGCAGCAGCTCTATGCCGACCTCGACAGCGAACTGAAAACCCGCAATTTCGTGATTCTCGATTTCAAGCGCGTGCAGTCGGTCGACGTCACCGCCGCTCACCTGCTCACCCTGATCCGCGATGCGCTGCATGAGCGCGGCGCCTTGCTGATTCTCTCCAACGTCCGCGAAAGCCTGCCCAATGGCCGCAACCTGCGCGCCTTTCTGGAGCAGACCGGGGTGACCGAAAAACCGGACAGCGTGCGCCAGTTCGCTGAACTCGACAGCGCCATCGAGTGGGTCGAAGATCGCCTGCTCGGCGAGGAGGAACGCGAAACTCCCATTGCCGAAATCGCCCTGCAACTCAATGAAATGGAGATGTTCAAGAACCGCAAGGACGAAACCCTGGCTGACCTCGAGTCACGTCTGGAAAAACGCACTTACGCCGCCGGCGAGGCCGTTTATTCCCGTGGCGAGCAAGGCGATGCGATCTACCTGATCCGGCGCGGCTCGGTCAAAATCTTCGCGCCGCTCGGTGCCGGGCGCAGCAGGCACATCGCCACCTTCGGCCGCGGTGACTTTTTCGGCGGCCTGGCCTTCCTCGACAACCGCCCGCGCGGCAACGACGCCATCACCGCCAGCGAAACCGAGTTCTATGTGCTGTCCCTAGAGCAGTTCAACAAGCTGGCCGAGGAGCACAAGAAACTCGCCTTCACGCTGCTAACCGCGATTTCGCGTTCACTGGCCATCCGCCTGCGCCACGCCGACACCGAAATCGCCATGCTGCAGGAATACTGATCAGCGCTGCGGCAATCGCTGCACCAGAGCCGCGAGGCTGCCCCAATCCACCGGCTTGGCGATGTGATCGGCGGCCAGTTCGTCGGCGCGGGCATGAAATTCCGAATCATTGCGCCCGGTAACCAGCAGCACCGGTACCGAGCGGCCACTGCGGCGGCGGATTTCCCGGCAGACCTCGAAGCCGTCGCGACCCGGCATTTCGACATCGAGCAGGACGAGATCGAAGGGCTGCTGCCCGAATATCTCCAGTGCCGCGTCACCGGTGGCGACCACGGTCGTCGCAAAATCCGGTGCCGGCAACGCCACCTGCATCAACAGCGCAACCGTCGGATCATCATCGGCCACCAGAATGCGGCAGGGTTTGGGGCTCAGGTACATGCCTTCTCCAGCGTTTTCAGGATGGCCGCTTCGACGCGCTGCCATTCGTCATTCAATTGATCGTAGAGCGCACCCAGCGCATCGTCGCCGGTTCGCGCCAACGATTCCAGTTGCCGGCAGCACGCCGCCTGGCGGTTGGCGCCGACATTGAAGCTGCTCGACTTCAGCCTGCCCAACGCCGATGGCAGGGAGTTGCTGCGCGAGCTGCGGCAGAAATCCTAAATTCCGGTACTCATCCATTCGAACTGCTCCGACGAGATAGAACGCATCATCGGCATCGCGATTGGCGCCGACGATTACCTGCCCAAATCCTGCAACATGCGCGAACTGCTCACCCGCATCCGTGCCCTGCTCCGCCGCAGCGCGCCCAAGGCAGCCGCCAGCACGGTCATCAACAAGGCCCGTCCCCTGCGTTTTGGCCAATGGACGCTGGACACCGCCTCGCGCGAGCTGATCGACGACCAGGGCAAGCCGGCGGCCATCAGGGTTTCCGGCTACGCACTGCTGCTCGCCTTCGTCAAGCATCCCTTCGAGCCGATGTCTCGGGAAGTCCAGTCGCTGGCGCTCCAGCGCGAGTACGTCGCCTACGTCCGGATCATCGACGTTCATCTCAGGCAGATCCGCTGGATCCTCGGCACCCAGCCCGACGGCAACGCCTGCATCTAGACCCTGCGTTCGCAGGGCTACGTCTTCGTCGCCACGCTCGAAGCCACTGCCTGAACAGCGTATCGAGGTTCGACCTCGAACACAGCCTCAAGCGCCGCACCCCATTTTGGCCGGTTTTTCGCGTTGACCGCAGACGACTGTATGGCTGGCGGAATTTGCACTGCAAACGGCAACTCTTGCAATGCGGCCGTCCAGCCTGCAGGGCTAAGATCGGAATAGAACAACCGACACAGGAGACACCGATGTCCGCCTTCCAGGACTTTTACCCCGATAACGTTGCCCATTGTTACGGCTGTGGCCGGCTCAATAGCCACGGCCACCAGATCCGCACCATCTGGGATGGCGACGAAACCGTTACCCGTTACACCCCGCGCCCCGAACACACGGCCATTCCCGGCTTCGTTTATGGCGGCCTGCTCGCCTCACTGATCGATTGCCACTGTACCGGCACCGCCGCCGCGGCGATGTACCGCGCCGAAAACCGTGAGATGGACAGCGAACCGGCCTTTCGCTTCGTCACTGGTTCACTGCAAGTCGACTACCTCAAGCCGACCCCGCTCGGCCCAGAGCTCGAGATTCGTGGCAAGGTCAAGGAAATCCGCGGCCGCAAGGTGATTGTCGAAGCCACGGTCTACGCCGAAGGCATTGCCACCGCTCGGGGTGAAGTCGTCGCCGTGCAGATGCCGGACAGTTTCGTCCGCTGACCGGCAATGCGGGCACGGTCAAGGATAACTTTGGCGGCTTTTCAGGTTGACTGATGGATAGCTGGGGAAGCAACAAAGAGGTGCTGTATCGGATGACGCCATTCGACCATTGCGGTCACTTAGCTTCATCAGGACTGAAGACCGGATTCTCCGACAAACCAAGCGCTCAGCGCCGGCGTTGTTCAAGCCACTTGAGCAAGGTCGCATAGAGAAACTCTGGTTCAACCGGCTTGGAGATGAAGTCGTCCATGCCAGCTTGTAAGCACCGCTTCTTGTCCTCGGCGAAGGCGTTCGCTGTCATCGCGAGAATAGGGATAGCTGCGTACCGATTAAGGGCGCGAATCTGTCGTGTGGCCTCAACGCCGTCCATAGTGGGCATTTGCATGTCCATAAGGATTAACGCGTAATCGTTTTCTTCAGCCAGCTTGAGTGCTTCCAAGCCATTCTCGGCAGTGTCAACGACCAGCCCGACGTCATCAAGCATCATCAGGGCGATCTCAAGGTTGATCGGCTCATCTTCGGCCAGCAGGATGCGCGTGCCCAGATGATCGCGTTGCAGGGCATCTTCCGCCTTGCGCGTGTCGGCGACCCGGCCTGCAGCCTGCTTGCCTACACCTTTCTTCAGGCGAGCGGCGAACCAGAAGGTGCTGCCGGCTCCAGGTGCACTATTCACCCCGGCATCGCCGCCCATTTGCTCGGCCAGTTTCTTTGTGATGGCCAGTCCCAAGCCGGTGCCACCGTACTTCCGCGTGGTGGAGTTGTCCGCCTGTTCGAAAGCGGAGAACAACCGCTCAACGGCTTCCTGGGTGATACCGATACCGGTGTCGACCACTTCGAAGCGGATCAGGGCACTCCCGGAGTCTTCCTCTAGGCACCGGACGCACAAGGCGACGCGGCCTTTATCGGTAAATTTTATGGCGTTGCCGGTGTAGTTGAGCAGCGCCTGTTGCAGTCGGGTCGGGTCGCCGAGCAGATGGGGCGGCAGGGATCCGACCTCGCTCGTCAGCTGCAGTTGCTTGGCGTAGGCACGTTCCTGAAGCATGGCGATGCTGTTGCCGACAATCGCATTGATCGAAACCTCGGTTTCTTCAAGCACGAACTTGCCAGATTCGATCTTGGACAGATCAAGGATGTCATTGATGATCCTCAGCAGGTGATTGCCGGCGTTCTCGATCTTGTCGAGTTTGTTGCTTTGTTCTGAGGTCAGGCCACTGCGGCGTAGTAAGTACGACATGCCGGTGATGGCGTTCAAGGGCGTGCGGATTTCGTGGCTCATGTTGGCAAGGAAAGCGCTCTTGGCCCGATTCGCCGCCTCGGCGGACTCTTTGGCCTCTTCGATTATTCGCTCTGCCTCTTTACGCAACGTGATATCCATTGCAATGCCCTGAAGGGCGACAGGCTCTCCCGATTCGTCAGATATACGCTCACCTCGGGCAAAGACCCAGCCACGACTGCCGTCAGCGCGACGTGTTTTCAACTCCAGTTCGTAGGGAATGCCTGTCTCCACCGTACTGGCCACAGCCGCTGAAAGCCTGTCCCAACTCTCCGGCTCAAAGATACTGGCCTGTACCGAGTAACTGGGTGGGGGCTCACCGGGGTCGGCATTGAACATCCGGTACAACTGTGGTGACCAGGTCACCTCGTCGGTCTTCAAGTCCAGCCACCAACTGCCCAGAGAAGCAATGCGTTGCGCCTCGGCGAGGTTGCGCTGAATGGCCTGTAGCTTTTCTTCGGTGGCTTTCCGGGCCGAGATGTCGTTCAGGAAGGTTATGAAAGTGGGTGAGGTATCAGCAGTCCCTGACATGTTGTAACCATTGATTTCGACCGGAATGAGACGACCATCCTTCGCCTTATTCAGCGTCTCGAAATGGGCCTTGCCGCTGCTGAAAAGACGTTCTCTGATAGCTTCGTATTCGTCCTTGGGGACGTTGGGGTCGATGTCCGAGACGTGGAGCGCCAGCATTTCCTCAACGGTATAGCCCAGCATGGCCGCAGCATGTGCATTCACATACTGAAACTGCCCGGTTCGGCTGTCGACCCAATGGATGCCTATGCCGGCCTGATCCATTGCGTATTGCGTGTCTGCAAGCGTTCGATTGACTTTCCGCAGCTCCTCCGTCCTTTGCTGAACCTTCTCTTCCAGGGTCGTCCGGTAACTGGCAAGCTCGCTCTCAACGTGTTTGCGTTCCGTGATGTCGAGGGAGTAGATCCAGCGCCTCAGAGGTTGCCCATCTGGGTCTTTGGTTACGGTCAGGTCCAGCATGACCGGGAAGCGGCTACCATCCTTGCGCTGATGCTCCGATTCAAAATTGACATGTCCGGCCTGATGTGCCATGCGAACCTGCTCCATCGCCTGCTCGAGACAGTCCGGCGCAAACAGCATGGCAACCGGTTGTCCGACAAGTTCGTCTCTGGCATATCCGCGCTGGACTGCAAACGCGTGATTGATGTCAATAATGCGATTCTGCTGCGGATCATCGATGGCGACACCGATCGATGTCCGCTCGAATGCTTCCGTCCAAAGCTGGGCACGTTCTTCCGCCAGTTTTCTTTCGGTGATGTCCTGATGGGTGCCACTCATCAGCAGCGGTTTTCCGTCTTCAGTCCATTTCGATACTCTGCCTTTGTCCAGCACCCAGACCCATTGCCCATCCTTGTGCTTCATGCGGGCTTCACATTCGTAGTACGGCAGCACGCCGGAGAAATGCTGCTCCAGCAATTCCTGTGACTTCTTCAGGTCATCGGGATTTGCCAGATTCGCCCAGGTCTGGATGGTCACCGGCTGCAACTCATCGGTTGTGTAGCCGACAATCTCCGCCCAGCGTTCATTAATGGTGACTTCGCCGGTCTGGATGTTCCACTCCCAAGTGCCGACATGCGTGCCTTCAAGAATGCTGACGAGCCGATGGCGTTGTGCTTTGTTCTCTTCCGACTTCTCGCGTAACGCGGAGAGCGCCTCGTCTAGTCTCGCACGTGATCGGATGTGCAGTTCGGCCAATACGCTGGCCAGGATGCCGCTGACAATCAGCATGCCCCACTGGAACTGGTCATGCCCTTGGGCAATCCATAGCGTGCCGACAGGAGGGAACAGAGCAAAAGCGACCAGCAATGCTGAAATCGCAGTCGCCACCAGTCCCGGCAACAAGCCGCCAAACATTGAAACGGCCAGCAGTGCCGGCATAAAGAGGATCAGGAGGGGGCGCTCACCAAAGGAAACGAGCAGCGTCTGGCGAACCAGCAATGTCGCTAAGGGCAGAAGCATTGCTAGCAGGAGAGCTACAGCTGGTCGTTTGTTCATCACAGACATACCACTTGACACCGGAATAGGATCAAGGTAGCAGAGTATCAGCCATCGGCGGTTGATCTATCTCAAGGGGGGGTTGGGCTGAATAACCCGACATCCGGAGCGCCGCTGATGCGGAAGTCTGAATTTCCGCATTTGGCCGATTCCCGCCCCCGGTTTTCTCATCATTTTTAAGTTCACCGCAGATGATTGCCTTCCATCGTTCAAGCGGCACGCCCGCCCTGCAAACGGCGGTAAAGCGTCCGGGTGCTCATGCCGAGTTGCCGGGCGAGTCGCGGGACGTTGCCGTCGCAACGGCTGAGCGCCCAGTTCAGGTAGCGTTCTTGGAGGTCTTCCATCGGCACCGGCTGCTCGACACGGAAAGCGTCACCGCTGGCGGCGGGCGCGGCCACCAGAAGGTCGTCGGCCATTTCCGTCAGGTGCTCGCGCTCGATGACTTCGCCATCGGCGAGCAGCGTGGCGCGCTCGATCAGGTTGCGCAGTTCGCGGATATTGCCTGAGAAACGCTGGCGGCTCAGCCACTGCTGGGCCTCGGGTGAAAGCCGGCGGCTGTTCTTGCGGTCGACGCGGCCTAGCAGCGATTCGGCGAGCAGGGGTATGTCGCTGGCGCGTTCGTGCAGCGCCGGCGTCCGGATGGGGAAGGTATTGATGCGGAAATAGAGGTCGCGACGGAAGGTCTCGGCCTGCACCATCGCCGGCAGATCGCGGTGGGTGGCGGTAATCAGCCGGAAATCGGCGGGCAGCCAGTCGAGGCCACCGACGCGGCGGTAGGTGCCGGTTTCGAGCAGGCGCAGCAGTTTGACCTGTAGCGATAGCGGCAGCTCGCCAATTTCGTCGAGAAAAAGTGTGCCGCCGCTCGCGGCTTCGACCAAACCCAGCTTGCGGTGCGTGGCGCCGGTAAATGCTCCTTTTTCGTAGCCGAAGAGTTCGCTCTCGAACAGCGTTTCGGTCATGCCGGCGCAATCGACGGCGACGAAGGGCCCCTCTTCGCGCGCACTGGCCTCATGGATGGCGTGGGCAACCAGCTCCTTGCCGGTGCCGGTTTCGCCAAGCAACACCACTGCGGCATCGGAATTGGCAACACGCAGGATCTTCTCCAGCATGTTGATAAATGCCGGCGAGCGGCCAACCAGCCCCTGCGCTGCCGGCCGGCTGCTGGCCTGGCGAACCACCCGCATGGTTTCGACAAAGTAGGCAATCTGTCCCTGATCGTCACGGATCGGCGTCGTCTCCACATCGACATGCTCCTCGCCGCGCGGCGTGTGGTGCAGGTGCAGCACGCGCTGCTGGGTACCGGCATCGAGACTGAGTCTTAGCGGGCAGGACTCACCCGCCTGATCGCAGGGCACATCGAAGTGATGCGACACCTCGTAGCAGAAGCGCCCGGTCACGTTTTTCCCGCCGGAAAACTCGCGCAGATAGGCAGCGTTGGCGGCGACGATGCGATAGTCGGCATTCATGACGATGCGCGGCTCGGGCAGTCCATCGAGAAACGAAAGCAGTTCACTGAGGAAGTGCGACGTCATCGTTGTGTCACCTATGGCAGTTTGATGAGTCAATTATGGCACAACAGAAAAAACATATCGCCAGCCACGGCCATGAATTTGCGCACATCCACATGATTTAACGATGATTTATCAAAACAACCAGTGCAGGCACGCATCTTGATATAAGCATCCTGGAAACCGGCGACCGCCTGCTCCGCGTGCTTTCCTCCCCCCGATTCGGGGCAGGTGCCGGTCGCGCTTCCGGGATGACGGGCATACCCCCTTTAGTTCGCCCCGCAGGCTTGCTTGATGCCTGTCAGCCCGCACCGACGGCCGTCGCCGGTTTCCGCTTTCTCGATGTCGATCAAGGGATTCAATGAGCCAGCCCAATCCAGTTCCCGGCAGCAATGCCCCAGCCCCCGTTTCCTTCTACGAAAAGAGGAAGAAAATCTACGCCAAGGGTATCCGCGGCTATTTCGACAACTGGCGCATCGCGCTGGTGTTGTTCACCCAGGTGCTGTTCTACGGCGGCCTGTGGCTGGAGTGGAACGGCCGTCAGGCGCTGCTGCTACACCTTGTTGAACGCAAGTTCTACATTTTCGGGATGGTGTTCTGGCCGCAGGATGTCATCTACCTGGCCGCGCTGCTGATCATCTCGGCCTACGCGCTCTTTCTCGTCACCGCCGTCGCCGGCCGGCTATTCTGCGGCTACGCCTGCCCGCAAACGGTCTACACGCAAGTCTTCATGTGGATCGAGAACTGGGTCGAAGGCGACCGCAACGCCCGGATGAAGCTCGACAAGGCGCCGCTCGACGCCCGCAAGCTGCGCGTCAAGGGCACCAAATTTCTGCTCTGGGGCCTGTTCTCGCTATGGACCGGCTTCACGCTGGTGGGCTATTTCACACCGGTCGACGAACTGATCAACAATGTGCTGACCAACAATCTCGGCTCATGGGAAATCTTCTGGATTTTCTTCTACGGCGGTTTCACCTTCCTGTTCGCCGGTTTCATGCGCGAGCAGGTCTGCAAGTACATGTGCCCGTACGCCCGCTTCCAGAGCGTGATGTTCGATCCGGACACACTGATCATCACCTACGACCCGGAGCGCGGCGAAACCCGTGGTGTGCGCAAGAAGGGCGTAGACCCGAAAGCGGCCGGGCTCGGCGATTGTGTCGACTGCGGCCAGTGCGTCACCGTCTGCCCGACCGGCATCGACATCCGCAATGGCCTGCAATACGAGTGCATCGGCTGTGCCGCCTGCATCGACGTCTGCGATCAGGTGATGGACAAGGTCGGCCTGCCGCGCGGCCTGATCCGCTACTCGACCGAAAACGCGATGGCGCAGCATCTGGGCAAGAAGGAAATCCTTGGCCACATCGTCCGCCCGCGCATCCTGCTCTATACCGCCATTCTTGTCCTCATCTGCGGCATGGCAGCCTGGTTCCTCGCCCACCGCATCCCGCTCAAGGTCGACATCATTCGCGACCGCTCGGTTCTGGCGCGGGAAGCCGACGACGGCCGGATCGAGAACGTCTACATGCTGCAGATCATGAACACCGAGGAGCGCGATCACCGCTACCGGATCAGCGTCGATGGCCTGCCCGGCGCCGAAATCGCCGGTGAAGCGGAAGTCGATGCCTCGGCCGCCGGCCTGACGTCGTTCAACACTGTCGTTCGCGTGCCGCCGGAAGCCGGCAAGAGCGGCTCCAACACCATTCATTTCGACATCGTCGCCGTCGAAAACCCGGACATCAAGGTCCGCGAGAAAGCGTCTTTCCTTCTGCCCTGACGCCAATCAGGCAGACTCCCTTGGGGCGGGATTCTCCGCCCTTTTTTTGTTCACCGCAGCAGCCGCATGGTGTATGACATAAACATTCCGCGAGCGACTTTGTTTAGACATGTCATTTCCTCCACGCCCGGAATATGCCTTGCCTCCAGCCCTTTGCGCCAGCCGACGCCGCTGGCTGCTCGCCTGTGCTGCCGCGCCGCTGGCTGCAGCCTTGCCGGGCTGCGCGCAGGCTGAACCACTCAATGTCGCCTGTCACGTCTGGCCCGGCTATGAGCTGATGTTCCTGGCGCGCAGCCTGGGCTGGATCGCCTCCGATACCGTCCGCCTGATCGAAACCACGTCGGCAACACGTTCGATGGCCGCGCTTGCCGACGGTCGCGTCGATGACGCGGCGCTGACGCTGGATGAAATGCGGCTCGTCCGCAGCCAGGGGATCGCGCTTGAGGCAGTGCTGGTCTTCAACACTTCGGCCGGCGCGGACGCGGTCATCAGCCGTCCGGAAATCCGCGACCCGGCGCAGTTGCGCGGCAAACGCATCGGCGCCGAAACAACGACACTCGGTGCCCTGATGCTCGACTGGCTGCTCGCCCGTGGCGGGCTGACCCGGCAGGATGTCATCGTCGAGAGCCTGACACCGGACGCCCATCTGACCATCTGGCGCACTGACACGCTCGATGCCGTCGTTACCAACGAGCCGCAGGTCAGCCACCTGCTGCAGCTTGGCGCCCATCGTCTGCACGACAGCCGGCAACTGCCGGAGACTTTTTTTGATGCACTGGCCGTGCGCAGCAGCGTCGCGGCCTGCTCACACTGGCCCTTGCCGCCCTGCAGCCTGCCCAGCGCCCAGATGGAGCGTCTGGACAAGATCGACCGCGCCAGTCAGCATCCGCTCGGCGTCATCAAGAATGTCCTCGACCTATCGAAAATCGAAGCCGACAAGCTGGCATTGGATAAAATCGAATTCCCGCTGGCCAGCCTGTTCGCAAACATCAGCTCGATGCTCAGCGACCGCGCTGCAGCCAAAGGCCTGAACCTGCGCATTGCCGGTGACCTGCCGGCGCTGCGTATCAGCGGCGACCTGACCCGCCTGCAGCAAGGCCTGCTCAACTACACCGCCAATGCCATCAAATTCACCGAGGCTGTCGAGGTCACACTGGGCTGCAGCGTCGTCGAGGAGGATGGACCGTCGCTGCTGATGCGTTTCGAGGTTCGCGACACCGGCATCGGCATCGATCCGGCGCAGGTCGAGCGGCTGTTCAGCACCTTCGAGCAGGCCGACATCTCGACCACGCGCAAATACGGCGGCACCGGCCTCGGGCTGGCGATCACCCGCAAACTGGACGAGCTGATGGGAGGCACACCCGGCGCCGACGGCCACCACGCTGCCGCACTGGCCGGCAACCACGGCTTGACCACCCTGATCGCCCGCCACCTCGGGCGGCGCATCCTTCTCGTCGAGGATGAGCCGATCAATCGTGAAATCGGCCTGGAGTTGCTGCACGACGCGGGCTTGGTGGTCGACACCGCGGAAAAATGCAAAATCGCCGTCGACCGCAGCCAGGCGAACGACTACGCCCCTGATCCTGATGGACATGCAGATGCCGGTGATGGACGGGATCACTGCCACCCAGCGCATCCGCGAATTGCCGGAACGACAACAGATGCCAATTATCGCCATGACCGCAAACACCTTCGCCGAGGACCGCCAGCGCTGCCTCGCCGCCGGGATGAACGACTCTCTCGGCAAGCCGGTCGAGCCGCCGCTGCTGTACGCCACGCTGCTCAGGTGGCTGCCGGCGGATCGCTGAAGGCGGCTGCAAGAAACGTCGTCAGCGCCGGCAGGTTGCGGTCGATGTCACCGTAATCGTCGTGGCTGCCGGGTACGCGCAGCAGTTGCACCCGGCCCGGCGCAGCGGCAGCAAGGATCGCCTCGGCATCGGACAAAGGCACGGTATCGTCTTCCAGCCCATGCACCAGCAGCACCGGGCACGCCACCCGGGCAATGGTATTGACCGGCGCGATGGCGTCGAAACGATGGCCGATCACCCGTTGCACGTAGGCCAGGATGTAGGCGCCCAGCGGCCAGTACGGTATGCGCTTGCTCGCCAGCCAGCGTCGCATCATTACCTGCGGGTGGGCAAAGGCGGCGAGGCTGACGACCGCCCGCAGCGTCGGACGGCGGCTGGCCGCCAGCAGGGCCGCGCCGGCACCGACCGAATGGCCGATGACACCCAGCCTGTTCGGATCAACGTCGGGTTGCTCCACCAGCCAGTCGAGCGCGGCCTCGATGTCCTCGGCGAAACGTGGCAGCGAGGCAAAGCTGTCGTCATCGCTGCGCCCGTGGCAACGGGCATCGACCAGCAACAGCGCATAGCCGGCGCGATGCAGCGGCCCGGCCAGTGGCAGCATCATTTCGGCATTGCCACCCCAGCCGTGCATCACCACCAGCGCCGGCGCCCCGGCCACCGTCGGGATCCACCACGCGTGCAAACGCTTGCCATTGCGCGTCGGGATCACTGCCGCCTGCCAGGGTAGATCCGACGGCGCCTGCGTCTTGACCACCCGCGGTGCCGCGAGGCCGCGACGAATGGCACGATGCAGACCCAATGGCAGCAGTGCGAGCAGCGCCAGCGCCCCGAACGCCCATTGCATGCTGTCGCTCAGCACCCGACGGCTCCGGCGGCGAGACCCCGGTTTGCTGCACGTGCGTGAGGTAACAGAAACATCGGTTTGTCCAGACCTGGATAATCAGAATCCGCTTATTTTACGCGTTCACCGCAACCGACCCGGAGGCTGTTGGGACATCAGCGCTATACTCGATCCACAAAAACAAGGGGACAAAACCGATGCGTAACGCCCGTCCGCCCGTGCATCCGCCCATCTGACCCGGTACGCCGCATGGAGACACTCTTCCTGCTAGCCGTCGCCACTGTCGTCATCGTGCTGGTTTTCGACTACACCAACGGCTTTCACGACGCGGCCAACATCGTCGCCACGGTCATCGCCTCCCGCGCGATGACGCCGGCGCAAGCGGTGATCATCGTCGGCGTTTTCGAGTTTCTCGGCCCACTGCTCGGCGGCACGGCCGTCGCCAACACCATCGGCAAATTCATCACCCTCGACGGCGTGGCGCCGGTACTGGCGCTCTCCATCCTGCTCTGCGGGCTGATCGGCGCCATCGTCTGGAATCTGGTGACCTGGTATTTCGGCATCCCCTCGTCGTCATCGCACGCACTGGTCGGCGGGCTGATCGGTGCGGTAGTCGTGGCCGTCGGCCCCGATCACGTCGCCTGGGGCTTTGCCGAACTGGCCGAGTGCCGGCTGACCGGCATCACCAAGGTGCTGGCCGCGCTGGTGCTGTCGCCGCTGATCGGCTTCTGGGTCGGTTTCATTATTCATCGGCTGATGAGCACACTGCTCCGCGCCGCCAGCCCGGCCGCCAATTCGCGGTTGCGTGGCGCCCAATTCATCACCGCCGCCGGCCTCGCCTTTTCGCACGGCGCCAACGACGCGCAAAAGAGCATGGGCATTCTGACGCTAGTGCTGCTGCTCGGCGGTTTCATCCCCAGTTTTGAAGTGCCGTTCTGGGTCATGCTCGCCTGCGCCTCGGCGATCACCCTTGGCATCCTCTCCGGCGGCTGGCGCATCGTCCGCACGCTGGGATTTGCCATCTACCGTGTCCGTCCCATCCATGCCCTCGGCTCGCAACTCACTTCGGCCGGCGTCATCCTCGCCGCGTCGATCGGTGGCGCGCCGGTCTCGACCACCCACGTCGTCGCCACCTCGATCATGGGCATCGGCGCCTCGGAACGCCCCCGCGCCGTTCGCTGGGCCAAGGCCAAGGACATCGCGACGACCTGGATCATCACCATCCCCGGCGCGGCGCTGGTCGCCATTCAGGCCTACGCGCTGGTCAATCTTTTCATCGGAGCCCGAGCATGAGTGACGATGCGCCCTCCCGGTCGGTCTTTCGCCGCCTCTTTGACCGTGTCTTTCCGAAGATGCCGGATTTCTTCACGCTGCTCACCGACCAGTGCCAGCAGGTCGCCCGCACCGCCGGGCTGCTCGTCGAGTTCATGGAGAGCGGCGACCCGGCCACCGGCCAGATGATCCGCCGCGACGAACACGAAGCCGACAAGATCAAGGTCCGTAACCTGCACACGCTGAACGAGGCCTTCTCGACGCCGATCGACCGGGAAGACCTGTATCGCGCCATCATCGACCTCGACGAGGTGGTCAATTACTGTAAGACCACCGTCAGTGAAATGGACGTCCTGGCCCTGACACCGGACAAGCACTGTCTGGAAATGGCGATGCACATCAAGCTCGGCAGCGACGCGCTGGCGCTGGGCTTCTCACGGCTCGCCAAGACGCCGCGCGAGGCTGCTGCCGATGCCGACGCCGCCCGCAAGGCCGAGCGCAAGGTGGAGAAGGCCTATCGCCGCGCCATCGCCGAGTTGTTCCAGGGCGACGATTACATCCACATGTTCAAGCGCCGCGAAATCTACCGCCACCTCTCGAATGCCGCCGACCGCATGGCCAACTGCGCCAATACCCTTCACGACATCGTCGTCAAGATGAGCTGAGACCGACCATGCAATTCCTCGCCCGCAGTCTGCTCAAACTCCTCGGCTGGACCCTGATCGAAGCACCGGACCGGCCGGCCCGGGCGGTGCTGATCGCCTACCCCCACACCTCGAACTGGGATGGCATCTACGCGCTGCTGATCAAATGGGCGCTCCGCCTCGACACGCACTGGGTCGGCAAGGACGCCCTGTTTCGCCCACCTTTCGGCGGCCTGCTGCGCTGGCTGGGCGGCGTGCCGGTGAATCGCCGGCAGCGGACCGGCTTTGTCGAGCAGATGGTCGCCGAGTTCGCCCGCCGACCGGACTTCATGCTGGTGATGGCACCGGAAGGCACGCGCAGCCTGACCGTCGGCTGGAAAACCGGCTTTTATCGCATCGCGCTCGGCGCACAGGTCCCGGTCGGGCTGGCCTTTATCGACTACCGGCGGCGCGAGGCCGGCGTGCTCGCCTATCTGCCGCTGACTGGCGATCCGGACACCGACATCAAGGCCATCGCCGCCCACTATCACGACCGCCCGGGCAAGCGCCCTGAACTGGCCTCACCGGTGCGCTGGCTGGAATGACCGGCGCACTGCTGCGGTGAACCCGAAAAAACGACCAAAATCGGGGGTTGCAGTGAGCGCCTATTCAGCGACCAGAACGATCTCTTCGCCGGCGAAGCTCACCCGCTGACCGGGGCGCAATTTGGCGCGTTTTCTGGTGTCGACCGCAGCATCGACCATGACCATCCCGTCGGCAATCGCCGCGTGGGCCGCACCGCCGGATTCGCACAGGCCGGTGGCCTTGAGCAGCTGGTCAAGCTGAATGTACTCGCCGCGAATGGCAAACTGGATGCTCACGATGTTTCCCCGATCAGGATGAGATGTACCCGGCACGGCCCGTGGGCGCCGAGGACGATGGTTTGTTCGATATCGCCGGTGCGCGATGGCCCGGAGATGAAATTCAAGGCTCGCGGCATGTCGCCAAGCTCGGCGCGCACCAGGGCAAAAGCGTCTTCCATGGTCGCCACCAGCCGCGCCACCGGCACCAGCGCGATGTGCGTTTCCGGCAGCAGGCTGACCGTCGCTGGCGTTTCGGCACCACTGCAGAGCAGCAGCGTTCCGGTTTCGGCGACAGCGCAGAAGCAGCCGGAAATCCCTACCGTATCGGCATCAACCGCGGCACGCACGGCGACCGAAATGCCCGCCAATGTCCAGTCCAGCGCACCGACCTCCGCCGTCGCCACAGCCTGCTTCGAGAGACCGTGGCTTTCCAGATAACGCGCCACGGCCGCCGGCGCCTCGGCCAGCCTCACCACCGATTCAACGCTGCTCGCCAGGGCCGCCGCCTTGTCGGCAAAACGCGCCCGCAGCGCCGCGGTGTCCGTGGCCATGTGCGGTTGCGGTCCGCGGGTAGGCGCTGTCAGCGCGGCCTCGGCCGCGGCCCGGCGCACTTCGAAATCCTGCCGCGCCACGCCACGACGGACGCGGTCGAGAATCTCGTCGCGAGCGGCCGTATTGTCAGGCAAGGACATTTTTGGGCGATCCGGCGACAAAGGCTTCGATGTTGTCGATCAACTGATCGGCCAGCGCCTGCATCGCCGGCCGGCTCGACCAGGCAACATGCGGCGTCAGCAGGAAATTGGGCAGCACCAGCAGTTCCGGCGCCAGCAGCGGCTGATCATCGGCAGGCGGCTCGCCACTCAGCACGTCGAAACCGGCTCCGGCGATCCAGCCTTCGCGCAGGGCACGGGCCAGCGCCGACTCGTCGACAATGCCCCCGCGGGCAGTGTTGATCAGCAGCGCAGAGGGCTTCATTGCCCGCAACTCCGACTCGCCGATCAGGTGCTGCGTCTGCTGGGTCAGAGGACAGTGGATGCTGAGGACATCGGCAGCGGCCAGCACCTCTTCAAACGCAACATAGCCTGAGCGGGGCACCGGCACGCCCTTGCGCTCGGCTCGCAGCACGTGCATGCCAAAGGCCTCCGCCAGACGGGCAACACCATTGCCCAGGCTGCCGCTACCGATCAACCCCAGCGTCGCACCATGCAGATCGCGAATCGGGTGATCGAACAGGCAAAACTGCTCGGCCCGCTGCCAGCCACCGGCGCGAACCGTCTCGCGCCAGGCAAAAAGATTGCGCGACAGCGCCAGCATCATCGACAGCACATGCTCGGGCACGGTACGCACGGCATAACCGCGGATATTGCTGACAATGATGCCCCGCGCCCGGCAGGCGTCGAGGTCGACATTATTGGCCCCGGTCGCCGACACGGCGATCATCTGTAGCTCCGGTAGCGCCGCGATGTCAGCCGCCCGGATCGGCACTTTGTTGGTAATGGCAATGCTGGCTCCCGCCAGCCGGCCGCGCACCTCATCTGCCGCCGTTTTTTCATGGCTGGCCCAGGCGTGGGCAAACGCCGGTTGCCGCAGGTCGGCAATCAGCGAATTGGCTTCGAGGTGGACGATGCGGTGCATCAGTTCGACTTCATTTCGAAAGCGATGCCAGCGGCGTCGGCAATCGCACCGATTTGCACACCAAGCGGGGCGTTGCCGGCATAGACCAGGCGATCGACCCCGGCGGCACAAAGACCGCCGATGGCCGCGGTGTCTCCCTGCAGCAGATTGACGACACCGGCCGGCCACTCGCAGCGGGAAGTCAGTTCGCACAGCGCAAACACCGCAGATGGCGCCCGTGGGCTGGGTTTGACCACCACCGTCGCACCGGCCAGCAGCGCCGGCGACAGGTGTTCGGCGGCGGCAACGAGCGGACGCGAGGCGTCGAGCACCAGCCCGAAAACACCAGTTGCCCCAACGCCGGCGCCTTGTAGCGCTGCCACGGCCGCAGCGACCTCGGCTGTCGCGGTCGCGTCATCGAAGCCGCATTCCTGCGTCAGCAACTTGGCAAAGTGGCCGGTGTAGCGATCCAGCGCGTCCGCCAGTGCCGTCAGGCAGACCCGGCGGGCCGGCATGCCCATGTCCGCCCACCGTGGCTGGGCGCCCCGCGCAGCTGCGACAGCTTCGGCGGCCTCGCTGGCGCCGCACAGCGGCACGCGGCGGATGGCTTCCCCCGTTACCGGGTTGGTCACGTCAAAAAAATCCTGGCTGACGGTGAGAAAGGCGTGGCCATTAACCCACATCGGGATGGCCATCGGGCCTTCGGGCGCAAATTCCATGTTCAAGCTCGCTTTCTTGCTGCGTAGAGTTCGTGAAAAGTCTTGCCGCTGCCTGCGGCGAGGTCGCGTCCGTCCGTCCAACCAGGGGCCATGCCGAAAACGCGGATGCGACCGCTGCCATCGACCAGCCAGCGAAGATAACGCACGGCACCCCGGGTCAGCCAGCGATAAAGCGCCGGGCGGCGGGCGACCCAAGCCCAGGCGCGTAACGCGAAACGCTCGCGCCATGGGCGCAAGCCGCGCTCGACCTGGGTTTCCCGCAGGCCATGCATCAACTTGGGCAAGGGAATGCGCACCGGGCAGACTACGCCGCATTGATTGCAGCCGGTGGAGGCATGCGGCAGGTCAAGGGCGTTCTCGATGCCGGTATAGAGCGGCGTCAGCACCGAGCCCATCGGGCCGGGATAAACCCAGCCGTAGGCATGGCCGCCGAGGGAAAAATAGACGGGGCAATGATTCATGCAGGCGCCGCAACGAATGCAGCGCAGCATATCCTGCCAGGCTGAGCCGAGCAGATTGGCGCGACCGTTATCGACCAGGATGAAGACCGTCTTCTCCGGCCCGTCCTGATCGCCCTCACGGCGGGTGCCGGTGAGTAGCGACACGTAATTCGAAATGGTCTGCCCGGTAGCCGATCGTGGCAACAGCCGCATCAGCGTCGAGAAGTCCTCCAGCGTCGGAACGATTTTCTCGATGCCGGTGACGACCACATGCACGCGCGGCAACGTCGTCACCATACGGCCATTGCCTTCATTGGTCACCAGCGCCGCGGAGCCGGTTTCGGCAATCAGGAAATTGGCGCCTGAGATCCCCATCTCGGCGCTGAGGAAATGCTGGCGCAGCACGGCACGAGCTTCCTGAGTCATCGCCGGGATGTCCGCCGAGGTTCGTGGTTGTTCCGGCCGACCGTGGGCCTCGGCGAACAGCGCCTCGATCTCGCCAATGGTCTTGTGTACCGCCGGCGCGATGATGTGCGATGGCGCCTCACCCGCAAGCTGGACGATGTACTCGCCGAGATCGGTCTCTACCGGCCGAATTCCTGCGGCCGCAAGCGCCTCGTTGAGCTGCGCCTCCTCGGAGAGCATCGATTTCGATTTGGCGGCCTTGGTCACGCCGTAACGCTGGGCGATGTCGACCACCAGTCGCGCCACCTCGTCGCCATCGCGTGCCCAGAGTACCTCGGCACCGCTGACCCGCGCCCTGGTCTCGAAAATATCGAGCCAGACGTCGAGATCGGCCAGCACCCGATTTCGGATGCTTTCTGCAGTTGACCGCAGCAGTTCAAAATCGAGACCGTCGTCGGCCAGACTGGCCACCCCCTTGGCGCGCTTGCCGACGAACAGCGGCTTGGCCTTTTGCAGGGCTTTCTGCAGGACCGGATTACGGACCCTCTCCGCCGCACGGGCGTGGAAATGCATCGCCTGAGAGTGGACCGCCGCCCCGACACCACGTGATCCCGCGGCCTTACTGCTCACGACTCGCCCCCGCCGGCCAGCACTTCGGCGATATGCAGCACGCGCGTGCGTTCATCGCCCCGCCGTCTGAGCCGGCCCTCGATGTTGAGCAAGCAGCCCAGATCGCCGCCCACGACCGCATCTGCACCCACCGTAGCAATCGACTCGCATTTGCGATCGACGATGCGCGTCGAGACGTCGCCGAAATTGACCGAGAAGGCACCGCCGAAACCGCAACACTCCTCACAGTCGGCCATTTCCGTCAATTGCAGGCCCTTGACGCGTGCCAGCAGCGCGCGAGGCTGCTGCTTGATACCAAGGCCACGCAAGCCCTTGCAGGAATCGTGATAGGTGACATGTCCGCCCTCGGCATCCGGCAGGGGCAATTCGGGGGCAAAGCGCGCCAAGTATTCGGTGAGTTCGAAGGTCCGGGCCGCCAGCGCCGTCGCCCGAGGCCCCCAATGGCCGTCATCAGCAAAAAGTTGCGGATAGATATTCCGCAATTGATCGGTGCAGGAGCCTGAGGGGACAACCACATGATCGTAGTCCGCCAGTTCGGCAATGGCCTTTTCGGCAAGCAGGCGTGCCGTCTGACGGTCGCCGGCGCTCCAGGCCGGTTGGCCGCAACAGGTCTGCGCCGGCGGCACAACCACGTCGGCGCCGGTCGCCTCGAGCAGGCGCAAGGCGGCAAATCCGACACCGGGACGCATCAGGTCAATCAGGCAGGTAACGTATAAGGCAATGCGCATGCTAATATTGCGCCGCACAAGAAAAGTGATAATGCTACTTAAACCAGCGAAATAAAGGAATCCAGTTGTCTGAAGTTGCCAGCGGGACAAGCAAGGCACCCGGCTCAATACAGGTCATCGAGCGCATGATGTCGCTGCTCGACGCCCTTGCCGCGTCACCTGATCCCGCCAGCCTCAAGCAACTGGCGGCAGCCACCGAACTGCATCCGTCGACGGCACATCGCATTCTCGCCGCAATGACCGCAGCCCGCTTTGTCGAGCGTCAAGATGCAGGCACCTATCGCCTGGGTATTCGCCTGCTCGAACTCGGCAGCATCGTCAAATCCCGCATCAGCCTACGCGAAGTCGCACTGCCCTACATGCAGGAACTGCACGAGCGTATCGGCGAGGCCATCAACCTCGGCGCCCGCCACGACGACGAAATTGTCTACCTCGAGCGCACCTCTTCCGGCCGGGCGCTGGTGCGCGTTGTCTATCTCGTCGGCGGCCGCGCGCCGCTGCACCTGACCTCGCTCGGCAAGTTGTTCCTGGCCGCCGACGGCCCACAGAAAATCCGCGACTACGCCAAGCGTACCGGCCTGCCGGGCAAGACACCCAAGTCGCTGACCAATCTGGCGGCGCTGGAAAAGGAACTCGACAAGGTTCGCCGCCACGGCATCGCCTACGATGATGAAGAGGCCGAACTGGGCTTGAAGTGCGTCGCCGCGCCGATCCATGACGAAGACGGCAAGGTCATCGCAGCTCTTTCAGTATCGGCGCCAGCAGATCGCCATGATCCGGAATGGGCCGATCTGGTACGCCAGACGGCTGATGCCGTCTCCGGCGCGCTCGGTTACACCGGCAAGCAGAAATAACAAGGCCGCCCGCGGGCGGCCTCAGAAATCAACTGTAAGAAATTAAACCGTGCGACGGGTGGTGCCCAAACTGGCGCTTTCCATCCAGCGCTTGATCCGGTTGGCATCGCCGACGCGGGTCATCTTGCCGTTTGAATCCAGCAGCACGATAACCACCGGCTTATCCGCAACACGGGCTTGCATCACCAGGCAGCGCCCGGCTTCGGAGATGTAGCCGGTCTTCGAAATACCGATTTCCCAGTTGTCGCTACGGACCAGTGCGTTGGTGTTGCCGAAGTCTCGAACACGGCCGTTCATCTCGACCTTGGCTTCCGCGGTGGTCGAGAACTGGCGGATTTCCGGGTAGCGCGCGGCGGCAGTCACCATGCGGGCGAGATCGTGGGCGGTCGAGACGTTGTTGCTCGACAAGCCGGTCGGCTCCTCGAAGCTGGAGTTATACATACCGAGCGAATGTGCCTTGAGGTTCATGGCCTTGACGAAGGCCGGCAGGCCGCCCGGGTAGTGCCGGCCCAAAGCGTTGGCAGCGCGATTTTCCGAAGACATCAAGGCCAGCAGCATCGCCGTTTCGCGCGTCATCGTCGTGCCGACAGGAATCCGCGAGCGGGTGCCCTTCAGCCCATCGACATCCTCGTCAGTGATGGTGATGACTCCATTGAGATCTAGCTTGGCGTCGAGGACGACCATCGCCGTCATCAACTTGGAAATCGACGCAATCGGCACGACGGCATCCGGTTGCTTCTCGATCAGTGCCTGCCCGCTCGTCTGGTCAATGACCAGCGCCGACGCAGAATAGAGTGCCAGGCGACCCGGATCGATGTCCTGCATGCTGACGCGACGAACAGGTTTGCGTGAACTTTCGGCAAACGCGGCCAGTTGCTTGCCGCGGACCGGCAGCGCCTTGTCGTTGCGAGCAGTCTTGGTTGGCGCCTTGGTAGAAGCCTGCTTGCCGGCGACCGGTGCTGCATTCTTGGCTGCTTTGGTGACGGGCTTCTTCGCGGCCTGTTCGGCCGGCTTCGTGGCCGTTGTGGCCAGCGCCTGCCCGTGCATACCAACGCCCATCAAGGCGCCGAACAACAGGGCGGTTTTCAGGGGATGCTTCATTTACAGACTCCTACAAACTGACCGGGCGATTTTACGTCAGTTTAGCAGGCTGCTGCCAAAATTCAATAAAAATAGACAGATACAGCAAAAACCTAATGCATCTGCTGAGATCGTGACAAATTGTTGTCCCGAAAAACTCGAGTGGGACAACGCGGCGGACACTGCTGGAAATATTCAGCGACCGCCGTCAAGGGCGCTAACCGTGGCGATCAACCGGCATCGACGACAGTCAGAGCGGTCATATTCACGATCCGACGTACCGTCGCGGTCGGTGTCAGAATATTCACCGGCTTCGCAGCCCCCAGAATGATTGGCCCGACCGTCAGATTGTCGCCAGCCGCTACCTTGAGCAGGTTGAAGGAGATATTGGCCGCGTCCAGCGTTGGCATCACCAGCAGGTTGGCCTGCCCCTTGAGGCGTGAGTTGGGGAAGGCCTTGAGGCGAATCTGCTCATCGAGCGCCGCGTCACCGTGCATTTCACCTTCAACCTCCAGTTCTGGTGCGCGCTCGCCGAGATGGGCCAGCACTTCCCGCATCTTGAGCGAGGTCGGCGTATCTTCGGTACCAAAAGTAGAATGTGAAAGCAGGGCCACCTTGGGCGTGATGCCGAAGTTGCGGATTTCCTCACAAGCCAGCAAGGCCATATCGGTGAGTTCCTCTGCCGTCGGGTCGTAATTGACATAAGTGTCGCCGATGAAGACCGTGCGCCCCGGCAGCATCAGCAGGTTCATGGCGTAGTACCGGTCCAGACCGGGCTGGGTACCGATGACGCTCTGTACGTACTCGCGATGCGTCTCGTGGCGACCAAAAGTGCCACACACCAGACCATCGGCGTAACCCAGCTTGACCATCAACGAGCCGTAGAGGGTGGCACGACGACGCACTTCGCGACGGGCATAGTCCGGAGAGACACCCTTGCGCTCCATGATCCGGTGATATGTGGTCCAGAATTCCTCATAGTGCGCATCGAAAAAGTCGCAGTTTTCGGAATAGACAATCTCGAAATCCTCACCCTCGCGGATGCGCAAGCCGGCGGACTCGATGCGGCGGCGAATTTCCGCCGGGCGCCCGATGAGAATCGGGTGAGCGATACCTTCATCGCGTACCACCTGTACCGCCCGCAGTACGCGCTCATCCTCGCCCTCGGCAAAAACGATACGCTTGGGTGCCAGCTTGGCCTGGGAGAAAACCGGCTTCATGATCATGCCGGAGTGGTAAACGAACTCGTTCAGGCCCTGAATGTAGGCGTCCCAATCCTTGATCGGACGCGTTGCGACCCCCGACTCCATCCCCGCCTTGGCGACCGCCGGCGCGATCTTGACGATCAGGCGCGGATCAAAAGGATTCGGAATCAGATATTCCGGCCCGAAGCTGGCAACCTTTTCGCCATAGGCACGGGCAGCGACTTCCGACTGTTCGGCGCGTGCCAGTTCGGCAATGGCCTTGACCGCCGCCATCTTCATTTCCTCGGTGATCGTCGTCGCACCGACATCCAACGCACCGCGGAAAATGAAGGGGAAGCAGAGGACGTTATTGACCTGGTTCGGATAGTCGGAACGACCGGTACAGATGATGGCGTCGTCGCGTACCTGATTGACCAGTTCCGGCAGGATTTCCGGCGTCGGATTGGCCAGCGCCATGATCACCGGTGCCGCAGCCATCTTGGCGACCATGTCTTGCTTCAGCACACCGCCGGCGGACAGGCCAAGGAAGACGTCGGCACCTTCGATGATTTCCCCAAGGGTACGGGCATCGGTCTTCTTGGCGTAGCGGGCCTTGATCTCGTCCATTTCCTCGACACGACCTTCATAAACCACGCCCTTGATGTCGGTGACCCAGATGTTCTCGACCGGGGCGCCAAGCATGACCAGCAAATCCAGGCAGGCGAGCGCCGCGGCACCGGCACCCGAGGTGACGATCTTGACCTTGGTCAGATCCTTGCCAATCAGATGCAGGCCGTTGAGGATGGCGGCACCGACGACGATGGCCGTACCATGCTGGTCATCGTGAAAAACGGGAATCCTCATCCGCTCGCGCAGCTTCTTCTCGATGTAGAAGCATTCCGGCGCCTTGATGTCTTCAAGGTTGATACCGCCGAAGGTCGGCTCCAGCGAGGCGATGGTGTCGATCAGTTTGTCCGGGTCGCGCTCTTCGATTTCGAGGTCAAAGACGTCGATATTGGCAAACTTCTTGAACAGTACGCCCTTGCCCTCCATCACCGGCTTGGCGGCCAGCGGGCCAATGGGACCAAGGCCCAATACAGCGGTGCCGTTGGTGATGACACCGACCAGATTGCCGCGCGAGGTCAGCGTGCTCGCCTCACCCGGGTCCGCGACGATTTCCTCGCAGGCGTATGCAACACCGGGAGAGTAAGCAAGTGACAGGTCATATTGGTTGGTCAACTGCTTGATCGGCGTGACCGCAATCTTGCCCGGCTTCGGTTCGCGATGGTAGTAGAGCGCGGCTTCGCGCAACTGGCGTGGATCCATGTCTTCCTCCGTTTTATATCGTGAAACGCAATTTCAGATTGCGGCACATCCTACCATGAAATTTTTCACTCCCAACCTTCGGAATATACGTAACCCATGTTACGTCAAGTGGATGTTTACCCTAATTTCGTGCATAATTACGGGCTTCCCAGCCGACGGCCTTCAGCCGCTTTCAGTCTTGGTGGCAGCTCCCGGCGACTGGCGTGAAACCTTTGCTATTTCAGTAACTTAGAGAGAGACACATCGCCATGACCGCACCGCTGAACGCGCCTGACTACGTCAAACATGAAGGCTTGAAAAAATGGGTCGCCGAGATTGCTGCACTGACCACCCCGGACCGCATCGTCTGGGCAGACGGCACTCAGGAAGAGTATGACCGCCTCTGCGGTGAAATGGTCAAGGCCGGCACGCTGATCAAGCTCAACGAAGCCAAGCGTCCGAACTCCTACCTCGCTTTCTCCGATCCTTCCGACGTTGCCCGTGTCGAAGATCGTACCTACATCTGCTCGCAAAACAAGGAAGACGCCGGCCCGACCAATAACTGGGAAGAGCCTGCCAAGATGCGCGAAACCCTCAACGGCCTGTTCAAGGGCTGCATGAAGGGTCGCACCATGTACGTTATCCCGTTCTCGATGGGTCCGCTCGGCTCACCGATCGCCCATATCGGTGTCGAGATTTCCGATTCGCCGTATGTTGTCGTCAACATGCGCACCATGACCCGCATGGGCAAGGCCGTCCATGACGTTCTCGGCACCAATGGCGAGTTCGTGCCGTGCGTGCACACCGTCGGCGCCCCGCTCGAAGCCGGCCAGGCCGACGTCAAGTGGCCGTGCAACCCGACCGTCAAGTACATCGTTCACTACCCGGAAACCCGCGAAATCTGGTCCTATGGTTCCGGCTACGGCGGCAACGCACTGCTCGGCAAGAAGTGCTTCGCGCTGCGCATCGCCTCGACCATGGCCCGCGACCAGGGTTGGCTGGCCGAACACATGCTCATCCTCGGCGTCGAATCGCCGGAAGGTGAAAAGACCTACGTCGCTGCCGCCTTCCCGTCGGCCTGCGGCAAGACCAACTTCGCCATGCTGATCCCGCCAAAGACCCTCGACGGCTGGAAGATCACCACCATCGGCGACGACATCGCCTGGATCAAGCCGCGCGTCGATGCCGACGGCGTCACCCGCTTCTACGCGATCAACCCGGAAGCCGGCTTCTTCGGCGTCGCCCCGGGCACCTCCGAAAAGACCAACTACAACGCCCTGGCCACCCTCAAGGAAAACATCATCTTCACCAATGTCGCGCTGACCGACGATGGCGATGTGTGGTGGGAAGGCCTGACCAAGCAGGCGCCGGATCACCTGATCGACTGGCAGGGCAAGGACTGGACGCCGGAAGACGGCAAGAACGGTCGCAAGGCCGCCCACGCCAACTCCCGCTTCACCGCCCCGGCCAGCCAGTGCCCGTCCGTCGATGCCGCCTGGGAAGATCCGGCTGGCGTGCCGATTTCCGCCTTCATCTTCGGCGGCCGTCGCGCTACCACCGTGCCGCTGGTTTATCAGGCTTTCAACTGGAACTACGGTGTCTACATGGCTGCCACCCTCGGCTCCGAAACCACCGCTGCCGCCTTCGGTCAGCAGGGTGTTGTCCGCCGCGACCCGTTCGCCATGCTGCCCTTCTGCGGCTACCACATGGGCGACTACTTCAACCATTGGCTGCGCATGGGCAAGACCGTCGATGCCACGCCGAAGATCTTCTGCGTCAACTGGTTCCGCATGGATGCCGATGGCAACTTCATGTGGCCTGGTTTCGGCGACAACATGCGCGTTCTGAAGTGGATCGTCCAGCGTTGCAAGGGCACCGTGGCCGCCAAGGAAACCGTGCTTGGCTGGATGCCGAAGTTCGAGGACATTGACTGGAACGGTCTGGAAATCAACAAGGCTGATTTCGAAGCCCTGACCACCATCGACGCCGATGCCTGGAAGTCCGAACTCGCCGGCCACAAGGAGTGGTTCGACAAGATGGGCGAGAAGATGCCGCGCGAACTTGTGCTCAAGCGCGAACTGTTCGAAATGGGTATCTTCAAGGACGCGGCATAATCCGGCCCTGAGCCCGAATCAACGGCCACCTGCGGGTGGCCGTTTTACTTTGGAGTCACGCATGCTGCCCTCTGCCGCCCGTCTTGCCGACATCGCGCCCTTTCACGTCGTCGAACTGCTAACCCGAGCCCGCCAGCTTGAAGCCGTAGGCCGCGACATCATCCATATGGAGGTGGGCGAGCCGGACTTCCCGACGCCGCCGGCCATCGCCGCTGCTGCGGTGAACGCCATAAATGGGCAAAAAACCCTCTACACTCAGGCGCTCGGGTTGCCAGAATTGCGCGAGGCCATCTCGGCATTTTATCGCCAGCGTTATGGCGTAGCGGTGCCTGCCAGCCGCATCGCGGTCACCAATGGCGCCTCCGGCGCCCTCAACCTCGCTTTCGCCTGCCTGACCGACCCTGACCGCGAGTGGCTGCTGGCCGACCCGGGCTACCCGTGCAACCGGCACATCCTGCGCACTTACGAAGGCGTCCCGGTCAGTCTGCCGGTGGATGAACGGAGCAACTTCCAGCCAACTCCGGAACAGGTTGCTGCGGCCTGGACAACCAAGACGAGTGGGCTGCTCGTTGCCTCACCAGCCAACCCGACCGGAACGCTGCTGTCGCTGCCGGAAATCAACGCCCTTGCCAATATCTGCCGCGCGCGTCACGGCCATTTCCTGGTCGACGAGATCTACCACGGCCTGACCTACGAATGCGATGCGCCGACCGCATGCGCGGCCGGCGACGATATCTGGATCATCAACAGTTTCTCGAAGTATTTCCAGATGACCGGCTGGCGGCTGGGCTGGATGATCATTCCCGAAGCCTATGTCCGCGACGTCGAAAAGCTGGCGCAGAACCTCACGCTCTGCCCATCAGCCCCTGCCCAATATGCCGCGCTCGCCGCTTTTCTGCCGGAAACCATCGCCCTGCTGGAAGAGCGGCGCGCCGAATTCCGCCGCCGGCGGGATTTTCTGGCTCCGGCACTGGAAGCGATCGGCCTCAAGGTGACGGCCCGGCCTGAAGGGGCGTTCTATCTGTATTGCGACTGCTCCGCCTTGACGGCAGACAGCTTCACGTTTGCCCGCGAACTGCTGGAGCAAGCCGGCATTGCTGCGACACCCGGGTTGGATTTTGGCAGCAATGCGCCGGAACGGCACATTCGCTTTGCGTACACCACCAATCTTGACCGCCTGGCCGAGGCGGTGGCGCGCTTACGCCGCTACCTCGGACGCTAGCCCGGGCCGGGCAGCGCGAGATCCGGAAAGTGGGCCGCCACCGCCGCCCAGTCGAAGCCTATGCCCGGATCAGTTTTGCGTCCAGGCGCGATATCGCTATGGCCCGCAACGCTGGTCAAGGTATATCGCTGGCGCAATGCAGCGAGCACCTGCCAAAGCGTCGCGTATTGCTCAGGGGCAAATGGCAGGTTGTCCGTGCCTTCAAGCTCGATGCCCACCGACCAGTCGTTGCAGTTGTCCCGCCCGCACCAACTGGACTGCCCGGCGTGCCACGCACGATCGTCAACCGAAACGAACTGGACAAGCCGACCATCGCGCCGGATATAAAAATGCGATGAAACCTGCAATCCCGAAATTATTGAAAAATATGGGTCGACCGCAGCATCGAGTTGGTTGAGAAAAAAATCCTCAACAAAGTATCCGGAAAACTGTCCGGGCGGCAAGCTGATGTTGTGAATAACTGCCAGCGTAACTTCGGCGCCTGCTGGACGCGGCCCGAAATTGGGCGACGGCAACCACTCGGCGCCGTTCAGCCAGCCCTCCGTGGTCCAGGCAGTCATTCGATACCGAGACGTTCGAGACGGTAGCGCATCGAACGGAACGTAACCCCCAGCAGGCGTGCCGCGGCTGTCCGGTTGCCGTCGGTTTTCTGAAGGGCTTCGAGTATCGCCTGACGCTCGATCCGGTTCAGGTAGTCGTCCAGCGTCTCGCTGCCGCGGCCTGCACTCTCGACACCACCCATCTCTTCCGGTTCAAGATGCAGATCTTCGGCTTCGATGACATCACCGGAGCAGAGCGCTGTCGCCCGTTCGAGTATGTTCTCGAGTTCGCGGACATTACCGGGAAACGCGTACTGCTGCAAGGCCTTGATCGCGGCGGCACTCAGACGCGGCGGCGTATCTCCGAACAGGCGCGCGAGCACGGCCGCAACCAAGGGCTCAATGTCCTCGACCCGTTCGCGCAGCGGAGGCATACGCAGTTCAATCACATTGAGCCGGTAATAGAGATCCTGACGGAAAGCGCCATTGTCGACACACTCCCGCAGATTGCGATGGGTAGCGCAAATGATGCGCACGTCGACCGGGTCTTCGGTAACGCTACCGACCTTGCGTACGCGCTTTTCCTGTATCGCCCGCAACAGTTTCACCTGCATGGCCAGCGGCAGATCGGCGACCTCGTCGAGAAACAGCGTGCCACCGCTCGCCGCCTGAAAGAAACCCTCACGCTCGCTATCCGCGCCGGTGAAAGCCCCCCTACGATAGCCGAAAAACTCGCTTTCCATGAGGTTTTCCGGAATAGCACCACAATTCACCGGCACAAATGCATTCGCAGCCCGCGCACAGCGCTGATGCACCAGACGCGCCGCCAACTCCTTGCCACTACCCGATTCGCCGGAGATATAAACCGGTGCCTGACTGCGGGCGAGCTTGTCGATCATCGCCCGCACCTGCTGCATGGCCACAGAGTCGCCAATCAAACCGGACGAATCCTCGGCACGGTTGTCTGCATCCGGCAATCGCAAGGCCGATTTGACCAGTGTCCGCAGTTGATCCAGCCCAACCGGTTTGGCCAGGTAATCAAAGGCACCGGCCTTCAGGGCGGCGACCGCATTATCGGCACTACCAAACGCGGTAATCACCGCCACCGGGATCTGCGGATGGTGCTCGTTGATGTAGCGGACGATGTCCAGCCCCTCGCCATCCGGCAACCGCATATCGGTCAGGCAGAGCTGGAAGCGCTCGGCTGAAAGCGCTGCACGGGCTTCGGCCAGCGAACCGGCGCACGTGGCCGCCAACCCCATGCGCGACAAGGTCAGGTCGATCAGCTCACGGATATCGGACTCGTCGTCAATGACGAGTACCCGGTTCAGTTCGCCAAGTGGGCGGCGTTCGCTTCTGACAACGGACACGGTTCGCTTCTCCCTGTAATTACAAAATGCGCCCCGCCAGCCTCGGGCAACAACTCCAGTCCGGCACCATTCGCTGCACACAGCTCCCGCGCGATGAACAAACCCAACCCCGTACCTTGCGTATGCGTAGTGAAGAATGGCTCGAAGACCTGCGCCCGAACATTCTCCAGCACCCCGGGGCCATCATCGGACATATGCAATTCTACCCTGCCAATTTGCGCCGACTCGACCACTGCAATGGTTACCGCCCCCTGATTACGGGAGCTGTGACGCAAGGCGTTACTGGCGAGGTTCCAGAGAATGCGTTCAAGGTGGGTGCGGTCAAAGCACATCACCGCCCCCGCCACGCCGTGGTAGGCCAGCACCCCGGCGGGTAAGTTTTCAGCCAGGAACAGATGCTCGATGAACTGCCGACAAAAATCGTCTAGATTTAGCGGCTCCGGCTGGGCACGTTGCTGACGGCCAAGTTCGAGCACATCGCGGACGATGCGATCCAGCCGGTGCACGTTGTCATTGAGGATACGCAGCAGGCGATCCTGCATTTCGCCCCGCCGCTCCTCGCGCAACAACTCCCCCGCGTGACTAATGGCCGACAGCGGGTTGCGGATTTCATGCGCAATGCTCGCGGTCAGCCGCCCCAGCGAGGCAAGCTTCAATTCCTGCGCCCGCTCCTGAATCCGCGCGAGATCCTCGATAAAGACGAGAACCTCGCCATCCGAGCTACTGGTCCGCTCGAAGCGCGCTGCCAGATCCCCCCCCTCGGCGCCGGCAAAACGAAAACTCTCGTCGCCCTCGTGCCGTTCCCAGACCGCCAGCGCGGCCGCCAGCGTCGGCACCTGCTGCGCTAGGACGACCTCGCCATCGAGTTGGATACCGAGCATGGCCTGTGCACCAGGATTGGAGCGCAGCACGCGGCCGTCCGCGGCAACGATCAACACGCCATCCTGCATCCGCTCGACGACCCGCCGACTGATGACAATCTGGTTATCCAGCGCTTCGCCGCGCTTACGCGCAAGTTCCTCGTTGTACATCACCCGTTGCCCGAGCAAGCGGGCTAGGACAGCCGTCGCGAAAAAACCTGCAGAAATGAAACCCGCTTGAACGATGCCGGCAACGTCAAAATTGCTCGCAAAAATGCCATAGACCTGCATCGCCAGTACCGCCAGCGTCGCCACCGCTGCATAGAGCAAAACCAGTCGGCCATGCCCGACCAGACTGGCCGCCGCCAGCGACACCAGCAGGATGACGCCAAGTCCGCTGGCGACGCCGCCAGCGAAGTACATGACCGGCGCGACAAACGCGACGTCGACCAGCATCTGCACCGACAACTGGAGATTGAAACGATGACGCCAAAGCCCGGACACCAGCAAACCACCGAGGACTGCTGCGGTATACGCCAAACTCAGGCCAAAAAGCCGGGGCGAAGCCTGCAGGTTGAGGTGGGCGTTCCACTCATTCGGAAGGAACAATGCCAGCAGGAAGAAAACCCCGATGACCAGCCGGTAGCCGTTGAAGTACTGGAACGAACGCCAGTTCGGCCCCCAGGCGGTGGAAAGCCAGGCGACCATCAGTCGCGTGAAACTGCCTGATCGCGGTGTGCCGCCGAGCAGTAATGATCGCCGCCATGGATCACGGCATCGCTCTCGGGAAGATGGACCCCGCAGTTCGCGCAGCGCACCATCCGCTCCGGCGCCCGTGGCTGAGGTGAATCATCACGCTGCCGCCGCCGCGCAGCAGCCTTGCGCTTGGACCACACCCACCAGATGATTGCCGCCACGGCAATCCAGATCAGATATTTCATCGACTTCCCACCTCCCGGCAGGGCCCGCTGCGGCCTTGGCCAAAAAAAAGGGCCAGCATCTCTGCAAGCCCTTGATTTAATTGGTGCCGGAGATAGGAGTCGAACCTACGACCTTCGCATTACGAATGCGCTGCTCTACCAACTGAGCTACACCGGCACTTCCGCGGCAATGCATCAAATAGACATCGATTCGCTGCACTGCAACAGCAGAGCGTAGAATTATAGCTTTGCAGCTCCGCCTCAGGCAACGCCTTCCGACATGAATCTGCTTCGCGCGCTGGCCACCGTCAGCGGTATGACCCTGCTTTCCAGAATCCTCGGTTTTGTCCGCGATTTCGTCATCGCCCGGGCCTTCGGTGCCGGCCTCGCCACCGACGCCTTTTTCGTCGCTTTCAAACTGCCTAACCTGCTGCGGCGGATGTTTGCCGAAGGCGCCTTTTCGCAGGCCTTTGTTCCGATGCTCGGTGAATACAAAAATAGCCGCAGCGAGGAAGACACCCGCACACTGATCGATCACGTGGCCACGGTACTTTCGATCGCGCTGTTTGTTGTCACTGCCATCGGCGTTGCCGCCGCCCCCTTTCTGGTCTGGATCTCGGCACCCGGGTTTGTCGCCAATCCCGGCAAGTTCGAACTGACCGTCGAACTGACCCGCATCACCTTCCCCTACATCCTCTTCATGTCGCTGGTCGCGCTGTCCGGCGGTATCCTCAATAGCTGGAGCCGGTTCGCGCTCCCGGCTTTCACGCCGGTGCTGCTCAACCTCAGCTTCATCGCGATGGCGCTTTTTGCCACGCCCTATTTCGATCCGCCGGTCCTCGCGCTGGGTTGGGCAGTCTTCATCGGCGGCGTGCTGCAATTGGCTATCCAGATACCGGCGCTGCGCCGCCTGCGCCTGCTGCCGCGTCCAACACTCAACTGGCGCGCTGCCTGGGCCGACCCCGGCGTGCGCCGCATCGCCCTGCTCATGGGCCCCGCCTTGATTGGCGTCTCGGTGTCGCAGATCAGTTTGCTGATCAACACCATATTTGCCTCCTTCCTGACGACCGGTAGCGTCTCCTGGCTGTACTACGCCGACCGGCTGATGGAATTCCCGTCCGGTATGCTCGGCGCCGCGCTTGGCACCATCCTGCTGCCCTCATTGTCCCGCGCTCATGCCAAGGGCGATACACAGGAGTATTCCAAACTGCTCGACTGGGGTTTGCGCCTAACGCTTTTGCTTGCCGCCCCCGCCGCGCTGGCCCTCGCCATCCTGGCCGTGCCGCTGATCTCGACGCTCTTTTTCCATGGCGCCTTCACCGCTGATGATGTCCTGCGTACCCGTGAAGCGCTGGTCGCCTACGCCGTCGGCCTGACCGGGCTGATCCTGGTCAAAGTCCTGGCACCCGGCTTCTACGCCCGCCAGAACGTGCGCACACCAGTCAAGATCGCGCTCATCTCACTGGCTGCCACGCAAGCAATGAACCTCGCCTTCATCGGCTGGATCGGCCACGCCGGCCTTGCACTCTCCATCGGCCTCGCCGCATGCCTCAATGCCGGCATGCTCTATCACGGGCTGCGTCAGCTGCAGATATTTCAGCCGCAACCCGGCTGGCCGGCCTTCATGTTCAAGCTGCTAATGGCCATGCTGGTCATGTGTGGTGCACTCTGGGTAGGGATGGGAACCGAACAACAATGGCTGCAGGGCAACCTGATTCAACGCGGCTTGCATCTGGCGTGGCTCGTACCCCTTGGCGCAAGCGCATATTTCGCTACACTGTGGCTTCTCGGCTTTCGGCTGGGCGACTTCAAGCGTCGCGCCAGTACCTGATGAACACCATGCTGCCCGCAAGGGCCAATAACGAGGAGACCTTTCGATGAAACTCATCAGCAACAGCTTCGCCGACGGCGAACGCATTCCCGGCGACTTCGCCTTCTGCATTCCCCATGCCGACCACCACGTCTGCCTGGGCAAGAACCTGAATCCTCACCTTGCCTGGTCCGACATCCCTGCCGGCACCAAATCCTTCGCCATCACCTGCCATGATCCGGACGTCCCGAGTGTCGGCGATGACGTCAATCAAGAAGGCAAAACCATCCCCGCCTCGCTACCCCGCGTCGATTTTTTCCATTGGGTCCTGATCGACCTGCCGCCGACCATCACCGAAATCGCTGCCGGCGAATTCAGCAAGGACGTCATCCCCCGTGGCAAACCTGGCCCGCAATCACTGCACGGCAGTCGTCAAGGCATCAATAATTACACTGACTGGTTCGCCGGCGATAATGACATGCGGGGCGACTACTATGGCTATGACGGCCCCTGCCCGCCGTGGAACGATGAGATTGTGCATCGTTACGTTTTCACCGTATACGCGCTCAATGTTGAAAAGCTGCCAATCGAAGGGCACTTTACGGCCGCAGTTGTTCTGGCCAGGATACAGACTCACAAGGTCTGCCAAAGCAGCCTGTCCGGAACCTACAGCCTCAATCCCGAACTCGCTATATCTTAGACTTACATCAACTGCCACATCGGCGGCTGACCGCACCCCATTCCCAGGCGAGCTCCTGTAGGTAGCTCGACTTCAATGCATTTTTTGGGGCACCGCAAACTGCGAACTGCCCCAGAAAATATTTGAAAAGTTCGCGATGATGACCGTCATCACTCTTTTATGCCTTTGCCATACCGACCCTTGCTGCAAAATCGGAAGAAAAAAGGCCGGAATCGTCACCCCGGCCCTTTCCCTGGTTTTTCTACTACAATAGGCTTATTACCCGCCCACCGCGACCAACCTGCAAGCACCCGTGCCAGCTTCACATGAAACGTTCTGACGCACAGCAGCAGTTCCACGAGTCGGGGTTGTAAATGTAATCGCGGTATTTGCGGCATAGGCTGCAGCGTCCGGCACAGCAGGCGGCGTACAAATCGAATTAGCAGGGTACGCTGGCGCTGCATCATTGTTTGCCAAATTGGCCACAGCCGTCCCCATGTACGACTTAGCTTCAGCCAAGCAGGCGCCGTTGGCGGAACGCTGGGTATAGTCACGATACTGCGGCAAGGCGACTGCAGCCAGAATACCGATAATCGCAACTACGATCATCAGTTCAATCAAGGTAAAACCTTGCTGAGACTTGTTCATAAATTATCTCCAAAATGAACACCGAGAAGTCGGCATGTACTAAATGAAGCAGAAAATGTGCCACCGAAGAACCCATTCCTAGCGAGATAACGTAGGCCAAACATGCCAAGTTTCGGCACCTCGATACAAATATCGTCAGGCAACAGTTCCACAGTCAAGCTGTGACTCGCTAAGAAAGCCCTCTGCATATTTCAGAAAAATAGTTTGTGATCGGAATATCTCGAACAAATCCGGATCAATATGCCCGTTGTTCTTGAAGTTCTCCATGACCCGCAGGGCCTCGGATAGCTTCATCGGCTCCTTGTAAGGGCGATCCTTTGCGGTCAGCGCTTCGAAGATATCGGCAATGCCCATCATTCGCGCCTGCCAGCTCATCTCCTCGCGCTTGAGCCCCTTCGGGTAGCCCTTGCCGTCCATGCGCTCGTGGTGGCCACCAGCGTACTCGGGGACGTTTTTCAGATGCTTGGGCCACGGTAGTTGCTCCAGCATCTTGATGGTGGCGACAATGTGGTAGTTGATGATCTCGCGCTCGGCCTGCGTCAACGTGCCGGCGCGGATGGTGAGATTCTCGAGTTCTTCCGCACTGAGAAAATCAACCCATTCTCCTTCCGGGTTTTGCCAGCGATAGCGTGTGGCGATGGCGCGAACGGCGGCGACGTCGTCGTCTGACATGCGCTCGCTCCCGACATTGCTCCGGCGCAATGTGCTGCGGTCAACCTCAATTTGTCGGCAAAATCGGGCAATCTCGGCTTCGGCTGATGCACGGTCCTTGCCTTCGGCGATCGCCCGCCACATGGCAACTTCGGCATCTCGGCGCACGACTTCAAAACGCGTATCGATGAGATGAATGCGGTCGAAGATGGTTTGCAGCTTGGTGGCCTTGTCGACCACATGCACCGGCGTCGTTACCTTGCCGCAGTCGTGCATCAGGGCAGCGATACGCAGTTCGTAGCGATCCTTTTCGGTCAGCTTGACATCGGCCAGCGGGCCTTCGGTGGTGGCATCGACTGCATCGGCGAGCATCATCGTCAGTTCGGGAACGCGCTGGCAATGGCCGCCGGTATAGGGTGACTTCTCGTCAATCGCCAGGTTGATGAGCTTGATGAAGGACTCGAACAGCGTTTCGAGTTGCTCGACCAGTTGCCGGTTGGTCAGGGCAATCGCGGCTTGCGACGCGAGCGACTCAGCCAGCCGCTGATCGGCCTGAGAGAACGCTCCGACCTTGCCTGTCGCTGGGTCCAGCGAATTGATCAACTGCAGCACACCGATGATCTCGCCTTCGTGGTTCTGCATCGGCACGGTGAGAAAGGATTGCGAGCGATAGCCGGTGCGGGCGTCGAACTTTCGGGTGCCGGAGAAATCGAAGCCCTCGGCCTCGTAGGCATCCGGGATGTTAACAGTCTTTGCGTTGAGCGCAGCATAGGCGGCGACCATGTTGTCGTTTGCCGAACCATCTGCAAGATAGAGATCGAGATCGGGAAACTTACCGGAGGTCGGTTGGCCGCTGGTACCACCGAAAGCGATACCCAGGGAGTCGGTACGAACAATTTCAAAATGCAGGTGCCGCTTGTCTTCGGAGAGTTGGTAAAGCGTACCGCCGTCGGCGCCAGTAATGGCCTTGGCAGCGAGCAGGATTTTTTCGAGCAGGCGGTTGATGTCGCGCTCGTTAGAGAGTGAGGCACCGATGTCGTTGAGTTGCTCAAGACGCCGGAAGAGGTCGTCGAGGGTTTCCATGAAACCTCCTTATTTGATATGCAGACGGGGCGTACCTGTTTGATGTCGGCAATGCCCTGCAGAATTTTCTCAATACCGTCCATCTTCAGGGTGCGCATACCTTCATTCAGGGCGCAAGCGAGAATTTCAGCGACACGCGCCTTTTCCTGAATCAGCTTTTTGACTGGATCTGAGCCAACCAGCAGTTCGTGCAAACCAACCCGCCCCTTGTAGCCGCTGTCATTGCAGGTCGGGCAGCCTTTGGCTTGATAGAGCGTGAACTTGCCATCCTTAGCGTAGCGGCTTTGCCAGTCGGAGCGAATCACCTCGCGGGCTGCCATCGGGTCAAGCAACCAGTGGTCGGTGTGCGTCAGATCATCAGTGCACTCAAGCAGCAACTGGTCGATTTCGGCGACATCTGGGTGACAGGCTTCGTTGCAATCCTTGCACAAGCGCTTGCCCAGGCGCTGAGCGAGAATGCCAAGCAGGGCATCGGCAAAGTTGAATGGGGCCATCCCCATGTCGAGCAGGTGAATGATCGACTCTAGCGCCGAGTTGGTATGCAGGGTTGCGAAAACCAGAGGGCCAGTCAGCGAAACCTCGATAACGATGCCGGTCGTTTCCGGATCGCGCATATCGCCGACCATGTTGATGTCATGATCAGCGCGCTGGAAAGCCTTCATTAACGTGGCGAAGTCGAGCGCGGCCTTCTTGTTGACCTGCACCTGGCGCAGGCCCTTCTGGGTAATTTCCACCGGATTTTCCGCCGTCCAGATTTTGGTATCCGGCATATTCAGGTGGCCGAACACGGAATGCAGCGTGGTCGCCTTGCCGGAACCGGTCGGACCGCAGACAAAGAACAGGCCGTAGGGCTTTTCGACGCACTTGATCAGGTTCTCATGGTTACGCGGCGACAGGCCAAGTTGATCCAGCTTGATCGGCTCCCCCGCCGCCAGAATGCGCATCACCACATCCTCGACACCACCAGCAGCGGGAATGGTCGCCACCCGGAGTTCGATGTCCAGCGGTCCGTATTTTTTTAACTTGATCTTGCCGTCCTGAGGCTTGCGCTTCTCGGAGATATCGACATCGCACATGATCTTGAGGCGCCTGATCAATGAGGAACGGTAAGACGCGGGGATCTCGATGAAATTGACAAGCGAACCGTCCCTGCGGAAGTGAATGATGGTCTTTTCCTTGCCGGGACGCGGTTCGACATGGATATCCGACGCCCCTTGCTGGTAGACCAGGACGATGATCTTGTTCACCAAACGGACGAGTTCATTGTCGGCAGCCGCAGATACTTCGTCATGGGTATCATCGCCCTCTTCCGTATCGCCCATGCCGGACAGCGGGTCATCCACCGAGCCGATGTCCGAAATTGCGCCAAAAAACTGGTCCTCCGTAGCAGCAAACTCACGCTGCGTGGTCACGCGAAACTGGATGGCATGCTTGGGGAAAATGTTATTGACCAGCCGAGACATCTTCAGGCGCTCGGGATCCGGCGCCATGAGAACGATACCTTCGGGGGTTTCTTCAAGCGGGAGCCAGTGATTGCTGTCGATGTACTCGCGCTTGATATTGCGCAGCAGATCAAGCGGCTTGATCCGCTCCTGCCTGAAAGGCTCGTAAGGTACGCCAAAGAAGCGCCCGAGCACGCTGCCGATTGCTGATGCTTGCACATTGTGATCACGGATCAGCACATCCTCCAGTTCCACACCTTTGTACCGGGCAGCACGCTGGGCAAGGTCCATTTCGGAGGCACCGATGATGCCATTAGCAATCAGGTAATCGTATTTGGAGCGGGCAACGAAGGGCGCTTTCTGGCGCTGGCTGAAGGCCACCGCCAGGGTCTGCGCCAGTTCGCCAGTACCTTCCTCATGGAAGGCTGAAAACGGCTCATCCCGCTTGTGATTGATCAGTTGCACGACACACAGCAAATCCGCGTCAGAGCCGAGCACGGGCACCAGCAGCATCTGTTTCGAGCGATAACTGGTGCGGTGGTCCACCTCACCGAGGAAACACATGTTGGGGCTATACGCTTGCAGCGCGACTTCATCATAGACATCACGAATATTGACCGCCTTGCGCGTCACCGCAACATAGCCAGCAATACCCTGCTCCGAAATCGGCAGGCGGATGTCCTTGAAGGAATTCAGTCCGGTTTTGACCTTGGACACGATGGACTAGCCATCCTCACCGACGGAGTAGATGGTCAGCCGGGTCGGCATTGAACAAGGCGCAGATATCCTGCGACAGTTCGAGCATAATCTCGTCGACATTGCTCGTCGCATGGATCTTGTTGGTGACAGCCTGGAGGTTCTTGAGGAACGGCTGGCGGGGGGCGACATCACTCATGAACGCTCCTGCCGGCCAAGCCCACCGCATAGCCAGCTCGCCTTGAATCCATGCTGCGCCAGCAGGAAGGCTGCGGCTGAACTGCGCCTGCCGCTCTGGCAATAAACGATATAAGGCATCTGCTTGTCGAGCAGATCGAAGGCAGTGCGGATTTCATTCAGAGGCAGGTTGATTGCGCCCGACAAGCCATCCTCGTTGTATTCGGCCGGATAGCGAACGTCCAGCCAACGGGCAGCGCCTGCGGCAATCTGGGCATCGGCCTCATCTCGCTCGATGACATGCAGCAGCGGCGCCTGCACCAAGGCGATGAAATCCGGTTTTGCCAGTCGCAGCAAGACGCCATCCGTCTTCATGACGACACTGGCGTTGCGCCGCGAATCCGAAACCAGGGCCTCTTCACCGAATGAATCGCCGGCCTTGAGTTCGGCCAGCAAAAGGTCGGCACCACCCACCCGCTTGCTGACCTCGCATCTCCCGGATTCGATCAGGTAGAAATAATCGCCGACATCGCCCTCTCGAATGATGGGCTGCCCCCGCTTGACGCGGATGCGCTCAAAGCGCTGGAAAAGGTTGTGAATATGCGCCGGAGGCAACTGGGCAAGTGCCGACGAGGTCAGTGCCTGGACGCTGAAAGCGCCGGTCATCGTGCTCCACGAGGCCTGCTCCGGCGCCTCACGCGCGGGCGTACGTTCGGCCACCGAGGACAATTCGTCCCAGGTCATCATGATATCGAGCAGGTCAAAATCCATACGCAAGATCTCGACATCGGTAATGGCCTTGCTCGACAGCGGCAACACGGTTTTGTAGCCAATCGGCCAGCTCGCAGCATCACAGCCGCCAACAAGAACCCGCATGCTGCCATCGTGCAGCACGACCCTCAATTCGCCACTGATCAAGTAGATGAAGTGCCCCGCCACGTCCAGCAATTTCAGCGGGTCACTGCCCATCGGGCAGCTATCGAGGCGGCACAAGGTCGCCAGTTCATCCATCCGCACGCGGGAAAGGCCGCGAATCGGCTCCAGACGGCTCAACGTATTGGCATCGGCCAGCATGATCAAAACTCGAAAACCTGATTGTTCTGCAACATCCGGGGCTGGAAATTACCCAGACAGCGCTCGATTTCTTCCATTGTCAGTTCGATCTGCCCGGGCTTGAGGTGCGTGATGTGAATTTCGCAATCACGCTCCAGTTTCTGCAACTCGTTGGCCAGCATCTCCGGACAAAGGTGTTTGGAAACAATCGCCAGCCGCTGCTCGCGATTCGAGAATGCACATTCGATAATCAGGTGCCGCAGGTTGGGAATCCGGTTAACCATGCGCCAGAACGGGTCGCAGACGCCGGTATCTCCTGAAAACACCAGGCTGGCGGCGCCGGAATCCAGACAATAGCCGACGGCCGGCACCGTGTGTTCGGCCGGGAGCGCGGTAATTCTCCGATCGTCGATGGCAATCGTCTCCCCAACTGCAATGTTTTGATAGCGCAGGAATGGATTCTCCGGGCTGGGCACCTCAGAGAAATCCGGCCAGATCGCCCAGTTGAAAATGTGGTTGCGCAGGATGGCGAGCACTGCGGGGGTGCTGTACACCGTCAACGGCCGCGTCCGGCGGTCGGCAACGGTGTCGATCATCAGCGGCAGCGAGGTAATATGATCAAGATGCGAGTGCGTCAGGAAAACGTGGTCGATCACCGCCAAGTCGGCGATTGGCAGATCGGCCACACCGGTCCCGGCGTCGATCAGGATATCGTGGTCAAGCAGCATCGAGGTGGTCCGCAGATGCCGACCACCGATACCACCACTACAACCCAAAACCCGAAGCTTCATCGTCATTTGGTCTCGAACACAGTCACGCCATCCCAATCAGCCGGCAATGCCACCTTGCGCATCTCGGCGATCCGACGAATGTAAAGCTGATACAGGGCGCAATCCGGTGATAGCTTGAGCAGATTGTATAACTGAAGCTCCGCCTGATCCCAATCCTGAGCGCGGTACAAACGCAACCCCTCTTTCCAGAGGCGCAATTCGCGTGCCTGATCCTTGGGCAACTCACTTTCGACACCGAGCGGCTCAAAAATCGTCACGGCACCCTCCTTGCCTTTGACGCGTACCCGATCCAGCTCACGATATACAAACATGCCAGCCGCCTTGCAGGTCGCCTCGCCGACAACGATCCCGACACCGTAATTTTTGGTGATCCCCTCCAGGCGCGAGGCAAGATTGACCGGGTCACCCAAAACCGTGTAGGCCTTGCGTATGGTCGACCCCATGTCACCGACCGTCATCGTCCCGGTGTTGATGCCGATCCCGATTTGCAACGCGGGCCAGCCCTGCGCCGCAAAAGTCGGCGCCAGCCCCCGCAACGCATGCTGCATTTCAAGCGCTGCCTGAATCGCATTGCAGGGGTGCAGTGGATCCGGCACAGGGGCTCCCCAGAAAGCCATCACGGCGTCTCCAATGTACTTGTCGAGTGTTCCCAGACGGGACTGAATGACCTGCGTCATGGCATCCAGATACACATTCATCATGCGCGCCAATTCCTGCGGCTTCATACCCTCGGAGAGGGAGGTAAAGCCGCGGATGTCTGCGAAAAGGACGGTCAGGTTGCCATTACGCCCTTCCATGCTGTAGCGCTCCGGATCCTTGGCCATCTCTTCGACCAGCGCAGAGGGGACATACTGCCCGAACAGGTCGGCAAACTGCCGTTTGGCGCGCGACTCGACAAAATAGCCCCAGGACATGTTGTAGGCAAACAGCAGCAGAATGAGCACAATCACCGCCGCCACCGGCAAAATTACCTGCCCGATCTGCCAACTGGCGAGATTGAAACCGAGCACAAGCAGAAGCGCCGCCCCGGTCGCCAGCGCTGCACGAACCGGAGACAACAATGGCAACAAGAGCGTCAACATCCCGCCGACCAGGAAAACCTGCACACTGTCGAAGCCCGCTGCATACTCCGGCCTGAGCTTCACCGTTCCGGACAACATGCCGGCGATCAGGTTGGCATGCACCTCGACACCGGGATAGGCCGCACCCACCGGGGTCACGCGAAGATCGTTCAGGCCCGGGGCGCTGGCGCCGATGAGAACAATACGCCCGGCCAGTTGGTCCTTCGGAATCCGGCCATTTTTGACGTCGGCCGCAGAAACATACGGAAAACTCCTTTCCCCGCCCCGATAGGGCACCGCGACAGCCAGATTCTCGTCGACAGGTATTTTCAGGTCCCCGTCCGGCCAGCGTATCGTCAGCTCGTTAACGAGACGCGTCCCGTCTGTCGAGCCGATCTCCAGCCGAGTTTGGCCTAGGGCCGTCCGCAAGACAGCCAGTGACAGCGACTGGTAGAAATCCCCCTTGTACTCGACCAGCATGGGCACTCGCCGGGAGCTGCCATCCGGATCAACCAGCGGATTGAAATGTCCGGCCGCGGTTGCAACAGACTGGAAGCGCGCCAGATTGGCGCCGTATCCCTCCCAGACCACAGGGTGGTTGCCCCGGTCACGGAAAACATTGGGGCCGAACACCGGCGGCGGCAGGACACCGGACTTTTCGGCATTAATCAACGAGGAAAAATAATAGCCCAGCACCACCGGCCTGCCCTGGAGGCTGGCCGCGAACAAGCAGTCGAAATCAAGCTGCGGGCGCAACTCTCCGAGCACACGATGATAGTTGGAATCATTGCGAAAATGCGTCCGCCCGAGTTCCTCCAGCACGCCGAGACCCGAGCTTTCGTCGGGCTCGGCAAAGACCACATCGAATCCAAGGACCTTGACCTGATAATCATCGACCAGCCTGATGACCAACTCCGACAGCAACTTGCGGTTCCAAGGCCAGCGACCGAGTTCGGCGAGGCTTTTCTCGTCGATATCGACAATGACGACCTGCTGATCCACCGTCTCCGGCATGAACCTGCGCAGCTTGCTGTCGTAAATGTGATGTTCAAGCAGGGTAATGAACGGAAGATCCCATAACTTAGCGGAGTGTCCGAACAACAGAAAAACGCCGAGCCCGCCGAAAACGACGCGGGTAAGGTGCTTTTTGAAAACGCCGGACCAGCGAGCCACCGGGCTCAGGCTTTCAGGAAAAATTCCATCTTGATGCCGGCAATCTCGATGACATCATGATCGGCCAGCGGGTGGGCCTGTGCATCAAGCATCTGCCCGTTCAATACCGGAAATTGCCGCCCCTCAACGTGGGTAATGAAGTAACCATGGGGCCGACGGGCTATGACCGCCACCTGCAGGCCGGGCTTGCCAAGCGTGGTCAAGGTCTTGGTCAGATCAAGCTCTCGGCCAGCATTCGGCCCGTTCAGCAACTGCACAGCCGCTTCAGGGACGCCGGACGAGGCGGCTGGCGGTTTCGGTTGCGACCTGACACCGATATTGGAGCGCGTCATCGCGTCGCTTCCAGGTTGCAACCGCAATTCGGCCGCAGTCTTCGCTGTGCCACTACGCTGCAGCATGGTCTTCTCAAACTCTCCAGCCGGCGGCTGCAGGTCGGTCATGTACTTGAGCTTGTACTTGCCCAACTCGACGACGTCGTTATTCCGCAAAAAATGCTTCTTGATCGGCTGGCCATTGACCAGCGTGCCGTTGGTACTGTTCAGATCTTCCAGAAAGGAATCATTGAGGATGGAAACTACCACGGCGTGCTCGCCGGAAATGGCGAGGTTGTCGATCTGGATATCGTTATGCGGCTTGCGGCCGATCGTCAGCCGCTCCTTGGTGAGCGGGATTTCCTTTAACACCAGACCATCCATCGACAGGATCAATTTCGCCATCTTGCCTTCCTCAAATCACTTCAGACCGGCAAGCATGCGCTGCCACCAGCCCCGCGGTACCGAATAGTCTGCCTTCGCTCGCACCAGTATCACCGAGACGTTATCACGCCCACCATGGTCGTTCGCCAGTTCGATCAGCTGTTCAGCGGCCAAGGCCAGGTTACTGCTCAGCGACTGCAGGGTCAGGGCGATTTCATCATCCTCGACCATGTCATTCAGTCCATCCGAGCAGAGCATGAACAAGTCCCCCGGTTTGACTTCATGGTCGCGTATATCGATCTCGACCGACTCCTCCACCCCCAGCGCACGCGTCACGAGATTCTTGTTCTGCGAGAAACGTGCTTCCTCGGCTGTAATCATGCCACCATCAAGCTGCTCCTGCAAAAGGGAATGATCGCGCGTCAATTGCTCGAATACCCCTTCCCTCAGGCGATAGAGCCGGGAGTCTCCGACATGGGCAACACTCAGACGGTTATCGTAAAACCAGGCAAGAACCAGCGTCGTGCCCATGCCGGCATATTGCGGCTGGCGCCGCGCAGCGTTGTAGATCGCCAAATTGGCCGCGCTGATCTCGCTGGTGAGATGCTGCTCGACCAGGCCACTATCGCTGGCGCGTGCGCCCTGCGGAAACACCGCCGGCATCAGCCGGGAAAAATTGGTCGCCAGCAAGGTCGTTGCCATGCCGCTAGCGACTTCCCCTGCGTTGTAACCACCCATGCCATCAGCAAGGATCGCCATGCCCAACCCGGCATCGCCAAACACCGCATCCTCATTGTGCGGCCGGATGCGTCCGGGATCGGTACACACCGTTATTTCGAGGGCATCACCGAGTTTCATAAGTTGCATCCGGCGAACGTCTTCACGATGCTGCTGACCCGCCCAGCGTGGCCAGACAACTGCGCAAATCAGCGGCCATCTCGCTACCGCGCTGATAGCGCTGTGTTTCATCCTTGCACATCGCCTTGTCGATGATCTGTGCAACGCACGATGGAATGGCCGGAGCCACCGTTCGAATGTCCTGATGGGGTTCGTTGGCGATCTTGAACATCAACTGCGCCAGCGAATCACCGGAAAACGGGAGTTGACCGCAGGACAACTGGTAAAGCGTCACCCCCAACGAGAAGAGGTCAGAACGCCCGTCAATTTTCTTACCGGCCAACTGCTCCGGCGACATGTAGGAAGGCGTCCCCAGCACCATGCCGGTCTTGGTCCGCGACGAGTCGGTAATCCGTGCGATACCGAAATCGGTCACCTTTAGCTGGTCGCTTTCCGGTTCGTACATCAGATTGGCTGGCTTGATATCGCGGTGTACCACATTCTGGGCATGGGCATAGTCGAGCGCATCGGCCACCCGCGCGATGATCGACAGCACTTTGGGCAGTGGCAGCAGTTGCCCCGGCTTGGATTGCGGCACCAGATCATGCCCCTTGAGGAACTCCATCGCGATGTAGGCCAGGTCATGCTCCTCGCCGGCATCGTACATTGTGACGATGTTTGGATGATTGAGCCGGCCAGCCGTCTCGGCTTCACGGAAGAAGCGCTGTTTCACCTCGGCCAGTTCGTCCTCGTCGAATTCCTGCGCCAATGCCATGGTCTTGATAGCGACAACGCGATTGATCTTCGGGTCACGTCCCTGATATACCACCCCCATTGCGCCCTTACCCAATTCCTTCTCGACCTGATAGCGCCCTAGCATGGGCTTCTCGATCTGGGCATCACCAAGAATCAGCGTCCCGGCGTTGGTCTTGCCTGTCGCCCCGGCCAGCATCACGGTCTCCGACATCTGTTTGGTGCGGGCAATCCGTTGCGGCAGATCACGGAAATTCAGGCTGTAGTCGCCCATGTAACGGAAGACAGCCTCGGCCTTGTTGAACTGGCGCTTGCGCTCGTAATCCAGCGCCAAGTTGTAGAGGTTCTCCATCAGCCCATCATCCATCGGGCACTTGCGGAACTTGTCAAAGGCCATGTCGAGTTGCCCCTGTCCCTGGAAGGCGAGGCCGAGCATGCGATTCGACTCCGCGGACTCCTGATCCGATTTTTCCTTGCCTCGTTCGGTCATCAGAAAGCGCTTGGTCGTCAACAGCAAATGTCCGAGCAGCAGCAGCGCAGCCGCACCCATCAAGTGCACCCAGATGCCTGCGCCCAGCATGATCCCGAACTGCGCGCCCAGCAGCACCACCAGAATACCCAGCGTCGCCCCGGCAGCCGCTCCGGCTCCCAGTCGCGGCAGAACCAGCGCCAGATAGAGACCCACCGCCATCATCGCACCCAACGAGGCCAGGCTACCCCAGAACGGCGACACGTAGTAATGCCCTTTCAGAATACTCGACACGACGTGGGCGAGTGTTTCGACGGCCGGCGTCTGCGGTGAAACCGGCGTCACCTGCATCGACGCTGCGCCTGCTGCCGTCGCACCAATCAATACAATCTTCCCGGCGTATTTGCTCGCCGGAATCTTGCCTGTCAGCACGTCATAGAAAGAATCAACCTGGAAGGGGGTACGACCGCCAACGTTTCCATAAAACGTCGGGAAAAACAGTGTATCCAGATTGGTCTCCAGCCTGACATTACCTACAGATACCGATTCTCCGGCGCGCGACACCACATCTCCGGGTCCAAGATTCAGACTGGCCGCCGCCACCATCAGGGACATAGACGGATACACCTTGTCGAAATGGCGCAGTAGCAGTGGCTCTGCACGATAGATCCCATCTACATCCGGCTGGGCCGTCAAATGGCCGAGGTAAAGCGCCTTGGTACCCAAGGCCTCAATCGGCACCTGAATCCGCTCTGTTTTCAAAAACCGCCCGCCGTCGCTCTTCTCGTCCTCACGTACCTGAACGATGCTGCTGCCTACCACATAGGGCGGCTGCGCCTTGTCCGGGAGCCCCCGCGGCTCGGCAATATCGAAGAGCATCGGCAATATGACATTGCCCGCCATTTCCAGGCTGGATGCCAGCTTCCGATCCGTGTTGAGCGCCCCCTCTGCCTCGCCGAGCAAGGCCAACAATTTTTCCTGCGCAGGGTTGGCCGTCGCCCCCTCGGGGATCGCGGACGATACCAGCGCCATCGCCTCGGTGATGTAGCGGTAGCCGGGATCAAGCTGTGGCTCGAAATAGAAAATGGTGTTACCGATCACCTTAGGCTTTGCCAACGCCAACTGGTCGACTAGGCGGGCATGGATGTCACGCGGCCATGGCCAACGCCCCAGATTGGCGATGCTCTGGTCATCAACGGCGATGATCGCAATCTGGTCCGACGGTTTGTGGTCGGCCAGCCCCATCGCCATGTCGTAAGCCTTGCGCTCCAGGCTCTCAAGAAGCGCACTGCCGCTGGCGATCAGCATGACCAATGTCACCAGCGCGCCAAGGAACCAGTCCTTGGACCAGAAACCTGTCTTCTTGGCCATTTTTTCTCCCCGGCAAACCCGCCGATTTCCTGATGAATCCGACGACTTCCGTATTTTTACGCGACCTGAGCGTCCGGGTCAAACCTCATTGTATCGGCAACGCATGTCCTAGCCCCCTTGCCTTGGCCGCTTCAAGCACGCGCAACGCGACAGCGAGATCCTGAATGGCCATCCCCTGTGACTCGAAGAGCGTAATCTCACTGCCACTTTGTCGACCACTATGGCGACCAACAATGACTTCGCCGAGTTCGACCAGCTGCCTGGCTTGCAGACGTCCCTTTTCCAGAAGCGGCAACAAATCCCCAGCCTCGGCCAACGCCGTCGGTACAGCATCGACGGCGACCAGGCTACAGCGACGCACCGCAGCCTCGGACAACTCCTGCCGGATCAGGGCATTGGAACCGGCAGCATTGATGTGCGCCCCCTCCTCCAGCCACTCGGCGTCAAAAAGCGGCTGCGCCGCCGTCGTCACGGTACCGATCAGGTCGCTGCCACGGACAGTCTCCTTCGCCGATGTTGCCGGCACGATATCGACCCCGGTTTCGGCGGCGAGGCGCGTGCAAAATGCGGCCAGCCGCTCACTTCGACGGCTGAACACCTTCACACGCTGCAACGGCAAGGCCGCACATATCGCTCGAACATGCCCCTCCGCCTGCCAGCCGGCGCCAAATACACCCGCAACCGTACTATCAGGACGCGCGAGCCATTTCGCCGCAACCCCGCTGGCCGCGCCAGTGCGCATCATGCCAAGATAGTCGGCCTCGATCACCGCAAGCAGACTGCCGCTTGCGGCGTCGAACAAATGCACAAGAAAGCGGTTGCCGCTGCGGTTACTTGTATAGGCCTTGTAGCCAATAACCCCTTGGGCTGGCAGCGCGCCCTGAAGAATGTGCAGCACCGTCTGCGGCAGGCGACTGCGCGCCCGCGGCGTATCGATCGCCTGTCCGAGCGCGAGATCGCGATGCGCCGACTCGACGCCCGCCATGGCCATTTCTACGGTCAACACGGTTTTTACGTCATTTTCGGTAAGGAACAAGGCCATCATTCATCTCCGGATCGTTTGCCAAAGCGCAGACAAGAAAAAGGCGGGCACATGGCCCGCCTTTCTGGGTATCGAGCGTTGCCCGAAGTCTACAGCATGGCCTTCAGCAGCTTGGCCATTTCCGACGGGTTGCGCGTCACCTTGAAGCCGCACTCTTCCATGATGGCGAGCTTGGCATCAGCAGTGTCAGCACCGCCGGAGATCAAGGCGCCAGCGTGGCCCATGCGCTTGCCGGCCGGTGCGGTGACACCAGCGATGAAGCCGACGATCGGCTTCTTCATGTTGGCCTTGCACCACTGGGCTGCTTCGGCTTCGTCCGGACCGCCGATTTCGCCGATCATGATGACGGCGTCGGTATCCGGATCATCGTTGAACATCTTCATGACGTCGATATGCTTCAGACCGTTGATCGGGTCACCACCGATACCGACAGCAGACGACTGGCCTAGACCAATTTCGGTCAATTGACCGACGGCTTCGTAAGTCAGGGTGCCGGAACGGGAAACAACACCGATGCGACCCTTGCGGTGAATGTGACCCGGCATGATGCCGATCTTCACTTCGTCCGGGGTGATCAGGCCAGGGCAGTTCGGGCCGAGCAGCAGCGTCTTCTTGCCGCCCTTGGCTTCCTTTTCCTTCATCTTGTTGCGCAGGATCAGCATGTCGCGAACAGGAATGCCTTCGGTGATACAGATGGCCAGATCGAGGTCGGCTTCAACAGCTTCCCAGATCGCTGCAGCAGCGCCCGGTGGCGGCACGTAGATAACGGAAACGGTGGCGCCGGTTTCAGCGGCGGCTTCCTTGACCGAAGCGTAGATGGGGATGTCGAAAATCTTTTCGCCAGCCTTCTTCGGGTTCACGCCGGCAACGAAGCATTCCTTGCCGTTTGCATACTCCTGGCATTTTTCAGTGTGAAACTGACCGGTCTTGCCGGTGATGCCCTGGGTGATGATCTTGGTGTTCTTGTTGATCAGAATAGACATTCAGTGGCTCCTTACTTGACCGCAGCGACGATCTGGGTGGCGGCTTCAGCCATGGAATCGGCAGAGATGATGGGCAGACCGGAATCCTTGAGGATCTTCTTGCCCAGATCTTCGTTGGTGCCCTTCATGCGGACGACCAGCGGCACGGAGAGATTAACTTCCTTGGCGGCAGCGACAACGCCTGTAGCGATGGTGTCGCACTTCATGATGCCGCCGAAGATGTTAACCAGGATGCCCTTGACCTTGGTGTTCTTGAGCATGATCTTGAAGGCTTCGGTGACCTTCTCGGTCGTGGCACCACCACCGACGTCGAGGAAGTTGGCCGGCTCGGCGCCGAACAGCTTGATGGTGTCCATTGTGGCCATGGCCAGACCGGCACCATTCACCAGGCAGCCGATATTGCCGTCGAGGGAGATGTAGGCCAGGTCGAACTTGGAGGCTTCGACTTCGTCGGCATCCTCTTCGTCCAGATCGCGCATGGCGACGATTTCCGGCTGGCGATACAGCGAATTGGAGTCGAAGTTGAACTTGGCATCCAGCGCCTTGACCGTGCCATCGCCTTCGTGGATCAGCGGGTTGATTTCAGCCAGGGAAGCGTCGGTCTCCATGTAGCAGGTGTACAGCTTCTTCAGCGTATCAACACACTGCGGAATCGAGGATTCCAGCATGCCCATGCCCTTGGCCAGGGTCAGGGCCTGCTCGTCGGTCAGGCCAACCAGCGGGTTAATGAAAACCTTGACGATCTTTTCCGGGGTCTTGTGGGCAACTTCTTCGATGTCCATACCGCCTTCGTAAGAGGCCATCATGGCCACGGACTGCGTAGCACGGTCGGTCAGCGCAGCAACGTAGTATTCGTGCTTGATGTCAGCGCCTTCTTCGATCAGAAGGTTACGGACCTTCTGGCCTTCCGGACCGGTCTGGTGGGTGATCAGCTGCATGCCGAGGATCTGGCCGGCGTATTCGCGCACTTTTTCCAGAGACGTTGCGACCTTGACGCCACCGCCCTTGCCACGGCCACCGGCGTGGATCTGGGCCTTGACCACCCAGACCTTGCCGCCCAGGGTTTCGGCTGCCTTGACCGCGTCTTCGACGGTCGTGCAGTGAATCCCGCGCGGAACCGTAACGCCGAATTTCTTCAGGATTTGTTTGCCCTGATATTCGTGAATTTTCATGCGCTTTCCTTGCGTTTAGTTAAGTTGCGAGCAATGAGCGGTAGCCGAATGTCCCCCGACCCCACCCGGTTATACGGTATTCAGCCCAAAATGTTACCACATACCAGAGAAATGTTTGCAGGCCGAAATTCATAATTACAGAGTCGATTCCGTGGCTTGCACGGTTTTTCGCAGCAGGGGCCCAAGCAAGCCGGCAGCGGCGACCAGACTGAGCACAGAAGCCAGCCAAAAACCCTGCACGCCAAGCGAATAATCGCCACGCCAGCACAACCACCAGCCACCCAGCAACCCGATGCCCCAGAAACAGAACACTTGAATCAGCATCGGCACGAAAGTCACCCGATAGGCGCGCAAGGCATGGCTGGCCACCGTCTGCAAGGCATCGAAGAACTGATAGGCGGCCACATAGCCAACCAGTGACACCGCTACCGCCCTGACCGCAGGATCGTCGGTATAGGCAGCTACGATGGGAGAGGCCAGCCACCACAGCAGCAACCCGAGTAGCGAAGAAGTTACCCCGGCCAGCAGCATCCCGGCTTTCACCAGTTCATGGGCGCGCGGCCAATCGCGTGCGCCTACCGCCTGCCCGAGCAGGGAGAGCGTGGCAATAGCCAATGACAGTGGCAGCATGTAGGCCAGTGCCGCCAGGTTTGCGACGATCCTGTGCCCGGCTACCACCTCCGCGCCGAGCGCTGCGATGAACAGTGCGACCAAGGTGAATGCCGTAATTTCGACGAGATTGGAGAAGCCCATCGGCAGCCCAAGTCGCAGCAGCGTGCGCCAGTGCGATCCGTCAGGACGCTGCCAGTGGCGGAACGGCTTGTAGCGCGCCCCAAGGGGGCCGAAATGCAGGTAGATTGCCGCGCCGAGACAGGCGCTCCAGGCGATGATGACGTTGGACAGCGCACAACCGGCAACTCCCATCGGCTCGCCGAACCAGCCCTCAAGCGCCAGCCCCCAGGCCAGACCAGCATGGACGACCAGACTGAGCAATCCGATGATCATCAAGACCCTCGGCTTTCCCAGCGCATTGCAGAAAGCATAGAAGGTCCGGTAGGCTAGCGCAGCGGGCAAGCCCCAGGCCAGTAGCCCAAGGTAGGCGCGCACCTTGATTTCGACTGCGGGGGCCATGGCGGCCAGCCCGAGCACCGCACCGGGATGCAAGAGGAACAGGACACCGGGCACGGTCAGCAATGCGGCCAGCCAGAAGCCCTGCTGCAACACGGGAGCAACCTCGGCATCGCGCCCCGCCCCGTGCAGATTGGCCACCACCGGCGCCACAGCCTGCAAAACGCCGACCAGCGCAAAAACCAAAGATATATGGATGCCGCCCCCAATCGCCACCGCTGCCAGATCAGTGGCGCCGACATGGCCGAGCACGGCCGTATCGACGACCATCATGCCGATCGACGACAACTGAGCAATCAGAATGGGTAAGGCATGGGCAATCAGCCCGCGGGCGGCGGCAATCAGCATGGCTAGCCATTTTCGCATGCAGCCGCGGAATGATGACATCTTGATCTGCCTCAACACGTACAGATGGATGCAGGGCCAGAATCACCGGTTCACAAGGTAAACAACACTGGGGAGAGAACAATGAAAAATGGGCTGCATGCCATCGAAAACGCCAGCCGCGACGAGATCGCTGCCCTGCAGACCCGCCGCCTGAAAGCGACGCTGCAGCAGGTTTACGCTAATGTTCCCCATTACCGGGCCAGCTTCGATGCGGCCGGGGCACATCCGGATGATTTCAAGTCGCTGGCCGACCTCGCCCGCTTTCCCTTCACCACCAAGCAGGATCTGCGCGACAACTACCCCTACGGCATGTTTGCGGTACCGCGCGAACAGGTGGTTCGCATCCACGCCTCCAGCGGCACGACCGGCAAGCCAACCGTCGTCGGTTACACGCAGCAGGATATCGACACCTGGGCCGAGCTTGTCGCCCGTTCGATCCACGCCTCCGGTGGCCGTCCTGGCGACATCGTCCATGTCGCCTACGGTTACGGACTATTCACTGGCGGTCTCGGTGCGCATTACGGTGCAGAAAAGCTGGGCTGCACCGTAATTCCGATGTCCGGTGGACAAACCGAGAAACAGGTACAACTGATCTGCGACTTCAAGCCGAACATCATCATGGTGACGCCGTCCTACATGCTCAACATCGCCGACGAATTCCGGCGCCAGGGCATCGACCCACGCTCCACGGCGCTGCGCATCGGCATCCACGGCGCCGAACCGTGGACCGACGCCATGCGCGGCGAAATTGAAAGCGCCTTCGGCATCGACGCCGTCGACATTTACGGACTATCGGAAGTCATCGGCCCCGGCGTCGCCAATGAATGCGCCGAAAGCAAGGATGGGCCAGTCATCTGGGAAGACCACTTCTACCCGGAGATCATCGACCCGGTCACCGGCGAGGTCCTGCCCGAGGGCAGTCAGGGGGAGCTGGTGTTCACCTCGCTGACCAAACACGCGATGCCGGTGATCCGCTATCGCACCCGCGACCTCACCCGCCTTCTGCCGCCGACGTCACGCAGCATGCGCCGCATCGGCAAGATCACCGGCCGATCGGACGACATGCTGATCCTGCGCGGCGTCAATGTCTTCCCGTCGCAGATCGAGGAACTGATTCTCAAACAGCCGAAGCTGTCGCCGCATTACCTGATTGAACTCAGCCGCGACGGCCACCTTGATGCGATGAAGGTCAATGTCGAAATGAAACCGGAATTCCAGTTCGCCAGCAATGCCGAAAAAGAATTCGTCGCCCACGACCTGCAACACCACATCAAGTCCTACATCGGCATCTCGGCACGCATCGAGGTCGTCGACATCGGCGGCATCGAACGCTCCATCGGCAAAGCGCGGCGCGTCATCGACAAGCGGCCGAAATAGGCGATTGGCGGGCATGCGGGCAAGCGCTGCTTGCCCGCCGTTCGTGGTGGGTCAGACAATCACCGCTTGCAGGCGCCCGACACCGGCCACCTCGGCGAGCAGACGGTCGCCACGCTGCAACGGCCCGACGCCGGCCGGTGTGCCTGTGTAGATCAGATCGCCTGCTTCCAGGCGGACAAACGTCGACAGATTGGCAATGATGTCCGGCACATTCCACATCATGTCGGACAAGTCACCGGCCTGTCGGGTTTCGCCATTTACATCGAGGTGAATGCGCCCTTGCCGCGGATGACCGCAGGCCGTTGCCGGTAAGATTTCGCTGGCGACTGCCGACTGATCGAATCCCTTGCCCATATCCCATGGATGCCCCTTGGCCTTGGCCGCAGCCTGGATGTCGCGCCGGGTCAGATCAAGACCGACGGCGTACCCGAAAATCAGGCTGTTTGCCGCGTCGACCGCAACATTCTCACCGCCAGCGCCCAGCGCGACGATCATCTCCACTTCGTGATGCAGATTAGCCGTCAGTGACGGGTAGCGAACGCTCACCTCGCCAGCCCCGCCAACCAGCGCATCCGCCGGCTTCATGAAGAAAAAAGGCGGCTCGCGGCCTTCTGCCTGATCGGCCGCCCCCATTTCGCGGGCATGGTCGGCATAGTTGCGCCCAACGCAGAAAATACGGCGAACAGGAAAGCGCGCCGCGCTCCCGGCGACCGGCAGACTGGGTTGGGCATGGGGCGGAAAGGTGAATGACATGATGAACTCCGTAAGGCCGATGAAATACCCGAAAAATACCGGCGGCAATGGGGCCGGACAGCCGGTGATGGTAACCTTGCGGCAATGAATTTTCCTAGCCCACGCACTCGACTCTGCCACCTCTTCGCCCCGCTTCTGCTCTGCATCACTGGCCACGCGACCGCCATCGGCCTTGATGACTTGTAGATGCGATCCGGGCTGGGCGAACGCCTGTAGGCCAGCGTCCCGCTCACCCGCAGCGAACATGAAGCGCTGCCCGGTTTGGCCTGCTTCGCCGTCACCACCGCCGGCAGAGATGGCGTCCGCCTGGACACCCGGCTGCGTCGGCTTGAGCGACAAGGCAATGCCATGCTGGAAATCAGCAGCCAGCAACCGCTGAACGAACCGGTACTGACACTGCTTGTGACCATCGGCTACGAAGCCCGCCTGCAGCGGGAATACACGGTTTTGCCGGATTTTCCTGTTGACCGCAGCAACACGGCCACGGCCGCTGCCGACCGTATTGAAGAACGCGCCTGGCTAGCGCCGTCGTCACCGCCGGTTGCCCGCCGAAAGGCTCGGCCGGCTCCGGCCGCAGCGGGTGACCGCCTGGTACTGTCCGCGGCCCCGGTCGATCTGCCCGCCACTGCCCATGGCGCAACCGATGCGCTGCTGGCGATGACTGAACGCATGCTGCGCTTGGAGACCGAACTTCGCCACCTCGGCAACAACCTGGCGGCGCTGGATGAGGCCATTCGCCTCTGTGAGCAGAAGGCCGCCGTACGCAATGAACTGAAAATTGCTGAATCGCTGCAATCGGCAACACTCGCTGTCACCACGCCGGCAACCGACACCGTGCGCAAAGACATCCTTTCACCCTTGCTACAGACGATGGGCTGCGCCTTGCTGGGCGGTCTGATCAGCGTCGGCCTGCTGCAACTCGCCAACCGCCGGCGGCAGAGCAAGCTGCCGCGCGCCTGACCGCCCCGTTCAGACCGGGTTGTCCACATCAACAAAGCGGCAATCCAAGCCGCAATGCTCGGCCAGGTGCAGCGCCAGGGCCTGCGCCCCGAACCGCTCCGTGGCGTGGTGGCCGGCTGCAAAGTAAGCAACACCGCTTTCACGTGCCAGATGCACGGTCTGCTCTGAAATCTCGCCCGACAGATAAGCATCGACGCCCAGCGCGATGGCCTGTTCGAAATACCCCTGCGCGCCGCCGGAACACCAAGCCAGGCGACTGATCGGCCGCGCGACGTCGCCGATTACCAGTGGCGCCCTGCCCAGAGACTGTGTCAGCCCTGTCGCCAGCTCGGCAACTGTCTGCGGCAGTGGAAGCGTGCCGACCCAGCCGATATCCTGCTCACCGAAACGTCCCAGCGCTTGCCAGCCGAGCGCAGCAGCCCACTGTGCGTTGTTCCCCAGCGTCGGGTGCGCATCGAGCGGCAGGTGGTAGGCAAGCAGGCTGATATCGTTCTCAATCAGCGTCACCAGCCGTCGTTTGCGTATGCCGGTAATGCGGCCATCCTCACCCCGCCAGAAATAGCCGTGATGGACCAGAACGGCATCCGCCTGCACTGCCACGGCTGCATCCAGCAGCGCCTGGCTGGCCGTCACCCCGGCAACGATGCGCCTAACCTCGGCGCGTCCTTCCACTTGCAGGCCGTTTGGGCAATAATCCCGAAACTTTGCCGGCTCCAGCAGGCGATCCAGATACTCCACCAATTCAACGAGTTTCATACAGACGGTCTTTCATGCACAGGTTGTGGCTGATTTTTGCACAAACGGTAACGGTTGCGTTGGCTGTGCTGTTTGTCGTCAGCACCCTGAAGCCGGAATGGCTTCCCAGCCGCGGCAAGGCGGTCGTCGCCCTTCAGGAAGCACCGGCCAGCACGGACTCCGACACGCCCCCGCCCGGTTCCTACCGCGAAGCTGCGCGGGCTGCACTGCCGACCGTGGTGCATATCTACACTACACAGCAGATCAAGCAGCAGCGTCACCCGCTGTTCGACGACCCGATTTTCCGCCACTTCTTCGGCGACCGTCAGGATGGCCAGCCACGCCGCAATTCCGGCCTTGGCTCGGGGGTCATCGTCAGCGCCAGCGGTTACATCCTGACCAACTATCACGTCATCGAGGCTGCCGACGACATTCAGGTGTCGCTCAACGACGGCAAGACCCACAAGGCGCGCATTGTCGGCAGTGATCCGGAGTCCGATCTCGCCATCCTGCAAATCAAGGCCGATCGCCTGCCGGCAATCACCTTCGGCCAGGCGGATTCGCTGCGCGTCGGCGACGTCGTGCTCGCCATCGGCAACCCCTTCGGCGTCGGCCAGACGGTGACCATGGGTATCGTGTCCGCCCTCGGCCGCTCGCATCTGGGCATCAACACCTTCGAGAATTTCATCCAGACCGATGCAGCCATCAACCCCGGCAACTCCGGTGGTGCGCTGGTCGACGTTCACGGCAATCTGGTGGGCATCAATACCGCCATTTATTCGCGTACCGGCGGCAATCACGGTATCGGCTTCGCCATTCCGATTTCCAGCGCCCGCAGCATCATGGAGCAGATCCTGCAGAACGGCTCGGTCGTCCGCGGCTGGATCGGGGTCGAGGCGCAGGAAATCACCCACGAACTCGCCGAATCCTTCGGCCTGCCCGATACTGAAGGCGCGCTCATCGCCGGCGTCGTACGCGGCAGCCCGGCCGATGGCGCCGGCATCCGTCCGGGCGACGTGCTGCTCGCGGTCAATGGTAGCGCCGTCAAGGATCCGCAAGTCATGCTCGACCTCATCGCCGCGCTCAAACCGGAAGAAAAAGCCGCCTTCCGCCTGCGCCGCGACAAGACCATCGTCGAACTGCCGGTCCGTATCGGCAAACGGCCGACCATGCCGCGCGAACGGGAGTAAGGCCGATGTGCCAGTTGCTCGGCATGAACTGCAACGTGCCGACCGATATCTGTTTCTCCTTCACCGGCTTTCAGGCCCGCGGCGGGGCGACGGATGTCCATTCGGACGGCTGGGGCATCGCCTTTTTCGAAGACCGGGGCACACGCCTCTTCCTCGACCCGCAGCCGTCCTGCTCGTCGCCGATTGCCGAACTGGTCAGCCATTACCCGATCCGATCGCGCAACGTCATCGCCCACATCCGCAAGGCGACACAGGGTGCCATCGGGCTGGAGAACACCCATCCCTTTATGCGCGAAGTTTGGGGCCGCTACTGGATCTTCGCCCATAACGGCAACCTGATCGACTTTCAGCCGCCGCTCGACGGCAGCTTCATGCCAGTCGGCCTCACCGACAGCGAACGCGCCTTTTGCTGGCTGCTGCAATCGCTGCGCCAACGCTTCGGCAGCTTCTTGCCGGACACAAAGACGCTGTTCGATGCCGTCCATGAACTGACGCTGGCGATTGCCGAGTACGGGGAGTTCAATTTCCTGTTGTCCAATGGTTGCTGGCTATTCGCCCATGCGTCGACCAAGCTCAGCCACATCGTCCGCCAGGCGCCCTTTACTATGGCGCATCTGAAGGATGAAGACGTCACCGTGGACTTTGCCGATGTCACCTCCCCGAACGACCGCGTGGCCGTCATTGCTACCCTGCCATTGACCGACAATGAAGACTGGACCGAGATGCCGCCGGGTACGCTATGGCATTTCGAGGAGGGGTTGCCGGTGAATATGTTGGCGACCAAGCCCGGGCCGGTCAAGAAACTTGGTGCCGTGTGTAATCGCAGCCTCTGATCACGACAACGACTAAGCTTTCGCGAAGCATCAAGCAATTACCCGTTAAGGAAAGGCACGTTTTAGTGGGGGAGCACCGCGCCCCCTGAATCGAACCTACTTGCCGCTCAGCTTGCGGAACTCCTCGGCGGCGCGGTCCATTTCGGCGTCCATGTCGAGTCCGGAATTTGGCGTGTTTTCCGGGTTGACCGCAGATGCCACCAGATCTGTCGATTCCGTGGATTCCGGAGCCGGGCGCGACACAAAGCGGGCAGCAAGAATGCCCAACTCGTAGAGCAGGCACATCGGAATCGCCAGCGCCAGTTGCGAAACCACGTCAGGCGGCGTGACGACGGCGGCGACGACAAAGGCGCCGACGATGAAATACGAGCGCCACTCCTGCAGCTTTTCCACCGTCACCACCCCGAGTTTGACCAGAACCACCAAGGCCACCGGCACCTCGAAAGCAATCCCGAAAGCGAGGAACATGGTCATCACGAAGGACAAGTAGGCCTCGATATCCGGCGCCGGCGTGATGCTCTTGGGGGCAAAGCTGGCTATGAAGTGGAAGACCTGGCCGAAGACGAAGAAGTAACAGAAGGCCATGCCGGCAACGAACAGTAGCGTGCTGGAGATGATCAGCGGAATGCCAAGGCGCTTTTCATGCGCATACAGGCCCGGGGCGATGAATGACCACGCCTGGAACAGGATGTAGGGCAAGGCCAGCACGAAGGCGACCATTGCGGTGACCTTGAGCGGGATCATGAAGGGTGTGATGACGCCAATGGCAACCATTTTTGTTCCTTCCGGCAAGGCCGCCGTCAACGGCGCCGCAAGGATGTCGTAAATCTCGCCCGGACCGGGATAAAGACAGAGGATGCCCATCATAACTGCGACCGCAATCAGGCTGCGCAACAGCCGGTCGCGCAATTCAACCAGATGGGAAATGAATGACTCTTCGGCGGCTTCGCTCATGCGGCTGGCTTGTTGGTAGTTTCAACCGGTGTGGCTTGGACCGGGACCAGCGGTAGGGCTTCAGCCGCAGGCTGCGTGCTCGCCTGCAACTCGGCGACAGCCGCATTGACCGGCGACTCGACGGCACTGCGGGCACTGTCATATTCCTTGCGCACCGAATCCTCGAGCGCACGCGCCGACTCGGTCACTTGCGTCTGCAGCTTTTTCAGCTCGTCGAGCTGAATCTCGCGGTTGATGTCCGATTTGACATCATTAACATAACGCTGGGCACGGCCAAGCAGGTGGCCGAGCGTGCGCGCCACCTTGGGCAGGCGTTCGGGACCGATGACCAGCAAGGCCACAATGCCGATCACCATCAGTTCGGAAAAACCGATATCGAACATAGTTGTCGTCTTAAACGACCAGTCATCCGAAACCAGCCACCGGCATCAGCCAACGGCTGGCAGGCCAACTAGCTTTTCGTCTTTTCCTTGACCTCGACATCGATGGTCTGGCCACCGACCTGTTGCGTCGGTTGGGCAGCATCAGCCGGCTTGTTGTCCGCGTTGGCTTCCTTCATGCCGTCCTTGAACCCCTTGACCGCACCGCCGAGATCCTGACCGACGTTACGCAGCTTCTTGGTACCGAAGACCAGCATCACGATGACGAGGACGATCAGCCAGTGCCAGATGGAAAAACTACCCATGGTTTGTCTCCTAGATTCGTTTCAGCATCGGCCCGACCGGATCCGGTCCGCCGACGATATGCATGTGCAGATGCGGCACTTCCTGCTGCCCCACCCGCCCGGTGTTGATGATCACCCGGAAACCATCCGGGCTGCCCTGTGCCACGGCGATCTCGTTGGCTTTGACCAGCATTTTGCCGAGCACGGCCGCGTCCTCGGGCGCCACTGTCGACAGCGAGGTTATGTGCCTCTTCGGGATCACCAGAATATGCACCGGACGCGCCGGATGAATATCCTTGAAGGCGAGGATATCCTCGTCTTCATAGACTTTGGAAGCTGGGATTTTCCCTTCTACGATCTTGCAGAACAGGCAATCGCTCACTTGGTGCCCCGTGCCGCCTTCTCGTCAATCCCGGAAATGCCCTCACGACGGCGCATCTCCTGTGACACATCCTCGATCGTCAGACCGTAGAACGCCAGCAGCACCAGCACGTGGTAAATCACGTCGGTGGACTCCCAGACGATCTTCAGACGCTTGCCTTCCTTGCCGGCCATGATCAGCTCGGCGCACTCCTCGCCGATCTTCTTCAGGATCGAATCCGGCCCTTCGGAGAACAGCTTGGCGGTATAGGACTTCTCCGGATCAGCATTGCGGCGCGAAGCCAGCGTCTCGGAGAGACGATGCAGGATGTCATGGGTGCTCATTTGTAGATTTCCTTCGGGTCTTTCAAAACCGGATCAACGGGAACCCAGCGGTCCCCCTGCAATTCATTGAAGAAGCAGCTTTCACGGCCAGTATGACAGGCAATGCCGCCAACCTGTTCGATGGTCAGCAAGAGCACGTCGCCGTCGCAGTCGGTACGGATTGACTTGATCTGCTGGAAGAAGCCGGATTCTTCGCCCTTGCGCCAGAGACGTTTGCGCGAACGCGACCAGTATACCGTGTTACCGCAGCGCAGCGTTTCCAGCAGCGAATCGCGGTTCATCCACGCGAACATCACGATGCGTCCGCCCTCATCCTGCGCAATGGCGGGAATCATGCCGTCGGCGTCCCATTTCAGGGCATCAAGCCAAGGCTGTGAGTGATCGAGATCGGCCATTTTCGATGACTTTCCGGGTTGACCGCAGACGTGACTCAGAGACGCACTTCGATGCCGCGACCCGCCATGTACTCCTTGGCCTGACGCACCGTGTATTCACCGAAGTGGAAAATGGACGCTGCGAGCACGGCATCGGCGCGGCCTTCCGAAACGCCATCGGCAAGATGCTGCAGATTACCGACGCCGCCGGAGGCGATGACCGGAATCCGTACCGCGTCCGAAACGCGACGCGTCAGCGCCAGGTCGAAACCGTTCTTGGTGCCGTCGCGATCCATGCTGGTGAGCAGGATTTCGCCGGCGCCCAGCGCTTCAACTTTTTTTGCCCATTCGATGGCATCGAGACCCGTGTCGTTTCGGCCGCCATGCGTGAATACATGCCATGAACCGGGCGCGATCTGCTTGGCGTCGATGGCGACGACGATGCACTGCGAACCGACCTTGCTCGATGCATCGAGCACCAGATCCGGGTTCTGTACCGCCGCCGTGTTCATCGACACCTTATCGGCACCGGCGTTGAGCAGGCGACGGACATCCTCGACCTTGCGCACGCCGCCGCCAACGGTCAGCGGGATGAAGACCTGCTCGGCGCAGGCTTCGACGATGTGCAGGATGATGTCGCGCTGGTCGCTGGATGCGGTGATGTCGAGGAAGGTGACTTCGTCGGCCCCCTGTTCGTTGTAGCGGCGAGCGATCTCGATCGGATCGCCGGCATCGCGCAGACCAACGAAATTGGTCCCCTTGACGACCCGGCCGGCGGTGACGTCAAGACAGGGAATGATGCGTTTGGCGAGCATCAGGCGCCCAGCTCGTCGGCGAGTTCCTGCGCTGCCTTGAAGTCGAGGGAGCCGTCATACACCGCACGGCCGGCAATGGTGCCGACCACGCCCTCGCCTTCCACCGCGCAAAGGGCGCGGATGTCGTCGAGGTTGGTCAGGCCGCCGGAGGCGATGACCGGAATGGTCAGTGCCTGCGCCAGACGCACGGTGGCATCGATGTTGAGACCGGTAAGCATGCCGTCGCGGCCGATGTCAGTGTAGATGATCGACTCGACACCGTAGTCTTCATATTTCTTGGCCAGATCGACGACATCGTGGCCGGTCAGCTTCGACCAGCCGTCAGTCGCCACCTTGCCGTCCTTGGCATCCAGACCGACGATGATGTGGCCGGGGAAGGCGGTACAGGCATCGTGCAGGAAGCCCGGGTTCTTGACCGCAGCCGTGCCGATGATGACGTAGGACAGGCCGCCGTCGAGGCAGGCCTCGATGGTATCGAGATCGCGGATGCCGCCGCCGAGCTGGACCGGAATATCATCACCAACCTCAGCCAGGATCGCCTTGATCGCCGCGGCATTCTTCGGCTTGCCGGCAAACGCGCCATTCAGGTCAACCAGATGCAGACGACGGGCCCCCTGATTCAGCCAGTGCCGCGCCTGCTCGGCCGGGCTGTCGGAGAACACGGTGGCCTGTTCCATCAGGCCCTGCTTGAGGCGGACACATTGGCCGTCTTTCAGATCAATGGCGGGAATAATCAACATGGTGAATTTTTGCGGGAGAGTGCGGGAGAGAGTTCGGGCAGATCAGCAGGAAACGCGTCATTGAATGACGATCAGGGACGCCATTCGACAAAGTTTTTGAGTAGTTGCAGGCCGTCGCGCGCGCTTTTTTCCGGGTGGAATTGAACCGCGAAGATATTATCCCGCGCCACTGCGCAGGTAAAGGGGACGCCGTATTCGCAAGTACCAGCCACCAGCGCCGGATCGGCCGGCTGCACGAAGTAGCTGTGCACAAAATAGAAGCGGGCTTCGTCGGCGATACCGTTCCACAATGCATGCGGCACTTGGCGCACCTCGTTCCAGCCCATGTGCGGCACTTTGAGGCGTTCGCCCGACGGCAGCCACATTTTCTCATCCGGGAAACGCACGACATTGCCGGGAAAAACGCCGAGCGCCGGCACATCGCCTTCATCCGAGTGCGCAAACAGCATCTGTTCGCCAACGCAGATGCCGAGGAAGGGCTTGTCCTTCGCCGCTTGCAGTACGGCAGCGCGCAGCCCGCGGGCGTCGAGTTCGGCCATGCAGTCGGGCATCGCGCCCTGACCGGGGAAAACCACGCGCTCGGCAGCGGCAACGACGGCCGGATCGGAGGTCACGACCACCTGCTTGCCGCTAGCAACGTGCTCCAGCGCCTTCGACACCGAGCGCAGGTTGCCCATGCCGTAGTCGATGACGGCGATACTGCCCGCGGTCACAGCGAACCCTTCGTTGACGGCATGAGGCCGGCCATGCGCGGATCCGGCGTCACCGCCATGCGCAGCGCGCGGCCGAAGGCCTTGAAGATGGTTTCCGCCTGATGGTGGGCATTCTTGCCGCGCAGGTTGTCGATGTGCAGCGTCATCCCGGCTTGGTTGACCAGGCCGTGGAAAAATTCGCTGAAGAGATCGACATCGAAAGTTCCGATCATCGCGCGGGTGTAATCGACGTTGTATTCCAGCCCCGGACGGCCGGAGAGGTCGATGACGACACGCGACAGCGCCTCGTCGAGCGGCACATAGCTATGGCCATAACGGGTCAGCCCCTTCTTGTCGCCCCAGGCCTTGGCCAGCGCCATGCCGAGGGTGATGCCGAGATCTTCAACGGTGTGATGGGCGTCGATATGCAGATCGCCATTGGCGACAATATCGAGGTCGATCAGGCCGTGACGGGCAATCTGGTCGAGCATGTGGTCAAGGAAAGGCACACCGGTGGCAAACTTGCCGACGCCGGTGCCGTCGAGATTGAGACGCACAGTGATCTGCGTCTCCAGGGTATTGCGCGTGATTTCGGCTTGCCGCATGACAGTTGGGCTACTTGTAGGCTGAAAGGCGTTGAAACAGAGGGCCATGATACCATTTCGCCCTTGATTTACGCCTTTCGTGAAAAGCCGATGAGCCGCTTCTGGAGCCAGGTCGCCAAAGACCTCACCCCTTACGTGCCGGGCGAGCAGCCCAAGATTGCCAACCTGATCAAGCTCAACACCAACGAGAGCCCCTATCCGCCTTCACCGAAGGCCGTGGCGGCGATCCTGGCCGAGCTGGGCAGCGATGGCGCCCGTCTGCGCCTCTACCCCGATCCCAATGCCGATCTGTTGAAGCAGGCGGTTGCCCGCCGCTACGGGGCGACGCCGGATCAGGTCTTTGTCGGCAATGGTTCGGACGAAGTGCTGGCGCACGCCTTTCAGGCACTGCTCAAGCACGATGCGCCGATCCTCTTCCCGGACATCACGTACAGCTTCTATCCGGTTTATTGTCGTCTCTACGGTGTCGCGCACGAAACCGTGCCGCTAACCGACGATTTCTCGATCAACCCGGCCAACTACATCGGGCGACGCAACGGCGGCATCATCTTTCCGAACCCCAATGCCCCGACCGGCCGCGAACTGGCGCTCGATGCCATCGCCGACATTGCCCGCGCCAATCCGGATTCGGTGGTCGTCGTCGATGAGGCCTATATCGACTTTGGCGGCAACACCGCGATTCCGCTCACCCGCCGCTTCGACAATGTGCTGGTCGTCCATACGCTCTCGAAATCCCGCTCGCTGGCGGGACTGCGCGTCGGTTACGCCATCGGCCACCCTGACCTGATCGAGGCGCTGGAGCGGGTCAAGAACAGCTTCAACTCCTACCCGCTCGACCGTCTGGCCATCGTCGGTGCCGTCGCTGCCATCAAGGATGATGCCTACTTTGCCGAATGCTGCCGCAAGGTCGTCGCCACCCGCGACACGCTGACGGCCAACCTCGCCGCGCTGGGGTTCGACGTCCTGCCGTCGACGGCCAACTTCGTTTTCGCCCGCCATCCGCAGCGTGATGCCGCCGAACTCGCCAAAGCACTGCGTGAACGCAGCATCATCGTCCGCCACTTCAAGTTGCCCCGCATCGACCAGTTCCTGCGGATCACCGTCGGCACCGATGGCGAATGCCAGGCCCTGGCGGATGCCTTGCGCGCCATCCTGAACTAGGCGAGACTGCGCAACGGAGAACGGGAGAAGAACAATGCAACGCATCAATTTCGACGAAGAAATCCGCCTGCACAACCTGTGGCGCCGGCAATTCATGAACGCCTTCGCCGCCGGCAGCTACGCCGACATGCCGCTGTCCGGTCATCGCTCCTGCATGCTTTCTCTGGCGCTAAAAAAAGCTACCGGCCCGTGCACGCAGCAGCCGCTGTTCAAGCTGTTGGCGGTCGAGCACGATCGCTTTCACGCGCTGTGCAACGAAATCCTCGATCTCAGCGAAAACGGCATGGCCAGCGAAGCCGACCGCCTGCTGCTGGAACTGACCGATGCCTCGCATCGTCTCGTCGGCTTGCTCGACGAAATGCGCACCTGCCAGCGCGAAAACAGCGCTGGCTAGATCCAACAGTCAGGTCAGGGCGCTCAGACCCAGCCCGCTAAACCCAGCAGCGCGCCCGCGGCAATCATCCACAGCGGATTGAGCTTGCTGCGCAAGTTGATCACCACCGTCGCCAGCACCAGCAAAGCCCCGCCCCAAGCCAAGCCCGCTGCCTGCGCAATCAGCGTCGCCCCGGAAAACACCAATCCAACCGCCAGCGGCGCAACGCCAAGGCTGATCGCCTTCTGCCCGCGGGCACCGGCGAAACCTTCCCAGCGGTCAATCAACAGATAAATGACGACGCTCATCGGCAGACACATCGCCAGCGTTGCCGCCAACGCACCGACCAGACCGGCGACTTTCCAGCCGATCAGCGTCACCACCAGCACGTTCGGTCCGGGCGCGGCCTGGGCGATGGCGTAGAGGTGGGTGAAGGTTGTGTCGTCGAGCCAATGATGGTTTTCGACCACGACGCGGTGCATTTCCGGCAGCAGCGCCGTCGCCCCGCCGAAGGCGACAAAGGAAAGCAGCGTAAATTCTAGGAAAAGCTCGACGACAATCATTTTCTGCCGAGCCGCCAGTAGGCAACACCGCCCGACAGGATCAATCCGGCGACCATGACCCATGGCATCGGCCAGCGCATTAAGGCGATGCCGGCTACGGTCAACACGGAAAACGGCAAAAAATAGGCCTTGTCGCGCAGTGCCTTGCCCATCCGCCAGGCCATCGCAAACAGCAGGCCACAGCCGACAGCGGCAATGCCGCGCAACATCCCCTGAGCAATCGGCAGGCTGCCGTAGGCGTCATAGAGCAAGGCCAGCAGCAGCACGATGGCCAGCGGCCCGGCAAGCAGACCGACCGGCGCGACCACGGCCCCGGCCAGCCCTTGATAGCGCTTGCCGACGACGACCGCGAGATTGATAACATTCGGCCCCGGCAGAAACTGACACAAGCCTAGCTGGGCATTGAACTCCTCGGCCGTCATCCAGCGTCGTTGCTCGACCAGCATACGCCGTGCAAAAGGAAGAACACCGCCGAAACCGGAGAGGCCGACCGACGAAAAGCCGAAAAAAAGCGCCCGGAGGTCCGGGCGCGGAGTCGTTTCGGCGTGATCTGCGGTCGACACGAAAATTCGCCAAAAACCGAGAATCAGTCTTCGAGCCGGAATTCCGCCGATTTGGCATGCGCTGGCAAGCCTTCGCCATGCGCCAGCGTCGAGGCAATACGACCCAAGGTCTGCGCACCGGCTTTCGAGACCTTGATCAGGCTGGTGCGCTTCTGGAAATCATACACCCCCAGCGGCGACGAGAAACGCGCGGAGCCGGACGTCGGCAGCACGTGGTTCGGGCCGGCGCAGTAGTCGCCGAGCGACTCAGAGGTGTAATGACCGATGAAAATGGCGCCGGCGTGGTGGATCTTGGCCACCCATGGGTCCGGATTGTCGAGCGCCAGCTCCAGATGTTCCGGCGCCACGCGGTTGGCGATGGCGATCGCTTCGTCCATATCGCGCACCAGGATGAAGGCCCCGCGGTCAGTTAGCGAGGTGCGGATCACTTCCTGACGCGGCATGATCGGCAGCAGCTTCTCGATGCTCGCCTGCACGCGCTCGATAAAGGCAGCGTCGGTGCAGATCAGGATCGATTGGGCCAACTCGTCATGCTCGGCCTGCGAGAAGAGGTCCATCGCCACCCAGTCGGGATTGCCGGAACCATCCGACACGACCAGAATTTCCGACGGGCCGGCGACCATGTCGATGCCGACAATGCCGAAGACGCGGCGCTTGGCCGTGGCGACATAGGCATTACCTGGCCCGACGATCTTGTCCACCTGCGGTACGTTCTGCGTGCCGTAAGCCAGCGCACCGACAGCCTGCGCCCCACCCATGGTGAAGACGCGGTCGACACCGGCCAGGCAGGCAGCGGCCAGCACCAGCGGGTTCTTTTCACCGCCCGGCGTCGGGACGACCATGATCAGTTCCTTGACGCCGGCGACCTTGGCCGGAAGCGCGTTCATCAGCACCGACGAAGGATAGGCCGCCTTTCCGCCCGGCACGTAGAGGCCGACGCGGTCGACCGGGGTAATCATCTGGCCGAGCATGGTGCCGTCAGCTTCGGTATAAGACCAGCCGTCCATCTTCTGCCGTTCGTGGTAAGCACGTATGCGGCCGGCAGCGGCTTCCAGCGCTGCACGACGTTCCGCCGGCAGGCCGTCGAGGGCAGCCTGCAGTTCGGCCTTGCCCAGTTCGAGATCGGCCATCGCGCTGACGCTCAGGCGGTCGAACTTGTTGGTATATTCGACCACGGCCACATCGCCGCGCGCCTTGACGTCAGCCAGGATGCCGGCGACGGTGCGTTCGATGTTCTCGTCGGCCGCTGCTTCAAAAGCCAGCAGGGCAGCCAATTTTTGCTGGAAATCCGCGTCGACCGTAGACAGGCGTTTGATCGCGACCATGGGCTTACTTCTCCACCGCCTGGGCAAAGGCGTCAATAATCGGTTGCAGGGTTTCGCGCTTGACCTTGAGCGAGGCCTGATTAACCACCAGACGCGAGGAGATGTCCATGATGTGCTCGCAGGCAACCAGCTTGTTGGCCTTGAGCGTGCCGCCAGTGGACACCAGATCGACGATGGCATCGGCCAGCCCGGCCAGCGGTGCCAGTTCCATCGAGCCGTAAAGCTTGATCAGATCGACATGCACCCCCTTGGCGGCAAAGTGCTCGCGGGCGGTCTTGGTGTATTTGCTCGCCACCTTGAGGCGGGCACCCTGACGGACGGCGTTGTCGTAATCGAAGCCCTCAGGCACCGCCACCATCATCCGGCACTTGGCGATTTCCAGGTCCAGCGGCGCATACAATCCTTCGCCACCATGCTCGATCAGCACATCCTTGCCGGCAACGCCGATGTCGGCCGCGCCATACTGCACGTAAGTCGGCACGTCGGTGGCACGAACGATGACCACGCGCACATCGGGCTGATTGGTCTCGATGATCAGCTTGCGCGAGGTTTCAGGGTTTTCAGTCGGGACGATGCCAGCGGCCGCCAGCAGCGGCAGGGTTTCGTCGAAGATGCGTCCCTTGGAGAGGGCAATGGTGATGGTCGTCACGGGATAGGTCAGCTGAATCAGCGAGAAAGCAAATACGGCATTTTACCGCAAGCAGTGCCTTGCCCGACCGAATGAAAAGCTATTGCCGTGATTGCATCACGCGGAAAAACCATCGATTTTCGGCACTTTTCCGCGTTGACCGCGCCTCACAGGAAATCCCGCTGGTTGACGGCAAACGGGGGCCGAAGCCCCCGGAGCAACTCGTTTTCGACTTAGCGAACGCGCCGGACGCTCGCGCCGAGTTTGGCCAGCTTTTCTTCGATCCGCTCGTAGCCGCGGTCAAGATGATAAATACGGTCGATCACGGTTTCGCCTTCGGCGACCAGGCCGGCGATGACCAGCGAGGCCGAGGCACGCAGGTCAGTCGCCATCACGGTTGCGCCTTCCAGGTGATCGACGCCGCGGACGATGGCATTGTTGCCTTCGATCTGGATGTTGGCACCGAGACGCATCAGCTCGTTGACGTGCATGAAGCGATTTTCGAAGATGGTTTCGCGGATGGTCGCGACCCCGTCGGCCACACAGTTGATGGCCATGAACTGCGCCTGCATGTCGGTCGGGAAGGCAGGATACGGTGCCGTGCGCAGGCTGACTGCCTTGAGGCGCTTGGGCGCCTGCAGGCGAATCGCATCGCGCTCGACGGTGATTTCGCAACCGGCGTCCATCAGCTTGTCGACGACGGTATCGAGATAGGCTGCCGAGGTCTTGAGCAGGCGGATATCGCCCCCGGTGGCCGCAGCCGCACAAAGGTAGGTGCCGGTTTCGATGCGGTCGGGCATGATCGGATGATGCGCGCCGTGCAGTTTCTCGACGCCTCGGATACGGATGACGTCGGTGCCGGCACCGGAAATCTGCGCGCCCATGCTGATCAGGCAGTTGGCCAGATCGACCACCTCCGGTTCGCGGGCGGCGTTTTCGATGATCGTTTCGCCCTCGGCCAGACAGGCCGCCATCATCAGGTTCTCAGTCCCGGTGACGGTAACCATGTCGGTGCAGATGCGCGCGCCCTTGAGGCGGGTCGCCTTGGCATGCACATAGCCCTGCTCGACCTTGATCTCGGCACCCATGGCCTGCAGGCCCTTGATGTGCTGGTCAACGGGGCGGGCGCCAATGGCGCAGCCGCCGGGCAGCGACACCCGCGCTTCGCCGCAACGGGCAACCAGCGGACCAAGGACGAGAATGGACGCGCGCATGGTCTTGACCATGTCGTAGGAGGCGACCGGGTTGTTGAGGCCGGCGCCGTTGAGCACCAGACCATCGGCCCCTTCCATGATGACACCGACGCCCATGTCGCCGAGCAGGCGCAGCATGGTGGAGATGTCATTTAGGTGCGGCACATTGGCGAGTTCCAGCGGCTGTTCGCTGAGCAGCGAGGCGCAGAGGATGGGCAGCGCGGCATTCTTGGCGCCGGACATCGCCACTTCACCTGAGAGGACAACACCCCCTTGAATCGACAGCTTATCCACGTTGCGCACTCCATTCGGCAGGGGTAAAGGTCTTGAAGGACAAGGCGTGCAGTTCGCCGGTGGCGAGCTTCTCCTTGAGCGTCTGATAGACACGCTGCTGGCGCTGGACGCGGCTCTTGCCTTCGAACTCGCAACTGACGACGATGGCCTCGAAGTGCTGGCCGTCGCCATCGAGTTCGAGGAAATCACAGGTCATGCCGGCAAGGATGAGTTGTTTGATGTGTTCAGGATGCATTGGGGTTCAGGCTCTGAGCTTCCAGCCGGACTTGAGCAGTTGCAGTGTCAGCAATGAGACCACGGCAAAGCAGGCGGCAACGACGAGCAGACTGGATTGTGGCGGCACGTCGGAAACGCCAAAAAAGCCGTAGCGGAAGCCGTCGATCATGTAAAAAACAGGATTGTAATGCGAGACGCCCTGCCAGAATGTAGGCAAGGTGTAAATCGAGTAGAAAACACCGGACAACATGGTCAGCGGCATGATCAGGAAATTCTGGAAGGCGGCCAGCTGGTCGAACTTTTCAGCCCAGATCCCGGCAATCATGCCGAGCGCCCCGAACATCGCGCCGCCCGTGATCGAAAAGACCAGAATCCACAGCGGCGAGACCACCGTGATCTCGGCAAACCAGACTGTAGCCAGCAGGACGCCGACACCGACCATCAAACCGCGCACGACGGCAGCCAGTACGTAAGCAACAAAGAAGGCACTGTAAGGAATTGGCGGCAGCAGCACGAAGACGATGGAACCGGTGATCTTGGCCTGAATCAGGCTTGACGAGGAATTGGCAAAGGCATTTTGCAGCACCTGCATCATCACCAGTCCCGGGATCAGGAAGCTGGTGTACTGCACGCCATGCACTCGCACGTGGTCGTCGAGAACGTGGCCGAAAATCAGCAGATAGAGCAGCGCCGTCAGCACCGGCGCCGCGACTGTCTGGAAGGCCACCTTCCAGAAACGCAGGAACTCCTTGTAGAACAGCGTCCAGAAGCCGGTCATTGCTGCATCGTCCGGACAAAAACATCTTCCAGCGTGCCCCCGGGGTGGGCGGCCATCAGGTTGGCAGTGGTATCGAGCGCCAGAATCCGCCCCTGCTTCATCAGCGCAATACGGCCGCAGAGATTCTCGGCTTCTTCCAGGTAATGCGTGGTGAGGATGATGGTGTGGCCTTCGGCATTCAGCCGGCGGACAAATTGCCACAGGCCCTGACGCAGCTCGACATCGACGCCGGCCGTCGGTTCGTCGAGCACGATCACCGGCGGTTTGTGCACCAGCGCTTGCGCCACCAGCACGCGACGCTTCATGCCGCCAGATAGCCGACGCATATTGACGCTCGCTTTGCCCGTCAGATCGAGGTGATGCAGGATTTCGTCGATCCAGTCGTCGTTCTTGCGGATGCCGAAGTAGCCGGACTGAATCTGCAGAGTCTCGCGGACATTGAAAAAGGGATCGAAAACCAGCTCCTGCGGCACAACCCCCAGGCGCCGCCGGGCGTCACGAAAATCGCGGATAACGTCGTAGCCGAGCACGCTGAGACGTCCGGCATCCGGACGCACCAGCCCGGCGAGCGAGGAAATTAGCGTCGTCTTGCCAGCGCCGTTCTGACCGAGCAGTCCGAAAAACTCGCCCTGTTCGATACTCAGCGAAACGCCATCGAGCGCTTTCAGCGTACCAAAATGCTTTACGACATCGACAATGGCAACAGCAGGGGTCATGACAGAAAGCCGCTCAGACGAGCGGCAGCAGGTCGGTCACGCCGTACAACTCGGCGAGCGAACGCACCCCAGATGGAATTTCGGCAAAAGTCAGAGTTGACCGTGACTGATCTGCTGCTCGCAACCAGCCCAGCATCACCGCCACAGCAGACGAGTCGGCAACAGCGATCCGGGAGAAATCGAAAACCTGCTCGCCCGGCTGCAACAACCGGCGGCCGGCATCAAGCAGGCCGCGGGCGTTGTCCATGACCATCGGTACGGTAATGACGAGGCGCCCAGCCTCGCTGACGATCATTTCTTGTCGGCCTTCGCGCCGCTTTCGAGCGACTTGTTCTTGGCGGCGATGGCGGCGATCAGGCCGTCGATGCCACCATTGCGGACTTCCTGATTGAACTGGTCGCGATAATTGGTCACCAGGCTGATGCCGGCGACAACCACGTCGTAAACTTTCCAGCTGCCATCCACCTTTTCCAGGCTGTAGTCGAGTTGCACCGGCTTGCTTCCCGGCTGTTGAACCTCGGTGCGAACCAGCACATCGGTATCAGCTGGCGCCATCTTGAAGGGCTTGTAGACGATTTTCTGGTTCTTGTAGCTGGTCAATGCATTTGAATAGGTACGCACCAGCAGCGTACGGAACTCGGCCGTCAGTTGCTGCTGCTGTTGCGGCGATGCTTTGCGCCACTCCTTGCCCAAGGCCAGCGCCGTCATCCGCGTAAAGTTGAAATTCGGCAACACTTTCTTGTCGACCAATTCCATGACCTTCTGCGTGTGGCCGTTCTGGATGTCCTTATCCTTGCGCACAATGTCGAGCACTTCCTCGGTTACGCGCTGGACGAGGACATCCGGCACCTCCTCGGCAAACACAGTAGCCGTCACGAACATGGCCAGAAACAGGGCTAACAGCTTTTTCATCTTTTCTTCCGGGGCAAATCAATCATCCAGCCGCGGCGGGCGGCCATCATAAATCTGGTTGCGACGACGCTGCAGGTAAGCATCGCGCACGTAAGCATATTTATCCAGCGCCGCCTCTTCGACCACCTTGTCGGCCGGCAACAGGCTGGCGCGGACATCGACGAGTCGTACGGCCAGCAAGGAATTGCGCACCGCGACCGATTTCCGGGTCGTTCCCCAGGTCGGGTCGGTATTGATATCGACCAGCCAGCCGCCCGTATCGCGCACCGTCCGCGGCCCGATCAACGGCCAGAAGAGATAGGCGCTGTCGCGATAGCCCCAGACCGCCATCGTCTGACCAAAGTCCTCCTCATGGCGCTCAAGGCCCAATTCACTCGCCACATCGAACAGGCCAAAAATACCAATGGTCGAGTTAACCAGCAGACGGCTGACATCGGAAGCGGCATCGCCCGGCTTGCCCTGCAGCAGGCTGTTAAGCGCATTGCGAACATCAAGGATGTTGTCGAAGAAATTACCGACGCCCGCCTTGGCCGGCAGCGGGACTGCAGCGTCGTAAACCTGGGCCACCGGCTTGACGATCACCTTGTCCAGTCCCTCATGAACGGCATACATCGCCCGGTTGAAACCCTCATAGGGGTCGTGCGGATTGTCGTTGGCCTGCGCCGCTGTCATCAAAAGGCAAGCACCAACCAGCGGCAGGGCGCGCCGGGAAATTCCTGAAAAAAGCGATCTGAAGGGGCGTGTCATTTACTGTCCTGTCCATCTGCAGCCTTGCTGAACAGGAACTGACTGATCAGCTTTTCGAGAACCACGGCCGATTGGGTTTTGGCAATCGTATCACCCGGCTGGAGCATTTTCTCATCGCCACCGACATCGAAGCCGACATATTGCTCACCAAGCAAGCCTGCCGTATAGATCGACGCAAACGTGTCCTTCGGGAAACGATAGCGGCCATCGACATTCATCGTCACCACAGCCTCGTAGGTCTGCGGATCGAAACGGATATCGGCAATACGACCGACGAGCACACCGGCACTTTTGACCGGCCCACGCGCCTTGAGACCGCCGATGTTGTCGAACTTGGCTTGCAACACATAGGTTTCCGACAAATGTCCGGAGGAAAGGTTGCCGACCTTCAGCGCCAGGAAGAGCACGGCGGCAATGCCGAGGGCCACGAAAAAGCCGACCCAGAGGTCGATGATGGAACGGTTCATGATGTTCCCCGGAACATGAACGAGGTCAGAATGAAATCCAGGGCCAGAATGGCCATGGCTGAGGTGACAACCGTGCGGGTGATCGCCCGCGAAACGCCTTCGGCAGTCGGCACCGAATCAAAACCTTCGAATACGGCAATCAGCGATACGGCAAAGCCAAAAACGATACTCTTGATGATGCCGTTCCAGATGTCGTAGCGGAAATCGACACCCGCCTGCATTTGCGACCAGAACGCACCATCATCGACGCCGATGAAGACGACACCGATCAGCCAACCGCCCAGCACCCCCATCGCCGAAAACATGGCTGCCAGCAGTGGCATCGAGATGACCCCGCCCCAAAAACGGGGGGCAACGACGCGAGCGATCGGATTCACTGCCATCATGTCCATCGCCTTGAGTTGTTCGGTGGCCTTCATCAGGCCGATCTCAGCCGTCACAGAAGAGCCGGCCCGAGACGCAAAGAGCAAGCCGGCAACAACCGGCCCGAGTTCGCGCGTCAGGGAGAGAGCGACGAGAATGCCCAATGCCTCGGTCGAGCCGTAACGCTGCAGGGTTTCGTAGCCCTGCAAGCCGAGCACCAGGCCAACAAACAGCCCCGAGACAAGAATGATCAGCAGCGACAGCACACCGGAAAAATAGATTTCCCGCAGCGTCAGATGCAGACGGCGGAAGGACGAACCGGAGTGCATCAGGATGGCAAACAGGAAGCGCGCAGCAAAGCCGAGGCGCCAGATGCGCTCGACGGTTGCGTGCCCGAGCTTGCGGAAGGGCGACAGCGGGTCAGGCATGCGCCCCTCGATTCAGGAATTCAACCGCCGGCGGCGGCGCCGGATAATCGAAACGGACCGGTCCGTCGGCCTCGGCATAAACAAACTGATGGACAAGCGGATCCTTGGAAGCACGAATCTCGTCCGGTGTCCCTTCCGCCACGACGCGGCCGCCGTTCATGAAATAGATGTAATCGACGATCAGCAGCGATTCATGAATATCGTGGGTCACCATGATCGAGGTCGCGCCCAGGGCATCGTTCTGCTTGCGGATCAACTGACCGATGACGCCCAAGGCGATCGGATCAAGACCAGTAAAGGGTTCGTCGTACATCACCAGCATCGGATCGAGCGCCACCGCGCGCGCCAAAGCAACTCGTCGTGCCATGCCGCCCGAGAGCTCTGCCGGCATCAGCCGATGCGCGCCCCGAAGCCCAACCGCCTCCAGCTTCATCAGAACCAGATCGCGGATCATCTCATCGCCGAGATCGGTGTGCTCGCGGATGGGAAAGGCGACATTCTCGAAGACATTCATATCGGTGAACAGCGCCCCGAACTGAAAGAGCATACCCATCTTGCGGCGCAAGCGATATAACTCGCTTTCGCTCATTTCGCAAACCTGATGCTTCTCCAGACGCACCCGACCGCCGGTTGGCCGCAACTGGCCGCCGATGCAGCGCAGCAGCGTCGTTTTGCCGCAACCGGACCCGCCCATGATGGCAACCACCTTCCCGCGGGGGATCTTCATGTTGATCCCCTGCAGGACGGGACGCCCGTCATAGTTGAAGTGCAGGTCTTCGATGTCGACCAGGATATCGCTGGACAAAAATGGCTTTCCGAGGCAAAAAACACCGCGATTTTATCAGAGACGGCGAATGGTCGACGGCCGCCCGGGGACTATAATCCGGGAAATTTTTTCATTTGGAATGTGAAAAATTGCCTGTTGCGAAACCGCTGCTACTGATTGTCGATGACGACCCGCTGATCTGCGAAACGCTGAGCTTCGCCTTTTCGGCACGTTTCGACGTCCTGACCAGCCCGACACGTCCGCAGGCCATCGCCTTGCTGCAGCAGTTACGCCAGGCGCCTGCACTGGCCCTGGTCGACCTTGGTCTGCCGCCTGTTCCGCACCGGCCAGACGAGGGCTTTGCACTGATCGGCGACCTCCTCTCCCACGCGCCGGGCATTCGCATCATTGTTCTTTCCGGTCAGAGCGACGAGGAAAATGCCCGCCACGCCCGTACCCTTGGCGCTGTCGAATTTGTCAGCAAGCCATGCGACCCAGGCAAATTGGCTGCCCTCTTTGATCAGGCGCTTAATTTCGCAACGCCGAGTGAAACCATGCTTCCGGACGGTCTGCTCGGAGACAGCCCGCCCATGCAGCGCCTGAAGCTGCAACTAGCTCAGTATGCCGACCTCTCGTTTCCGGTACTGATCGAAGGCGAATCCGGCACAGGCAAGGACATCGTCGCCAGCGCCCACCTGCACCATCAAACCAGGCGCCGTGATGCCCCATTCCTCGCGCTCAACTGCGCTGCGATCTCGCCCACATTGCTCGAGCCAACCCTGTTCGGCTACGCCCGTGGTGCATTCACCGGCGCGGTAAATGCCAAGGCCGGCTATTTCGAGGATGCCGACGGCGGCACGCTCTTCCTCGACGAGATCGGCGAACTCCCGCTCGAACTACAGCCCAAATTACTCCGGGTTCTGGAAAACGGTGAGTTTCAGCGAGTCGGCGAAACTCAAACCCGGCGTTCCCAAGCACGCATCCTCGCCGCCACCAACCGTGATCTGCGTCAGGAAGTCAGGCTGGGGCGCTTTCGCGCGGATCTCTATCACCGCCTATCCGTTTTTACCGTCGCCGTACCTCCGGTCCGTGACACTGGCGAGGATCGCTGTCTGTTACTGGACCACTTCCGTCAGCGCTATGCCAAGCAGACGGGTGTCGCACCTTTCCGTCTGACACCGGAAGCCGAAGCCGCCTGGCTAGCTTACGGCTTCCCAGGCAATGTCCGGGAACTCCGCAATATCGTCATCCGGCTTACTGCACGCCATGCCGGCGAGGCGATCACCCTGGCGCAACTGAGCGATGAGTTCGACGTTACCGATTTCCCGATTGGCGAGCCGACACCAGCCAGCGGGCTGGCGCTAACCGACCTCGAACAGATCCGCGCCTTGGCACGCAAGCACCTCGAAGACGGCGGCGAGATCAATCTGGACACCACCCTGGCACTATGGGAGCGCGGCTACATAGAAGCTGCTATCGAACTGAGTGGAGGGCGGATGAGTCAGGCAGCCCGCCGCCTCGGCATCAATCGCACGACCTTGTACAACCGAATGGAAAGCTGGCACCGGCGATGAGTCTTTACCTCGAACATTTCGGCCTGCGCGAACCGGCCTTCCGGATCACCCCGCACACCGATTTTTTCTATGCCGGCGCCCAGCGCGGGCCGACGCTCGATGCGCTGATCTATGCGATCACGCAGGACGAGGGCATCGTCAAAGTGACCGGCGAAGTCGGCAGCGGCAAGACCATGCTCTGCCGCATGCTGCTTGAGCGCCTGCCGGATGAGGTCGAGACGCTTTATCTCGCCAATCCCTCGCTGTCGCGCCGCGAGATCCTCGGCGCCATTGCCGACGAACTGGGCGTTCCCACAGATGGCAAAGCCACCCACTCGCTGACCCGCGCCCTTCAGGAGGCGCTGATCGCGCGCCATGCGCGAGGACAACGCGTGGTGCTGCTGATCGACGAGGCACACGCAATGCCCGCCGAGTCGCTGGAAGAAATCCGCCTGCTGTCGAATCTGGAAACCAAGGCCGCCAAACTCCTGCAGATTGCCCTGTTTGCCCAGCCGGAACTGGACGAAAGATTGGCCGCCAAGGACATGCGGCAGTTGCGAGAGCGCATCACCCAGCATTTCAACCTGACGCCCCTGACCCCGGATGACGTCACCGCTTATCTGGACTTTCGCCTGCGCGCCGCGGGCTATCGGGGCCCTACGCCCTTCACCCCGGTTGCCATCGAAAAAATCGCCCGCATCTCGGAAGGACTGTCGCGGCGGATCAACATTCTTGCCGACAAGGCGCTGCTGGCGGCGTTTGCCCAGAACAGCCATCGTATCGACCTTGCCGAAGTCGACATTGCTGTCCGGGATGCGCATTTTTCACCGTTGACCGCAGTAGCGACCAGACCACGCACGGCGCTGCTGGCTTTCGCCTGGGGCGCCGCGGGCGCAGCGAGTATTGCTCTCGTCGTCGGTGGCATCTGGCTGTTGCTACCACCGCGCGATCGCGTTTCCGTCATACCCCCCCTTCCGGCAGCTGCGACGGCCACACCGGTCGCCAAAGCCGCCGACAATCCGTCACCCGCGGTTGCCCCTGCTGCACAACCGCTTCAGGATGCCAGCCACCGAATCCGCTTCGGGACACTGACGCGCCAGCACCTGCAGCAGTTCGATGCCTGGATTGCGGAAGCCCCGCGTACCCATTATTTCATCCAGTTGCTGGCCATCGACGCGGAACAGACTGGCCAAATCGAAGGATTCCTCGCTCGCACCACCCAGGCACTCGACCCGACGCTGATCCGCGTTTATCGCTCCGCACTCTCCGGTCGCGACCGCGTCGGCATTATCTACGGCGAATTTCCAACGCGTGTGGCGGCAGTCAGCGCGATGCTGGCAATGCCGAAGTCGATCAAGGCCGCCCAGCCCTTCCCGCGCCAGGTCGTTCGCCTGCATTAGCGCGTCAGCTCTGGCTAAGACAAGGAATAAATTCACGTGCTACCATCAAAATTCAGGTATCCACGTTCTGACTGCAACCACAAGGCCTTCCCGATGAGAATCGGCTCTCTCTGCGCCATCACCCTGACCCTGCTGCTGGGCGCCTGCGCCGCGCCGACGCCGCGCGAGCCATTGAAGGGCCACATCAACGCCGAGACCGCGTCCAAGCCAACGACTGGCAGCATCCCGGCACCGGTCCAGCAGACGCTGGCGCTGCCCAAACCCAAACCGGCGCCCAAGGCAGAAACCTACAGTGTCGTGGTGAATAATGTTCCGGTGCGCGACCTGCTGTTTGCCCTCGCCCGGGACGCCAAGGTCAATGTCGACATCCATCCGGGCATCACTGGCAACGTTACGCTCAACGCCATCGACCAGACCCTGCCACAGCTGCTGACCCGCATCGCCAAGCAGGTCGACATGCGGCACGAACTGGACGGCCCGAACCTCGCCGTCATGCCGGATTCACCTTTCCTCAAGCATTACAAGGTGGATTACGTGAACATGGCACGCAATGTGACAGGCACGGTCTCTACCAACACCCAGATTGCCACCAGTTCCGCCACGCCAGGCTCAGGAGGCGGCACGGCCGCCCCCGCCACCACTGGCGGCGGCAACGTCTCCAACACCCGCATCGAGAACACCTCACGCAATCAGTTCTGGGATTCGCTGGAAAAGAACATCAAGGACATTCTGCGCGAGACCGACAAAATCCTTCCCGAAGGCTCAAGCGAGACCGTCGTCGAACAAACCAGCGCCCAGACAGCCACCGGTGCCGCGGCTCTGCCGCAGGGCACCGGCGCGCGCGCCGCGCAATCGGTGGCCAATGCGCTGCAGGCCAACCCGGCACCTGGCTCAAGCAGCCAGGCGGTCGGCAACGCCATCGTGCGGCGCAGCACCTTCCGGGAAGCCGCCTCGGTCATCATGAATGCCGAAAGCGGTGTCGTCACTGTTCGCGCCACACAACGCCAGCACGACCGCATCCAGGAATTCCTCGACCGTGTGGTCAACTCCGCCAAACGCCAGGTACTGATCGAAGCCACCATCGTCGAGGTTGCCTTGAAGGATGGCTACGAACAGGGCATCGACTGGACACAACTGAGCAGTGGCGGTGTCGTCAAGATTCTTGGCCGGCAACTCAACGGCGCCGCGAATCTCAGCTACGACAAGGCCGACAACCCCAGCGCCCTGATCAACCTCCTGGAAACCTTTGGCACCACCAAGGTGCTGTCCAGCCCCAGACTGTCGGTGCTCAACAACCAGACGGCACTGCTCAAGGTCGTGGAAAACATCGTTTATTTCAACGTCAAGTCTGAGATTGGCGCCACCACGGTGGCAGGTGTGACACCGCCCAAGGCCTTTACCACCACGCCGCAGACGGTCAGTGTCGGCTTGGTGTTGAGCGTCACGCCGCAAATCAGTGGCGAGGATCTGATTACACTCAATGTCCGTCCGAGCATCACCAGTGTTGCCGCGATGGTTCGCGACCCGAACCCTGACCTGACCATCGCCAACCTCGTGCCACAGATCCGGACCCGTGAAATCGAGTCGGTAATGCGCGTCCCGAGCGGCAACATGGCCATTCTTGGCGGCTTAATGGAAGACCGCATCAACTATCAGAACCAGCGCATTCCGATTGCCGGGCAGATTCCGATTGCCGGCGAACTGGTCAATAGTCGCAACAACCTTGCCCAGAAAACCGAACTGGTCATTTTCCTGCGTCCGGTCGTCATCCGCGACGCCAGTCTCGATGGCGATTACGCTAATATGCGCGGCTACCTGCCGGACGGCAATTTTTTCACCGCCCCGAGCGAAGCCCGCCCGTTCATGGTCGATCCTGGCCGCTGAGAACACTGCATGAGCCTGTTAATGGACGCCCTGAAGCGGGCTGAATCGAGCAAGCAGGATGCCGCAAGGCAGGTCGCCGGGCGACCGCAGGGATCGGTAGACAGCGGGCTCAGCCTGGAGCCGCTGGGTAGTGAGGCACCACGAACCGCCAACAAGCCACTTCCCGACCTGGCGAGCCACCTCGAATCGCTGGAAGCCGATCTTGCCGATGTGCGCCTGCTGGATCCGCCACCCGCCCGACCGGCGCCACCCGCCACGACCGTACCGCCGACCACCCGGCACGAGAAGCCAGAGGAGCATCGCGAGCGTGAGTCGGTGCGCAATGCCTTCGCCGTCAAGCAGCCTCCGGTTCAGAACAGCCGCAGACCCCTGTGGCTGGCCTTGGGCACACTGGGCATCGCTGCGGTCGGCATCGGCGGTTATGTGTTTTACGAATTGAATGCGATGAACCGCGGCTCGCTCGCCGTTTCCTCGACACCGGTCGCCGCAGCAGGCACTTCGGGGGCCGCTCAAACGGCACCGACGCCGACTCCGCCGGCACCCCAATTCGCCCCACCGCCCTCGGGCGCCTTGCTGCCCGCTTTGCCAGTCGCGCCGGCTCCCGTTTTTGGCGCAAATTCCGCGTCGACCGCAGGAGCACCGGAGGCTGGCTTTTCTGCGCCCCCGACATTTGCCAGCCCGCCACGAGCACCTCGCGGCACGCCGGAAGACAACGCCACACCGGCGATCCGCCTCTCAAAGACCCCGCCGGAAGCGGACAGCGCCCTGCTGCGCGGCCACGCCGGCCTGCAGCGCGGCGAACTCGACCAGGCCCGCGCCGACTACGAACAAAGCCTGCGGCGAGACCCGAACAACACCGATGCGTTGCTGGCGCTGGCCGCCATCGCCCACCGCCAGGGGCGCAGCGCCGACGCAGAGCAGTTGCAGCAACGCGCCCTGGTCGCCAACCCCAATGACGCGGCCGCTCAAGCCGCGGTGCTTGGTGGCGCGCCGGCTACAAGCGACCCGAACACCACGGAAAGCCGGCTGAAGGGCTTGCTCGGCGCCCAACCGGAATCGGCGCCGCTCAACTTCGCCCTCGGCAACCTGTACGCCCGCCAGCGCCGCTGGCCGGAAGCGCAGCAGGCTTATTTCAACGCGGTTGCCGCCGACGGCGACAATCCGGATTACCTGTTCAACCTCGCGGTCAGCCTCGATCAGGTACGCCAGCCCCGACTGGCTGGCCAGCACTATAGACTGGCACTTGAGGCGGCCGAGAAACGCCCCGCCGCCTTTGACCGTGAGCAGGTCCGCAAGCGCCTCGGCGAGTTGCAGGCGACGAGCCCGTAAGCGCAGGCCAGCCACGATGAGCACCTCCGTCCTGCAACGGCGCCCGCTCGGGCAGATCCTGATTTCCGAAGGCATCCTGTCGGAAGACCAACTGCGGATCGCGCTGCTCGAACAGATGAAGCAGAATCAGCCAATCGGCAAATTGCTGGTCTCGCTGGGCTTCGTTACCGAGGCCACGCTGCGTCAGGCGCTGTCCGAAAGTCTTGGCAAGCAGAGCATCGACCTCGGCCATGCGGTGGTCGATCCGCAGGCGCTGAAGCGGGTGCCGCGTGATCTGGCGATGCGCTATCACCTGCTGCCGCTCGACTACGATGAACCGAACCACCGGCTGACGCTGGCGATCTCCGACGTTAATGACATCGTCGGCCTCGACCGCGTCCGTGCGCTGCTCGAAGAAGGCACTGAAATCGAAACGCTGTTCGCCGGCGAGTCGGAAATCGACAGCGCCATCGACCAGTATTACGGCTACGAGCTGTCGATCGACGGTATCCTGCACGAAATCGAAACCGGCGAAATCGACTGGAAGAGCCTGTCCGCAACGGATGACGAGTACAGTCAGCCGGTCGTCCGGCTGATTGATTCGATCCTCACCGACGCCGTCAAGCACGAAGCCTCCGACATCCATTTCGAGCCTGAGGCCAACTTTCTGCGCATCCGCTACCGGATCGACGGCATGCTGCGGCAGATCCGCGCCCTGCACAAATCCTACTGGCCGGCGATGACGGTGCGCATCAAGGTGCTGTCGGGGATGAACATCGCCGAGATGCGCGCCCCGCAGGACGGTCGCATCAGCCTGACGGTCTCGGGGCGACCCATCGATTTCCGCGTCGCCAGCCAGCCGACCATCCACGGAGAAAACATCGTTCTGCGCATTCTCGACCGGCAGAAGGGCATCGTTCCGCTGGAAAACCTGGGCTTGGCCGAAGAGCACCTGCACCAGCTCAAACTGATGATTTCGCGGCCGGAGGGCATCATCCTGATGACCGGCCCGACTGGCAGCGGCAAGACGACAACGCTGTATTCGGTGTTGAATCACATCAACAACGAGGGCATTCACATCATGACCCTCGAAGACCCTGTCGAATACCCGATGGCGCTGGTCCGTCAGACCTCGGTGGCGGAGGCAGCCAAGCTCGATTTTGCCAATGGCATCCGCTCGATGATGCGCCAGGACCCGGACGTCATCCTCGTCGGCGAAATCCGCGACACGGAAACCGCCGAAATGGCCTTCCGCGCGGCGATGACCGGCCATCAGGTGTATTCGACCCTGCACACCAACTCGGCGATCGGCGCTGTCCCGCGGCTGCTCGATATCGGCGTGTTGCCCGACATCATGACCGGCAACATCATCGGCATCATCGCCCAACGCCTGATCCGCCGCCTGTGCGAACACTGCAAGTCACCGTACCACGCAGAAGCCCATGAGATCCGCCTGCTCGGCGACCATGCCGCCGGCGAGCAGCGCCCCATTCTGTACCGCGCCGCCGGCTGCGAGATGTGCGATTTCCAGGGCTATCGCGGCCGCCTGGCGATCATGGAACTGCTGCGCATCGACAACGGCATCGATGAACTCATTGCCCGCCGCGCAACGACTCACGAAATCCGCAACCGCGCCCTGCTGCAAGGCTTCACGACGCTGGCCGACGACGGCTTGCGGCGGGTGATGAGCGGCATCACGTCGCTGGAGGAACTCTCCCGCGTCGTCGATCTCACCGACCGGATGTAGCCATGCTTTTCGACTACAAGGCTGTGAGTGCTGAGGGGCGAATGACTTACGGCCGCCTCGATGCCCTGAACCTGGTCGACCTGGAAATGCGCCTGAAGCGCATGGAGCTCGATCTCGTCACTGGCCAGCCCGTGCAGCAACGGAAGCTGTTCGGTGCCCAGAAAATCCCGCGCCCGGAACTGATCAATTTCTGTTTTCACCTCGAACAACTGACACGGGCAGGCGTTCCGGTTCTCGAAGGTCTGGTCGATCTGCGCGACTCGCTGGAGCACCCGCGTTTTCGTGAAGTGATGGCCGGCCTCATCGAGGGCATCGAAGGCGGCCAGACCTTTTCGCAGGCATTGGCCAGCCACCCCGAAGTATTCAGCCAGGTGTTCGTTAACCTGATCAAAGCTGGCGAGTCGAGCGGCAATCTGCCGGAGGTGCTTGCCGGGCTGAGCGAATCGCTGAAATGGGAAGATGAGCTGGCCTCTCATACCAAGAAGCTCCTGATGTATCCGGCTTTCGTTGCCACCGTAGTCTCGGCGGCAACGGTGTTCCTGATGATCTACATGGTGCCGCAGCTCAAGCTCTTCGTCCGCAACATGGGCCAGGCCCTGCCGCCGCACACGCAATTGCTGTTTTTCGTGTCTGACACCCTGGTGGCTTATTGGTACATCCTGCTGCTCATTCCGGTACTAACCGCCGTCGTGGTGCAGTTAACGTTACAAAGCAACCCCTTGGCCCGGCACCGCTTCGATGGCCTGAAACTGCAGGTTCCGGTGGTTGGCCCCATCCTGAAGAAAATCATCCTCTCACGCTTCGCCAGCACCTTCGCCATGCTCTACGCAGCCGGAATTCCGGTGCTGGAGTCCATCCGCACAACCCAGCACATTGTTGGCAACCGGGTCATCCGCAGCGGCCTGCAGCGCGTCGAACAGTCGATCCGTGAAGGCCGCAACGTCGCCGGCGCCTTTCAGGAAACCGGGCTTTTTCCGCCACTGGTCGTGCGCATGTTACGTGTCGGCGAAAACACCGGCGCCCTCGACCGAGCCCTGCTCAACGTCAGCTACTTCTACAGTCGTGACGTCAAGGAATCGGTGGGCAAGGCACAGTCACTGATCGAACCGATGTTGACGCTGTTCATGGGCGCCTTGCTCGGCTGGATCATGCTATCGGTCATTGGGCCGATCTACGACGTCATCAGCAAGATCAAGACATGATCAGCCGGCGCCTGCTCTATCTCAATACCCATCGCCTCAGCGCCTTCGTCTGGCAGGCCGGCAAGCTGACGCAGGAGGGCGTGTTCGACAATGACGATCACGGCCGCAGTGCCTTCGCCAGCTACGTCGCCAGTCACCGCCACAGTCATTTCTCGCTGCTGGCCAACGTCGCCGAGGAAGGCCACGTCATCGAGACGATTCCTTTCCTGCAGGGCAAGGACCGCGAGACGCTGATCAGGCGCAAGATCGGCCAGCACTTTCTGGGCACACCGCTGGCCACCTCGGCCTCGCTCGGCTTCGAAAAGACCAAACGCAAGAACGAGCGCGTGCTGCTCTGTGCGCTGACCGACCCGACGCATTTCGAGCCCTGGCTAAGCCGCCTCGCCCAATCCGGTGCGCCACTCAAGGGCATCTACAGCGTCGCGCAACTCGGTGGCCGCCTGCTCAAGAAGCTGGCAGTTACCCACGAACGCTGTCTGCTGCTGACCCTGCAGGACCACTCGATTCGCGAGAGCTTCGTCGTCAATGGGAAGGCGCTGTTCTCACGGATGGCACCGCTGCCAGACAGCAGCATCGCCGGCATTGCCAGCAGTTTTTCCGCCGAATCCGGCAAGCTGCACCAGTACCTGATCGGCCAGCGCCACATTGGCCATGACGACCGTATGCCGGTGGTCATCGTCGCCCCCCCGTCCGCGCTACCCGCGATCGAGAAGGCATGTCTGGCCGATGGCCGTCTTGACTTTACCTTGCTCGACAACACCGAGGCAGCCCGTCAGCTGAAGCTCCAACGCACGCCAGAAGATTGCCGTTGCGAAGCGCTATTCCTGCACCTGCTGGCGACGAATCCACCCTCACAACAGTTTGCCAGCAGCACCCATCGCCATGACTACGATCTGTCTCGGCTGCGCTTCCTCCTTCTGGCGGGCGGCCTGGTGACTTTGCTCGGCGGCTCACTGTTCGCAGCAAAGCAGCTTTACGACGCCCGCCAACTCCGAGACGAGGCGGTTCAACAACAAGCCATCGAAGCCGATCTTGCGGCACGCTACCGCGAGATTACCGCCACCTTCCCGCAGATCGGCGTTGACAACGACAGCTTGCGCACGCTCACCGATCGTTACCGGCAACTGCGCAGCCAGCAGACCTTACCCGCTGACGCCTATCGCCATCTCGGCCAGGCACTGGCCGCCACACCGGCCATCGAGCTCACTGGCCTGGACTGGAAAATTGGCCCGAATTCCGCGTCGACCGCAGGTAGAACATCGGCGGGGGCGGTCGAAATCACCACCGTCCGCGGCAACATCGTACCCCCCCCGGGCAGCACCACCCGTCAGCTTCTGGTCGACTTTGACCAGTTCCTTGCCCTTTTACGCGAAAACACGGCGGTGACAATCAATGTCATCAAAGCACCGATCGAACTTGAATCCAGCCAACCCCTGCGCGGCGGTGACAACGAACAGGAGTCGGCCGTGCCACGCGCCTTCGTTCTGGAAATCCTACGGAACCATGCGCCATGAAGCTTGAACGCAAGGATTTCGTTCACCTCCGCGCCCCGCTGGGCTGGGCGCTGGCCATGCTGGCGCTCGCCGTAGGCATCGGCCTATACAGCCACCGCGAACTGCGTCAGGCAACGCAGGCGCGGCAGACTGCGGAACAGGCACGCCAGCAGATCGAGCAGCGCTTACGCCAGGTGCGGACGGAAGAGGAAGACATCAAATCCCGGACGCAGGCCTTTTTGACCCTGCAGCAGGCAGGCATTACCGGCGATGAGCGGCGCCTGGAGTGGACTGAGCAATTGCGGGCATTGCAACAGGAGTTGCGGATTCCCGGCATGAGTTACGAGTTCGGCGCCCAGAGTGCGCTCGACAAAACCGACGGCGCACCATCCGCCTGGTTTGCAAGCCCGATGCAACTCAAGTTGCGTCTGCTGCACGAAGAAGATCTGCTGCGCTTTCTCGGCCGCCTGCAGCGTGAAGCGCGCGCCATGATCGTCATCCGTGCCTGCCGCGTGGCACCCGGCGTCAGCAATGCGCTGCCCGGCGAAGCAGTGGCACTGCTGACGGCCGAGTGCGATCTGCAGTGGATCACCCTGCGCCAGGCCAAAGGCAAGGGGGGCTGAGCATGAAAGCGGGCATCGTGACATTCCTGCTCCTGCTGGCCGGCACACCCACTGTCTTGGCACAGACCCGTACTGACGGTATTGGCCGGCTATTCACCACACCCCAGCAGCGTGCCCAGCTCGACCGCCAGCGCCTGCAGAACCCGACACTGCTGCCCTCCGGGCAGAATGGCGAAAGCAGCCTGACCATCAACGGCGAAATCCGGCGCAGCAACGGCCGCGCGACGCGCTGGATCAATGGCGAATTGAACGAAGCAGCTGGCGCCCCACGCATGGCTGTCGGCGACACCTACCACCCGGCGACCGGCGAACAGGAAAGCCTGCTGCGAGGCGGACGCATCGTCATTCAGCCCGGCAGCCGATGAAGCGCGCACCGCCGCGCTGCCGGCAACGCGGGGCCGCCCTCTGGCTCTTGCTGGTGCTCGTTCTGCTCACCGGCAGCTACGCTTACTATCGCAGCAGCAACCTCCAGCCATCCCGCTACAGCCGCGAAGGGGAGCTCAACCTGGCGATGGCCAAGGCCAAAGAGGCGCTGATTGCCTACGCAGTCATCGATGCCAATCGACCTGGACGGCTTCCCTGCCCGGATCTCATCGGCGATGGCGTGTCCCCGCTGCTGACTCGTGACGACTGCGACAGCTACACCGGCAACCTGCCCTGGCGAACGCTCGACCTCCAGGAATCCGGGGATAGCTATGGCGGCAGTTTCCGGTATGTATTGTCGCCCTTGTTCGGCGGTGACCGCAGCACTCCACCACTGAACAGCGACACAGCCACCAGTCTGCGCCTCGATGTCGCCGCCGGCCAGCCGAGCAACGAGATCGTTGCCCTGATCATCGCACCACGCGGCGCGCTCGACACGCGCAACGCTGACGGCGATGACTATTTCTATCGCGGCGGCAGCGACGCGCCCGACGACAACGACATCATCACCCCCATCACCCGGCGCGAGTTGATGGCGGCGGTCGAGCGACGCATCGCCCGTGAAGTAAACAATTGCCTCGAGCAACACGCCACCAGTGCACAAAATACCAGCCAGACCTACCCCTGGCCGGCACCTTTGGCTGTGGATAACTTCAAGGGCACCCCAGAAAGCCTCTTCGGCATGGTGCCAAACACCCAGCCCGGCAACCCGGACGAGGTTTTGAAGCGATCGATCGCCGACCTCAAGGCCAGCAAAATTAGCCTGGAATCCGCGTCGACCGCAGGCGAGCAACTCACTGCGCTGCAAACCCTGCAAAGCCAGGCTGCGTACGCCCGCGCCTTTTTCGATAGCCTGTATATTGCGGCACTCAATCTGAACACGCGCGCCACAGAGACCCAAACAGCTTTTGATGCCCTCGACATCCAGTTGCGGACAGCAACGGACAGTATCTCGGTATTCCGTAGTGGCTTTGCAGCGGTGATGGCGCAGATTCCGGGCAAGTTGATCACATTGGCGTCGCTCCAGCAAGCACTGGCCGATAGCGGACTGGACCTGTTCGTGATGGCTGGCAAGCAGGAAAACCTTCTGCTGGGCACGCGCATCCTCAATGCCACGAACACGCCATCGGAAAGCACCCTCAACCTGCTTTTGCAGCAGGACAATCTGTTCCGAAACGCCTTTCTGCCTTTTAGCAGCACCCCAAATCCAGAGATTACCGCCGCATTAAGTCTCTCAAGAACCTTGGCGAGCACTGCGCGCGCTGACGCCTTGGCAGCCACACAGGATCCAGGCTCTGCTACCAAGGTCAGCCAGTCTCTGGCCAGCAGCGAAGCGCTTCGGGTGCAGAACAACACGCTGCTGGCAATTGCGATTGCCAGTCGCTACAACATCTCGGCTGGCGAATTCTCTTACCGTAGTCAGCGCATCACGCTGGCACTGAGTACCTTAAGCACGCTGACGATAGATCAGGCGCGTAATCAGCTTCTGCCCATTCTGGAGGAAGCGCGCGCCTTGACCGACAGTCTCAGCACAGGCGCCCCTGGCTTGCAGTCCCTGTGGACCAGCGCGCTTGGCAGTATCGACACTGCCGTTAGCACCACCCGCAACGCCACCGATCTCTCGGCCATCTCAAGCAGCGCCCAAACCGCCGCGACACAGCTGACAACGCTCGGCGGTGCGCTGCTTGCCAATGGCGAAAACGTCGCTGCGGAGTCGCTTGCAGCCGCCAGCAGGCAATTGCAGACTGCAATTGGTTCACCTCCCACCACCGTCAGCGGGGGCGCCAGCCTGCGCGACCCGACGCAAGCGGTGTCGTACTGGGCTGAAGTCGCCAAGGAGCAGAGTGCCGACGTTGCCCGCCAGGCACGTCGTGGGGTCACCGCGACGAGTGACAGCACGACCTCTGCCTACACGGCCGCGCGCCAGTTTCTGGCCAAACTCGATGGCGACACCGGTGCAATCACGGCACTTGAGAGCCACATTGCCGCGCCTTCAGATGCCATCAAGGCAGCGACGGCGACCCGCCTGCTGGGCGAGGCGAACAGCTTGCTGGCAACACTGATCAGCCGTGCCGAGACCTTAGAAGCCACGATGGAAACCGGACTCGCCCAAGGGGTTGTACCGACGGTATGGTTCGGCAATGCCTGCAAAATCCTGGCGCCCCCCACCGGCACCAACAGCTGGTGGCAGACGCACGCCTGGAATACCCTTGTTTTCTACCAGATCAGCGACCGGATTCGCCCAGCAACCGGGCTTCTGACCGTGAATGGACAAGGCAGCTACCGAACTGTCACACTGGCATCCGGAACGGCAATCAATCCCGGCAGCGGCCTGCAGAACCGTTCGCTGCGCGAAACCCGCAGTTATCTCGAAGGTCGCAACACCCACGCTTCGCGGGATGGTTATGCCAAAACCCCCACCCCCGATTTCGAAAACGCCCCACCTTCGGCCACGTTCAATGACCGGCTTGCCTACTAAACTCATGCTGATACGCCGCGCCCACTTTGTAGACAAGGGTTTTTCACTGGTCGAACTGGCAGTGGTGCTGGTGATTGTCGGGCTACTGGCCAGCGGGCTGATGCTCAGTCTTGGCACGCAACGCGAAAACGCGACAACTCAGGAAGCGCAACGCCAACTGGAGAACATTCGTGAGGCGGTGATCGGGTTCGCCCTGGCCAACGGCCGCCTGCCCTGCCCTGCGCTCAGTACCCTGGCCAATACCGACAGTAATGCTGGTCGGGAGAACTGCACCTTGCAGCATGGGGTCGTCCCCTGGGCGACGCTCGGTCTGCCTGAGTCCGACCCCTGGGGCAAACGCTTTACCTATTACGCCCATTCACTGTTCACCGCGACGGTTCCGGCAGGCGCCTTGGCATCCTTTACACTGGACACGCAGGGGAACGCTGCCATCAAGGATGCTGCTGGTGCAGGCTACGATACGGCCTCCGCCTTGCCTGCGGTCATTGTCAGCCATGGCGCCCGTCCAGGCGGTGCTTGGCTTCCCGATGGCAGCCAGATCGCCGGCGCCAGCGGTGATGAAGCCGAGAATGCCAACGCCAATACCACCTTTGTCGCCCACACACCCACGCCGACATTCGACGATCAACTGATCTGGATCGTCCCTGCCATTCTCAAATCTCGCATGGTGGCAGCTGGCAAGCTGCCTTAGCCTGCCAGGTGCGGCATCCAGCCCGGCCAGCCTTTACAAAACAACGTCTGCGTAGCATCATCAGACGATCTAAACGGCATTCACCCTATCATCGATGGCTGCATCCCCTCAAAACACTCCTCTCAGTGGCCTCGCCCGGGCGCTTGTCCAGGCAGGTCGTCTCAAGGAGCCTGAGGCGGAGTTGCTGACTTCCGAAGCGGCAAGTGCCAAGGTGTCATTGATCGAGCAACTGATTGCCAGCAAAAAGGCGAGCGCCATCGACGTCGCCCGCTTCGTCGCTGAAACCTTCGGCTATCCCTTGCTCGACCTCGCCGCCATGGACGAGGGGCTGATTCCAACAGAGGCCATCGACCGCAAGCTGATCGCGACGCACAAGGTCATCCCGCTGCACAAGCGTGGCAACCGCCTGTCAGTCGCCATCGCCGATCCGACCAACTTGCGCGCGCTGGATGAAATTCGTTTCCAGACCGGCCTCGCCGTCGATCCGATCGTCGTTGAGCACCCGAAGCTGGCGCCCCTGGTAGCGAAGTTTTCAGAGTCCGCTGCAGACACTCTGAAAAGCCTGACCAACGATGACATCAACCTCGACTTCCTTAACGAGGACGACACGCAAAAGGCAGACGAGGCGCTTGGGCAGGAAATTGACGACGCCCCTGTAGTCAAGTTCATCCAGAAAATGTTGCTGGATGCGATCAATGACGGTGCTTCTGACATTCACTTCGAACCTTACGAGAAGTCGTATCGCATCCGTTTTCGTGTTGACGGCATACTCCGCGAGGTTGCCTCGCCACCGCTGGCAATCAAGGAAAAAATCGCCTCTCGGATCAAGGTCATTTCACGTCTGAACATCGCCGAAAAGCGGGTGCCTCAGGACGGCAGGATGAAGCTGGTGCTATCAAAAAGTCGGGCCATCGACTTCCGGGTCAGCACGCTACCGACGCTTCAGGGTGAAAAGATCGTTTTGCGTATTCTTGACCCGACCTCGGCCACGCTCGGTATCGAAGCCCTCGGATATGAACCGGAGCAAAAGGCAGCACTGCTTGACGCCATCAACCGTCCCTACGGCATGGTACTGGTGACCGGACCAACCGGTTCCGGCAAGACGGTGTCGCTCTATACCTGCCTGAACATCCTCAACAAGGATGGCGTCAACATCTCGACCGCGGAGGATCCCGCCGAAATCAACCTGGCCGGCATCAATCAGGTCAACGTTGATGACCGTGCCGGACTGACATTTCCGGTCGCGCTGAAAGCCTTCCTCCGCCAGGATCCTGACATCATCATGGTGGGCGAAATCCGTGATCTGGAAACCGCAGAAATCGCCATCAAGGCCGCCCAAACCGGTCACATGGTGCTTTCCACCCTCCATACCAATGATGCCCCGCAGACATTGACCCGTCTGATGAACATGGGGGTGCCCACGTTCAACATCGCCTCCAGTATCCTGCTCATCACTGCCCAGCGTCTTGCGCGGCGCCTCTGCAATTGCAAAAAGCCGATGACTGTCCCGGAGCAAGCCTTGCTCGATGCCGGTTTCAAACCCGAAGAACTCGATGGCTCATGGACGCTCTACGGTCCGGGAGGCTGCGAACGCTGCAAAGGCAGTGGCTACAAGGGACGGGTCGGCATTTACCAGGTCATGCCGGTCTCCGAGGCCATGCAACGCCTGATCATGGCCGGCGCCACGGCACTCGATCTGGCGGCACAGGCCAAAGCAGAGGGTGTCAAGGACCTCCGCGCCTCCGGCCTGCTCAAAGTCAGACAAGGCGTCACCTCGCTCGACGAAGTACTCAGTACAACAAACGCCTAACGGTATAAGGACAAACGATGGCGACTGCCACACGCTCAAAAGCCAGTTCAGTCAAGGAAATCACATTCGTCTGGGAAGGCCGGAACAAGGATGGCAAAACCGTCCGCGGCGAAATGCGTGCGGCCAGTGAATCCGTGGTTCAGGCTGTGCTGCGTCGCCAGGGCGTCAGCAACACCAAGGTCAAGAAGGTTCGCTTCAAGAGCGGTGGCAAAGTCACGGAAAAAGACATCACGCTCTTCACCCGCCAACTGGCGACAATGATGAAATCCGGCGTCCCTCTGCTACAAGCCTTCGACATCGTTGGCCGCGGCCATGCCAACCCGGCCGTCGGGAAATTACTACTGGACATCAAGGCCGACGTCGAAACAGGAACCTCGCTCTCTAAAGCCTTTCGGAAATTCCCGCTCTATTTCGACAACCTGTTCTGCAACTTGGTTGGTGCTGGTGAGCACGCAGGGATTCTTGACTCGCTTCTTGACCGTTTGGCAACCTACAAGGAGAAAATCCTTGCAATCAAGAGCAAGATAAAATCTGCGCTGTTTTATCCAGTCGCAGTGCTCATTGTTGCCTTTATCATCACATCGGTGATCATGCTCTTCGTCATTCCCGCCTTCAAGGACGTTTTCAAAAGCTTTGGCGCGGATCTTCCGGCTCCCACCCTGTTTGTTATTGCCATATCGGACTTTTTTGTAGCCTATTGGTGGGCCATATTCGGAATAATTGGCGGTGGCCTTTATGCCTTCTTCGAGTCTTGGAAGCGCTCTGAAAAAGTACAAATGGCAATGGATCGCTTGCTGTTGCGCGTTCCTGTATTCGGTGAATTAATAAGAAAATCCGTGATCGCCCGCTGGACTCGGACACTGGCAACCATGTTTGCGGCGGGCGTCCCCCTCGTCGAATCACTTGATTCCGTTGGTGGCGCTGCCGGCAACTTCGAGTACAAGGTTGCAACACGGCAAATTCAAAGCGAAGTATCCTCGGGAACAAGCCTGACGACTGCCATGCAGAACGTCGAAGTATTCCCCAATATGGTCATCCAGATGGTTTCAATTGGCGAAGAGTCAGGAGCGCTCGATTCGATGCTATCGAAGGTTGCCGACTTCTTCGAGCGAGAAGTTGACGACACAGTTGACGCACTCTCCAGCCTGATGGAACCTATCATCATGGTTGTTCTTGGCACGCTCATTGGTGGCATGGTCGTTGCGATGTACCTCCCGATATTCAAGATGGGTTCGGTCGTTAGTGGTTAATGAATTTTCCTTTTTGGTAACAGCAACAGCCCTCGTCGGTCTCTGCATCGGCAGTTTCCTCAACGTTGTCATCCACCGCCTGCCACGCATCATGGAACAGGAGTGGCGTGAGCAATGTGCCGATATCTGCGGAAATTCCGCGTCGACCGCAGACGAGCCGCTGGGACTTGCACGTCCGCGTTCGCGCTGTCCTCACTGCGCACACGGCATCACCGCTCTCGAAAACATACCCCTGATCAGCTATTTCCTCATCCTGAAGGGAAAGTGCTCCGCTTGCGGCAAACCGATTTCACTGCGTTACCCGCTGGTTGAACTGTTCACCGCACTGGCATCTGCGTTCGTCGTCTGGCACTTCGGTCCAACCGTGCAAGCAACCGGTGCGTTGCTGCTGATATGGGCGCTGATAGCGCTGACCGCCATCGATATCGATACCCAACTTCTCCCCGATGCGATCACGCTGCCACTGCTCTGGCTGGGTCTGGTTTTCAATCTGCAAGGCACTTTCACCGACCTTTCATCCGCCGTTATTGGTTCTATGGGTGGCTATCTGGTTCTGTGGTCGGTGTTCTGGCTATTCAAGCTTGCTACCGGCAAGGATGGCATGGGCTATGGCGATTTCAAGCTCCTCGCCGCCCTAGGTGCCTGGCTTGGATGGCAGATGCTACCCGCGATCATCCTGCTCTCCTCCGTCGTGGGAGCCATCATCGGCATCGCCCTCATCGTCGCCGCTCGTCAGGGCCGTAACGTTCCCATTCCTTTCGGCCCCTATCTTGCTGCCGCCGGCGCAATTGCGCTGCTTTGGGGCAAAACGCTGACCAACGGCTATCTCGGGCTCGTCTATTGAAATTTGCGTCCACTGACGCAATCTACGGATCGGTTTCTCTCGTTTATAATCGAAGGTTTTGGAGGATTCTCATGCCGATCTACGAATATCGCTGCGACAACTGCGGTCATCAGAAAGATCATCTGCAAAAGATGAGCGATCCGCCGTTGTCCACCTGCCCGGCCTGCGGTAGCGACACCTATGCCAAGATGCTCTCGGCTGCCGGTTTTCAGCTCAAAGGGAGCGGCTGGTACGCCACCGACTTCAAAGGTGGCAACAGCAAACCCGCCACCCCGCCACCGTGTCAGACCGGTGAAGGAAGCTGCTCTTCGTGCGTAGCCAACTGATCAAGCGCTACTTCATTACGGGGCTCCTGATTTGGGTTCCCTTGGTCATCACCGCCTGGGTGCTGTCGGTCATCGTCAACACGCTAGATCAGTCACTGCACCTGTTGCCGGAGGTCATGCACCCGAAAAATCTTTTCGGGTTCTCGATTCCCGGCGTCGGCGCTTTGCTGACGCTGGGCATGATCCTGCTCACCGGCCTGCTGGCAACAAATTTTATCGGCGAAAAACTGGTCCGTTGGTGGAACGCACTTCTTTCGCGGATACCGGTTGTCAATTCGGTTTACAAGGCCGTCAAGCAGGTTTCCGACACGCTGTTCGCCCCCAACGGCAACGCATTTCGTAAAGCCCTGCTCGTGCAATACCCCCGCGAAGGCAGCTGGACCATTGCTTTCCTCACCGGCACCCCCGGGGGAGACATCAAGAATCATCTTGATGGTCAGTATGTCAGTGTCTATGTGCCGACGACCCCCAACCCGACCTCCGGCTTTTTCTTGATGATGCCGGCCAAGGATGTCGTCGAGTTGGAAATGTCGGTCGACGAAGCACTCAAATACATCATTTCGATGGGGGTCGTAGCACCGCCGCCGCACCCTCGAGTCATCACTAATACCTAAAAGCACCCCCACGGATTTTTCATGCGTACTCATTACTGCGGACAACTCAACGCTTCCCTCGACGGCCAGATCGTCACCCTGTGCGGCTGGGCCCACCGTCGTCGCGACCACGGCGGCGTCATCTTCATCGACCTGCGCGACCGCGAAGGCTTGGCTCAGGTCGTCTGCGACCCGGACCGCGCTGACAGCTTCAAGATCGCCGAATCCGTCCGCAACGAGTTCTGCCTGAAGATCACCGGCAAGGTCCGTCCGCGTCCGGCCGGCACGACCAATGCCAACCTGGCTTCCGGCGAGATCGAAATCCTCTGTCATGAAATTGAGGTACTCAACCCGTCGGTCACGCCGCCGTTCCAACTCGACGAGGAAAACCTCTCCGAGAACGTCCGCCTGACCCATCGCGTCATTGACCTGCGCCGCCCGCAGATGCAGAACAACCTGATGCTGCGCTACAAGACAGCGCGCGCCTTCCGTCGCTTCCTCGACGACAACGGCTTCATCGACGTCGAAACCCCGATGCTGACCAAGTCGACCCCGGAAGGCGCCCGCGACTATCTGGTCCCGTCGCGCGTCCATGCCGGCCAGTTCTTCGCCCTGCCGCAGTCACCACAGCTGTTCAAACAGCTGCTGATGGTTGCCGGCTACGACCGCTACTACCAGATCACCAAGTGCTTCCGCGACGAAGACCTGCGCGCTGACCGCCAGCCGGAATTCACCCAGGTTGATATCGAGACCTCGTTCATGAGTGAGGCCGAAATCACCGCGCTGATGGAACAACTGATCCGCCGCGTATTCAAGGAAGCCATCGACGTCGAACTGCCGGAATTCCCGCGCATGACCTACGCCGAAGCCATGCGCCGCTTCGGCTCCGACAAACCGGATTTGCGCGTCACGCTGGAACTGGTCGATGTCGCCGATGCTTTTAAGGATGTCGCCTTCAAGGTCTTCGCCAGCATCGCCAACAGCGAAGGCGGCCGCATCGCCGCCATGCGCATCCCGGGCGGCGCCAGCCTCACCCGTGGCGAGATCGACGAATACACCAAGTTTGTCGGCATCTACGGCGCCAAGGGCCTCGCCTACATCAAGGTCAACGACGTTACCCAGGTCAATGAAAACGGCCTGCAGTCGCCGATCGTCAAGAACCTTTCCGAAGCCTCGCTGCGTACCGTGCTCGAACGCACTGGCGCCCAGTCTGGTGACCTGATCTTCTTCGGCGCCGATAAGGCCAAGATCGTCAGCGATGCCTTGGGTGCGCTACGCATCAAGATCGGCCACGAAAAGGGTTTCGTCACCGGCGCCAAGTGGGCACCGCTGTGGGTCATCGACTTCCCGATGTTCGAATACGATGACGAGTCGAAGCGCTGGACTGCCTGCCACCATCCGTTCACCAGCCCGAAGGACGAGCATCTCGAATTCCTGGCCACCGACCCGGGCAAGTGCCTGGCCAAGGCCTACGACCTGGCGCTGAATGGCTGGGAACTCGGCGGCGGCTCGGTGCGTATCCACCGTGCCGACGTCCAGGAAAAGGTCTTCGCTGCACTGAATATCGGCCCGGAAGAACAGCAGGCCAAGTTCGGCTTCCTGCTCGCCGCGCTGAAGTATGGCGCCCCGCCGCACGGCGGCCTGGCCTTCGGCCTCGACCGCATCGTCACCATGATGACCGGCGCCGAATCCATCCGCGACGTGATCGCCTTCCCGAAGACCCAGCGCGCCCAGTGCCTGCTGACCGATGCCCCGTCGGCAGTCGACGAGAAGCAGTTGCGCGAACTACACGTCCGCCTGCGCCAGAAGGTCGAAACGCAAGTGGAAATCGCCGCCCAGGCCTGACCCTGTGAAAACCTGGCTACGCATGCTGCTGGCCCTGTGGCTGACCTTTGTCAGCCTCGCCGGCGGCACTGCGCATGCCTTTGAGCGCGGTTCCGCGCCTGCAGTGGGTACAGTTCTGCTGCAGGATCTGCCGCGCGAGGCGCATCAGACGCTGACCTTAATCAAGGCCGGCGGTCCCTTTCCCTATGCCCGCGACGGCATCGTTTTCGGGAATTTCGAGAAATTGCTGCCGAAACGTCCCCGCGGCCACTACCGTGAATACACCGTCAAGACGCCCTGGCGAAAGGACCGCGGACCGCGTCGAATCGTCGCTGGTGCCGAGGGTGAGTATTACTACACCGACGATCACTACGAGAGCTTCCGCCGCATTCGGGAGACGCCATGACTACACGCATCTTCACCGCACACGTTCGTGCCGGCCTCTATCATCTGCCGCCGGCGCAGAAGGCCACGGTGATTGCAGCAGCGAGCGCCGAGGCGATCGACGTCGTCACGCTGGATATCCGCCAGATCCGGACGACGCGGCAAGGACTGCAGCAACTGGGCAATGCCTTGGATCTGCCAGACTGGTACGCGGCCAATTTCGATGCACTTTTTGACTGCCTTGCTGACCCCGACTGGCATGCAGATCAGGGATTATTGCTGGTGCTGGAAGGACTCGCGCTCTGGCCGGATGCCGACGATCTCGAAACACTGCTGGAAGTGCTGGCGGCGGCCTGCGAAGCGCGTCAGGCCCCCACCGCCCCACTATGGGTCATCATCGACATGCCGCGCGAAGACTGCGCTGAATTCCCGTTCACATGACGGCGTACAAGACGCCGGTTTCCGTACTCGTCGTCATCCATACCGTTGCTGGCGAATTTCTGCTGATTGAACGCGCCGCGCATCCCGGTTACTGGCAATCCGTCACCGGCAGCCTTGAAGCGACCGACGCCGACCTCGCCACCACCGCCCGACGCGAGGTTTTCGAGGAAACCGGCATCCCGCCCGAACTGGGCACCCTCACCGACTGGCACTTGAGAAACCGCTACGAAATCTTTCCCGAGTGGCGCCATCGCTATGCACCGGGAGTCAGCACCAATACCGAACATCTGTTCAGCCTGTGCCTCACCAGCCGGACTGAAATCCGCGTTGCCGAGAACGAACACCGGGCTGCCACCTGGCTCGCTGCCGACGATGCTGCCATGCGCTGTTTTTCCTGGAGCAATCACGACGCGATTCGTCTCGTTCAACGGCATCTGGATCAATAAAGGCGACAATGCGCCAAGCGCCCCCCGCCACGGCACTTTTTTTGTACAATCCGCCGCAATTCTCACCGGAGCACGCCATGAGCATCGAAAACCTCGCCCCCGGCATCAAGGCTGCCGTTCTCGCCGAAGCCCTGCCCTATATTAAGCGCTTCCACGGCAAAACCATCGTCGTCAAATACGGTGGCAATGCGATGACCGATGAGCATCTGAAAAGCTGCTTCGCCCGCGACGTCGTGCTGCTCGAACTGATTGGCTTCAACATCGTCGTCGTTCATGGTGGCGGCCCTCAGATCGAGAATCTGCTGACCCGCGTCGGCAAGAAGGGCGAGTTCATCCAGGGCATGCGCGTGACCGATGCCGAGACCATGGAAGTTGTCGAGATGGTCCTTGGCGGCCAAGTCAATAAAGACATCGTCAACCTGATCAACCAACATGGCGGCAAGGCTGTCGGCCTGACCGGCAAGGATGGCAACTGCATCCGAGCCAAGAAACTGATGCTGGAAAACAAGGACAACCCGGGCGACCTGATTGACGTGGGCCAGGTTGGCGAAATCACGCAAATTGATCCGTCACTGATCGACCACCTTGACCGCGGCGCTTTTATTCCGGTCATCGCCCCCATTGGCGTCGGTAAGGATGGCGAGACGTACAACATCAACGCCGACGTCGTCGCCGGCAAGATCGCCGAAGTCCTCAAGGCCGAAAAACTGGTGTTGCTGACCAACACGCCGGGCGTGCTTGACGAAAAGGGCGAACTGATTACCGGCATCACGCCGAAACAGATCGACGACATGGTCGCTGACGGCACGCTGTCCGGTGGCATGCTGCCGAAAATCGGCTCGGCACTGGATGCTGCCCGCAACGGGGTCAAAGGCGTACACATCATCGACGGTCGTGTCGAACACGCGTTATTGCTAGAAATTTTGACAGACCACGGCGTCGGTACGATGATCAAGTCGCACTAGGCAAACAATCAAGGCATCTGCGGTGAACCCGAAAATCGCCGCAATTTCGCCCATGGTCCATCGAACAGCCTGGACGGAGACCCGCTGATGCGCGCCTCAGTCTGGCTGTTCGATCTCGACAACACGCTGCACAACGCGACGCCGCACATCTTCCCCCACATCAATCGCTCGATGCGCGAATACATCGAGCGGCATCTCTGGGTCGACAGTCGGGAAGCCAATCGTATCCGGCAAGGCTACTGGGAACGCTACGGGGCGACGCTGCTGGGGATGATCCGCCATCACGCGATTGATCCTCACCACTTCCTGCGCGAAACGCATCAGTTTCCTGACCTGGCGCAGATGATCGTCTTCGAAAAGCCCTTGCTGCACACCTTGCGCCGGCTGCCCGGCCGCAAGATCCTCTTCTCGAACGCACCACAGCACTACACGGCAGCCGTCCTCGCCCTGACCGGGCTGGCCCGATACTTTGATGCCATCTACACCGTCGAGAGCCTGCGCTTTCGGCCCAAGCCGATGCCGGCAGGCTTTCGGGCGCTGCTTCGGGCCGAAGGCCTGTCCGCCCGCGACTGCATTATGGTCGAGGACAGCCTGCCCAATCTGGTCACGGCGAAAAAGCTGGGCATGAAGACCGTCTGGGTCACCCCCGGCCAACGGCGCTCGCCGTTCGTCGATGTCCATGTCAATTCCGTGCTTCAACTCCCGGGGCGCTACGGTCGACTATAATTTTCTGCCAAAATCAAAAAACAAAGTGGGAGACTCATGGCAAACAAACCGGGCGAACGCCGCCTGCAGATTCTGCAAACCCTGGCCGGCATGCTGGAAGCGCCGAAGGGCGAGAAAATCACCACGGCAGCACTGGCCGCCCAACTGGCCTGTTCGGAAGCCGCGCTCTACCGACACTTCGCCAGCAAGGCGCAGATGTACGACGCACTGATCGAATTCATCGAGCAAAGTCTGTTCAGCGTCGTCAATCAGATCACGAGTGCTGAAAGCCAAGGACTACGCCAGGTCGAAGCGATCATCGCCCTACTGCTTCGCTTTGCCCAGAAAAACCGCGGCATGACGCGCGTCCTGATCGGCGATGCGCTGGTCAATGAAAATGAGCGCCTGCAAGCCCGGATCAGCACACTGCTCGACCGGATCGAAGCGGCGCTGAAACAGGCATTGCGCATTGCGGCGACCCAGGAAAACCTCAAACCCGACGCTGATTTCGGCGCCCTCGCCAATCTCCTGCGCTGCTATGTGGTCGGGCGCTGGGAGCAGTACGCCCGCAGCGGCTTTACCCGCGAACCGCTGACGCAATGGCCCCAGCAATGGCCCATGCTCTACTTCGCCTGCCTATCGCAATCGGGCACACCAGGGGGCTGATCCCCAGCCAATAACACCCCGCACCAATGGAAAAGGCGGTCAGAACCGCCTTTTCGTTGTACGACCAAAGGGCGATTAGCGCCGCTTCAGATACTCCGCCGCATCCAGCGCAAAATAGGTCAGGATGCCATCGGCCCCCGCGCGCTTGAAGGCCAGCAGGCTTTCAAGCACACACGCCTCCTCGTTCAGCCAGCCGTTCTGTGCGGCCGACTTCAGCATCGCGTACTCGCCGCTGACCTGATAGGCATAGGTCGGCACCTTGAACTCGTCCTTGACGCGGCGGACGATGTCGAGATACGGCATGCCCGGCTTGACCATGACCATGTCCGCTCCCTCGGCGATATCCATCGCCACCTCGCGCAGCGCCTCATCGGTGTTGGCCGGATCCATCTGATAGGTGTACTTGTTGCCTTTGCCCAGATTGCCCGCAGAGCCGACGGCGTCACGGAACGGCCCGTAGAAACTGGACGCATATTTCGCCGAATACGCCAGAATGCGGGTATAAATCTGTCCGTTCGTCTCCAGCGCTTCACGGATACGCCCGATACGCCCGTCCATCATGTCCGACGGCGCCACGACATCAGCCCCCGCCTGGGCATGACAAAGCGCCTGCTTGACCAGGACATCGAGTGTCTCATCGTTCAACACGTAGCCGGTCGCATCGATCAGTCCATCCTGCCCATGGCTGGTGTACGGATCGAGCGCCACATCGGTGATCACGCCCAAATCCGGAAACTCGCGCTTCAGCACCTGAACAACCCGCGGCACCAGTCCATCCGGGTTGTACGCTTCCTCGGCGCCAAGCGACTTCAATGACGTATCGACCACCGGAAACAGCGCCAGTGCCGGGATGCCCAGCCCAGCCGCCCGCTCCGCCGTCTTCAGCAGGATATCGAGCGACTGGCGCTCGACGCCAGGCATCGACGCCACCCCCTCGACACGACCAGTGCCCTCGAGAACGAACACCGGATAGATGAAGTCGTCCGCCGTCAGCACCGATTCACGCATCAGGCGGCGCGAAAAATCGTCGCGGCGCATGCGGCGCATCCGCGACATCGGAAAATCTCCATGAGTGCTCATGCAAGAACCTCGACTAAAAATAAAAATTTTGGTGCATTGTGGAACTTTCCGCGTTGACCGCAATCCGACACAGCAGATGGCACGCGCTGTCTCCCGCTTCACCTCCCTGAGCGGGTGCCTTGACTAGATCGAGGCATTTTTGGCCCCCGGACCCCCCTTATCCGGGGGCCCTTTGTTTTCTTTGGTCTTGATCTCGATATCCAGCCACGAGGCGAGTACGGTCTCTGCATCCTCGACGCCGGTTTTCTTCAGGCTTGAAAACAGCTGAACTGAATATAGATCCGCATCCCCCCAGGTCGCAATTTCCGCCTTGACCGATCGCAGGGTCTTGGTCTGCTCCTGCCGGCTGAGCTTGTCCGCCTTGGACAGCAGAATATGGATGGGCCGACCGGTCGGCCTAAACCAGTCGATCAGCTTGATATCCAGATCGGTGAAGGGGCGACGAACGTCCATGATCACCACCAGACCGACCAGCTGGTTGCGCTTGCTGAGGTACGGCCCGATCAGGCCCTCCCACTGCGAGCGGATCTCCTCTGGCGCCTTGGCATAACCGTAGCCAGGGAGATCGACAAAATACTTGCCTTCGGCGAGGGTGAAATAGTTCAGGTGCTGCGTTCGGCCCGGGGTTTTACTGACATAGGCAAGGCGAACCCGACCGGCCAGTGTGTTGATGGCAGAGGACTTTCCGGCGTTTGAGCGGCCGGCGAAAGCGACCTCGCGAACAGAATCAGCAGGCAGGTCACGGAGATGGGCGACGGTCGTCAAAAAGACCGCCTTCTGGAACAAGGGCATAAAAAACTCGGAAGACCCGTCAAGGCAAAGGGGAACTGATATAGAATAACAGGTTTGTAACTTCCGTTCCGGCCAAAGCGCCCACAAAACGCGCATTAGGAGTTCGAAAATGATTCGTACCGCGGCAATGGCAATCCTTCTTGCCACCAGTTTCGTCACCAACGCCTCCGAGCCTGCCAAGGCCAAGGCTGATCCTGCCAAGGGCAAGGCTATCGCCGAGACCGTCTGTGTCGCCTGCCATGGCGCCGATGGCAACAGCATGGCAGCTGCCAACCCGCACCTGGCCGGCCAGGTTGAAGAGTACATCTACAAGCAGCTGAGCAATTTCAAGGCTGCTGACGGCAAGCCGGCGGCGCGTAACAACGCGATCATGGCCGGCATGGTTGCCGCACTGTCCGACGACGACATGCGCAATGTTGCCGCTTGGTTTGCCAGCCAGAAGCTGAAGCCGGCAGTCGCCAAGGATGAAAAGCAGATCGCCCTCGGTCAGAAGCTCTGGCGCCAGGGTGACTTCAAGAAGGGCATCCCGGCCTGTGCCGGTTGCCACGGCCCGGCCGGTGCCGGCCTGCCCGCCCAGTATCCGCGTCTTGCCGGTCAGTTCCCGGAATACACCGAAGCCCAGTTGAAGGCCTTCCGTGCCGAAGAACGCGCCAATGATCCGGAAAAGATGATGCGCATGATCGCTGCCAAGCTCTCCGATCCGGAAATGAAGGCAGTTTCCGAATACGCAGCCGGCCTGCGTTGATTGGCATACATATAGATCAAAGGCAGCCTCGGCTGCCTTTTTCTTTTTCCGGCTTGGCAAGCCCATGCCCGACCGATAGACTTATCGCACAACAGCCCTCATCTCTACCGAGGAGACACTCATGAAAACGCTCAAGCAAATGCTCGATGCCAAGACCCGCCCGCTGGCCGTGGTCGCACCGGGCGATACCGTACTCCATGCACTCACCATCATGGCCCATAACGACGTTGGCGCCCTGCTGGTGCTCGATGGCGAGCAACTGGTTGGCATCTTTTCCGAACGCGACTATGCGCGAAAGATTATCCTGCACGGCAAATCCTCCAAGGAGACAACGGTTCGCGAAATCATGAGCGACAAGGTCGCCTACGTGACTCCACGGGCGACGCTCGACGAATGTATGGCGCTAATGACCGAGAAACACTTCCGCCACCTGCCAGTACTTGAAGACGATGGCAGCGTCGTCGGCATGGTTTCGATCGGTGACCTGGTCAAGGAGACCATCAGTAGCCAGCAATTCCTCATCGATCAGCTGGAACGCTACATCTCGAGCTGACATGGCCGACACGGCCAACCTGCACTTCCCTATCCTTGACGACATCGCCCGCGACCTAGCGGGCGATGTCAATTTTCCGACCTGCCTCGACGCGGCCATACTCGTACGGAATACGCTCAAGGATCCGTTTGCCGAGCTCGCCCAGGTGGCGAAGGTCATCAGCGTCGAACCACTGATCTGCAGCAAGCTGCTGCGCATGGCGAATTCGATCGCTTACAACCCCTACGGGCGCGAAGTCACCGATGTAGCAACGGCGGTCAGTCGCCTGGGTCTAGATGTTGTGCGCACGACCTCACTGGCCGTTGCGCTCGATCAGATGTTGAAATCGCGCAATCTCCGCGCCTATGAGCCGCTCGCCAAACAGGTCTGGCAGCATTCGATCCAGGTTGCCGCTATTGCCCGCGTCCTCGCCCGACGCCTTGGGCGGTTGAATCCGGACGAGGCACTGCTTGCCGGGCTGGTGCACGACATCGGTATCTTTTACCTGCTGTATCGCGCGGCTGATTACCCGTTTTATCAGATTGACCCGGATGCGCTTCAGGCGCTCTTGATCGGCTGGCACGAAAGCACCGGCGAGAATCTCCTGCATGCACTCGGGATGCCGGAAACAATAATCGATGCTGTCCGCGACCATGATCAACCCAGCAACGTGGAAAATCCATTTACCGTCAAGGACATGATCTATTTCGCCAATCTGCTTGCCAGCCGTGACGAGACCGAGATCCCCGGAACACCGCTGGCACCAGACACTCCGCGGCAGCAGCATGACCGGGAGCGTTACGCCGACCTGCTCGCCGAAGCTGCAGACGACGTCGCACAACTTCAACACGCGCTCGCGGGATGACGCGTTTGCATGACTGAATTAGATAATTCTTCACGCATCGGCGTGATCAAGACCGTGTTATTCGCCCTGTGCCTGCTGCCTGCCTTGCGTATGCTTTGGCTGGCGCAGCACGACCAGACAACCGATACCATCGAGTGGCTGCAACAGACTTCAGGTAGTTGGACGTTCAATCTGCTGCTGCTGACGCTCAGCATCTCACCCCTGCGCGGCATCACTGGCCAACACTGGCTGATTCGATTGCGGCGGATGCTCGGCTTGCTTACCTTCTTCTATGCCAGCCTGCATTTCGCCTGTTTCATCGGCCTCGAAAATGGCTTTGACCCGGTGGCCATCAGTCAGGCGGTCGTCAAACGTCCCTTCGTTGTCGTCGGGTTTGCCGCCTTAGCGATCATGGCCCTGCTTGCCGCGACCTCCAGCCATGCAGCCGTGCGTTGGCTCGGTGGCCGGAAATGGCAGGAACTGCATCGCAGCATCTACCTGATTGCCATTCTTGCCAGCGGCCATGTACTCTGGCAAAGCAAAGTCGGGGAATTGCCAGTGGCTCTTACTTACGCCATTCTCGTTGTCATCCTGCTCTACTGGCGCATCCGTGAGCGCAAACGCAAGGCGACACCGCCGATGCCATCAAGCAAGGTGCAGCCCTTGCGCTTCCACAAGAAAAAACCTGACTGATGGTTGGCGCTTTTCAGCGCTTGCGTGAAGGTTCGAAGCGGACGATGGCGCGGCCATCTTCCGTCTGCTTTGGCTCAGCCTTCCAGGCATGACCATAAACTACCTCGAAACTCGCCGGCAACCTGCCCTCAGTACGCAACTGCTCGTAGGCAGCACAGGCGGCAGCCCACCCGCGGCGGCCCGTCAACCCATGCCGACGCGCCTTCATTGCACAGGATGAACCGGCGGCACGCAACTCCCGAAACATCGCATCGAGATCATCATAGGTCAGCCGGATGACCTCCATGTCCATCACCGGATCGGCAAAACCGCAGCCAACCAGCATGTCGCCAAGGTCATGCATGTCGATGAAGCGCTGGGTGTGGGCGTAGCCGTCGGCAAAGGCTGCGCGCAGTTCCTTGAGAGTATCCGGCCCAAATGTTGAGAACATCAACAGGCCAGCAACTTCGAGGACGCGATGCGCCTCTGCCAGTACCGGCAAAGGGTCATCCAGCCAATGCAGCAACAAGTTCGACCAGACGATTGCGGTCGACCGTGATTTCAGGGGAATTTTGGCAGCATCTGCCGCCACGTGCAGCGGTTCGCCCTTGCCCAAGCCCAGCAGGCGTTGCCAGCCCGGTCGCCGCGCCCGGCCGGCAGCCAGCATGGCGGGCACCAAGTCGAGGCCGATCAGCTGGGCATCGGGAAAATGTGCCCCCAACCCTGGGAAACTGCCGCCCCGGCTACAGCCGAGATCCAGAATGCGCTGCGGGGTCAGCTTGACGTAGTCAAGCCGCTCCAGCATGCGCCGGTCGATCTCGCGGACGAGGAAATCCGCATCACCGTAGGCGGTCGCTGCGCGGCCGAAGCTGCGTGCAACCTGCGCACGGTCGACAAAGCCGGCGCTCAAACGGCTTTCACACCCAGACGTGCGAACAGGGCATCGTCACGATCGACATCCGGGTTGTCGGTCGTCAGCAGACGATCACCGTAGAACATCGAATTGGCACCGGCAAGGAAGCACAGGGCCTGCAGCTCGTCACTCATCTGCTGGCGACCTGCCGACAGGCGTACCCAGGAGCCCGGCATGGTGATGCGTGCGGCCGCGATGGTACGGACGAATTCGAAGGGATCGAGACGCGCGTTGTCTGCCATCGGCGTGCCGGGGATCGGTACCAGATTATTGATCGGCACCGATTCCGGCGCCTTCGGCAGATTGGCCAGTTGTACGATCAATGCCGCGCGGTTCTTGCGCGACTCGCCCATGCCGATGATGCCGCCGGAGCAGACATTGATGCCGGCATCGCGGACCTGTTCAAGGGTATCGAGACGGTCGTCGTGGGTATGGGTCCTGATGACCTGGCCGTAGAACTCCTTGTCGGTATCGAGATTATGGTTGTAATAATCGAGGCCGGCGTCACGCAGTTTTTCCGCCTGCCCTTCCTTGAGCATGCCCAGCGTCACGCAGGTCTGCATCCCCAGCGCCTTGACCTCGCGCACCATCTCCAGCACCTTGTCGAGGTCATTGTCCTTCGGCCCCTTCCAGGCGGCACCCATGCAAAAGCGGGAAGCGCCCTTGTTCTTGGCGGCACGGGCAGCAGCAACCACCTCGTCGATCGGCATCAGCCGCTCGCGCTCGGTATCGGTCTGGTAACGCGCCGATTGCGAACAGTAACCGCAATCCTCGGAACAACCGCCAGTCTTGACTGACAGCAGCGTCGAGCGTTGAATAGCGTTGGGGTCGAAATTCTCGCGGTGGACCGCCTGAGCACGCCAGATCAGATCCATCAGGGGGAGGTCGTACAGCGCCAACACCTCGTCGAGCGACCAGCGATGCCGGGCGGGTGTCGAATTAGGCGTGGATACTGCGGCGAGGGTACTTGCTTGCATGTGCGGCCTTATAGAAAATCCAATAAAATCAATACCTGACGGTAATTATGAATTATCGGAGAGCTCCGAGCGGATGTCAATTCTACCTCACCCACTCGCACCTCTGAGCAGACTCGGGCGCACCCTGCGGGATGCGCTGTTGCCGGGCACTTGCCTGCTCTGCGAAGCCGACAGCGGTGACACCCTGCTCTGCCCGGCGTGCAATCTGGATCTGCCCAGGCTGCCTGAAGAGACCTGCCCGCAGTGCGCCCTGCCGACAGCGTGTGGCGATCGCTGTGGCGCCTGCCTGAAAACGCCACCGCATTTCGAGGCTACCCTCGCCCCGTTTTTGTACGAATTTCCGGTTGACCGCATCATTCATGCGCTGAAGTACGGACACCAATTGGTGGTCGCCGAATGGGCAGCTGCAGAACTGGCCGGGTGTTGCGCCTGCCGCGACATCAGCCTAATCATGCCGCTGCCACTACACCCGGCGCGCCTACGCAAGCGCGGCTTCAACCAGTCCGCCGAAATTGCCCGACGGATCGGAAATCTGCTGAATTTTAAGGTTGACCGCAGCAGCCTGCTCCGTTGCCGGGATACCCCACCGCAGGCGGCGCTGCCGTTAAAGGAACGCAGCAGCAACGTACGCGGCGCCTTCGAGTGTCGCCGCGACCTCAGCGGCGAGCGGGTCCTGCTCGTCGACGACGTCCTGACCACCGGCGCCACCGCCAGCGAATGCGCCCGGATCCTTCACCTGCATGGCGCCAGCACAGTGACCGTCGCCGTGCTCGCCCGCGCTGTGCGGCACTGATCGTGGTTTAATGTGCCCTTCACTTACCCAGCTGCCCTGATTCACCAAAACACATGCTCGCCGTCGTCCTCTATCAACCCGAGATCCCCCCAAACACAGGCAATATCATCCGCATGTGTGCCAACACCGGCACCGAACTGCACCTGGTGGAACCGCTTGGATTCGATGTCAGCGACAAGTCGCTACGCCGTGCCGGGCTCGATTATCACGAATACGCGAGCATCCGGCGTCATGCCGACTGGCAGGCCTGCAAACAGGCGCTGGCCGGACGTCGCCTGTTCGCGATGACCACGCGGGGAAGCGGCAATCCGTACAGCACAGCATTGCGTGATGGGGATGTCTTCGTTTTTGGTTGTGAAACGGCCGGTCTCCCCGAGGCGGTCCGTGAAGAGTTTTCGGCCGAACAACGGCTGCGGCTACCGATGCTGCCCGGCCAGCGCAGCCTGAATCTGTCCAATGCCGCCGCCGTCACCATTTTCGAAGCCTGGCGGCAAATCGGCTTCAGCGGCGCCGTCTGAGCGCCGCCCGCCGACGACCAACTGATCAGGCGATTTCCGCCTTCGGATCGCGCGACATCAGTTGCGCCAAGGCTTGCGCCGCCGACAGGCGACCATCGAGCACCGCCGCCACGGCGGCACTGATCGGCATATCGACCCCCAGCGAGGACGCCAGGCGATCCACCTCGCGGGCGGTATAGACACCTTCCGCCACATGACCGAGATCGTCGAGAATCTGGGGCAGCGACTTGTTCTCGGCCAGCGCCAGGCCGACACGCCGGTTGCGTGACAAATCACCGGTACAGGTCAGGATCAGATCCCCCATGCCCGCCAGCCCCATGAAAGTCTGACGCTGAGCGCCGAGGGCCACTCCAAGGCGGGCGATTTCTGCCAGGCCACGCGTCATCAGCGCCGCACGGGAATTCAAGCCCAGCCCCAAGCCGTCGCAAACACCGGTCGCAATCGCCAGCACGTTCTTCACTGCACCACCGACCTCGACACCGATCAGATCGTCGTTGGCGTAAATCCGCAGACGGCTGCCGTGCAGGGCCTGCGCCGCCTCACGGGCAAATGCAGGATCGGTCGCCGCCAGCGCCACGGCAGTCGGCTGACCGGCCGCCACTTCCTCGGCGAAACTCGGACCCGATAAAGCGCCACAGACGGCTGCACTGCCAAGGACTTCCGCCACCACCTGATGCGGCAGCAAGCCGCTGCCGGCTTCGAACCCCTTGCAAACCCAGAGCAGCGGCGTCGCCACGCCGAGGTCGCGCAGACGCTCAGCGGTTGGCCGCAGGCCGGCGATGGGCGTAGACACAATCAGCAGTTCGGCACCCTGGACGGCCGCCGCAAAATCGGTTTCGACCTGTACAGAGTCAGGCAGGAAATAACCGGGGAAAAATCGCTTGTTCTCGCGGCTTGCCAGCAGTTCGGCCGCCACATCGGCCTCGCGCGACCACAAGGTCACCGCGTGCTTCTCGGCAAAAGCGATCGACAAGGCCGACCCCCAGGCGCCTGCCCCGAGCAAGCTTATTTTCATAGACCCCAAACCTGCGTCGCGCGCACGAAACCAGTCAAGCCATCGCGATGCCGGACTCTCGCCCAGCCCGGCGAAGCCGGTTCGATAAACTCAACCGCCACCCACTTATCCAGTTCGGCCAGCACAGCAGCCTCGGCCTTGTCAGCCTGCCGGATTTCGGCACGTGCTGCGGTCACGACAAGCGTGCGCCGTTCGCTCAACTGCTTTACCTCCAGCCAGGCCAGCGTGCCCTCGGCATCACGCACCTTGAACCAGCCTTCGAGACGGACGACGACCTCGACCGGCGTCTGCGCCTTGATCAGGTATAGCTTTTTGCCTTTCAGCGAGGGCGAATCGTAAAGAATCGCCGCCGGCACATCGACCGAGCGGTAGTCGATCGCCAGCACCGGCGCAGCGATGAGCGCCAGGCAGGCAGTCGCGAGAAGGCGGCGCCCGTGAATCATGGCTTATTGAATCGAGGCTTCGGCCGGGGCGCCGGCTTGTTCCTGCAGGCGCTGCATGTACATGCCTTCGAAATTGACCGGTTGCAGCACGATCGGCTGGAAACCGGCGCGGGTAACGGCATCGGACACTGCTTCGCGGGCATACGGGAAGAGGATGTTCGGGCAGGCGACCGCGATCAGCGGCTCGATCTGCTCTTCCGGCACATTCATGATGCGGAAGATGCCCGCCTGACCGACTTCAACCAGGAAGACCGTCTTTTCAGCCAGCTTGGCGGTCACGGTCACGGTCAGGACAACCTCGAACACGCCTTCGCCAACGCCACGACCGCCGGTATTCAGCTGGATCTCAATCTGCGGCTGCTCACGCTCGAGGAAAATTTCCGGGGCGTTCGGCACTTCAACCGACAAATCCTTGACGTACAGCTTCTCGATACCGAAGACCGGTTGCAGGTTCTCTTCCATGATTTTCTTTCTGTAAATCGGTGAAAAAAGCGTTCAGGCGGATTCAAGCAGCGGCATCAGTTTGCCGGCCGCATCCAGGGCATGCAGTTCGTCGCAGCCCCCGACATGGGTCTCGCCAACGTAGATTTGCGGAACAGTACGCCGCTGGGTTTTCTGCATCATTTCATCGCGCCGTGCCGGGTCGAGGTCCACACGCACCTCCTCGATCTCGGTCACCCCGCGTGCCTTGAGCAGTTGCTTGGCACGGATACAAAACGGGCACACCGCGGTGGTGTACATCAGGACGGGAGCGGTCATTTGTTGCGGCTTCCCTTTTTGATCGGATAACCGGCCCCCACCCAGGCATCAACGCCGCCGGCAAGATTGTTGATACGGCTGAAACCGCTTTTCTTCAACTCGCCACAGGCCTTGTTGGAGCGCATCCCGGTCGCGCAGCAGACAATGATGGGCTTGTCCTTGTATTTCTCGATCTCCGAAATACGCTCGGCAAGTTTGCCTCCCGGAATGTTGCGCGCATCCGGCAGATGACCAGCAGCAAACTCGTCCGCCTCGCGAACATCAACAACGATGGCATCCTCGCGGTTGATCAGTAGTGTCGCTTCGCCCGGATTGACCGGACTGCCCGAGGGACGGGCGAACATCGGCCAGAGCAGGCCAAGGCCGCTGACGACGACGATCGAAATGAGCAGGATGTTCTGGTTGATAAACTCCATAGGCATGCTTACGACTCCACCCCGCAGAAGACTTCACGCATCATGCCGACCAATTGCAAGATCCGCTGATCCCCGACGCGATAGAACACGCGGTTGGCATCCTTGCGCGTCAACAACACGCCTTTCTCGCGGAGAATGGCCAGGTGCTGCGAAATATTGCTCTGCGACGTGCCGACGGCGTCGACAATTTCCTGTACGCAAGCTTCCTGGTCGCCAAGCACGCACAAAATCTTCAGACGCAGGGGATGCGCGATCGCTTTCAGCGCACGAGCAGCCATTTCAATGTGCTCTTGCTTGTCGATCAGGTTAATGGTCGGCTGTTCCAAGATAAAACCTCAAGTGGGCAGAGTTGAACATTATAAAATAACGACTTGTATTTCGCTGACCTTAATCGACATCAATCCCCAATGACTTTGGCCCCGCCGCTCGCTGCCAAGCGCCGCTCAATCCCGAATTTCGCGCAGCCCGCATCGCGCACCTTGGCCATGGCACTGACGCTCGTGCTGCTGGCCCTGCCAGCCTCCGCTCGCAACGAAGCCAAACCGCTGAAACCGGCGCCTTCGACCAACTCGCCGGAAATCGCAGAAAAGCAGGCCGACCTCGGCGAACTGCGCAGCCGCATCGAGTCGCTGCGCAAGGAATTGTCATCCAGCGAAGAACACAAGAGCGATGCCGCCGACCGGCTGCGCGACGCCGAGCGCCAGATATCGAACCTGCAGCGCGATATCCACGACCTGGGCGAGCAGCGCGGTCGACTGCAAAAAACGCTCAAAAGCCTGGAGCAGCAATCGCAGGAACTGGGTACCACGCTCAGCCAGCAGCAAAGTCAGCTGGAGAAACTGCTCTACAAGCAGTATCTGCGTGGCACACCGGACTCGCTGCAACTGCTGCTCAACGGTGACGACCCCAATCAGATGGCGCGCGACCTGCATTATCTTTCCGCCATTGCCCTGAACCGTGCCGAACTGATGGGCGAAATCAACGCCACCCTCGACCGCAAGAAAGCGCTGGCCAAGGATGCCAAGGCCCGTCACGAAGAACTGGCGGAAGTCGAAGCAGAACAGCAGAAACGTCACGCCGAACTTCAGAAACAGCGTGAGCAGCGCAAGCAGCTGTACGCCCAGATTTCCGACAAAGTGAACATTCAGCGTAAGGAAATCGGCAATCTCCAGCAAAACGAACGACGGATGACTCAGCTGATCGACCGCCTTTCCCGCATTCTGGCGGCGCAGGCCGCTCAGGCTGCACAGCGCGCCGCCCAGGCCGCCAATCTGGCGAAGGCCGAGGAAGCAGCCCGCCAGGCGGAAGTTGCACGGCAAAAGAGCACTGCGAGCAAGCCGGCCGACAAGGGTCCGGAGAAAACCCGTGATCGAGCCACCGACGATCCGCCAAGAACGGTGATCGCCAGCGAACCTCCGCCGAACAAATCAGTCGAAGCCGAGAACCGCTTCGAGCCGGTGGCCAGTGATGGCAGCTTTGCTCGACAGCGGGGCAATCTGCGCCTGCCGGTCCGCGGCTCGGTCGCCGGCCGCTTCGGCAGCCCGCGAGATGGCGGTGGCACCTGGCGCGGCGTGTTCATCAAGGCGGGATCCGGCAGCGAGGTCAAGTCAATCGCCAGCGGCCGGGTCGTTTTTGCGGAATGGATGCGCGGTTTCGGCAACCTGCTGATTGTGGATCACGGCGATGCTTATCTGTCGATTTACGGCAACAACGATTCGCTGCTCAAACACGTCGGCCAGGCCGTCAAAGGTGGCGAAACCGTGGCCACGGTGGGCAATAGCGGGGGCAATCCGGATTCCGGTTTATACTTTGAGCTCCGTCACCAGGGGCAACCGATCGACCCGATAAAATGGGCAAGTTTGAAATGAGCAAAGCAAAGACCATCAGCTTGGTAGTAGGCGGCTTCGTCGCAGGGGCCCTGATCAGCCTGCACATCCCCGCCCTCGCCGACAAGGAGGCCAAGCCCGGCTTGCCGATCGATGAACTTCGCACCTTCGCCGAGGTGTATAGCGCGATCAAACAGGGCTACGTCGAGCCGGTTGAAGACAAGAAGATGATCAGCAATGCCATTTCCGGCATGCTCTCCAACCTCGACCCCCATTCCGCCTACCTCGACGCCGATGCCTTCAAGGATCTGCAGGTTGGCACACAGGGGGAATTCGGCGGTCTCGGCATCGAAGTCGGCATGGAAGACGGTCTGGTCAAGGTCGTCTCGCCGATCGAAGACACCCCGGCTTATCGCGCCGGCATCAAGTCCGGCGACCTGATTTTCAAACTTGACGAAACGCCGGTCAAAGGCCTGACCCTGTCGGATGCCGTCAAGAAGATGCGCGGCAAGCCGAAAACCTCGATCAAGCTCAGCATCCTGCGCAAGGGTGAAAGCAAGCCGCTGGAAATCACGCTGGTCCGCGAGGTCATCAAGGTCCAGAGCGTCAAGTCGAAGATCGTCGAGCCGGGCTACGGCTGGGTTCGCGTCACGCAGTTCCAGGAAAACACTGTCGCCGAACTGGCGAAGCACGTCGGCAAGGTTTACCAGGAAGGGCCGCTGCGCGGCCTCGTCCTCGACCTGCGCAACGATCCGGGGGGCCTGCTGCACGGCGCCATCGGCGTCTCTGCCGCCTTCCTGCCGCCGGACGTCAAGGTGGTATCGACAGATGGTCGCACCGAGGACGCCAAACAGGAATTCCTCGCCCGTCCGCGCGACTATCTGCGCGGCACCAAGGAAGACCCGCTGAAGACCCTGCCCGTCGAGGTCAAGAAGGTTCCCATGGTGGTATTGGTCAACGGTGGTTCGGCGTCGGCTTCTGAGATCGTTGCTGGTGCGCTGCAGGACTACAAGCGCGCCGTCATCGTCGGCACCCAGACCTTCGGCAAGGGCTCGGTGCAATCCGTGCTGCCACTGCCTGGCAACAGCGCAATCAAACTGACCACGGCCCGTTACTTCACCCCGGAAGGCCGCTCGATCCAGGCCAAGGGCATCGTCCCGGACATCGTCGTCGAGGAAAGCCCCAACGGCAGTGCCGGCCCGCGGATCCGTGAGGCAGATCTCGAGCGTCACCTCGGCAACGGCGACAAGGAACCGGCCAAGGACAATCCCAAGCCCGAGGTCAAGCCGCAAACCAAGGCCCCTGCCAAACCGGGCAAGGACAAGGAAAAAGGCAAGGACGATGCCGACGATGAGATGCCAAGTCGCCTCGAGTACGCGAGCAAGGCGGATTACCAGTTCCAGCAGGCCTTGAATCTTCTCAAGGGCCTGCAGATCATGCAGAATAAAGTTCAGTAAGCGGAATCATCGGGAGGGATGATGAGCAAAGCAGACCTCAGGAAAGAACGTGAAATTCTGTTTTCAAAGTTTCCTCCGGGACAGGTTCCGGAGGCCGCTGACGATCTCCAGCGCCTTGAAGAAGTGGAAGTTGCGCCCAAATACGAGAAACGGGCTGTCGATGTTGCCTACGATTTGCAACTGCATACCCTGCAGGAACTGGAGGAACATCTTGTCGACAAGGGCTACCACCTGGATAACACGCTGATGAGCAAGCTCACTCGGGCGCTGATTCATTACGTCGAGGAAACCCAGTTGCACAATTTGGGTGCTCCGGAAAAGCGTCTCAAGCGCTCCTCACAGGAAGCCTACGTCAAGGCTTGGGAGCACCGTCCGCACGGCGACCATGACGAAACGCCGCCGGAGTGGCGCGAGTATAAGTAGCCTTCCCGCGTTCGCCCTGAAAACTGCTGCCTCAAATGACTGACGAGCAACTGCTGCGTTACAGCCGCCACATCCTGCTTGACGCGCTGGGCATCGAGGGTCAGGAGCGGCTGCTGGCGACACACGCCCTGATCATCGGCGCCGGCGGCCTCGGTTCACCGGCCGCGCTCTACCTCGCCTCGGCCGGCATTGGCAAGCTGACGCTGGTCGATGATGACACCGTGGATTTCACCAATCTGCAGCGGCAGATTCTCCACACCCAGGCACGCGTCGGCATGGCCAAGGCCGAATCCGGCAAACTTGCGCTCACCGCCATCAACCCCGAAATCGACATTGTGCCGCTCAAGGCACGGCTGTCCGGCGAGTCACTGGATGCTCTGGTAGCGACCGCCGATATCGTGCTCGACTGCACCGACAACTTTGCCACCCGCCACGCCATCAATCGCGCCTGTGTCCATAACCGCAAACCGCTGGTGTCCGGCGCGGCCATCCGCTTTGACGGCCAGATCAGCGTCTACGATCTGCGACGAGACGATTCGCCGTGCTACCACTGTCTTTTCCCGGAAGGGGAAGACGTTGAGGAGGTGCGCTGCGCCGTCATGGGCGTATTCGCCCCGCTGACCGGGATTGTCGGCACCATGCAGGCGGCCGAGGCGCTTAAACTGGTAGCTGGCATTGGCGAATCGCTGACCGGCCGCCTGTTGCTGCTCGATGCACTGGAAATGGAATGGCGTAGCGTCCGCTTCAAGAAGGACGCCGGCTGTGCAGTGTGCGGCCCTACGCCGGCCGGGCAAGCACCCGGATATCTGCCCCGACCTGACGCAGATCACGAATCTGCAGGCGCCGTTTGCCGTCCAGGCGCGTCAGCGCCGGCAGATTGAACAACCCGGCGGCCTCGTGGCCGATCAGGCACGGTGCCAGGTAGATCAGAAACTCATCGACCAAGCCTTCGCGCAGTAGCGAACCATTGAGCTTGAAGCCGGCTTCGGCATGGACCTCGTTGATGCCGCGCTTTGCCAGCGCCTGCAGCAGGTCGCGCAACTCAACCTTGCCTTGCGGGTTGGGCAGGATGATGACTTCGGCGCCGGCATCGGTCAGTGATTTTGTGCGGTTTTCCAGGTTGACCGCAGCAGCGATCAAGACCGGGCCACCCTTCAGGATTTTGGCGTCCAGCGGCGTTTCCAGCTTGCTGTCGACGATCACCCGCAAGGGTTGCCGTGTCGTCACCACATCCCGCACCGTCAGGCTGGGGTCGTCATCGCGCACCGTGCCGATGCCGGTCAGGATGGCACAGGCACGCGCCCGCCAGGCATGGCCGTCGCGACGCGCCTCGGGGCCGGTAATCCACTGGCTGACGCCGTTATTCAATGCGGTCTTGCCATCGAGGCTGGCCGCCACCTTGAGGCGAACCCAGGGCAGACCACGGGTCATGCGCGAGACAAAACCGATATTCAACTCCCGCGCCTCGTTTTCCAGCAGACCGCAGGCGGTTTGGATACCAGCGGCTTCCAGCATGCCCAAACCCTTGCCTGCCACCAGCGGATTCGGGTCGCGCATCGCGGCCACCATCCGCGACACGCCGGCGGCGATCAGCGCTTCCGCGCAGGGCGGCGTGCGGCCATAGTGGCTGCAGGGTTCCAGCGTCACGTAGGCCGTCGCACCACGTGCCTGCTCGCCAGCGGCCCTCAAGGCATGAACTTCGGCATGGGGTTCCCCGGCCTTTTCGTGCCAGCCTTCGCCGACGATCCCGCCATCGCGAACAATGACGCAGCCGACACGAGGATTCGGCGAGGTCGTCCACAGGCCGCGCTCCGCCAGCTGCAGCGCGCGCGCCATCATGCCGTGGTCGACGGCAGAAAAACTCATTTCTTTCGGGGAGAGGGCGAGACTTCCTTGATCGCCTTGGAGAAGGCGTCAACGTCCTCGAAATTACGATAGACCGACGCAAAACGGATGTAGGCCACCTTGTCGAGCTTTTTCAGCTCACGCATAACCAGTTCGCCCACCTGCTGCGACGGCACTTCGCGCTCGCCGGAGGACAGCAGCTTTTCTTCAATCTCGCCGATGGCCGCTTCGACCAGATCGGCCGAAACCGGACGCTTGCGCAGGGCCAGCTCGAGACTGGCGCGCAGCTTGTCGCGCGAAAACTCGGTGCGCGAACCGTTTTTCTTGACCACCTGCGGCAGGCGGATTTCGGCCCGCTCGTAAGTGGTGAAGCGCTTGTCGCAGACGTTGCACTTGCGACGGCGGCGCACGATGTCGCCTTCGTCGGACAACCGGGTGTCGACGACGGCGGTTTCGTCATTACCGCAGAAAGGACACTTCATCGCAGCAAGCGCTCGGATGGCAGGCCGTCAAAGCGGCCTGCCCTGCCGATCAGGCGCCGTAGACCGGGAAGCGTTTGCAAAGGACTTCGACCTTGGCGCGCACGGTGGCGGCCACAGCCTCGTCGTTCGGCGCGTCCAGCACGTCGGCGATCAGGTGAGCGATCTGCTCTGCTTCGATCTCGGTGAAGCCGCGGGTGGTCATCGCCGGCGAACCGATACGGATACCGGAGGTAACGAAAGGCTTCTGCGGGTCGTTCGGGATACCGTTCTTGTTGACCGTGATGTGAGCGCGGCCCAGTGCAGCTTCGGCTTCCTTGCCGGTGATGTTCTTGGAACGCAGGTCGACGAGGAAGACGTGGCTCTCGGTGCGGCCGGAAACGATGCGCAGACCGCGCTCCTCTCCCAGCACGCGGGCCATGACGCGGGCATTGTTGATCACCTGCTCCTGGTAGTTACGGAACTCCGGCGTTGCGGCTTCCTTGAAGGCCACGGCCTTGGCGGCGATGACGTGCATCAGCGGGCCGCCCTGCAGGCCCGGGAAGATGGCGGAGTTGATGGCCTTTTCATGCTCTGCCTTCATCAGCACCACGCCGCCGCGCGGACCACGCAGGGTCTTGTGGGTGGTGGTGGTGACGACATCGGCGAAAGGCACCGGATTCGGGTAGAAACCGGCAGCGATCAGGCCGGCGTAGTGGGCCATGTCGACCCAGAAAATGGCGCCGACTTCCTTGGCGATCTTGGCGAAGCGCTCGAAATCGATACGCAGCGCGTAGGCAGAGGCACCGGCGACGATCAGGCGCGGCTTGTGCTCGCGGGCCAGCGCTTCCATCTTGTCGTAGTCGATTTCTTCCTTTTCGTTCAGGCCGTAGGAAACGACATTGAACCACTTGCCGGACATGTTCAGCGGCATGCCGTGGGTCAGGTGGCCGCCTTCGGCCAGGCTCATGCCCATGATGGTGTCGCCCGGCTTGCAGAAGGCCATCAGCACAGCCTGGTTGGCCTGCGAACCGGAATTCGGCTGGACGTTGGCGGCATCGGCACCGAACAGGGCCTTGATGCGGTCAATCGCGATCTGCTCGGCGACGTCGACATGCTCGCAACCACCGTAGTAACGCTTGCCCGGATAGCCTTCGGCGTACTTGTTGGTCAGCTGGGAGCCCTGGGCTTCCATGACGGCCTTGCTGACGTAGTTTTCAGACGCGATCAGTTCGATGTGGTGTTCCTGACGGGCATTTTCGGCCTCGATGGCCTTCCAGAGTTCAGGATCAACTTTTGCCAGGGTGTCTTGCGCGGAAAACATGGGGAGTGCCTCAAGCCATTGAAAAGGGCGAAATTTTATCACGAAGGCAGTTCGTCAAGGGCGCCCGGCGCCAGATGCGCCGTCTCGCCCCAGGCATCGAGATGCCATTTGCCTCCCGCCACCGAAATCCAGTTGATGCCGGCATTGGGAATCAGGAAATCCCGCGGCATTTCCAGCGGATTGCCGCGCACGAAACGGTTGATGACATCCAGCACGCCACCGTGCAGGACAACCACGACGTTCTGCCCGACGTGTGCTGCCGCGATTTCCTGCAATTTTCCGGTCACCCGGGCAAACATCGTGCGCAGGCTCTCGCCATTTTCGAAGTTGTAGTCGGCATTCCGGCCTTCGAACGCGGCATAACCCTCCGGAAACTTCTCCTGCGCCTCGGCATAAGTCAGCCCCTGAAAGACGCCATACAAGCGCTCGCGCATCTCGGGCACCGGCGTCGGCGCCAGCCCGACGGCACGCCCGATGGCCTCCGCCGTCGTCCATGCCCGCTTGAGATCGCTGCTGTAAAGGGCGACAATGCCGGCCGTTTTCAGCCACAGGCCGGCCGCCTCGGCCTGTTTACGGCCGTTGTCGTTGAGGCCGATGTCGATCTGCCCCTGAATCCGGCGCGCCGCATTCCATTCGGTTTCACCGTGGCGCACCAGACAGATGCGGGTCACGGCTGTGGTAGGGATTTCCACCATGTTCGGCCTTTCAGCGTGGCTGTAAATTCGCTACCGGGATGTTTCATCGCCCCGGCCACATTCAGAAGCCGGGAATTCTATCAACCGAGGAGGACTTTTCGTGACCCTTCTGCTCAAGCTCTCGCAGCTGATCGACTGGCTCAATGAGCGCGTCGGCAAAGGCGCGTTCTGGCTGGTGCTGATCATGACCTTAATCAGTTCAGCCAACGCAACCTATCGCTTTATCTTCAACGACAGCTCCAACGGCCTGCTGGAAATCCAGTGGTATCTGTTCGCTGCCATTTTCCTAATGTGCTCGCCCTACACCTTGCAAAAGAACGAACATGTTCGCATCGACGTTCTGTCCAGCAAACTCTCCCCGCGCGGGTTGGCGGTCATCGACATCATCGGCACGCTGTTTTTCCTGTTGCCGATGGTCATTGCCGTCATGTGGCTGTCGCTGCCGCTGGTTGCCGAGTCCTACAGGATTCATGAGTACTCGGCCAACGCCGGCGGCTTGATCCGCTGGCCGGTGAAAATCCTGCTGCCGATCGGCTTCGCGCTGCTCGCCCTGCAGGGCATCTCCGAAATGATCAAGCGTATCGCCTTCCTGCAAGGCCTGATCGATGATCCGAATGCCAAGGACGCCGGCCCGACGGCTGAAGAAGAACTGGCTGCCGCTATCGCCGCTGCCAAAGCCAAGGAGGCCAAATAATGGAATGGGTCATTGCCAACATGGCACCGCTGATGTTCGGTGCGATGGTCATCTTCCTGCTGTTCGGCTACCCGGTCGCTTTTGCGCTGGCAGCCAACGGCATCGTCTTCGGCCTGATCGGTATCGAACTCGGCCTGCTCCAGCCGGCGCTCTTCCAGGCGCTGCCGGAGCGGATCTTCGGCATCATGGCCAACGACACACTGCTGGCCATCCCCTTCTTCACCTTCATGGGGCTGATTCTTGAACGCTCCGGCATGGCGGAAGATCTGCTCGACACCATCGGCCAGCTCTTCGGCCCGATGCGCGGCGGCCTCGCCTATGCGGTGATCTTCGTCGGCGCGCTGCTTGCCGCCACCACCGGTGTGGTTGCCGCCTCGGTGATCTCGATGGGCCTGATCTCGCTGCCGATCATGATCCGCTACGGCTATGACAAACGGCTGGCCTGCGGCGTCATCGCCGCTTCCGGCACGCTGGCCCAGATCATCCCGCCGTCGCTGGTACTGATCATCATGGCCGACCAGCTCGGCCGCTCGGTCGGTGACATGTACGAAGGCGCCATGGTGCCGGGTTTGGTGCTGACTGGCCTCTACGTCGGCTATGTTGCGTTGATGTCGATCCTCAAGCCGGCCAGCTGCCCGGCCCTGCCGCCGGAAGCCCGCACCCTGCAAGGCATCAAGCTCTTCGTCCGCGTGCTCACCACCATGGTGCCGCCGCTGATGCTGATCTTCCTCGTCCTCGGCACCATCTTCCTTGGTATCGCCACGCCGACCGAAGGCGGTGCGATGGGTGCCGCCGGCGCGTTGATCATGGCCCTGGTGCGCAAGCGCCTGGACTGGAAACTGCTCAAGCAAGCCATGGCCACCACCGGCAAGCTCTCGTCCTTCGTCGTTTTCATCCTAGTCGGCGCCACGGTCTTCGGCCTGGTCTTCCGGGCGGTGAACGGCGACCTGTGGGTCGAGCACCTGCTGCTCTCGCTACCGGGTGGCCAGGTAGGCTTCCTGATCGTGGTCAACATCATGGTCTTCCTGCTCGCCTTCTTCCTCGACTTCTTCGAGCTCTCCTTCATCATCGTGCCACTGCTGGCACCGGTGGCGGACAAGCTGGGCATCGATCTGGTCTGGTTCGGCGTGCTGCTCGCGGTCAACATGCAGACTTCCTTCATGCACCCGCCGTTCGGCTTCGCGCTGTTCTACCTGCGCTCGGTCGCGCCGGCATCGGTCAAGACGACGGAAATCTACTGGGGTGCCGTACCTTTCGTCTGTATCCAAATCATCATGGTCGCGATCATCATCATCTTCCCGGACATCGTCAGCTACGGTGACGAAGCCCAGCGCGAACAGGCCCGACTGGAGAAGGAAGGCAAGGCACCGACCGTCGATCTCGATTCGCTGATGAAGCAACCGGATGGCGAGGAGGAAGCTGCCGAGAAGGAAGGCGACAAGGACGACGACAAGTCGGCCGCCGACCTGCTGAAGAACCTGCAGAGCGAAAACAAGTAATCGCCTGGCAAGCGCAACGAAGGGCGGGGATTCCCCGCCCTTTTTTCGTTTTCGCGCAATGCGAGGCACTGATTTTTTGGCGGTTTTTCAGGTTCACCGCAGCAGGCCCGTGTAAGATTCTCGAAAAATCCGGGGAGACTTTCATGCGCCGCATCATCACGATAGCCTGTCTCATTGCCGCGCTCGGCACGCCCTTGCCAGCCAGCGCCGCCCCGGCCCTGCCACCGCGAAACGTCAGCGATATCATCACCCTGCTGAACACCGCGCCGCCGGATACCGAGCACATCGCCAAAGCCCGCGAGCTGCTGGCCACCCCGGTCGCGGACACCCTGCCTGCCAGCCAGCGCATCCAGCAATTGACCGCACGCTCGAACGCTGCCGTCATGCTGGGCCAGACCGATTCGATGCTCGCCGACATCCGTGCCGCCTGGGCGCTGGCGCACAACATTCATGACAATAGTGTTGTGCAAACCCGTGTCTCCTACCTGGCAGCCGAAGTCCATGCCGGCAACTTCAAGGCGGCACTTGAAGCGGCGGAGAATCACGTTCGCCATGCGCCATTGGCCGGATCGCGCCTCGCCTCCCTGTCCTTCCTCGCCGAAAACAAGGCACGCCATGGCGACCCGGCCGGTGCCGAGGCGGACCTCAAGCAGGCAGAAGTCGAGTTCAATCGTGTTTACACCTCCGGGCGCGGCTGGACAACCTGGGGGTATGGCTGGGAAGCCAGTATCGAGCGGGCGCGCGGCGGCGTCGCGCTCGGCCGGGGAAAATTTGCTGACGCCGAACGTCACTTCCGAAAATCCACCGAACTTCGGGAAAAGGACATCGCGGAGAACGCTGACCGTTTGGCAAAGGGCATCGAAACAGTCAATCAGGGGCTGTCCATCGGCTTCTTCCTGATGGCCAAGCGCGCGCTGGCCGATACCATCCTGCTGCAGGGCCGCCTGGTGGAAGCTGAAATGCTCTATCGCGAAATTCTCGACACCGGATCGCGCGCCTACGGCGTAGCATCGCCGATGACCCTGATCTATATCGAAGGTTTGTGCCGCGTGCTGCTTGAACAGGGACGCATTGCCGATGCCCGCGACCTGACACGCGCAGCCCTCGACGTCATGCTCAAGCAGGGCATGGCGCCAGAGTCGCGCAATGTGATTTCCAACCGCCAACGCCTCGCCTCGGCCCACGTCGCCGCCCGTCAATGGCCCGAAGCAATGACCCAGTACGCCGCCATTCAGGCCGCACTGGCGCAGGACAGTGACTTGAATAGCCGGCTTGGTCAGGGCGACAAGGACTGGGCGTTGACGCTCCTGCGGACCGGCAAAGTTGGCGAAGCCGAGCAGATGATGAACCGGCTGCTGGCCGAGGAGCAAAGGCGCTTTGGCGACGATGAACAGTTGCTGGCCGAAAGCCGCGGCCTGCTGGCAATGGCACTCGCAGCCGGTGGCAACACGGCCGATGCGCTGACACGCTTCCGCAAGGCGGTGCCGGCGCTGCTTTCGGCACAGAAGGACGCCGCCGAGGAGGAGGCGGCAACGACCACCCGCCGACTGGTGACGATACTGGAGGCCTACCTCGACCTCCTCTACCGCCTGCACGCCAGCGGCCAGGCAGTGGCCGGTCTCGACATTCCTGCCGAAACCTTCCGCATTGCCGACGTAGCACGCGGCTCCGCCGTTCAGAAAGCCCTGCTCGCCAGCGCCGCGCGCTCGGCCACCCGCGACCCGCGGCTGGCGCAACTGGTGCGTGACGAGCAGGACATGTCGCACCGCATCAACACGCTGCAGGAGACGCTCTCACGCCTGGCCTCAGTGCCGGCCGCGCAGCGTCTGGACAAGATCATCGCCGACATCCGCCGCGATATCCCGCAACTGAAAAATGAGCGCAAGGCGCTGCGCGAGCGGATCAACAGGGATTTCCCGGAATACACCAACCTCATCAGCCCGCAGCCGCTGGTGCCGGATGAGGTGCGGAGCCTGCTGCAGCCGGGTGAGGCACTGCTCGCCACCTATGTCGGGGAAAACGCCAGCTTTGCCTGGGGCATCGCCAAAACCGGCCCGGTCGCCTTCGCCGCCAACAAGCTCGATCTGGCTGAAGTGAATAACCGGGTGGCGAAAATTCGCAAGGGGCTGGATCTCGGCAATTCCAGCTCGCTCGACAGCGATCTCGATCTCGCCTCGGCCCATAGCCTGTACACCGAGTTTGTCCGCCCCGTCATGCCGGCGCTGGCCAATACCGACCACTTGCTGGTGGTTCCGCACGGCAGTCTGGGTCAAATTCCCTTCGCCCTGCTGCCAACGGCACCGGCCAGGCTGGGTAAGGAAGCGCTCGCCTTCGAATCCTATGGTGCCATTCCCTGGCTGATCCGCGAGCGTGCGATCACGCAGCTCCCCTCGGTCAGCACGCTCTATGCGCTGCGGCATTTCGCGCCGCAGCAGACCGGCCAGCGCCAGCCGCTACTCGGCTTCGGCGACCCATTCTTCAATGCCCGACAAGCCGGCGACACCACCGCCACCCAACGCACGCAGCTGGCCAGCCGCAGTATCGGCCTGCGCGCCTCGCCAACGACGCGCAATGCCAACTCCGCCACCATTGCCGATCTCGCACGCCTGCCGGACACCGCGACAGAACTCAACGAAATCGCCCTTGCCCTCAAAATCGACCCGAAAGACACCGTGCACCTCGGCAAAGCCGCCAATGAAACCAGCGTCAAGGCCAACAATCTGGCTGATTACCGCATCGTTGCCTTCGCCACGCACGGGCTGATCCCCGGCGACCTGAACGGGCTCGCGCAACCGGCACTGGCGCTCTCCAACCCGGAGGTCACCGGTGAAAAGGACGCCGACGGCCTGCTGACCATGGAGGAAATCCTCGGTCTGAAGATGAATGCGGATTGGGTCGTCCTTTCCGCCTGCAATACGGCCTCGGCCGATGGCAGTTCCGCCGAAGCCGTCTCCGGTTTGGGCCGTGCCTTTTTCTATGCCGGTACGCGCGCCCTGCTGGTCACCAACTGGCCCGTCGAGACCGTGTCGGCGCGCTTGCTGACAACCCAGCTTTTCCGCAAGCAGGCCGAGCAGCCGAGCCTGTCGCGCGCCCAGGCGCTGCGCTCGGCGATGCTGACGGTGATGCAGGGTAAATCCATCGACCCGGCCACCGGCAAGGCGGAATACAGCTATGCCCACCCTTTGTTCTGGGCGCCCTACTCGCTGGTCGGCGACGGCGGTACGAAGTGAGCTCGACCAGATAGCCCATGCCTATAAGCGCCATCGGCAACTTCGATTAGCCAGTGGCGTGCCATCGGCGCACAATGCCATTCAGCTTCATCAACCGCTCTAGGGAGATCACATCATCCTAAAAATCTCAGTTGATCACGTGCGGGGCGCCTGAAAAGCTGGCAGGCTATAGGATTGGCGTTAGTTGATGGAGTCACCCGATGGGTGAATCGAAATTGAAGCGCATTCGCGGCGAAGAAATGCTTTTGTCGTGTGCGGGAGTGCAGACGGCAAGCGGTCGTGTCCAGGTTCGCTGGGAAGCCTGCAGTGCGGCCACGCCGATGGGGCAACTGGCGTACTTCATCGAGTTTCTGACGCTGACCGGGCTATGGTCGGGCTGGCAGGATCGGTGTCCGCTGTCCTACAGCAGCCCGAACGCACCGAGCAAGGCCGATGTGCTGGGGACGTGGATGTTGTCGATCCTCTCGGGTCACCGGCGATATTCGCACGTCACGACGATACGCTGTGATGGCGTCAATCCGGGGCTGTTGGGGATGAAGAAAGTGATCAGCGAGGACGCCCTGCGCCGGGCGTTGCTGGCGATCCCTGAGGCTGAAGGCGTGCGTTGGCTGGATCGCCATCTGAGCGAAAGTACAGCACCTTTGCTCGATGTGCCGTGGATTCTGGACATCGACACCACCATCAAGCCACTCTATGGCAAGCAGGAAGGGGCGGTGGTGTCGTACAACCCGAAGAAGCCGGGCCGGCCGTCGCACAGTTACCACACCTATCTGATGGCGGGGCTGAGGCTGGTGATGGGTGTCGAGGTCAAGGCCGGCAACGAGCACTCGGGCAGTCATACGCTGCCCGGCTTGCTCAAGTTACTCGATGAGTTGCCGGCGCATCCCAAACCGAAGATGGTGCGGGGGGATTGTGGTTTCGGCTCGGATGGCATCATGCGCG
>NKXK01000040.1 GCA_004379165.1 Rhodocyclaceae bacterium | reverse complement strand
GACCCGCTTGACCGCCAACTCCCTGAACTCCGTTGTGTATTCCTGCTTCGGTATCTTCATCTTCTGCCTTCCAAAGTAACGTCAATATTACGTCACCCTTGGAAGACGAAATTTCGGGGGAAGCTCAGTTTTGGCGCTGTTTTGCCTCAACTTGGTCTCTGCGAAAGGATGAGGTTTTCGAGGAACTAGTCGCTCGGTTGAGTGCGATGGGTATCGAGCCGATGGGGGCAATGGACAAGGTTCCAAGCTTGGTTGAGAAGCGAGTTTGGGCGCCCGAAGGCAATGATTCCGAACCAGAGGTTCAAAGTGACCCCGTTGCAGTCGTCTTGGAGCAGGCTGTCGCAGAGTCGAAGGTGACCGTAGATACTGATACTGACTTGATGACGCTTTGGGAGCAAGCGCTCGATAACTAGGTGGTGATGCAGTCAGGTAAAATCCTGCAAGTAGCCTTGTGTAGTCTGGATTGCGGTAGCGGCTGCGTGCTATAGTGCGACCCCGGTGAACGGGGACAACTGCGGGACAGAACCGGTAGCCTGACCTGCAAAGCCCGTGGTTGCGTGGGGTGGGGGCGAGTTCGAATCCCGCCACCCCGACCATGGTAAATAAAAAACCGGCTCAGGCCGGTTTTTTATTTTATCGATTGCCTTTCGACCTAAGTATTAATACATTATTGCCACCAATTAACCTCAGGAGGTAATCATGGAATTGTCCACGCTTTCGATTTCCCAATTGCGCGACTTGCAGCAGCAGATTCCTGCTGAACTAAAGCGTCGTGAATCTCAGGAAAAAGCCGAGGCGCTTGTCAAACTACGCGCCATGGCCAAAAGCCTGGGTTTTTCCATTGAGGAATTGATGGAGAAAGAAGCCAAGGTTAAATCGTCCTCCGGTGGCAAGGTCAAGGTTAAATACCGTCATCCGGAAAATGCTGAATTAGAGTGGACAGGCCGCGGTCGCAAGCCAAAATGGGTGGAAGCTTGGCTGGCTGCTGGAAACACTATCGAATCCCTCTTGGTCTGATCCATGCGTATTCTGCTGAGTAACGACGACGGTTATTTCGCGCCAGGGTTGGCGGCATTGGCAGCTGCACTATCTGGCTTGGGTGAGGTGGTGGTCGTTGCGCCTGAGCAGAATCGCAGTGGCGCCAGCAATTCATTGACGCTGGATCGGCCGCTGATGCTCAAGCAGGCGGCGAACGGCTTTCATTTCGTCAATGGTACACCCACAGATTGTGTCCACCTTGCCGTGACGGGCATGCTTAATACCTTACCCGATATTATCGTTTCCGGAATTAATAATGGCGCCAATATGGGCGATGACACCATTTATTCCGGAACGGTAGCGGCTGCGACCGAGGGTTATCTTCTGGGTATTCCGTCGATCGCCATATCGCTGACCAGTTTTGAGGGGCGGAATTTTGCTGCTGCAGGCCGAGTTGCACGGGAATTGGTTGAGCGATATACCGCTAAGCCGATAAATCAGCCGGTATTGCTGAATGTAAATGTTCCCGATATTCCCTACGATGAATTGAAGGGGATTGAAGTGACCCGTCTGGGACGTCGTCACAAGGCCGAGCCGGTTGTCAAAATGGTTTCGCCGCGTAATGAAGTCATGTACTGGATTGGCGCTGCGGGGGCTGCGGCAGATGCGGGGCCGGGAACAGACTTCAATGCCGTCGAACGCGGTTTTGTATCGGTGACTCCGTTGCAGGTTGATCTGACGCAGGCTGCACAGTTGCCGGCTATCCGGCAGTGGCTGGCCTGATACGCCATGTTGCAGGGCATCGGTATGACCTCGCAGCGTACGCGGACGCGTATGGTCGAGCGTCTGCGGGAAAAGGGAATTCGTAGCGAAGCTGTACTGGCCGCGATGGCTGCCGTGCCACGCCATGTCTTCGTCGAGGAGGCGCTGGCTTCCAGAGCCTATGAGGACACTGCCTTGCCGCTGGGGATGGGACAGACGATATCCCAGCCTTACATCGTTGCCCGGATGATTGAGTTGCTCCTCAATGGCCGGCCGGGAATCGGCAAAACGCTGGAAATTGGTGCTGGTTGTGGTTACCAGGCGGCGGTACTTGCGCAATTGAGCAAGGAGGTCTTCGCCGTCGAGCGGATTGGTCCCTTGCTGGAAAAGGCCAAGGCCAACATGCGTACCTTGCAGCAATTCAACGTACGCCTGAAACACGCTGATGGCATGCTGGGGTTGCCGGAGGCCGGCCCGTTTGACAGCATCATTGTTGCTGCCGCCGGGCTGAATATTCCGCCGGCACTGCTTTCTCAGTTGGCCCCGGGCGGCCGACTGGTCTTGCCAGTTGGAGCCTCGGAGCAGTATCTTAGCTTGATTGAGCGCTCGCCTCAGGGCTACACGGAAACCCGCCTTGATGCCGTCCGCTTTGTCCCGCTGTTGTCTGGAATCCAATGATCAATAGATTTGTCCCCGTCGTCGCGAGTGCCCTGTTGCTGGCTGGCTGTTTTTCCCAAGCGCCGGCACCGACCGTTGATCGCGCCGGTACGCCGGTCGCTCGCAGTGCGCCACCAGTGCAGCCTAGCGGTCTTGGCTACTACACAGTCAAGCGTGGCGATACCCTGTACCGCATTGCTCTCGAAAATGGCCAGGATTATCGGGATGTGGCCGCCTGGAACGGCATCGCATTGCCGCTTGCAGCGATTAAGGATGGGCAAGTGCTGCGCGTTGTGCCGCCGGCACCCGCTGCCGATGCCGGCGCAACCGTCGCCAAGCCGGTGACGACTGCGCCGGTGGTTGAAAGCCGCAGTCTCGATGAGCCCCCTATGGCTGCTCAGGTTGCACCGTCCAACGGTCACCTCAAGCGTGAACCGCGCGTCGGCAAGGAGCCTTATTCCGACGAGGCTTATGCACGTTTGAACCGCCAACCCGAGGTCACAGTCGCCAAGGCACCGGAGACGCGGCCTGCGGAGGTCAAGCCGGAAGTCAAACCCGATCCGGCGCCGGTGGCATCGGGGCCGGATGATGTCGCCTGGGCTTGGCCGACGAGCGCCAAGTTGACTTCACCGTTCAGCGAATCCGGGAGCAAAGGTTTTGATTTTGCTGGCAAGGTTGGTGATCCGGTCATGGCGGCAGCGGACGGCAAGGTGGTTTATGCAGGCAGCGGTCTGCGCGGCTATGGCGAACTGGTGATAGTAAAACACAACGCCACTTTTCTCTCAGCTTATGCCCATAACCGGAAAATTCTGGTCAAGGAAGGGCAATCGGTCACGCGCGGTCAAAAGATAGCTGAAATGGGCAATACCGATGCCGATTCGGTCAAGCTCCACTTCGAGATCCGCAAGCAGGGCAAGCCGGTTGATCCTGCGCAATACCTGCCCAAACGATGACCGAGTCAGGCGAATCTCTGGATGACGAGGCCTTTGACGGCGCGCCCGAGGATCCGTCGCTGCTACTGGAAATTGAGCCGGCTACGCCAGAGTATGAGTTGCTTGAGGACGTCACTCAGCTCTACCTGAACGAAATCGGTGCCAAACCGCTGCTGACCCCGGAAGAGGAACTGGCGACGGCCCGTCTGGTGTGTGCCGGCGACTTCGCCGCGCGCCAAAAAATGATCGAGCACAACCTGCGCCTAGTTGTGAATATTGCCAAGCATTACCTCAACCGCGGTATTCCGCTGCTCGATCTGGTCGAGGAGGGCAATCTCGGGCTGATTCACGCGCTGGAGAAATTCGACCCGGAGCGCGGGTTCCGCTTCTCGACCTATGCGACCTGGTGGATACGCCAAAACATCGAGCGCGGCATCATGAATCAGTCACGGACGATTCGCTTGCCGGTGCATGTGGTCAAGGAAATCAATGTCGTTTTGCGGGCAATGCGTCATCTTGAATCGGCAGAAAGCCGGGAGTCGACCATCGAGCGGGTCGCTGCGCTGATTGACCGGCCGGTCGAAGATATTCGCCGCGTACTCAGCCTCAACGAACATATTGCTTCGCTCGATGCGCCGCTGGAAATCGATCCCAATCATTCTATGGGGGAAATGATTGCCGATGATTCTGGTGGCGATCCCGAGTCGCTGCTGCAGAGCAGTGAAATTGGCGGTCTGCTCGATGACTGGCTGCGCCAATTGACTGACCGCCAGCGGCTGGTGATCGAGCGGCGTTATGGATTGAATGGGGCGGACCTGTCCACGCTGGAGGAAATAGCGGCGGAATTGGGATTGACTCGGGAGCGGGTGCGGCAGATTCAGATGGAGGGTCTGGATCGGCTGCGCAAAATTATCAAGCGCGGGAATATTTCACGGGATTCCTTGCTCTGAACTGCTACGCTACAAAGTGTGGCGTATTGAAAAAACAACAAGCGTGTCATGGTAATGATGAAGCGTTTCGTGGGGTGGGTGGTTCTGTTGTGCTGTTTGGTCGGGGCAGTGTTGCCCGTGCTCGCGGCGGCAGAGCGACGGGTCGCATTGGTGATCGGTAATGCGGCCTACAGAGATGCGCCGCTCGATAACCCGGTGAATGACGCCCGGGATATGGCCGAGATGCTGCGGCGTACCGGTTTTGAGGTCATTGAACTGATCAATGGCACGCAAAAGGAAATGAACCGCGCCATTGCCAAGTTTGGTGATCGCCTGCGCAGCGATTCTGTCGCACTCTTCTATTACGCCGGTCATGGTTTGCAGGTTCGTGGCAAAAACTATCTGGTCCCGATCGACGCCCAGATTTCCAACGAAACCTCGATTCGTGTCGAGTCGGTTGACGTGGACGGCGTGCTCGACCAGCTTGCTTCCAGTGAGCTTAATGTCGTGATCCTGGATGCCTGCCGCAACAATCCTTTCGAACGAAAATTCCGAGCCATGGGGGGGGGCGGTCTGGCACAAATGGACGCACCCAAGGGCAGCCTGATCGCTTACGCGACAGCACCGGGTAAGACAGCCGCCGACGGTGATGGCCGCAATGGCTTGTTCACCGGCGAATTGCTCAAGCAGATGCAGCGACCAGGTCTGACCATTGAACAGGTCTTCAAGAACGTTCGCCGCGAGGTTGCCCGTGCTACGCGCGATAACCAGATTCCCTGGGAATCCTCGTCGCTGACGGGGGATTTCTACTTCATGCCTGGTGGTCGTGCGCCTGCTGCCCCCACGGTTGCTTCTACGGCGCCTGACGCAGTGCCGGTCGCCGCGTCACGTCCGGCGGAGCGGCCCGTGGCTGCCCCGGTTGCCGCGCCGGTTGTGGTTCCGGCAGTGGCCGTGGTGCCGCCCAAGGCAGTAGAGCCGCTTGCCAAGGCGACTGAAAACGGGAACGACAGAGTGATCGAAGTTCAACCGCCGGTTGCAGAAAAAACCAGCCCGCCACCCGTCGAGCCGCCGGTACAGGTTGCGGCGGTCAGCCGCCCGGCTGAGCCGCCCAAGGAACAGACCATCCGGACGGCCAACTTCACCGTGACCGGCAAGGTGGTCCTTGATCCTGTGACTGGATTCATGAATGGCGAAGGTGCAATTGCCTTCGTCAACGGCGACCGCTACGAAGGCGGGATTGTCGATAACCGCAAGCAGGGGCGGGGCACCTTCATCTGGCCGAACGGCCAGCGCTATGAAGGGGAGTGGGTCAACGACACGATCAATGGTCACGGGAAATTCTTCTACACCAACGGCGATCGCTACGAGGGTGAGTTTGTCAATGGCGAACCCCATGGCAAGGGCACCTATACCCTTCAAAACGGCGATGTCTATGTCGGCGAATGGGTGCGGGGCAACAAGCACGGCCAGGGCCGCCTGACCTGGACCAATGGCGATTATTGGGAAGGTGAATTCCGTGACGATCGCCAGACCGATAATGGCAAACTGGTTTACGGCACGGCACACACACCGGAGGTGGCTGCCGAGCCGGCCAAACCCGCTGCCAAGCCGGTGCCCGCGAAAAAGGGCAAGTAGCCAGTTATTGGGCGTTTTTTCGGGTTTACCGCAGCATGCGCTTGCGGATCTCTTCGGCTAACTGGAACACCGACATCGCGTAAAAACTTGATCGGTTATAGCGGGTAATCACGTAAAAATTCTCGTAGCCCAGCCAGTATTCTGTTTCGCGCCCAGGGCTGACGAGGTCGATCAGGGCCACCGTCGCGGCATCATCGGCTTCACTTGTGATGCCTTGATTCTTGAGTTGCGCGACCGGTAAGGTCGGACGGATGCCGGATTCGATCCATGCTGGATTCTGGGACGTATTTATTATGGCCGGCTGCGCTACCGGCTGTCCGGCCTGCCAGCCGTGTTGTTCAAGGAAGCGGGCGACGCTGCCGATGGCGTCGTCGACGCTGCCCGACAGATCCACCTTGTTGTCGCCGTCGAAATCGACCGCATAGCGGCGCTGGCTGCCCGGCATGAATTGCGGGATGCCGATAGCGCCGGCGAATGAGCCCTTGATGGCGAGCGGTGACTGATTGTTTTCACGGGTCAGCAGCAGGAATTGCTCGAGTTCGGTGCGAAAAAAATCAGCACGGCGCGGGTAATGGAAGGCCAGCGTGGCCAATGCTTCAAGTACTCGGAAACTGCCGGTATTGACGCCGTACTCGGTTTCAACACCGATGATGGCGACAATCACCTCGGCGGGGACGCCGTACAGGGCCGACGCTTTGGCCAGCGTCGCCTCGTGGGTACGCCAGAATCGGACGCCGCCATTGATCCGCCGGTCGTTGATGAAGCGCGGTCGATAGCGTTCCCAGGAGCGCTGCAGGGGCGACGCCGGCGGCTTGATCAATTGCAGTACCTTGTCATTGGGCCGCGTCTGCGCGAACTGGCCGAGGAGTTCGTCGGCGTTGAAGCCATGCCGCTGTTCAAGGTCGCGGGCAAATGCCACCACCTGCTCATCATCGGCGAAGCTGGGTGACGTGGCCGCCTGGGTACCAGCGGTGAGGGCGGCAAGGAGGATCAGGGCGGGTAGCCGGGAAGCAAAGATACGAGACACAGATTTTTCCGTCAGGGTAGTTGCTTGACGGCCTGGCGAAGCGCGTCGAGCTGATGTTGTTGTTCGCCGTAACGGGCGCCAAGGTAGGCTTCGACGACGCGCCGGAAAGCCGGTGCCAGCAATGGCTGCGTCGATTCGACGCGCGTCAGCAGCGCATGCGGGGTTTCCCAAGGCGCGCAGTCTACCTGTCTTCGCCGCAAATGGCGCAGGGCGCGTTGCCAGAGTTGGCTGGCCGGGTCGCGTCGGGGGCGATGGTAGAGTGTCCAGGCTGTTACGACGGCGAGAAGCAGGGCACAGAGGGTGGCGAGTACGAAAGCCAGCCGGCGCCAGTCGGCATCCGGTAGGCCGAGGCGTGACAGTAGTTCGCGCTGGCGTTGCGGGTCGTAACCGAGGATGTGCTGATTCCAGGCATTATTCACCGCTTCCCAGCGGTGGCGCAGCGTGCGCAGCCAGTCAGCACGGATCTGGATCAATGCCGGCAAGGGTTCGCCTTGCGGCAACGCATCGGCGATGCCCGCTTCGAGGCGTGCCGGCGCGACCACCGAGGTTGGGTCGACACGTACCCAGCCGCGCCCGGCCATCCAGACCTCCGCCCAGGCATGCGCATCCGACTGCCGGACGACCAGATAGCCGTCGAGCGGGTTCATCTCGCCCCCCTGATAGCCCCCGACCACGCGCGCCGGCACGCCGGCAGCACGCATCAGGAAGACGAAGGCAGCGGCATAGTGTTCGCAAAAGCCGCGGCGGGTCTCGAAAAGAAACTGGTCAAGCCCGTTGTCGCCGAGTAGCGGCGGTCGCAGCGTGTAGCTGAATTCGTTGCCGGCAAAAAGGCGCAGCGCCTGATCGACAATTGCCTGTGGGCTGGCGTCGCGTTGTCGCCAACTCTCGGCCAAGGCCCGGCTGCGAGGATTGATACCGGCGGGCAGGGCGAGATTGCGGGTGATGACCGGCGGACGTTCATCGGGATTGAAGCGGTAGGACAGCGCCGAGCTGAGTGCGACCCGCCGGCGTTGATCGACGCTCTGACGGCTGAGTGCGGTCAACGTCCCGTTGAGCGCGGAGTCAGCGGGCAGCGTCACGGGCGCATCAAGCGCCAGCAGCCAGCGTTGGCTATGTGCTTCCAGCGTGGTCTCATAGCTGACTGGGGGCCTCAATGCCTCGATGCGTTCCGCTGCCGTTGGCCCCGGATGCAGGCGCCAGATCCGGCCATCGAACAACTCCATGACCGGGCCGCGCCAGTACAACTGCTGGCGGGGCGGCGGCTCACCGTCAAAGCGGACGCGAAAGGCAATTGCACCACTCTGCACCAGATCGGAGATGCTCCCCGGGCTCATAGTGTCCGAGAGACCGGTTTTGCCGCTGTGAGCATCCTGAGGTAGACCCCAGAGCGGCCCGGAAATGCGCGGGAAGAGCAAGTAGAGGACGATCATGAAGGGCAGCGCCTGTGCCAGCAGCGTGCCGGCATGGCGCAGGGTCGGCAGCGGACGGCAGACAGCACCACCGGAAACTCGGATCAGGGCAGCCGTCACCAGCCAGATCGAGAGCAGTAACCAGAGCCCGGTGGGAATGCTTTGCGAGAAGAAGTAATGGGTCAGCAGAAGAAAGTAATCAAGAATGACGATGACCATGGCATCCCGCCGGCTTTTCATCTCCAGCAGTTTCATCGACGCCAGGATGACCAGCAGACCCACACCAGCGTCGCGGCCGAACAGTGTGCGGAACTCAAGCAGGATGCCGGCGCAGGCGAGAACGACCAGGGCGATCAGCAGCCAGCGACCGGGCAGGCGGCCATCGCGCCACCATAGCCAGGCGGCCCAGGCGAGTAACAGGCCTGAAAACAGACTGAGCCAGATGGGTTGGTGCAGGGCATGCGGTGCAGTGGCGAGCAGTGCCGAGCCGAAAAGCCAGGGCGGTGCGCCACGGTCGAGGGCAAGGCGGGCGATGGTACTCATGGCGTAGCCAGCGCCAGGGCTTCCAGGCAGTGCAGGCGATGCGCCGGGCCGCTGGCAACGGCAACCTCCAGTCCGGGCAGGCTGAGACCATAGGCGCTGCCCGCCGCATCAGCCGCCATCACCCAGCCGGTCAGCAGGCTGAGGCGTTGCTCCGTGTCGAGATGGGCGTCGGTATCCTGCCAGTGCAATCGCAGTTCGCTGCTGGCGCCGCCGGCGAACTGCTTGATCAGCAAGGGGCGGTCGGCTATGTTGCGGGCGCTGGCTTTCCAGGCCACATGGCGTGGCGAATCGGCGGGCTGGCGATCACGAAAGCCCGCAAAATCCTCCTGCCCGCCCTCGCCATGTTGCTGGCCGGTCAAATCCGTCGCGACCGGTAGTGGCAGCGGCGTCATGGCCGGCTTCGGATAAACGAGGCAGCGCATTTCCGGTTGCAGATAGCTCCAGGCGTTAAACAGGCCGAGCGGGAATTCCGTCGCCAGTCGGACCCGTGGCAGGGGCAGCCAGCCACGTTGGTTGGCCGTCAGCAGGACGGCCGTTTTTGTGCTGGTTTCAGCGTTGACCGCAGCAGTCACCGTCAGCGCCGGCTCAACCGCCAGCGTCAGTGCCACCCGGGGTGTAGTGCGGTCATTCGTCAGTTGCAGGGGAAAGCGGGCAATTTCGCCGGCAAAAACCGGTTCGCAGCGCCCCGGGCTGATCTGCAGTCCGTAGATGTTGCGAAAGGTGTGCACCATGCCGGCCAGACCGAGCCCGGCGAGCAGGAAAACGAGCGCATGGCCGAGCGCCAGGTTGTAGTTGATGGCGCCGATCAGCATGACCAGTAGGGCCAATGCGAAAAGTACGCCGGCACGAGTTGGCAGGATGAATATCCGCCGCTGGCCAAGGCGGAAGGGTGCCGTGCCATCACTACGCCAGCGAAACAGGTGTTGTTTGAGGCGAGCCAGCATCGGCTTTATGGAATGGCGACGCTACGCAACAGCGTGGCGATTTCCTCTGCGCTGGCGTGGCCGCCCCCTTGTGCCGAACGGAGGCGATGCCGCGCGACCGGCGGCAGCACGGCCTGCACGTCGTCGGGCAGCACCATGTCGCGCCCGGCCAGCCAGGCCCAGGCGCGCGCCGCCGCCAGCAACGCCAGTCCGGCGCGCGGCGACAGGCCATGCTGAAAGGCCGGGGAACTGCGGGTGGCTTCAACCAGTGCCTGAACGTAGTCGATCAACGGGGCCGCTGCGCGCACACTAGCCACCTCGGATTGCAAGCGCGGCAGGTCGCTGGCGGCGATGAGTGAGGACAGGGTTTCCGTCTGCTGCCGCTGTCCGCCACTTGCCAGCAGCGCCCGTTCTGCCTGTCGGTCCGGGTAGCCGAGTTCGATCCGCATCAGGAAACGGTCCAGTTGCGATTCGGGCAAGGGGAAGGTACCAATCTGATGTGCCGGGTTCTGAGTCGCGATAACGAAGAAGGGCGTCGGCAGAGGGCGGGTTTGTCCCTCGATGGTCACCTGGCCTTCTTCCATGGCTTCGAGCAGGGCACTTTGGGTTTTGGGCGTCGCCCGGTTGATTTCATCGGCCAGCACCAGTTGGGCAAATACCGGTCCGGGAATGAAGCGGAACTGATTCTGTTCGCGTTCATAAACCGAGACGCCGGTGATGTCGGCTGGCAGCAGGTCACTGGTGAACTGGATGCGGGAGAACTGCAGACCGAGCAGCCGTGCGAGCATGTGTGCGAGCGTGGTCTTGCCCATGCCTGGGAGATCCTCGATCAGCAGGTGCCCGCCCGCCAGAAGGCAGGCGATTGCCTGGCGTATTTCCGTGGGCTTGCCGAGGATCACCTGACTGGCCTGATCGAGGACGGCTGCGAACGGGTGCCGGTGGTTTGCGGAGACTGAATTTGTGGCGCTGAACATGAGCATTTTTTACCGGAAACGGATTGAAGAATTCTAATGCTTGAAGCGGCGCGCGTATTGGGACGATAATGACATTTCGACGTGTGCCGCTGAGTGCCCACGCATCGCAGAGAGAGAACAAGTGACGACCACTGCCTTCATCACCCATCGCGACTGTCTGTTGCACGATATGGGTTCGCATCACCCGGAGTGTCCGCAGCGTCTGACTGCCATCAACGATCACCTGATCGCCCAGGGCATTGACGCATATTTCGTTTATTACGATGCACCGCTGGCGACGTTCGAGCAGTTGCTGCGCGTGCACCCGGCTTCGCATCTGGAACGCATCAAGCGTGCTTCGCCGGAGCATGGCGTGGTCCATCTCGATCCGGATACCGCGATGAATCCGCACACTTGGCAGGCTGCACTGCGCTCCGCCGGAGCGGGTTGCATGGCGGTGGATTTGGTGATGACGCATGAAGTCGAGAATGCCTTTTGCGCCGTTCGCCCGCCCGGCCACCATGCCGAGAAGGCGAACCCGATGGGTTTCTGCTTCTTCAATAACGTGGCCGTCGCGGCGCAGCATGCGCTGAAGGTGCATGGTCTGGAGCGTGTGGCGGTCATCGATTTCGATGTGCACCATGGCAACGGTACCGAAGACTGCTGCGCCGGCGATGAACGCATCCTGATGTGCAGCATTTTCCAGCATCCGTTCTACCCCTATAGCGGCACCGACAAGCCGGCCGCCAACATGTGCAATGTACCGCTGGCCGCTGGCTCGGGCGGCGAGGAGTTCCGCGATGCGGTCATGCAGGTCTGGACACCGCGCCTGCGGGAATTCAAGCCGCAGATGATTTTCATCTCGGCCGGCTTCGATGGACATTACGAGGACGACATGGGGGGCTTAAAGTTGCTCGAGCGGGATTTCGCCTGGTGCACCGATCATCTCAAGAAACTGGCCGCGGAAATGTGCGACAAGCGCATCGTTTCCATGCTGGAAGGTGGCTATGTGATGACCTCGCTTGCACGCAGCGTCGGCGCGCATCTACGTTCTCTCGCAGACCTCTGAGGCACGAATTTCTCGCGCCTGTTTCTTCTGAAAAAGCATGGGGTGGGTTAAAATCCTGCCCTCTTTTTCATGTTTCCAACGTTTAACCGGACAAATCCATGGCGTTGATTGTTCAGAAATACGGTGGCACTTCCGTCGGTAATCCCGAGCGGATCAAGAATGTTGCCAAGCGCGTTGCCAAGTTCCAGGCACAGGGTCATCAGGTAGTGGTCGTCGTCTCCGCAATGAGCGGCGAAACCAACAAGCTGATCGCACTGGCCAAGGAAATTTCCGCGAGCCCCGATCCGCGTGAGCTGGACCAGATTTGCTCGACTGGCGAGCAGGTCACCATTGGTCTGCTGGCGATGGCCCTCAAGGAAATCGGTGTGCCGGCCCGTAGTTACACCGGCGGGCAGGTAAAGGTTTTGACTGACAGCACTTTTACCAAAGCCCGTATCCTCTCGATCGACGAAACCAACATGCGTCGCGACCTCGACGCCGGTATGGTGGTCGTTGTCGCCGGATTCCAGGGCGTCGATGAAGAAGGCAACATCACGACCCTGGGTCGCGGTGGCTCCGATACCTCGGGCGTGGCGCTGGCTGCTGCCCTCAAGGCCGACGAGTGCCAGATCTACACCGATGTCGATGGCGTTTACACCACCGACCCGCGCGTCGTGCCCGAAGCCAAGAAGCTCGACACCATCACCTTTGAGGAAATGCTGGAAATGGCCAGCCTCGGCTCCAAGGTGCTGCAGATCCGCTCGGTCGAATTCGCCGGCAAGTACAAGGTCAAACTGCGCGTGCTCTCCAGCTTCCAGGATGAAGGCGAGGGCACGCTGATTACTGTTGAGGAAGACAAGAACATGGAACAACCGATCATTTCCGGTATCGCCTTCAATCGCGACGAAGCCAAGCTGACCATGCTCGGCGTTCCCGACAAGCCGGGTATCGCCTACCAGATTCTGGGCGCCATCGCCGATGCCAACATCGATGTCGACATGATCATCCAGAACGTCGGCCATGATGGCACCACCGACTTCTCCTTCACCGTGAATCGCGGCGAGTACGCCAAGGCCATGGGCATCCTCGAAGACGTTAAGGCTAAGCTGGGCGCCCGCGAAGTGACCGGCGACAACAAGATCTGCAAGGTCTCGGCCGTCGGCGTCGGCATGCGCTCGCATCCGGGTGTCGCTTCGCAAATGTTCAAGGCGCTGGCTGATGACGGGATCAACATCCAGATGATCTCGACCTCCGAGATCAAGATTTCCGTCGTCCTCGACGAGAAGTACCTCGAACTGGCCGTCCGCGTTCTGCACCGGACCTTCGGTCTCGATCAGTAAGTTTGACCAAAGGGCGCGGAGGCTATATTATCCGCGCCTCGTTGTGCAGCAGGTTCGGAGACGTGGCCGAGAGGTCGAAGGCACTCCCCTGCTAAGGGAGCATGCGGGCAAAACCTGCATCGAGGGTTCGAATCCCTCCGTCTCCGCCACCACAAGTGGCGTCCTGCTTGCGACGATAAGCAAATCGGCACTCCTCGGAGTGCCGTTTTCTTTTCTACCCATCGTTCCACCCATCGTTTCCGATGGTACGTAGTGAGATGGAGTGAGGCTATTCCGCCGGGACGACCAATTCGTTGGCAACTCCGCTGACGACGTGGCCGACCGGTCCAGCAAAGGCCGCTGACTGGCAATGACGGGTTTGGTCATCGAAGAAGAAATCGGGCTCGAATTCTTTGAGAAATGGCCCTTTCTCCAACCCGCCGAGGAACATCGCTTCATCGACGCTGATATTCCAGCCCATTAGTGTTCGTATCGCTCGCTCATGGGCGGGGGCGCTTCGTGCAGTGACTAAGGCCGTCCTGATCTTGATCGGACTATCGTTCGCGGTCGCCAGTTGCAGCTTGTGAATGGCATCGAGTAGCGGCTTGAATGGCCCGGGCGGCAAAGGTTGGAATGCCTTGCTCCGCTCGTGTTCAGTGAATGCGGGCAATCCTTGGCTTTGATATACCCGCTCGGCCTCATCGGAGAACAATACCGCGTCGCCGTCAAAGGCAATCCGGATTTCGTGGGGATGGCGGTCGGCCTCAATTGCCGATTGGGCGAATACACGCGCTGCCGGGTAGCCAGCCTGTAAGGCGTTCCTGACGTCCTCTTCGTGGGCGGAGAGAAACAGATTGGCGCCGAGAGGAGTAAGGTAACGATAGGCAGGTCTGCCCCTCGTGAATACGCCCCGGGTCAGGCCAAGTCCGTGGTGATCTGCTGATCGGAATACGCGTAATCCGGAAACAGGGTCGTTTCTGGAAACAATGATGACTTCTACGCGCTGCTCTCCGGTCGTGTTCAGTGCGAGCAATTTCTTGACCAACGGGAACGCGCACCCTGGTTTTGCTGCACTCTCCAGGCGGGAGAGTTGAAGCTGCATATATGCGGTATCGTCCTGCGCCTCGAACACCTGATTCTCTTCCTCGAAATCGAACAGGGCACGAGCGGAAAGGGCGACTACAAGCTGGTTGTCTAATGTGGCTGGCATGAGCCAAATGGTAATCCAGCCTATTGGGCCGCGCCAAATTTTTCGAGGTAACGCCCGAAAAGCCTTGAAGGAAGGGAGGCGGCGAGACTTCCCTTTAACGGCAAGGGTTTCCGGGCGGTGCTTACGAAATTTCCCACGTCGCTCTTCCTGCTGGGCAAAATTTTCTCTCCCTTAAATTACTCAGGAGAAGAAGATGGCCGGTGGTCCAGCATGCGTGCAGCAGTGCTACACGTGCGAATATTATGATGGCAGCAAATTGATCGAGATGGCGCATCACGTAAAGGCGGACGATTACGCCAAGTGTGAGAACCGTAGCTCGAATCGTTGTGGCGACACGATCCACTACAGCACGACCTGTGACCAATGGGTGCGCTGGCGGAAAATTCAGTCGTAATGTTTGAACGGGGGCGAGATTGCTGTCCCGCCCCCTTGAGGAAGGCAATGGAACTTGATCTGCAAACTGTCGATGCCATTCTCTCTGGTGAGAGCACATATCTGACATTACACCAACACTCAAATTTGCCGTGGCTTGATCTCAGCGACTTCCGGTCTTGCACAGATACTGCTCTTGATCGCCTTGTATCGGATATCGGACCTCTGGAGTATTTCTGGCTGGGGATCGAAGATTTGCCGCTAGGGCATGCTCTTAAATTGAGAAGGCTGAAAACCGGACTTCTCGCACTTCCAAATCTAATCGGCCTCGATGACGATGCTGCATATGCATTAGGGGGCTGGGAATTCGGTGGCAAGCCTATCCGAACGTTACATATTGGAAGCCCGCTATCAGTGAAGGCCGCTCGGGGCATTGTGGGTAAGGCACCACCCAAGGATATGTGCGACAGCCCACTCCATTTGTCGCTTCCATCATTGTCGCCGATGGTTGCAGATTGCCTCAGGCAGCACACACATGAGCTAAGCGTCGGAATTCGAGATGATGAACTTACGCCAGAGGTGGCCGAAATATTGGCGAAGCACGATGGATACGAACTGCAGATCTGGCTGCCTCGTCGAATATCTGAAGCAGCACAACTCGCGCTGTCGGGAAATCCTAGCAAGCGGGTCAGTATTCAGAAAGATGGCACACTGATCTACGTCGTAGATTGCAGTTGGTGGTCCAGTTCCTATGAAGAACAGAAGCCACCTTTGGATATCAACCAATTGGGGCGTTATCTCGACGGGCATGGTATTCCGCGTCCAGATGGAGAGCGTTTTGTCTTGGATATTTTCCTTGCGAGACGACTTATGGACGATGGGCTTTTGCCTACCCTCGATAGGGCGGCTCAACTCGATTTAAGCGTCTTCTCCGACATTACCCCTGAGGCGCTTGATTACCTCAAGGGATTCGAATGTGGGAGTGTTCGCTTGGGTATAAGGCTACTTGATGCCCATTCGGCGAAGTTGCTTTCGGGTTGGAGTACTCGCTATATGTCGTTTCATGATGGCACTGAATTTGCACCGTTTGCATTGAATGAGTTTCGGGGCTTCGCTGGGAATTTGTACCTTGGACGGATCGCCGGCCTAGATCAGAAGTCAGCTGAAGTGTTAGCGACCCTTGGTGGAGAGGTCAGCTTTTCAGTTTCATCGCTCGGTATCGGCGTAGCAGACGCATTGTCCAAGCATCGGGGGCGTCTATCGGTCGAAGGGCTGGAGCTGGCAGATGCGGCTGCGCTAACCAAACTCGTTTGCCATCGGGGCGACAGACTAACCGTTATGCTTGATTTTGAGCCCGATCAGGCTTGCTTACGGGCGATAACATCAAACCCGGATAAGCGGGTCTTTCGGTTTAAGGGTGAGGTTTATGAATCTCTGAATTCCCGCTGGGCTGCGATGATTTGTTCCTTGGAAGCTTGTGACGATTTTGTTCGGTCGTACGGTATGACCGAGGCGGATATAGTCTCGGTAGATACCTTGATGGAAGGACCAGGAACAGACGTGTCGTCTATCACGATTACAGAGAATTGATGGATTGTTATGACTATTGCCTTTTTACCCCCTGATTCGGAACAGGGGCCTTGCGACGTAACCGTCGGCGTTGTGGCTGGAAGGTTGGAGATAGACCGAGTTGCCGAGAGCTTCCGGGGGCTGGTTGATGTCCTCCCGATCTCTGGTTCCGGCAGCACCGTTGGATGCGAAGCGGTATTCCGCCAACGCGAGAATCGGCAGGAGGTAGAAATCTTGCTGCCTCTTGGGGATGACCAGCACCAGGAACACCGAATAGTGGTTTCGATGGCAGCCAGCCCCTTTCCGGTGCTCGATAGTATTGCCCATACTGTATTGGCCCCGGCATTCTCGCTAGGGGGTGTTGGCGTTGATTGGGACGATGTTTGCTCGATTCTTCGGTCAGGGAAGCGGGCTGTGCTCGTCATGGCCGAATCTGACGAAGCAGTTACGGAGACGCTAAGGCTCGCGGAGTCGGTATTGGCGGCGGGCGACCATGCCCAGATTTCTGGGGTGATGGCCGTTGTATTCGCACCTCAGGGGGCAACTTGGGTGGAGGCGGTTCGGCAAGTGGGCAGGGCCGCCGAAACGCTTGCCCCCGATGCTTGGCGGCTAGTGGCCGCTCCGATCATTCTAGGCGACACCCCCATCTGCTCAGTGTTTGCGGTATTCCCGGAATGAGCCGATACAGTTTCCCGGCGCTCCCGTCACCCTTAGGGTGGGATGGCAACGGGAAGGGGAGTGAGCGAACTGGGTATCTGATAATCGGCTTTCCCGTTGTTCCCGCTTCCCCTAAAGGGGGAGGGCTACGGGAACTGGAGATGGGATGAGCCAGTATGTCACTCCCTCCAATCCGGAGTTGGCGAAATTGGTGGAGAGTCTCCCCCAATGGGCGAGGGAGTATTTCGAGGAGAGAGCCGGAATCCTTGAGTACGAAGCCAACTACCCCCGTCCCCAAGCTGAACACTTGGCGTGGGGGGAGGTGCAGAGCTTGATAGATCGGCACTCCCCCAAGCCGAAGTAACCTTCCCCCCTCCCCTTGCGTTCCCCCTCCCTAGGGGGAACGGGGACGGCGGGAAAATAGGCTACAGGGCGTGGAACAGCTTGTTCTGCTTGCGGAAGCGGGTAAAGAAGTCGGCCAGCTTCTTCGGATCAAACCACGATTTCTCATTCAGGTGCGCGATCCAATCCACCAAGGCTTCTGGGGACTTGCTCAGACTGGCTACAGCCACCGAGTAATCGCTAGGCTGCTCTGGCGCATCCGTCGCGACAAAGGCCCACTCTCCTGTCCCAGGAGAGGCGACATACGCTCCTTCCGATAGCGGAATTACCTTTCCAGTGCGTTCGCACTTGGCCTGCGCATTGCTCATTAATTATCTCCTGTAGTCATGTTCCTCCCGTTCTCCCCCATCCCTAGGGGTAACGGGAGCAACGGGAAATAGCCACCCCTCCAATTCGGAAGGCTTACGCCTGCTCGATCTCCGTCAAGGCGTCGTAGCGCTCAAGGGCGTTTGCGATCATCTCTGGCAGAGGTTTCCCCAATGCGCCTGCCAAATTCTGCATGCTTGTCAGGGTAGGTTGGTTCTCGCCAAGTTCGAGTTTGGCTACGTAGGTCCGATTGACCTTCGCCCGGTAGGCCAACTCCTCTTGCGATAGGCGCGCAGCTTTCCGGAGCGAACTCAGCTCCAGTCCGAAAGCTTTCATCAGTGTCTTGTCCCCGCCGCGCATGCGGGGCAATTTGACCGGTTAGCCGCATTTACGCACCCGCATATATGGTACAGAATAGCCTGCTCCAATATATGCGAGGTTCCTATGCCAATAGTCCTAGATCAGATTCAAGCCAATTCAGATCGCTCGTGCCATTTCGAGAGAGGGCGGAAAAGCGAGGTTGCTATTGTTCTGTCTTGCCCCGGTAGCAGGGAGGAGGAAAACATTAGGCCTGCGTCAGGTACAACAGGCAAAAATCTCGACTTGCTACTGCTTAAGCTCGGGCCGCTGGTCGGAATTCCTAATTTGGCTCGAAGCGATGTTACGGTTACCAATGCCTTCACAGGGGTCGAGTACAAAGCCAGAACAGGGCGCTCTGAAGCAAGCTTCGCGGAGGCTAGGAAAAATGACAATGTCAACCGATTGAACGCCGAACTCGCTGATATCTCCGATCTGGTGATCTTTTGCGGTGCCAGAGCTAATGCCGTTTCAAAACTTGTGGTTTTGCGTCCGGGCACCAAAGCGGCTTGCATTCCCCATCTCGGCATGCAAGGAATAAATCAAATAGCCGGTGACGTTGGTGGGGCGCCAATTCTTTCGGTGGCAGAATCTAAGGCCGCTGGAGACAAGCGATCGGCGAAAGAAATTGGCAGGGATAACACATCAAAACGTATCGAGGTGTTGGTGCAACTTGCACTTCAGCAGATCAAGTAGCGTAAGCGGATGATAAATGCCGACATCCATCCTGTGTTACGGATCGATGTCGGCGTCACCGAGTTTTAATGCAAAATCAGATAGACAAGGTGATTGTTCGATTTACGGCCGTCGAGCTTGATGCCCTTCAGACGCCCGGCCGCGATTTCACTCCGGACCAGTCTGCCGAGCAAGTATGGACAATCAACCTGTTTCCAATCCTCGGCATAGATTTCCGAAAGTTCATAGCGATCACGCGGAAGTTGATTGATTTTCGACTGCACGAATTGCCGTTCAGCGATAGTCATAGTGGCCATGGTGATTCCTTAAGAAATTTAATGATGGATCGTGGTTGTAACATCAGAGAACTCTGATTTATTCGGGCATTGGCAACGTTACATACTCGCCGTCTGCAGCGAGGAAACCCATCTCGCAGAGACGCCTCAGCGCCTGCCGAGCACGGTCTTTGCGGTGTGACTGCGGGACGTTATTAAGCCTGTTGCAGACCAAGCTCAGCAGATCATTGAAAGGCATGCCAACGAATGATTTGTCGGGAAAATCGACGTCGAACCGTTCCACGCGGTGCTGAATTAAGAATTCGCGGGCGGCATCGAGGACTGCATTCTGATTGACCCCTGATGGCCGGGACTCAGGTTTGGCAGAAACATAGCCCTCGACAGATTCCACCACGCAGGATTTGTAGGGTTTGCCACTGCTACTAATACCGAACTCGACCGGTTTAAGCTTGAATCTATGGCCGATACCGCTTTCGCCGTCCTTGGATTTCACGAGTCGCCACCGAATCACTTCGCCGTCGTTATCCACTTCGACAACAGCATCCAAAGCGGCATGCAGGCTGGAATGCCCACGGAGGCCCCGGGTAGCATCTTTTCCGGGGTGGTGAATCAGCAGAACAGCTGCCTCGGTCGTCATCTTGAGCATCGTGGCACCGGCAATAATGCCGTTCATGTCGGCGCATGAATTTTCATCGGAGCCGGGTGCGGCCCGATTCAACGTGTCGATGATTACCAAAACCGGATCACAATAATCGCCCGATCCATTGCCATGCAGAATTTTGAGGCCAAGCTGCCGGGGTTCCTTAAGTTCGTTGATGAAGAAATCATCGAAAACGAAGCGTACCCCAGAGGGAAAAGGCCGTCCGTGGTAGGTCTCCCAGATTTTAACGCGCAAGCGCAAACCGGCTTGCCCTTCCAGCGCAACATACACGACGTCGCCCTGTTGGGTGGGGTGACCAAACCAATCGACACCTTCGGCGACAGCGGCGGCCAAGTCCAGGCACAAGAACGATTTGCCGACACCGCTGGAGCCATACACGCACAGCAGCCCCTGCTCGGGGAAAATCTCTTCCACCAACCAGCGGCTTTCGAGCAGATCGTGAAAATCACTGGCGCGGTACAGGTGGAATTCCTTCTCCTTCTCGACGACACTGATGCGAAGCGGGTCACGGGTAGTCATTATTTACCCTCCTGCTGCTTCAGCCATTCATAGACTTCGGCCTTGCTCCACGCAGTAATGCGGGCGGAGAGCTTCACCGGCTGGACAAACGTACCGGCTTTGACTTTGCGCCACAGCGTTGCCGGGGAGAAGGGAAGGATCGTCAGCAGGTCTTTCTGCCGAATGTATCCGTACGTGGCTTTGTCGGAAGGAAATTGACACTTCATAGAGCACCTTTCTATCCCGGGGCGTCTCAGGCGAAATTGCAAAATCTCCCCGGTATGCTCTAAAAGTCCGAGCTGGGTTTGTCCTCCAAGGCTAGTTTGTGCTCTATATACGGTACAAAATGAGGCTGCCCTGCTGTTACTCGATATGGCCAAGGTTAGTTACAACCCCGTTTCCAGCAACTATTGGTGGTAAGGCATCGGAGCTGGGGCGGTAAATTTCCCCGATGCACGCCTAAACGATGCATCGGGGGAGGGCCAATCGGAGGGTCAGTTCGGAATCAAACCAACATACAGCCGCCGAATGAGGGGGTTATGGGTATAAGGGGACAGTTTTCCCCTAATCCCATCAAGTTCCTCCACAGTCAGTTTAGGCTGCTGCCTCCTATAATTCGTGGAGGAGCCAATGCTCGTATGGCGGTTGGATTTCTGGATCGGATTACGTTTCTTGCTCATGGCAATTTTCCTTACGGGTTGAAAATCTGTATCGGCTCAATAGCTGCATCGCTATGAGCTACGACGCGACGAGGCGTACTGATCCCAGTCGAGCATTAGTTGCCTGCGCTTCTCGAATAGGTCGCCGCGTCGATAGGCTGCCTCCACCTTGTTGCTAATCGCGTGGGCCAATGCCATTTCGGCGACCTCGTTCGGGTAGTTGGTCTGCTCGGCACACCAATCCCGGAAGGTGGAACGGAATCCATGCGGGACAGCCGGAACATCCATGCGGCGCAGGACGGCGGCCAAGGTCATATCGGAGAGAGGTGCCCCTTTGGCGCTACCCGTTTTCGGCTGGTGCGAACTGGGGAAGACAAACTCGCAGAAGGCCACCTTCTCCAAGTCCGTAACAATCTGCAACGCCCTCCGCGAAAGTGGAATCCGATGTTCCTTCTTGGCTTTCATGCGATTGGCGGGGATTGTCCAGATGGCACTCTGTAGATCGAATTCGTCCCAAGTCGCACCGCGTACCTCGCCGGAACGACAGGCGGTCAGGACGGCAAATTCCAATGCCCGAGCCCCCATGCCTTGCTGCTCCGCAAGTTTCAGCATGAAGGCTGGCAACTCCGAATATGGCAAAGCGCGATGATGATCGACCTTGGCGATTTTCCCCGGGGCGGGAAGAATCTTGTCCAGCAATCCCTTCCAGCGTGCAGGGTTCGATCCAGTCCGATACCCTCGCGCCGCCGCCCAATCCAAAATTGACTCAATCCGGCCACGCAAGCGGGAGGCTGTTTCGGTTTTGCTACGCCAGATCGGTTCAAGTACGGCTAGAACGTCAGTTAGGCCAACGTCCCCCACCGGCTGAGCACCGATTTTCGGGACGGCATACGTGTCAATGGTGTTGCGCCATTGCTGGACGTGCTTGCTGTTCTTCCAGATAGGCTCTTGGCTGTCGATGTAGCGTTTCGCTGCTTCTTGGAAGTTGAGTGCGGCGGCGAGGTCGGCAATCATCTTCCTGCGTGCGGCACGATTCTCCTCAATCGGGTCGATACCTTGGGACAACTTAATCCGGGCAGCCCGGGCCAATTCCTTTGCTTGGGCGAGGGTTATGTCGGGATATCCCCCCAGCCCCATGTCCTTACGGATTCCAGCAATTTGATAACGAAAGACCCAGCTACGGGAGCCAGATTGCGTAACGTTGAGGCCGAGTCCTGCAACACCACCGACATGATTGAAGCCCCTGCGGTTAATCTGCGAGACGGCGAGAGCGCCAAGTTCTTTTCTGCTATTGCTACCCATCGAATCACCCACCACGAATTACGAGATTTATATTTTTCCGTGGTGAGACGAAAGCAGCCTCGCTCTACAAACCTAGCAGCGAGAGTTCTCGTCACGCCACGGAATCTCGACGGGTTCTTGTCATCGTTAGACTCTCGCGCGTGTGCTTGGAGAGGATCGGATTTCGATCACCCGTGTACTCTTAATACGTGCGAGGAGGCCTCTACAACGCCCTCGATGTGAAAATTATTTTCCGGGGTGGCGTGTACCCTGTCTAAGATGGGCTACCCATCGCCACCCCCATCATTGGGGATGAGACGTTTTGAGATGGCTTGGGTCCGGCTGGTAGCTTGGGCATTTGGGGTGTGATAAGCTTCGGCCTGAGTTGGAATTAGGTGAGACGGTGTGATCGGCTATCTGAGTGGTCTCCGTCTCCGCCAGATGATTCTGGTGTCCCTGCTGGCAGCGAACTGAATGCCCCGCCTGGCGACAAGCTTCGCGGGGTTTTTCTTTGGCCGTTTCACCGGCGCATGAAGCGCTGGATATCGCCGTTGCAGGCCTTGCTGACCTTTTCGTATTCCTCGGGCGTGTCGATGTCACGTTGCTGGCTTTCGACCGCGCTGAGCAGGCGTCGGATATAGGGGAGCCAGCGGTCGTTCAATTCGCTTTGAATGCGGGCTTGCGTTGAACCGCTAGGGCCGCGAGTTGGTTCCTCGCTGACAAAACGCTCGCGGAGGGTGGCTTCGATCTCCGGCACGATGGCGCGGGCATGGTCGCGGTAGGTTTGGGCGTGGCGTAGTTCGTGTTGGTAAATTTCCTTGAAGGCGCAGCTGCCCTCCGGGAATTCCCGGCCGACGTAAAGGGTAATTGGCTGATAGCCGATCTCGACCTGGGCCTGATGGCTTGCGCATTCCCAGCGGCCGGTCGGATCGCGCAGCAGTTGTGTGGCGACTCTGGCACTGGCGGTGGCCTTGCCGAGTGTCAGCCCGAGTAGGGTAATGCGCGGGTCGGCATAACGGTCACTCATGCCTTTCAGTACGGCCGTACTGCGTTGATAGTTGGTTTGAATGTCCGATTCGAGCAGGCGTACGCTGACGGAGGAGGGGGGCAGCTTGTTGCACTCATCGGCCAGCGCCGGGTTTTGCTGGGCGAGGGCGAGCGCAACGGCTGCCATCTGGATGGACGCAAGCCGGCGCCAGTGGGATTTCTTCACTACGTATGCTTGCCAGTATCGGGTCATGGCTGGCACGGTTCACCTGATTCAGATGAAGCAGCGACTTCCGATTCGAAGGTTTGGGTCAAATTGAGAGCATATTTCCGTTTGGCGGGCGGGCTGAGTTGCTTGATGCGGTATTCGGCGCGGGAGGCGCTGCTGCGGTCGGGGTGACATTCGTACCCGAGCAGTTGCCGGGGAGGATGGGCGCGGGTGTAGCGGGCGCCGCGGCCCTGGCAGTGGGAAAGATAGCGGGCGGCGACATCGACGGTAATGCCGGTATAGATGCTGCCGTCGGTGCATTCGATGAGATAGAGATACCAGGGCTTAGTCATGCTCGGCAACCCGTGTCAGCGCCAGGCGGATGCGGGCGATGGTGTCTTCGACGCTGGCCTTGCGCGAGACCTCCAGGCCCAGATCACGAGCGATGGCATTGACCCGGGCGGTAATCAGCGGGATGCCGCCGCGGTCGATGGCCTCGACCAGCTGGCGGGCGCGGGCGTTGGCTGTCAGTGGTGCCGGCGGCGCGAACCAGCGGGCACGTAGTCGGGCAAAAAATCCTTGGGCTGCGGGCTTTCCCATACACTTGCGTTTGCTGAAAATGCGAAGGATACCGCGCTGCCGGTATGGATGATGAACGATGTGGCAAGTACGATGTGGGGCGGGCTGAAATGACGATGAATGGGGCTGGGCAATGATCGTAGTGTGCTGCGCAGCCGATTGGGGATCGATCTCGCCAATGTGCTCGATCTCGGCGAGGCGATGCGGGGTGACTGGCATCGTGGGACCGTCGGCGCCAAAGTGGCCGTTGCCCGTTTGTTCGGGCAGCGTTTGCTGAAGTCCAAGAAAACCCGCACCAGCAACTGGGCCAATCCGAAACTGAATGAGCGGCAACTGCTCTATGCCGCCAATGACGCGCAGGTGGCGCTCAAGCTTTATCACGCCTGGAAGACCGGGGCGCATCGCCTATAATGCGCGCCTGCCGCGCTCACCGCTGCCGGCCATCAACTTCGCGTATTCCGCCATGACCACTCGCTCCAGCTCAATCTCCCGCCGCGTTCGCATCATCGGTGCCGCCTGTGGCATCGGCGCGCAGGATCGTGCCTGCGAGGATGGGCCGGTGGCTTTTCATCGGTCGCAAGCCTGGCATGAAATTGCCGCGCACCCGCTGCTCGATTGGGGGCGCACGCTGTTTCCGCCGGCGGGTGACGGCCTGTCGGAAAAGTCGCGAATTGCCGCTTTCTGTCACGCGTTGGCTGACGAGCTGGCGGTGTGTCTGCACAACGGCGCTTTTCCGGTGGTCATCGGTGGCGATCATTCCGTCGCCATCGGTACCTGGAGCGGCGTGGCACGTAGCCTGGGCGAGCCGCTTGGGTTGCTGTGGATTGATGCCCATCTCGACAGCCACACGCCGGAGACGACCTACTCCGGTGCGGTGCACGGCATGCCCCTGGCGTGTCTGCTGGGGCGTGGGGACAAGCGCTTGCTCAACATCGGGCTGATCGGGGCGCAATTGAACCCTCGCCATACGGTGGTGCTCGGCCCGCGCAGCTATGAGCCAGAGGAACTGGATTTTCTTGAGCGTCTTGGCGTGCGCATCATCGGCGCCGAAGTCTTGGGGGAACGTGGGTTCGCGGCCTGCCTCGACGAGGCGATGGCGATTGTTGCGGCCGCGCCTGCAGGCTTCGGCGTGACGCTCGATCTGGATGCCATCGACCCGGCGCTGGCCCCGGGGGTCGGTAGTCCCGAACCAGGCGGACTTGTCGATTACGATGTCTGGACCGCCTTGCAGTGGATCGGAGGCATGCCGGGATTGCGGGCGCTGGAAATTGTCGAGTACAACCCGGACCGCGACCGCCATGGCGTGACGGCGGCGCTGATTTCGGATCTGATCGCCACCGTTCTGCCGGATATGCCGGGAGGGCATCGATGACGCAGGATCCGTATGCCGTGCTCGGGGTTTCGCCGGAGTCCGGGCCGGTTGAGTGGAAGCGTGCCTTCCGCCGCCTGGCCATGCGCTGGCATCCCGATCGCAATGATCATCCGGAAGCCACCGAGCGCTTCAAGGAAATAAATGCCGCCTACGAGCAGCTGACCGCCGTTGAAGTGCCGGAGCCGGAGGCTGATGACGCGGCTTCCGCAGCGGGTGAGGCGGCGCCGGCGACCGAGGAACCGCCCCGGGCTGCCGATATCCGTCTCAATCTCGAAGTCACGATTGAGGAGGGCGCACTGGGCTGCCGCAAGACGGTTCATTACACCCGGGGCAAGGCCTGCGTGACCTGCGATGGCAGCGGCGAAGCCGGCATGTCGCGGACGCGCTTCTGCGATGTCTGCCATGGCAGCGGGCGGGTGCGGGATGCACAGCGGGTGCTACTGCCCTGCGACGCCTGCGGTGGACGTGGATTTTTCACCGAAAGGGTCTGCCCGGATTGTGGCGGCAGTGGCCGCGAGACCACCGAAGTCAGCCTGCAGGTGAAGGTGCCTGCAGGCATGTTGCCTGGCGACGAGCTTCGGGTGGCGGGGCAGGGGGAGCCGGGCGATGATGATCTGGCGGCGGGGGATCTCTATCTGACGTTGGTTCTGCGCTCTCATCCACTCTACCGGCTGGACGGGCGTCATGTCGCGTACAGCATGCCGGTCAGTGCGCTGGCCTTGCTGGCAGGCGAGGAAATCACATTGCCCACGCCGCTCGGGACGATCCATCACATGCTGACGCCGGGCACGGCCGGTGTGCAAGACCTGCATCTGCCGGGCAAGGGCTATCCCGGGCGCGGCCGGCATGCCGCCGGCGATCTGCTGGTGAGTTTGACGCCGGTGTTTCCGGCCCGGCTGACCGTCGAGCAGCGCAAGCTGCTGCTGAAGGCAGCGGCGGTACTGCAGGCCGACGTCGAAACAACGATGCCTGAACTGGCGGAATGGCAAAAGCGCCACGGCTTGCGCTGACGGCGCCGTATTCCGGCGTTCAAGGCTGCGGGTCGACTTCGAATTTAAAGCGAAATTTCAGGTTCACCGCATCAATCGGCTGCAGCGGTAATCCCTGCCAGAAGGCCTGGTTCGGCTGCCCGTTGAGGGTCTCCATCAATTGCGCCTCATCTGCCGGTGCGCCGTTGGCATCGACGCATGCGGCGAGGAAGGCGCTCAGGTCACGGTCGTCGAGCAGCCCGATGCCGAGCGCGGTATCGAGCAGAATGCTGCCTTCCTCGTCCAGATAAACCGTAGTCACGTCCCCGGCCGCCTGGCCGGTGTGGGCCTCGGGGCCGGTGGGCTGCATGCGGAAGACCCAGGGTGTGCAGGCAAGGCGGACAAAGACCTGTTGCGGGCCGTTCTGGACGAACCAGCGGCCCTGCGCATCGCTGCGATAGTTCTGATTGAGAAAAGCGATCAGGCCGTGGTGGCTGACGCGCTCGTCCTGCAGGCGCCAGTCACCACGCCGGTCAAGGCTCAGCCAGCCATAACAGGCGGGCACATTGGGCCACTTGCGTTGTGCGGCAGTCAGCGTTGGCGTGTCAGACATGGTTGTAAGCTGTGGTCGGTAAAGGCTGAACTTTACATCGGCATGGTCGTTTCGTTAGATTTATGCATTCAAGGGGGACCCGGAACATGAAAGAGACATTCAGGCGCCATCTCGCCGGAGTGATACTGATCGTCGCGGGATATGGCCTTGGCTGGGCGCAGGAACGCACGCCCTTGCCACCGGCGGTTCAGCAGATCTTGGATCGCTCACTGGCGGCGCGCGAGGGCGGGGATACGGCGGCGGAGTTGGCAGCGCTTGAGGACGGGATCAATACGATCGGTGCCGAGTCACCCGACAGCTTTGTACTTTACCAGCGTCTGGGTGAGTACTACGCAGATCGTGGCAATGTCTATCGGGCGATCCAGATCGCCGAGCGCCAAAGCAAGCTGGCGACGCTGCCGGGCCAGGAGTTTCTCGTTCGTGTCAAGCTGGCATCGCTCTACCCCAATTTGTTTCAGATGGGCAAGGCGAAAAAGGCATTGGCCGATTTGCAGGCGCTGATGACCCGCCTGCGCGGCTTGCCCCAGTGGTCGCGGCAGGGGAATTACTGGCAGGCAGGTGCCGCCTGGGCCAATGCCACTTATCTATCGCGTGCCGGACATCTCAAGGACGCCGAAGTCGCCTGGCGAACCTGTTTGTCGTTTGTGGAGAAGCAGTTGGCGACTGCTGAGCATCAGGGGGCGCAGTTCTACCTTGTAGATTGCACCGCCGGACTGTTGGGGTCGCTCGTGGCGGCAGGCAAACTGGCCGAGGCCGGTGCGGTCATCGCCCAGCAGCAACCGGAGATTGATCGGCTGGCAAACAAAATGCGGCGACCGGCCCTGCGTTACCGGGTCGCCTTGCCCGCCGGGCGGGTGCTGCTGGAACAGGGACGGCTGAAGGAAGCCCGTGCTGCCTTCGAAACCTTGCAGCGGGAAATTGAAGGCGCCGGGAACGCCGAAGCATCGATGCGCGTTGCGATTGTGCGTATCAATCTGGCCTTGATCGACATGCTGGAGGAGCGCTGGTCCCATGCACTGGCGCGCTTTGAAGAGCGTGCCGCTGTTTTGCGCCAGGCAGGGGCACAGCGGGGCAACCTCGGCGATTACCCTCCGGAGTACGCCTATACCCTGGTACGCGTCGGCCGTGCTGGCGAGGCACTAGAGTTGATGCGGCGTATCGTCAAATCACGGCAAGGCCTCTTTGACGAACAGTCGCTGTCGACTTGGGAGGGGCGCGCCTTCCTTGGGGTGGCATTGGCTGCCAACGGTGACAAGGAGGCGGCGCTTGCGGAACTGCGCGTCGCGATTCCGAAGGTGCTCGCCTTGTCGAATGGCGAGCGTTCGGCGCCCGATGGTGGCGTACTGCGTACGGCGCGGCTGGGCTGGATGCTGGATGGCTACCTGATGCTGCTGGGCGAGTTGGCCGCCGATGCCAATTCTCCGCATCGTGCCTTCGCACAGGATGAAGCTTTCCGAATGGCGGATGTGGCGCGCGGGAGCGTTGTACAGCGGGCACTGGCGGTGGCGGCGTCGCGGGCGAGCATCAAGGATCCGGTATTGGCCGAGATGGCGGGACGTGAGCAGGATCTGCAGCGGGAAATTGGCCAATTGGCAGACGGTTTGGCTAATTTGCTGTCGCGCGGGCGTGTGCAGGAACACGATGCCGTGGTCGCCGAGATGCGCAACAACCTTATCGCGCTGCGGCAGCGCCATGGCGAGGTATCGCGGGAACTCGCCAGGCGCTTTCCCGACTACGCCAGCCTGATCGATCCCCGTCCGGTCAGCCTGGATGCGGCCGGGGTGGCCTTGAAGCCGGGGGAGGCCATGGTCTCGATCTATCCCGGGAGTACGCATACGCTGGTGTGGGCGCTGAGTGCCGGACGGGCGCCAGCTTTTGCGCTGGCCACGGTAAATGCAGTTGCCGTGGCCGACGCCGTACTTACCCTGCGGCAGGCGCTGGACCCGAATGCGACCAGCGGCAATACGCTGCCGAGCTTCGACAGTGCCCGAGCGCATGCGCTGTACAGTCAGTTGCTGCAGCCGGTCGAAGCCGGATGGTCCGGCGCCCGCGAACTGATCATCGTGCCGCATGGCAAGCTCGCCCAGTTGCCGCTCGGCACATTGCTCACCGCGCCTTGGCAGGCCGGCAAGAGCAGCCTGCTCTACGCCAACATGGCGCAAGCCCCCTGGTTGCTACGGCAGCTTGCAGTTTCGCAGATGCCGTCGGTGGTTGCCTTCAGCGCCCTGCGCAGCATGCCCGTGACAGCACCTGCGGCGCGTCCGTTTGTCGGTATCGGCGATCCAGTGTTCAATCTGGCCAGCGCGACCGCACCAACGCGCGGGATGGTTCGTCGCAACCTGAATCTGAAGCCTGCTGCGGTAGTCGCGGAAAATCGCATCAATTTCGACCTCTTGCCGCAGTTGCCGGATACGGCCCTTGAACTGCGCGATATCGCGAAAGTGCTGGCGGCTGATGGCGAGCGGGACATCCTGCTACAGAAGGCGGCCAGTGAAAGCCGGGTCAAGGCGGCCGATCTGGCGGCGTATCGGGTGGTGATGTTTGCCACGCACGGCTTGATGAGCGGCGAGATGCCGGGCCTTTACCAACCGGCACTGGCGCTGTCGAATCCGCAGCTGAGTGGCGACACCGAGGATGGGATGCTGACAATGGAAGAGATTCTCGGCCTGAAACTGAGGGCGGACTGGGTGGTGCTGTCAGCCTGCAACACTGCGGCCGCCGACAGCAACTTCGGCGGTGCCGAATCATTTTCCGGACTCGGGCGCGCGTTCTTCTTTGCCGGCGCGCGGGCGCTGCTGGCCACAAGTTGGGCTGTCGAGACCGAATCCGCCCGCCTGCTGACCACAGATACCTTCCGCCGCCAGTTGGCACAGCCGGGCATGTCGCGCGCCGTTGCCCTGCAACAGGCTGCGCTCGGGCTGATGCAGAAGAGTGCCGGCAAGGAATACAGCTACGCCCACCCGATGTTCTGGGCGCCTTTCGTGCTGGTGGGCGACGGCAGCTGACGGTCAACGAAAAACCGCCGGACGGGCCGGCGGTTGTCTGGAGGCGGGCGCCGATCAGTCGGCGTAGGCGTCCATCGGCGGGCAAGCGCAGTTCAGGTTCCGGTCGCCATACACATCGTCGATGCGATTGACGCTCGGCCAGAACTTGTTGGCCTTGACCCAGGCCAGCGGGAAGACGGCTTCCTCCCGGCTGTAGGGGCGGGGCCACTCGCCTTCAATTACATCCGCCTGCGAATGCGGGGCATTCTTGAGCGGGTTGTTGTCGGCCGGCAGGGCGCCGATTTCGATGCGGCGGATTTCCTCGCGGATGGCGATCATCGCGGCGATGAAGCGGTCCAGTTCGGCCTTGGATTCCGACTCGGTCGGCTCGACCATGATGGTGCCGGCGACCGGGAAGGATACCGTCGGGGCGTGGAAGCCGTAGTCCATCAGGCGCTTGGCGATGTCGATCTCGGCGATGCCGGTGGCAGCCTTGATCGGGCGGATGTCGAGGATGCACTCGTGGGCGACGCGGCCGTTGCTGCCGACGTAGAGCACCGGATAGTGATCCTTCAGCTTGGTCGCAACGTAGTTGGCATTGAGGATGGCGACTTGCGTGGCCTTCTTGATGCCTTCACCGCCAAGCATGTTGAGGTACATCCACGAGATATTGAGGATGGATGCCGAGCCGAACTGCGCAGCCGAGACGGCACCTTGCCCCTTGTTAACACGGTTGTCCTCACCGGTGGCGGCAATGGCGTGGTCAGCCATGAACGGGGCGAGGTGCGCCTTTAGCCCGATCGGGCCCATGCCCGGTCCGCCGCCGCCGTGCGGGATGGCGAAGGTCTTATGCAGGTTCATGTGGCTGACGTCGGCGCCGATGAAGCCGGGCGAGGTCAGACCGACCTGGGCGTTGAGGTTGGCCCCGTCCATGTACACCTGGCCGCCATTGGCATGGACGATGGCGCAGATGTCCATCACTGCTTCCTCGAACACACCGTGCGTGGAGGGGTAGGTGAGCATCAGGCAGGCGAGGTCCTTGGCGTGTTCCTCGGCCTTGGCCTTGAGGTCGGCGACATCGACGTTGCCGTTCTCGTCGCAATCGACGACAACGACCTTCATGTTGCACATCTGGGCCGTGGCCGGGTTGGTACCGTGGGCGGATTTCGGGATCAGGCAGACATTGCGTTCGCCTTCGCCGCGGCTGGCGTGGTAACGGGCAATCGCGACGAGGCCGGCGTATTCCCCCTGCGCGCCGGAATTCGGCTGCATGCAGATAGCGTCGAATCCGGTGACGGTCTTCAGCCAGTCGGTCAGGCTGTTGATCATCTCGTAATAGCCCTGCACCTGCTCGCGTGGCGCGAAGGGGTGGATGCCGCCGAACTCCCGCCAGGTAACCGGAATCATCTCGCTGGTGGCGTTCAGCTTCATGGTGCAGGAGCCAAGCGAAATCATCGAGTGGTCAAGCGCCAGATCCTTGTTCTGCAGAGATTTCAGGTAGCGCAGCATTTCGTGCTCGGTATGGTGCGTATTGAACACGGGGTGGGCGAGTACGGCGTCAGTGCGCAGCAGTGCGTTCGGCAGGCCGGCGACTTGGGCATCGAGCGCCTCGACATCGAGCGTGGCCTGGGCGATGAGCTTGAACAGCGTGGTGACATCGCCACGGGTGGTGGTTTCGTCGAGGGAAATGCCGAGCACGCCGGCAGCGACGCGGCGCAGGTTGTAGCCTGCCTTCCGCGCGTCGTTGTAGACCGATTCGGCGCGGGCGCCGAGGTCGATGTGCAGGGTGTCGAAGAAGGCGCCGGTGAGTAGCGGCACGCCAGCCCGCTTGAGGCCCTCGGCCAGGATGGCAGTCAGGCGGTGGATGCGGGTGGCGATCAGTTTGAGGCCTTCCGAGCCATGATAAACGGCATACATGCCGGCCATGTTGGCGAGCAGGACCTGCGAGGTGCAGATGTTGGAGTTGGCCTTCTCGCGGCGGATGTGCTGCTCGCGGGTCTGCAGGGTCATGCGGTAGGCAGTCTTGCCACGGGCGTCTTTCGAGACGCCAATGATGCGGCCGGGCATGGCGCGGACGTTGGCTTCGCGGGTGGCGAAGAAAGCGGCGTGCGGGCCACCGAACCCCATCGGGACGCCAAAACGCTGGCTGGAACCGAGGGCAATGTCGGCGCCCATGGCACCCGGCGACTTGAGCAGCACCAGCGCCATTAGGTCGGTGGCGACGGCAACCGTGGTGCCCTTGGCCTTTAGGCCGGCGATGAGGTCGGTCAGGTCACGGACAACACCGTTGTCGCCCGGGTATTGCATCAGTGCGCCGAAGAATTCGCCGTCCTTGTGATCGTCGAGGCTGCCGATGACCAGTTCGAAACCAAAATAGCCGGCGCGGGTTTTGACCACGTCAATGGTCTGCGGGAAGCTGTTGGCATCGATCAGGAAGCGGTTCGACTTGGACTTCGAGGCGCGGCGGGCCATGGTCATGGCCTCGGCGGCGGCCGTGGCTTCGTCGAGGAGCGAGGCGTTGGCGATTTCCAGACCAGTCAGGTCAACGACCATCTGCTGGTAGTTCATCAGCGCCTCCAGGCGGCCCTGGGCGATTTCGGCTTGGTAGGGCGTGTAGGCGGTGTACCAGCCGGGGTTTTCCATGACGTTGCGCAGGATCACCGTGGGCGTCAGGGTGTCGTAGTAGCCCATGCCGATACAGGATTTCTGGATCACATTCTTGCTGGCAATGGCCTTCAGGTCGGCCAGTGCTTCATGCTCGCGCTTCGGCGCCGGCAAGGGCAGGTCGGCCGGCAGGCGGATGGCGGCGGGAACGGTCTGGTCGATCAATTGATCGAGGCTGGCAGCACCGATGTCGGCCAGCATCTGGTTCATTTCGGCGGCGCAGGGGCCGATGTGGCGGCCGATGAACTCGTCATGCTGTTCAAGGGCAAAAAGCGTAGGGGCGGTCATGTCGGATTCGGTCTCGTTGGCGTTCGGGCGCCTTCCGGGGGGCGGCTGCGGTCAACCCCGAAAAGCGCCCAAAATCGGAAATCATGCGGCGTCGGCCACGGCCTGGTAGGCAGCGGCGTCGAGCAGGGCGTCGACATCGGCCAAGTTGTCCGGCGTCATTTTGAACAACCAGGCGGCGTAGGCGTCGGAATTGACCGATTCCGGTGCATCGGCGGCGGCCTGGTTCACTTCGGTGACGGTACCGGCGATCGGCGCATAGACGTCAGCCGCGGCCTTGACCGATTCGACGACGGCGATTTCCTTGTCGGCGGCGTAATGGGCGCCGACTTCCGGCAGTTCGACGAAAACGAGGTCGCCCAGGGCTTCCTGCGCGTGGTCGGTGATGCCGATGGTGACGGAACCGTCAGCGTTCTTGAGAACCCACTCGTGGGAGGCGGCGTACTTGAGGTTGGACGGGACGTTGGACATGATTTTCTCCTGAATGGGCGAATTTATTGAAAATGAGTTTAGATGACTGCTTTGCCGTTGCGGGCGAATACGGGTTTGGTGACCTTGGCCTTGAGCAGCTTGCCGCGGATATCCACCTGAACTTCGTCGCCGATGGCAACGCCAAGCGGCAGACGGGCGAGGGCGATGGATTGCTGCAACGTCGGCGAAAAGGAGCCGGAGGTGATTTCGCCGACGCCCTGCGCAGTAATGACTTTCTGATGGCCGCGCAGCACGCCCTTGTCGAGCAGGATCAGGCCGAGGAACTGCTGTTGCTGGCCGGCTGCGGTCAACGCGGATTTACCGACAAAATCGCGATCGTCCTTCATGGCGACGGTCCAACTCAGACCGGCGTCGAGCGGCGATACGGTTTCATCCATGTCCTGACCGTAGAGGTTCATGCCGGCTTCGAGACGCAGCGTGTCGCGGGCGCCCAGGCCGCAAGGCGCGACGCCTGCATCCTTGAGCTTGTTCCACAGGCTTTCGGCCTCGCTGGCCGGAAGCATGATTTCGTAGCCGTCTTCCCCGGTGTAACCGGTGCTGGCGATGAAATACTGATCGACTTCGGCGGCGAAGAAGGCTTTCAATCCTTCGGTCGCGGCTTTGGCCTGCGGCAGTACCTGCCAGACCTTGGCGCGGGCGTTCGGGCCTTGCACGGCGATGATGCCGAGGGCGCCGCCGTTTGTGGACTCGCCATCGCGACGCTGGGTGATCGTGACATCCATTTTCCACTCGGCAGCCTTGGCCAGCATCCAGGCCAGATCTTTCTCGGCGGTACCGGCATTGACGACGATGCGGAAGCGGGTGTCGGTCAGGAAATAGATGATCAGGTCGTCGATGACGCCGCCAGCCTCATTGAGCATGGCAGAGTAAAGCGCCTTGCCGGAGACGGTGAGTTTGGCAACATCATTGGCGACGAGGCGGGAAAGGAAAGGCCGGCAATCGGCGCCGACCAGATCGACCGGGCACATGTGCGATACGTCAAACATACCGCAGTCCATACGCACCGCGTGGTGTTCCTCAATCTGGGAGCCGTAGTTAACCGGCATGTCCCAGCCGCCGAAATCGACCATCCGGGCGTTGAGCGCGCGATGGGCAGAGTTCAAAACCGTTTTCTTCAGCATATCAATCCTTTAAAGACGATCATTAACGTCAGTTCTAGAAACGGAAAAGGGGTGAAACGCAAAAAACGCGTTTTGCCGCGTTCTTTCGTTTCACCCCTCTGTCCTTGATACCTGAGAGATTTGCCCCATCGGTGGATGTCGGCCAGGGCCGTCATCGCTCTCCAGAGTTTTTTGGCTTACGCCGTGTTCCGCGGTCCTTTTGCCTGAGCGTTTTCGGGTGGTTTTGCGCCTTCGGCGGCAGCACTCGTCTCTGACAAGCCTGCGCTCTCCCACGGAACGTCGGGCACTATATCGGGATGCTTCGGTCGAATCAACCTGTGCGCTGCACAAGGCTTTCCGGAGGGGGAGGGCCTTCGTGATAAACTCGCTTTTTGCCTTCAGTCTGAACCGTGACCCCAGCCAATTTCGATTTTCACTGCCATTCCTCGGTTTCCGATGGTCTGTTGCCGCCGCGCGTCGTCGCTGAACGTGCCGCGGGGAATGGGGTCGACCTCTGGGCGTTAACCGATCACGACGATCTTGGGGGGCTCGATGAAGCGCGCTCGGTAGCTGAGGCCGCCGGGATGCGTTTCGTCAATGGCGTCGAAATTTCCATCGAATGGCGCGGTACGCCGATTCATATTGTCGGCTTGGGTTTCGATCATCAGCATCCGGGGCTCGTGAATGGGCTGGATGAGCTAAGAATCGGCCGTATCGAGCGTGCCAGGCGAATGGGTGATGCGCTTGCCGCCATTGGTATTCCCGGCGTTTATGAGGGCGCGTTGTGTTTTGCCACCAACGCCAGCCTGATTTCCCGGGCCCATTTTGCCCGCTATCTTGTTTCGATCGGCATTGCCCGTGATGTGCCGGGCGTGTTTCAGCATTACCTGACACCGGGCAAACCGGGTTATGTCGATCATCGCTGGGCAACGCTTGAAGAAGCCGTCGGCTGGATCAATGCGGCGGGCGGGGTTGCCGTGGTAGCGCACCCAGGGCGCTACAAAATGTCGGGAACGGACATGCGTCGCTTTCTCGATGATTTTAAGGATACCGGTGGTCGTGGCGTCGAGGTGACCTGCGGCAGCCATTCGCCGGACCACGTAATGCATTTCGCGCGTCTGGCCCGTCATTACGAATTTCATGCTTCCCGTGGCTCGGATTTTCATGGGCCGGAAGAAAGCTACGTCGACCTCGGCAAGTTGCCGCAATTGCCGGAAGACCTGAAGCCGGTCTGGCGTCTGATCATCTGATATGGCTCGCATCGTCAATATTCATCCGGAGACGCCGCAGGAGCGGCTGCTGATCCAGGCTACGCAATTCATCCGCGAAGGTGCCGTGCTCGCCCTGCCGACCGACTCCTGCTATGCGCTCGGCTGTCATCTCGGTGACAAGGAAGCGCTTGACCGCATCCGTCAGATTCGTCAGATGGACGAGCGCCACCACCTGACGCTGATGTGCCGCGATCTCTCCGAAATCGCGAACTACGCCCGCGTCGATAACTCGCAGTATCGGTTGCTCAAGGCGACGACGCCGGGCAGCTACACCTTCATTCTCGAAGGCTCGAAAGAGTTGCCGCGGCGTGTGATGCACCCGAAGCGCAAGACCATCGGCCTGCGTATTCCCGATCATCCCGTGGCGCTGGCCTTGCTGGCCGAGTTGGGCGAGCCGCTGCTGACGACGACGCTGCAACTGCCCGGCGACGACAGTCCGCTGACCGAAGGCTGGGAAATCCAGGATCGACTGGACGACCATCTGGAATTGATTCTCGATGCCGGCCATTGCGGCACCGAACCGACGACCATCATCGACCTGACCGGTTCGGCGCCGGAGCTGGTACGTGCCGGTCGCGGGTCGCTGGCGCCTTTCGGGCTGGACTGACGCGTGGACGACATCAACGCCCTGATCCAGACCATCGCCGTTGCTGCCTTGCCGGTGATATTTGCGATCACCCTGCACGAAGCCGCCCATGGTTACGCCGCGCGCTATTTTGGCGACCCGACGGCCTGGCTTCAGGGGCGCATCAGCCTCAATCCTCTTCGCCATATCGATCCGGTCGGCACCATCCTGATTCCCGTTGCGATCTTGCTGTTTTCGGGCGGAGATTTCCTCTTCGGCTACGCCAAGCCGGTGCCGGTCAATTTCGGGCGCTTGCGGCATCCGAAAAAGGACATGCTGTGGGTGGCTGTGGCCGGGCCGGGTGCCAATCTGCTGATGGCCTGCCTGTGGGCGTTGATGTTCAAGCTTTCCTGGTTCCTGCCGCAGTTTTTCAGCACGCCGCTGGCGCGTATGGCGGAGATCGGCATCATCATCAATTGCGTGCTGATGGTCCTCAATCTGCTGCCCTTGCCGCCGCTGGATGGCGGTCGCATTGCCGTCAGCCTGTTGCCGCACCGTCTGGCCTTCAAGTTTGCCCAGTTGGAGCGCTGGGGCTTCCCGATTTTGCTGGTCCTGCTATTCACCGGTATCCTCGGCGCCGTCATGAATCCGCTCGTCGTTTTTTCGGCACGGGCGATCGAATCCATTTTTGGTCTTTATTGAAACTATGTACGCAGAACGTGTCCTTTCCGGCATGCGCCCGACCGGGGCCTTGCACCTTGGCCATTACCACGGTGTTCTCAAGAACTGGGTCAAGCTCCAGCATGAGTATCCCTGTCTGTTCTTCGTGGCCGACTGGCACGCGCTGACGACGCATTACGACAATCCGCAGGGCATCGAGCAGGCGAGCTGGGACATGGTCATCGACTGGCTGGCCGCCGGTGTTGATCCGAATCAGGCGACGCTGTTTATCCAGTCCCGCGTGCCCGAGCATGCCGAACTGCACCTGCTGATGTCGATGATGACGCCGCTGGGCTGGCTGGAGCGGGTACCGACCTACAAGGATCAGCAGGAAAAGCTGGCCGGCAAGGATCTGACTACCTATGGCTTCCTTGGTTATCCGTTGCTGATGAGTGCCGACATCCTGATCTACCGCGCCGACAAGGTGCCGGTGGGCGAGGACCAGATTCCGCACGTTGAATTTACCCGTGAGCTGGCGCGCCGCTTCAATCACATGTACGGCCGCGAACCCGGTTTCGAAGACAAGGCGCGTGAGGCTGTTAAGAAGCTGGGCAGCAAGAAGGCCCGCCTGTACGAGGAGCTGCGGACGCGATTCCAGCAGGAGGGCAACAAGGAGGCGGTCGAGCAGGCTAAGGCGATGCTGAACGAAATTCAGCACCTTTCTGCGGTTGACCGTGAGCGCCTGTTCGGCTTCCTCGAGGGCACCGGCAAGATGATTCTGGTCGAGCCGGGTTACCTGCTGACGCCGGAATCGAAAATGCCTGGTCTCGATGGGCAGAAAATGTCCAAGTCCTATGGCAACACGATCACCATGCGCGAATCCGAGGAGTCGGTCGCGAAGAAGGTCAAGTCGATGCCGACCGACACCAATCGCGTGCGCCGCACCGATCCGGGTGACCCGGCACGCTGCCCGGTGTGGCAGTTGCATCAGGTCTATACCGACGAAGCGACCCGGGCGACGCTGGAGCAGGGCTGCAAAACCGCCGGTATCGGCTGCATCGAATGCAAGCAGCCGGTGATCGCAGGGATCCTCAAGGAGCAGGCGCCGATGCGCGAGCGGGCGCAGATGTATCTCGACGACCCGGTGCTGGTAAAGAACATCATCGCCGATGGTTGTGAAAAGGCTCGTGAGTTGGCGCGCGAGACGATGCGCGACGTGCGCGAGTCGATGGGGCTGGAATACCACTGATGTTTGGCATGGATTGGGAAACGCTGATCTGGATCGGTATCGGCTTCGGCGGTCAGGCGCTGTTCATGATGCGTTTTCTTGTTCAGTGGTGGTCGAGCGAGAAGGCCAAGCAGGTCGTGATTCCGGTTTCCTTCTGGTACTTCAGTATCGCCGGTGGGGTGGTGCTGACCATCTACGCCATTCACCGCAAGGACCCGGTATTCATTTTCGGGCAGGCACTCAGCCTGATCATCTACTTCCGAAACCTTCATTTGCATTACAAGGGCAAGGGGCGGGCTGCTGCCTCGTGAGATGAGCGCCAACATCGATCTTCTCGAAATTCCCGAACCCGGGCTGGAGGACGTCCAGCCCAGTTTGTTTCCGCCGCTCGCCCGAATTTATGGCGAGCCGATGGAGACCTTGCCGGCTGATCTCTACATCCCGCCGGATGCGCTCGAAGTCATGCTCGACGCCTTCGAGGGGCCGCTTGATCTGCTGCTTTACCTGATCCGCAAGGCCAACGTCGATATCCTCGATATTCCGATGGCGCCGTTGACCCGGCAGTATTTGGACTACATCGAGAGCATGCAGGCGAGCAACCTGGAGCTGGCGGCCGAGTATCTGGTGATGGCGGCGATGCTGATCGAGATCAAGTCGCGGATGTTGCTGCCGCGCCCGAAGCTCGGCGAGGGCGATCAGGTCGAGGATCCGCGGGCGGAACTGGTGCGCCGGCTGATGGAGTACGAGCAGATCAAGCTTGCTGGTCATAATCTGAATGCCATGCCACAGGCCGAGCGAGATTTCTTCTGGGTCGAGACGCTGGTCGAGAAGTCGTTGCTGGTTCGCCTGCCGGAGGTCTCGGTTGCCGACCTTAAAGAGGCCTGGGTGAGCGTCGTCCGTCAGGCGGTGCTCAAACGCAACCACAAGATCAGCCGTGAAGAACTCTCGGTTCGCGAGCACATGGGCCTGATCCTGCGTGTACTGCACAGCCAGGGGGGCTTCGTGCAGTTTGAAACGCTGTTTGATGCCGAGATGGGTGTGCCTGGGCTGGTCGTTCATTTCCTCGCCGTGCTGGAACTTGGTCGCGAAAAGCTGATCGAGATCACGCAGGCCGAAGCCTTTCAACCGATTTACGTCAGGGTCAACCAGGGTGGAGCCGAGTCAGGTCAAGAAGGTGCTTGAGGCAGCCTTGCTGGCTGCCCGCGAGCCGATGACGCCGAGCGACCTGAAGAGGATGTTCGACGAGGAGCTGTCGACCGACACCCTGCGTCGCCTGCTCGACGAGTTGCGGGGGGAGTACGATGGTCGGCCGGTGGAACTGGTCCAGCTGGCTTCCGGCTGGCGTTTCCGCACCCGGCCGGAGTTTTTGCCCTATCTGGAGCGTTTGAATCCTGAAAAGCCGCCGCGTTATTCGCGTGCGGTTCTTGAAACCTTGGCGATCATCGCCTACCGTCAACCGGTTACCCGCGGTGATATCGAGGAAATCCGCGGTGTGGTCGTCAATAGTAATGTCATCAAGACCCTTGAGGAACGTGGCTGGATCGATGTGGTCGGCCATCGTGATACGCCGGGACGACCGGCGCTGTTTGCGACGACGCGCGCCTTCCTTGATGATCTCGGTCTGCGCAGCGTCAGCGAATTGCCGCCGCTGGAGCAGATCAGCCAGACTTTGGAACTGAATCATGAAAACTAAACGTACGCCATTTCGTCCGTCGGCCAAGAAGGACGGCACCGGAATTTCGCCGGGTTCCGGCGTTCACCGCAGCACGGGGCGTCGTGGCCGCGGTGCTCCTGAGGTCGAAACCGCGCCGGAGCTTGCCGAGGAGGCAAAACCGGTACCCCGCCGCCGGCAGGGTGTGCCACAAACCGGACGGGCCAATCGCGGCAATATCGGCCGCAACGGCAAGCCGCTGATCGAAGCCAAGCCCGAACGCTTGCAGAAGATCCTGGCGCAGGCCGGGGTCGGCTCGCGTCGCGAGATGGAAGAATGGATCGCTGCCGGCAAGATCACTGTCAATGGCGAGGTCGCCCAGTTGGGGCAATCCGTCGTGCCGACCGACAAGGTCAAGATCGGCGGGAGGTTGATCAATATCCGCTTCACTGGCAGTTCGCGCCCGCCGCGGGTGCTGATGTACCACAAGCCGGAAGGCGAGATCGTCTCGCGGGATGATCCCGATGGCCGGCCTTCGGTGTTTGCCGCCTTGCCGCGCATGCGGGGTGGTCGCTGGATCAACGTCGGCCGTCTGGATTTCAATACCTCCGGTCTGTTGTTGTTCACCACCTCGGGCGATCTGGCCAACAAGCTGATGCACCCGAGTTCGCAACTGGTGCGTGAATACGCGGTGCGGGTGCTTGGCGAACTGACCGTGGATGCCCAGCAGCAACTGTTGAATGGCGTGCAACTTGAGGATGGTCCGGCCAATTTTGCCAGCCTGGTCGATGCCGGCGGCGAAGGTGCCAACCACTGGTACAAGGTGTCGATTTTCGAGGGGCGTAACCGGGAAGTGCGTCGCATGTTCGAAGCGGTTGGCTGCACGGTCAGCCGACTGATCCGTGTTCGTTATGGTCCGTTTATCCTGCCGCCGCAACTCAAGCGCGGCCGTTCGCGCGAGTTGACCGAGCTCGAAATCAAGGCCCTGCTCAAGGAACTGGAGAAAATGCCGGCGGCGCCCAGAAAAGAGTCCTGAGCAGCGCAAATGCATTGTTGGGGAGGAGCGAAGCCGTTATAATTCACGGGTTTGTTCCTCCTGCGCTTTTTGGCGGGCATCTTGATTTTTTCTGAGGTGGGCGTTTCGCCCATTTTTTATTTGTAGCCATGGATTTGAATTCGCTGATTGAAACGACCGTTGTCGGTCTGGGTTTTGAGCTCGTCGATATTGAAATGTCGCCGCGCGGCCGGACCATTCGGGTCTTCATCGACGCCCCCGAAAAGGAGCGCGGGATTGATGTTGATGACTGCGCGAAGGTGTCGAATCAGCTGACCCGTGTTTTCGAGGTCGAGAATGTCGATTTTGACCGCCTCGAAATCTCCTCCCCGGGTATGGACCGAGTCGTCAAGAAAGTGGCAGATTTTGCCCGCTTTGCCGGTCAGGATATCCAGATCAAGCTGCGCATTCCCCAGAACAATCGCCGCAATTTCCAGGGAACCCTGCTCGGCTGTGCCGACGGCAAGGTCGGTCTGCGCCTGGAGAAGGACGATGTGGAACTCGAATTTAACAATATCGAAAAGGCACGTCTCGTGCCCCGATTCGACTGAAGGACCAGGAGGTTTTAGCCCATGAGCCGTGAAATGTTGTTGCTGGTCGATGCATTGGCCCGCGAAAAGAATGTCGCCAAGGAAATCGTGTTCGGTGCCCTTGAGCTGGCGCTCGCATCTGCGACCAAGAAGCGCATCCACGACGAAGCCGAGGTGCGCGTCGTGATCGACCGTAATTCGGGCAGCTTCGAGTCCTTCCGTCGTTGGCAGGTGGTTGCCGACAACGAGTACGTCAACGAATACCTGCAGATTCCGCTTTCCGATGCCCAGAAGGATGATCCGGAGGTCGAGGCGGGTGATTATCTTGAAGAGCCGCTGGAGCCGATCGACTTCGGCCGGATTGGTGCTCAGGCCGCCAAACAGGTGATCCTGCAGAAGATCCGTGACGCCGAGCGCGAGCAGATCCTGCAGGACTTCCTCGAGCGCAAGGAGCATGTCGTTTCCGGCACCATCAAGCGCATGGAACGTGGTAACGCCATCGTCGAGGCTGGCAAGATCGAGGCCCTGCTGCCTCGTGACCAGATGATCCCGAAGGAAAACCTGCGTGTTGGCGACCGTGTTCGCGCCTACCTGCTGCGCATCGATCGCAATGCCCGTGGCCCGCAGATCATTCTGTCGCGTACCGCACCGGAATTCGTCATCAAACTCTTCGGCATGGAAGTGCCGGAAATCGACGACGGCCTGATGGAGCTCAAGGCCTGCGCCCGAGATCCCGGCCTGCGCGCCAAGATTGCCGTCAAGTCGAATGACCCGCGCGTCGATCCGATTGGCACCTGTGTTGGTCTGCGCGGTTCGCGTGTGACTGCTGTGCGTAACGAAATCGGTGGCGAAAACATCGATATCGTTCTCTGGTCGGCTGATCCGGCGCAGTTCGTGATCGGTGCGCTGTCACCGGCCGAAGTGTCGTCGATCGTGGTGGATGAGGAAAAGCATGCGATGGACGTCGTGGTCGATGAAGACAACCTGGCGATTGCCATCGGTCGCAGCGGCCAGAACGTTCGCCTGGCCTCCGAACTGACTGGCTGGAGCATCAACCTGATGACTCAGGACGAATCGGCCAAGCGCTCGGAAGCCGAGCACGCTGTGACCCGCCTGACCTTCATGGAAAAGCTGGATATCGACGAGGAGTTGGCTGACCTGCTGATCGAGGAAGGTTTCTCGACGCTGGAAGAGGTAGCCTATGTGCCGCTCGCCGAAATGCTTGAAATTGACGGTCTTGACGAAGAGATCGTCAACGAACTGCGTACCCGTTCGCGCAACGTCCTGCTGACCGAGGCCATCGCGACCGAGGAAAAGCTGGAGGCCGTTTCCGAAGACCTGATTGGTCTGGAGGGAATGACCAAGGATATCGCCGCCAAGCTGGCCGAACACGACATCAAGACCCGTGACGACCTCGCTGAACTGGCGGTGGATGAACTGACCGAAATGACCGGCATCGATGACGAGCGTGCCAAGGAAATCATTCTGAAGGCACGTGCTCACTGGTTTGAGTGAGCGGGAGGTAACAAGCATGTCTGCAACAACCGTTTCACAATTCGCAATTGAACTAAAGATGCCGGTGTCGGCCCTGCTCGAGCAACTCGGCAAGGCGGGCGTCGGCAAGAGCGGCAACGATGATGTCCTGACCGATCAGGACAAGACCAAGTTGCTCGATTATCTGCGCCGTTCGCATGGCGACGAGTCGAAGACCAAGATTACGCTGACGCGCAAGCAGACGTCGGAAATCAAGGCCACCGACGCGCATGGTCGGGCACGGACGGTCCAGGTGGAGGTGCGCAAGAAGCGCGTCCTTGTCAAGCGTGAGCTGTCGGATACGCTGCCGGAAGGCGCGCACGATGAAGCTGCGATGGATGCGGCTCATGAGGTCATGCCGGTCGAAGCTGAAGTGCTCGATACAGTGCCGGAGCTGATGGCGGAACCGGAGGTTGAGGTTGTTCCAGTGCCGGTCGTCGAAGTCGCACCCGAGCCGGTTGTCGAGATCGCGCCGGAACCCGAGCCTGAGCCGGAGCCTGAAGTCGCTGCGGCGACGCCGGTGGCACCGAAGCCGCTGGATCGTGCTGCGATCATTGGCGAGAAGGAACTGAAAGCTCGCGAAGAAGAGGCGCGGCGTCGCAATCGCCTGCGTGATATTCAGGAGCGCGAGCTTAAGGAAAAACAGGCACGCGAAGCCCAGTTGGTGATCATGCGCCAGCAGGCCGAAGCAGCGGCCGCCGCGGCCAAGGCCGCCGAGCAGGCCAAGCAGCAGGCCGCCGCCAATGCCAAGTCCGGCGATGCGCCGGCTGAGAAGGGCACGCTGCACCGCAAGCCGGATGCCGGCGGCAACAAGAAGGGTACCGACAAGAGCGGTCGCGCCCCGGATGACGGCAAGAAGAAGCCGGGCATCAAGACGCGCGGTGCCGATGCGGGTTCGTCCTGGAAGGACGGCCGTCATGGCCACAAGAAGTCTCACAAGGGTGATGACGGTCAGGGCAGCTTCCAGGCACCGACCGAACCGGTGACCCGTGAAGTGCATATTCCGGAAACCATTTCCGTCTCTGACCTCGCCCACAAGATGGCGGTCAAGGCCATCGAAATCATCAAGGTGATGATGAAGATGGGGTCCATGGTCACCATCAACCAGGTACTGGACCAGGAAACGGCGATGATCGTCGTCGAGGAAATGGGCCACAAGGCTTTTGCAGCCAAGCTGGACGACCCGGATGCCTTCCTCGAAGAAAGCGCCGAGCACAAGGACGTGCCGCTGGAGCCGCGTGCCCCTGTCGTTACCGTCATGGGTCACGTCGACCACGGCAAGACCTCGCTGCTCGACTACATCCGTCGCGCCAAGGTGGCGTCCGGTGAAGCCGGCGGCATTACGCAGCACATCGGTGCCTACCACGTCGAAACCGAACGCGGCATGATCACCTTCCTCGATACCCCGGGTCACGAGGCGTTTACCGCCATGCGTGCCCGCGGTGCCAAGGCAACCGACATCGTCATTCTGGTGGTGGCGGCCGACGACGGCGTGATGCCGCAGACCAAGGAAGCGATCCACCACGCCAAGGCGGCCGGTGTGCCGTTGGTGGTCGCGGTTAACAAGATCGACAAGCCGGATGCCAACCCGGACCGCGTCAAGCAGGAGCTGGTTGCCGAGGGCGTGATTCCGGAAGAATACGGCGGCGATTCGCCGTTCTGCCCGGTTTCGGCCAAGAAGGGTACCGGCATCGACGAACTGCTTGAAAACGTCCTGCTGCAGGCCGAAGTGCTGGAACTGACGGCGCAGAAAGATGCACCGGCCAAGGGCCTGATCATCGAAGCCCGCCTCGACAAGGGGCGCGGCGCCGTCGCGACCATGCTGATCCAGTCCGGTACGCTGAAGCGCGGCGACGTCGTGCTCGCCGGCCAGGTCTTTGGTCGAGTCCGTGCCATGCTCGACGAGAACGGCAAGCCGATCAATGAAGCCGGTCCGTCGATTCCGGTTGAAATTCTCGGCCTGTCGGATGTGCCGGCCGCCGGTGAAGAGGCGATCGTTCTCGCCGATGAAAAGAAGGCGCGCGAAATTGCGCTCTTCCGTCAGGGCAAGTTCCGCGACGTCAAACTGGCAAAGCAGCAGGCCGCCAAGCTGGAAAATATGTTCCAGCAAATGGAAGAGGGCGAAGTCAAGACGCTGCCGCTCATCGTCAAGGCCGACGTGCAGGGCTCGCAGGAAGCACTGGTCCAGACGCTGGCCAAGCTTTCGAACGAGGAAGTCCGAGTTCAGGTGGTCCATGGTGCCGTGGGTGCCATCAGCGAATCCGACGTCAACCTGGCGCAGGCTTCGGGCGCGGTCATCATCGGCTTCAACATCCGTGCCGATGCCGGTGCCCGCAAGCTGGCCGAGAACTTCGGTGTCGACATCCGTTACTACAACGTGATTTACGACGCTGTCGACGAGGTCAAGGCCGCCCTGTCCGGGATGTTGTCGCCCGAGAAGCGCGAGCAGGTCACCGGCATGGTCGAGATCCGTCAGGTCTTCCATATTTCCAAGGTGGGTGCCATCGCCGGCTGTTATGTGCTCGAAGGCTTCATTAAGCGTGCTTCGCGCGTCCGTCTGCTGCGCAACAACGTCGTGCAGTGGGATGGGGAGCTCGACTCGCTCAAGCGCTTCAAGGACGACGTCAAGGAAGTCCGTTCCAACTTCGAGTGCGGTCTGTCGCTGCGCGGTAACAACGACATCCAGGAAGGCGATCAGCTCGAAGTCTATGAAATCCAGGAAGTGGCGCGCACGCTGTAATGAAGAAGCAAGCCCGAGGATTTCAACGCAGTGACCGGGTCGCGGAGCAGGTGCGTCGCGACCTGGCGGATTTGATTCGTACTGAACTGAAGGACCCGCGGGTGGGCATGATCAGCCTGACTGCGGTTGAACTGACCCCCGACTACGCGCATGCCAAGGTGTTCTTTACGACACTGAACGGCGAGCATCTCGACGAGATCGAGCGTGGTTTGAAGCGTGCGGCCGGTTTCCTGCGCCGCGAACTGGGGCGCCGGATTCACATCCATACCTTGCCCGAGTTGCACTTCGTCTACGACAACTCGCTGGAGCGCGGCAGCAACCTGTCGCAATTGATTGACAAGGCCAACGCCTTGTCCGATCAGACGCCTGACGAATAAGACATCAGCATGGAGCCTCGAGTCAAGAAGACCTGGAAACAGGTCGATGGTGTGCTGTTGCTCGACAAGCCGCTCGGAATGAGTTCCAACGATGCGCTGCAAAAGGCACGGCGCTTGTTTTCGGCAGCCAAGGGTGGTCATACCGGCACCCTCGACCCGCTGGCGACCGGCCTGTTGCCGCTGTGCTTCGGCGAGGCGACCAAGTTTTCCGCGGATTTGCTGGATGCCGACAAGGTTTATGAAGCGGATATCCAGTTGGGTGTGACGACCGACTCCGGCGATGCCGAGGGTCAGATCACGGCAATGGCTGCAGTGAACCTGGAAATCGGGCAAATTTCCGCAGTGCTTGAGCGCTTTACCGGTGACATATCCCAGGTGCCGCCGATGCATTCGGCACTCAAACGCGATGGCCGGCCACTCTATGAGTTGGCGCGTCAGGGCATCGAGGTCGAGCGCGAGGCGAGGGCGGTGACCATTCATCACACCGACCTGCTGGCATTTGCCTGTGATCGCCTGAAAATTCGCGTCGCGTGCAGCAAGGGCACCTACATACGGGTACTGGCCGCCGATATTGGCCGGGCACTCGGTTGTGGCGCGCATCTTGCCGGCTTGCGGCGAAGCGGGGTGGGTGATCTGACACTGGTCGGATCGGTAACGCTGGCGCAGCTTGACGCCTTGCCAGAAGCGGAGCGGCTGGCGTTCCTGCAGCCGGTTGATGCGCTTTTGCAGAGTTTGCCGTCGGTGCAACTGGATGGCGAGGCTATGCAACGCTTTCGTCACGGCAATCCGGTTGATCTGCCGACCGGCCTGGCAGGAAAAATCCGGGTGTATGCCGATGGCCGGCTGATAGGCGTTGGCGAACCGGGTCGCGAGAATCGCCTGTGGCCAAAACGTCTGGTACAACTGGCACTCTGATTGTTGTATAATCAGTGGCTTCGCGCATCGTGTGCGGAGTTTTTAACTGGCGTCTGCTCTATCAAACCGGGGCGGCGTCGTTTTAATGAAAGAGGGTTTTGAGATGATTACTACCGAAAGCAAGGCAGCCATCGTTGCCGATTTTGCCCAGTCCAAGGGTGACACGGGTTCTCCGGAAGTTCAGGTTGCGCTGCTGACCGCACGCATCAACGACCTGCAGCCGCACTTCAAGGAGCACAGCAAGGATCACCACTCCCGTCGCGGTCTGCTGCGTCTGGTTTCCCAGCGCCGCAAGCTGTTGGACTACCTGAAGGGCAAGGACGTCGAGCGTTACCGTACCCTGATTACCCGCCTTGGTCTGCGCAAATAATTCGCGACCAGTGCTACGGAAAAGCGGCCCGGAATTCCCCGGCCGCTTTTTTGCTTTTGTTGTGCCGTTGTTTCGTTCTTTGGTGTGATAAGTGTAAGCTGTTGTTATTGTTGGTTAATGTTGAGAGAGTGAAAGGAAGTTATGTTTAATGTCGTGAAAAAGACCTTCGCCTACGGTGATCATCAAATCACCCTGGAAACCGGCGAAGTCGCCCGCCAGGCTGGCGGTGCTGTCATGGTCTCCATGGAAGAGACAGTCGTTCTGGTCACAGTCGTTGGCGCCAAGACGGCCAAGCCCGGTCAGGATTTCTTTCCGCTGACCGTCGATTATCAGGAAAAGGTTTACGCTGCCGGCCGTATCCCCGGTGGCTTCTTCAAGCGCGAAGGCCGTCCGTCCGAAAAGGAAACGCTGACCTCCCGCCTGATCGACCGTCCGATCCGTCCGCTGTTCCCGGATGGCTTTTACAATGAAGTGCAAGTCGTCGCCACCGTCATGTCGCTGAATCCGGAAATCGATTCTGATATTCCGGCGATGATCGGCGCATCCGCCGCCCTGGCGATCTCCGGCATTCCGTTTGCCGGCCCGATCGGTGCCGCCCGCGTAGGTTACATCAACGGCCAGTACGTGCTCTGCCCGACCCTGAGCCAGCTCAAGGACAGCCAGCTCGACCTCGTCGTTGCCGGTACCGAAGCCGCCGTGCTGATGGTTGAATCCGAAGCCGACCAGCTCTCCGAAGATGTCATGCTCGGTGCTGTTGTTTTCGGCCACACAGAAATGCAGAAGGCGATCAACGCCATCAACGAACTGGTTGAAGAAGCCGGCAAGCCCGAATGGGAATGGCAAGCGCCGGCCAAGGACGAGGCACTGGTTGCCCGCCTGAAGGACGTCGTTGGCGCCAAGCTGGAAGAGGCTTACAGCATCACTTCCAAGCAGACCCGCAGCCAGACCGTCAAGGCGATCGCCGCTGAAGCCGTTGCCGCCCTGTGCTCCGGTGAAGAAGGCGCACCGGATGCCAATACCGTCGGCAACCTGTTCTTCGAAATGGAAGCCGCCATTGTTCGTGGTCGCATCCTGTCCGGCCAGCCGCGTATTGACGGTCGCGATACCCGTACCGTGCGTCCGATCACCATGCGTTCCGGCGTCCTGCCGCGCACCCATGGTTCCGCGCTGTTTACCCGTGGTGAAACCCAGGCCCTGGCTGTCGCCACGCTGGGCACCAACCGTGACGAGCAGATCATCGACGCACTGGCCGGTGAATACCGCGACCGCTTCATGCTGCACTACAACATGCCCCCGTACGCCACCGGCGAATGCGGTCGCGTCGGCACCCCGAAGCGTCGCGAAATCGGTCACGGCCGTCTCGCCAAGCGCGCGCTGCTGGCTGTGCTGCCGAAGCCGGAAGATTTCTCCTACTCGATGCGTGTCGTCTCCGAAATTACCGAGTCTAATGGTTCCTCGTCAATGGCTTCCGTTTGTGGCGGCTGTCTGGCGCTGATGGATGCCGGCGTGCCACTGAAGGCGCACGTCGCCGGTATCGCCATGGGCCTGATTAAGGAAGGCAACCGTTTTGCGGTGCTGACCGACATCCTCGGCGATGAAGATCACCTCGGCGACATGGACTTCAAGGTGGCGGGTTCGACGACCGGTATCACTGCGCTGCAGATGGACATCAAGATCCAGGGCATTACCAAGGAAATCATGCAGGTGGCACTGGCCCAGGCCAAGGATGCCCGTCTGCATATCCTTAACCTGATGCAGGAAGCCGCTGCGGGTCCGCGTCAGGAAATGTCCGCCTACGCACCGCGCCTCTACACCTTCAAGATCAATCCGGAAAAAATCCGCGACGTGATCGGCAAGGGCGGCGCCGTCATCCGTGCGCTGACCGAAGAGACCGGTACCACCATCGACATCCAGGACGACGGCACGATCACCATCGCTGCCACCTCCGGCGATGCGGCTGCGGCGGCCCGTGCGCGTATCGACGCGATCACTGCCGAGGTTGAAATTGGCAAGATCTACGAAGGCACCGTGCTCAAGATCCTCGACTTCGGTGCCATCGTTCAGGTGCTGCCGGGCAAGGATGGTCTGCTGCATATCTCCCAGATCGCCCAGGAGCGTGTCAACAAGGTCGAAGATTACGTCAAGGAAGGCCAGATCGTTCGCGTCAAGGTCCTCGAAACCGACGACCGCGGCCGCGTCAAGCTGTCGATGAAGGCGGTTGCCGCTGAGGAGGCTGCGGCACAGGCCCAGCAACAGCAGCAGTAATCGCTGCAACGGGCTGATGCGGCAAGCGCTGTGTCAGCCTGTGGTAGCAGCCGAATGACAAAGGGCACCTGCGGGGCCCTTTGTATTTTGGCTTTTTTTGCGGTTGATCGCAGTCGTCCTCCACGTGGCGATCACTTCGCCATCTGTTTTTCCTTCAGTTCATCCAGTGTCTTGCAGTCAATGCACAGTGTCGCCGTCGGCCGGGCTTCCAGGCGCTTGATGCCGATTTCAACGCCGCATTTGTCGCAGTAGCCGTAGTCGTCGCTATCAATACGGGCAAGGGTCTCGTCGATTTTCTTGATCAGCTTGCGTTCGCGATCACGATTGCGTAGTTCGATGGCGATATCGGTTTCCTGGCTTGCCCGATCATTTGGATCAGCAAACACTGTCGCTTCGTCCTGCATGGTATGTACCGTGCGGTCGATATCTTCGCTCAATTCCTTTTTCAGGGATTCCAGAATCTTGCGGAAGTGCGCAAGTTGCTTCGTACTCATGTACGCCTCGCTGTCCTTGGGCTGGTAAGGAGTGAAGTGCTTGTGGAGCAGGTTGTCTGCCATGTTGTCGGGCACCTTGGTGTTGACGAAAAAGGCTGTTAAATATCAGAAAGGGGGTAGGGTGGCAAGCAATCTTTATTCCTCTGGATGTCTCCCTGATCTGGTGCGGCTTTCAGAGGAGTGCTATAATTCGCCTCCACGTCGGGGCGTAGCGCAGTCTGGTAGCGCATCTGCTTTGGGAGCAGAGGGTCGTGAGTTCGAATCCCACCGCCCCGACCATTCCCTTGCCTGCATCACCCTCAAGTGCCCGTAGCTCAACTGGATAGAGCAGCTGCCTTCTAAGCAGCAGGTCGGGGGTTCGAGTCCCTCCGGGCACGCCAATTCCAAGTTTCGTGTTTGCCTCATGGCCTGAATCATGAGATGGTCAAAAATCGCCGCTTGGCGATGATTTTCGGTTCCGAACCGAAAGTGTGAGCAATTTCATTCCATTGAAACCTGTTCTGCATTAGCATCCTCGGCTTGGTAAAGTCTTACGAGGTTGATGAATGAAAATCGCTGTCGCTGGTACCGGTTACGTCGGTCTGTCCAATGCCATTCTGCTGGCGCAAAACCACGAAGTGGTTGCGCTGGATATCGTGCCGGAAAAGGTGGCGATGCTGCAGCGCAAGGAATCGCCGATCGTCGATGTCGAGATCGAGGATTACCTGCAGAACCGCACACTGAATCTGCGCGCCACGCTGGACAAGGCCGATGCCTTTGGCAGCGCCGAGTACGTCATCATTGCCACGCCGACCGATTACGACCCCGAGACCAACTACTTCAACACGCGTTCGGTCGAGGCAGTGGTCAAGGATGTGATGGCGATCAACCCGCAGGCGACGATGGTCATCAAGTCGACGGTGCCGGTGGGCTTTACGGAAAAGCTGCGTGCCACGCTGGGCTGTGACAACGTGATCTTCTCGCCGGAGTTCCTTCGCGAGGGGCGGGCGCTATACGACAACCTTCATCCGTCGCGCATCATCGTCGGCGAGCGTTCGGGGCGGGCACAGCAGTTTGCCGATCTGCTGAAGGAAGGTGCCATCAGCAAGGATGCGCCGGTGTTGCTGACGCATTCGACCGAGGCCGAGGCGATCAAGTTGTTTGCCAATACCTTTCTGGCGATGCGCGTCGCTTATTTCAACGAGCTGGACACCTATGCCGAAACGCATGGGCTGGATAGCAGGCAGATCATCGACGGCGTCTGCCTCGACCCGCGCATCGGCGCGCATTACAACAACCCGTCCTTTGGCTATGGCGGCTATTGCCTGCCCAAGGACACCAAACAGCTGCTCGCCAACTACCGAGATGTGCCGCAGAACCTGATCCATGCCATCGTCGAGTCGAACACGACGCGCAAGGACTTCGTCGCCGACAGCATCCTGCGCATGAAGCCGAAGGTGGTCGGAGTGTATCGCCTGATCATGAAAGCCGGTTCGGACAATTTCCGCGCTTCCAGCATCCAGGGGATCATGAAGAGGATCAAGGCAAAGGGTATCGAGGTCGTGGTGTATGAACCGGTTCTCACCGAGGCCGAGTTCTACCACTCACGCGTGGTTAACGATCTCGCCGAATTCAAGCGCATCTCCGATGTCATCGTCGCCAACCGGCTTACGGACGACATCAGCGATGTGGTCGAGAAGGTCTATACGCGGGATTTGTTTGGGAAGGATTGAGTTGTGTGGGGGCATTTCAACTTGCCGATCCGCTTCATTGAAGTCTCCGGCAATGCTGGTTGATTACACTGGTTGGCGGGTATTCTTGGTTACACTCAAATAATTTATTTTTGAGTATAGCAAGGTGCTTTCCTCGTCGCTTTCACTGACTGCCCAAACCGCGTTTTCGCAGGTGGTGGAGGTTGCATTAACGGTCGAGCACATGCGATCGGTTGCAGATTTTCCCGGTGCCTTCGTGCCCAAGACAGTCAAGGGGCAAAAGTATTGGTACTACCAGTACCCCGAGTCTGCTGGCGTTCGTCGTCAGGTGTTTGTCGGGCCGGAAGGCGAGGCGGTGCAGACACTCATTGCCCGAGCGGGCCAGCCGGCTGCTGCGGAGTCACTGGGGCCTTTGGCACATGCTGCCGTGGTTCTGGGCTGTGCTGAAGTTCTGTCGCGACATTACTGGGTGCTGCGGCGTTTGGGATAGTCTGGTTTTTTCAGGCAGGGGGCGTGTTGATTGGTACGCACGCCTTTGTTCCTTACGGCAATATGCTTGGTGTGAAGTGGCTTGGGGCGGATGCTTCTCAGACGCAGGATATTGACTTCGACCGCGCCGGAAAAAATATCTCTCTGGCACTGGCACCGGAGTGCCAGGTGCAAACTCACGAGGCGATCCAGTCTTTGAATATGGGATTCTTGCCCATCACCGGGTTGTCGGGCAGGACCGGTGGTGACTGTCTACGGTGAATGTGCCCCATCCAGTGCGCTTCGCGTTGCACAAGTTGATCGTCGCTGGTGAGCGAGAAGGGGCCTTTCAGTCCAAGTACGGTAAGGATTTGATGCAGGCCGGGCTTTTGCTCTCGGTATTGAGAGATCAGCGTCCCCGGGAAGTCAAGGATGCTTGGGCCGATCTGATCGGACGTGGTCAAGGCTGGTCTTCGCGGGCGCTACGTGGCTTGTGCGCTCTCGAGAAACGCTTCTCCTCAGCAGGTATTGGGGATTGGCTGACGGTTCCATAAATCCGGCATGCTGCTGCAGTCAACACGAAACTCTGTCGAATTTTGGCAAGCGCGTTTGCGATTCGGTTGGCGGCATTGGTGAAAGATTTAAGGAGTGTTGTGGCAAATGAATGAGGTGAACGTAGCTTGGAAATCAGCGCTATGACGGACGCTAGAGTGCCCTGGAATCCGAATCCGGCGTGTTTGCGTGAACCTGGGTACCGGACAGGGCTACAGTGTGCTCGAGGTAATTCGGGCATTCGAAAAAGCATCGGGGCGCGCAGTCCCGTTTAAAATTCTAGATTGGCATCCCGGTGATGTTGCCGCCCGCTATACAGCACCTCAGCGCGCTCAAAGCATTCTAGGATGGCGGGCAGATCGTGGCCTCGAAATAATGTGTGCGGATGCTCGGGGCTGGCAATCGATGAATCCCCTTGGCTACTCGGATTAAACGCCCTGTTCGAACGATCGACTAAAGAAATCAAGGAATTTTTATGACCATCCTCGTCACCGGCGGCGCCGGTTTTATCGGCAGCAACTTCGTTCTCGATTGGCTGGCGCAATCCGACGAACCGGTCATCAACCTCGATGCCCTGACCTACGCAGGCAATCTGGAAAACCTCGCCGCGCTGGACGGTGACACCCGCCACACCTTCATCAAAGGCAGCATCGACGACTTCGATCTCGTTTCCCGATTGCTTGCCGAACACCAGCCCCGCGCTGTCGTCAATTTTGCGGCCGAATCCCATGTGGACCGCAGCATCCACGGCCCCGAAGACTTCATACAGACCAATATCGTCGGCACCTTCCGCCTGCTCGAAGCCGTGCGTGCCTACTACGGTCAACTCGGAAACGAAGCCAAAAATGCCTTCCGTTTCCTCCATGTCTCGACCGACGAAGTCTACGGCTCCCTCGCCAAGGACGACCCTGCCTTCACCGAAACCCACCGTTACGAACCCAACAGCCCGTACTCCGCCAGCAAGGCCGCCAGTGACCATCTGGTCCGCGCCTACCACCACACCTACGGCCTGCCGGTGCTGACCACCAACTGCTCCAATAACTACGGCCCCTACCACTTCCCGGAAAAGCTCATTCCTCTGGTCATCCACAACGCACTGGCCGGTAAGCCCCTGCCCATCTATGGCGACGGCCAGCAAATCCGCGACTGGCTCTACGTCAAGGACCACTGTAGCGCCATCCGCCGCGTCCTTGAAGCCGGCAAGCTCGGTGAGGTGTACAACGTCGGCGGCTGGAACGAAAAGCCCAACCTCGACGTCGTTCACACCCTCTGCGCCATCCTCGACGAACTCAGTCCGCGGGCCGATGGCCACTCCTACAAGGCACAGATTACCTTCGTCCAGGACCGTCCCGGCCACGACCGCCGTTACGCCATAGACGCCAGCAAACTCGAACGCGAACTCGGCTGGAAACCGGCTGAAACCTTCGAGACCGGCATCCGCAAGACCGTGCAGTGGTATCTCGACAATCAGGCCTGGGTGGCCAATGTGACCAGCGGTGCCTACAAGCAGTGGGTTGGCAAGCAGTACGGGAGTTGCACCTGATGTCGATTCTTTCGGTCTTCTTTGGCATGATCGTGCGAATGTGGCACGACGATCATCCTCCGCCCCATGTGCATGTTGAGTATCAGGGTTTTGTGGCGCAAGTGAGCATTGAAACGGGCGAGATTCTTCGTGGTCAGTTGCCGCGTAAGGCGGCTGCGATTGTGCGCGAGTGGTGCCTGAAACATCAGCACGAATTGCTCGATAATTGGCAGCGTGCGCAACGCTTTGAACCACTTGAGCGAATTGAGGGGGCGGATCATGACGATTAACTTGCTGTCGGTGTCCTATGTTGGCGAATGCCGATTCGCCGTAGGTTTTTCAGATGGACGAGCAGGTATTCTTGATATGGCCAGTTACCTGGCAACACGCAGTGGGCCCTTGCTGGCGGCGCTCGCGGACGAAAGCTATCTGAAGCGCGCCTTTGTCGATGCGGGGGCACTCGCCTGGCCGAACGGACTGGAAATTTCGCCAGAGAGACTTTACGAGGTCGCAGCATTCGTCAAGGACGCGGCATGAGCTCGGGGAACATGAAAATCCTCCTCACCGGCAAGAACGGCCAGGTCGGTTTCGAACTCCAGCGTAGCCTCGCCCCCTTGGCCGAGATCGTTGCTGTGGACCATGCCGACTGCGATCTTTCCAACCCTGAAGCCATACGCAGCCTGGTACGCCAGACCCGCCCTGACATCATCGTCAATCCCGCCGCCTACACCGCCGTCGACAAGGCAGAAGCGGAGCCCGAACTGGCAGCCTCCGTTAACGCCACTGCCCCCGGCATACTCGCCGAAGAGGCAGCGAGTCTCGGCGCCTTGCTCGTCCATTACTCGACCGACTACGTCTTTGACGGTGCCATGGCGGGCGCCTACCGGGAAACCGATGCCACCAACCCGCAAAGCGTGTACGGCCGCACCAAGCGCGACGGCGAAGTTGCAGTGCGTCACGCCAACGCGCGCCACCTCATCCTGCGTACCAGCTGGGTAGTCGGCGCCCATGGCGGCAACTTTGCCAAGACCATGTTAAAACTCGCTGCCGAGCGCGACAGTCTTAACGTGGTCGCCGACCAGTGGGGCGCGCCAACTTCCGCAGCGCTCCTGGCCGACATCACCGCGCACCTCGTTCGTCAATACCACAACGCCCCGGAAGCCTTTCCCTACGGTACCTATCACTGTGTCGCGGGGGGTGAAACCAACTGGTGTAACTACGCACGCTTCGTTATCGGAGAAGCCATCCGTGCCGGCAGGCCGATGAAGGTCACCCCCGAGGCCGTCCGTGCTATTACAACGGCGGACTACCCGACCCCGGCGCGTCGCTCGGCCAATTCACGGCTTGACACCAACAGCCTTAAGACAACTTTCGGCCTGGAATTACCTCACTGGCAAGCCGGTCTTGGTCATGTTCTTCAGCAAATCATCGGAGCCTGAGAGATGCCAACGATAAGCATGTTCTACGGGATTCTGGTGTCTATGTACGTTCTGGATACACAGAAGCACCATCTTCCACATATTCATATTCGGTATGCTGAATTCAAAGCAGTGATCGAGATACCCTCTGGTGATCTCCTTGACGGTGATCTGCCGAGCAAGCAAATGAAGCTGGTGCAAGCCTGGATTGCTATTCACAGCGATGAACTTATGGCTGACTGGGTGCTGGCAGCAGCTGGCGAGACTCCCTACAAGATCGAGCCCCTTCGTTGATAAGCCATACCAAATGACACCTGATGTAACCCATGTTTGCTCTCTGCCGGACTACGACTTGCTCGTTTCATTTGAAGACGGGGAGTGGCGCCGTTTTTCGGTAAAGCCCTATCTGCAGTTTCCCGCCTATCAACCCTTGATGGAGCCCACACGCTTCATGGCAGCGCATGTTTTGAACGGCACGGTCGCCTGGCCGGGAGACATTGATATCTCACCAGATACGATTTACATCACCGGTGTGCGGGTAATTCCTTCAAATTCATAGTTCATAGCAATCAATCATGACCCAACGCAAAGGCATCATTCTCGCCGGCGGCGCCGGCACCCGGCTGCATCCGGCTACTCTGTCAGTTTCCAAGCAACTCCTGCCGATCTACGACAAGCCGATGATCTACTATCCGCTGACCACGCTCATGTTGGCCGGCATCCGAGACATCCTGATCATCTCCACCCCCCAGGATACGCCGCGCTTCCAGCAACTGCTCGGTAATGGCAGCCAATGGGGGCTGAATCTGCTGTACGCCATTCAACCCAGCCCGGACGGCCTCGCCCAAGCCTTCATCATCGGCAGCGACTTCATCGGCCATGGCGATAGTGCCCTCGTCCTTGGCGACAACATCTTCTACGGCCACGAGTTTGCCAACGATCTGGGAGCGGCCGGCCAGCAAGCCAGCGGCGCCACCGTCTTCGCCTACCACGTCCATGACCCGGAGCGTTATGGCGTGGTCGAGTTTGATCCTCAAGGCAAAGCCATCAGTCTCGAAGAAAAGCCCAAGACCCCCAAATCCAACTATGCTGTCACCGGACTTTACTTCTACGACAATCAGGTGCTCGACATCGCCCGCGACCTCAAGCCTTCCCCGCGTGGCGAACTCGAAATCACCGATGTCAATCGCATCTACCTCGAACGCGATCAACTCAACGTCCAGGTCATGGGCCGTGGCCATGCCTGGCTCGATACCGGCACCCACGAAAGCCTGCTCGACGCCAGCCAGTTCATTGCCACCATCGAAAAGCGCCAAGGCCTCAAGATCGCCTGCCCGGAAGAAATTGCTTTCCGCAAAGGCTGGGTGGATGCTGCCCAACTCGAAACGCTTGCCCAACCCATGCTCAAGAACCATTACGGCCAATACCTGATGAGCCTTCTCAAGGAACGGGTGTTCTGATGAACGTCATCCCCACCAAAATCCCCGATGTCTTGATCATCGAACCCAAAGTCTTTGGCGATGACCGCGGTTTCTTCTTCGAGAGCTTCAACCAGAAAGCCTTTAACGAAGCCACCGGGCTGAATGTCACCTTCGTGCAGGACAACCACTCAAAATCCGGGAAGAACGTCCTGCGTGGGCTGCATTATCAAGTCCAGCAGCCGCAAGGTAAGCTGGTTCGTGTTGTACAGGGCGAGGTCTTCGATGTTGCCGTGGATATCCGCAAGGGCAGCCCAACCTTCGGGCAGTGGGTGGGTGAGATTCTGAACGCCGAGAATAAGCGGCAGTTATGGATACCCGAGGGCTTTGCCCATGGTTTCCTGACGCTAAGTGAGTCGGCAGAGTTTCTTTATAAGACGACCGATTATTACGCGCCTGCACATGAGCGGTGTATCGCGTGGGATGATAGAGAACTCGGCGTGGTCTGGCCGCTGACTGGTATGCCAATCTTGTCTGGCAAAGACCAGCAAGGAGCCCCGCTGGCGGCACTACGCTGATCGAATTTAACTTACGCTCAATCGAGCGTAAAGTGTAATTGGGGTTGTTAAGTATTGAAGATAAAGGATTGAGATTGAGAACGATCGCAGTGGTGGGTTTAGGCTATGTCGGATTACCGTTGGCAGTGGCCTTTGGAAAGCAATTCAGGACTATCGGTTTCGATTTGTCCGAAGAGAAAGTGGCCAGCTACAAGCAGTTCATCGATCCGACTGGCGAGGTAGCCACTGAAGACCTGCAGATGGCCAAGAGCTTGGCTGTGACAACGGATCCAAGTTGTTTGCTTGAGGCCGATTTCATCGTGGTGGCTGTGCCGACACCGGTGGACTCTGCCAATCAACCGGACCTCTCCCCCTTGGTCAGTTCTTCGACAACCGTCGGACGCTATCTCAAGCAGGGTGCGGTGGTAGTTTATGAGTCCACCGTGTACCCTGGAGCGACGGAAGAAGTCTGTATTCCGATTTTGGAGAAGGTTTCCGGAAAAGTCTGGAAGAAAGACTTCTTTGTCGGGTATTCGCCCGAGCGGATAAATCCCGGAGATAAAGAGCGAACAGTCACCAAAATTGTGAAGGTGGTATCCGGAGACACCCCGGAAACCCTTAAAACCGTTGAAGCGGTATATGGCAGCGTGATTACCGCTGGCGTCTATCCTGCATCCAGTATCAAGGTCGCGGAGGCGGCCAAGGTGATCGAAAATACCCAGCGGGACCTCAATATCGCCTTGATGAATGAGCTTGCGGTGATTTTTGGCAAGATGGGTATCGATACGCTGGAAGTGCTGAAGGCTGCCGGGACCAAATGGAATTTCCTGCCATTTCGCCCCGGTTTGGTGGGCGGGCACTGTATCGGGGTCGATCCCTATTACCTGACGCACAAGGCGACAATGCTCGGTTACCACCCGGAGGTGATTCTCGCCGGCCGTCGCATCAACGACAGCATGGGTAAGTATGTTGCCGAGAACACTGTCAAGCAATTGATCCATCGTGGCCATCCCGTCAAGTCAGCCGATGTCATCGTTCTCGGTCTGACTTTTAAGGAGAACTGCCCCGATCTGCGTAATTCCAAGGTCATTGATGTTGTCCGTGAGCTGGTGTCGTATGGAATTAACGTCCATGTTCACGACCCCATCGCCCAGCCCACTGAAGCGCTTCATGAGTATGGAATTACCCTCAAGGATTGGAGCGAACTGCCTCAGTCAGCAGCCGTCGTTCTTGCCGTGAACCATCGTCAGTACCTTGAAATGGGTGAGACCTGCATCGTTGCAAAGCTGCTTTCGGGAGGCGTCCTCGCAGATGTCAAGAGTGCGCTGGATCCGGTGCAACTTGCTGCTGCAAACGTAGCCGTCTGGCGTTTGTAGTCCGATTTGTGCCGGATCAACTGCTGCATGCGCATGGCAAAATGGCCTTTGCAGTGATGTATTGCACAGTGTGCCTGATCTCGTTACTGTGGATGCAGAGAGGCTCGTTGATGAACCCAGAACGGCGGTGTTGAATAGGAGAATCGGATGTTGAGAACGATGCTTAAATCCAAGCTGCATCGCGTGACGGCGACGCATGCAGACCTGCATTACGAAGGCTCATGTGAGGTTCCCTCGGTTTTTCGTCTTCCAAGGGGTGTCTGTCATGCTACCTGTTTTTCAGCTTGCTGCTCACTCCACCAGTCGCTGAGGAACTGAGATGGCGAGCGGTAACCCAGGGTTGAATGCAATCGCTGCCGGTTGTAGAAGACCTCGATGTACT
>NKXK01000038.1 GCA_004379165.1 Rhodocyclaceae bacterium | reverse complement strand
CCATCCACCTCAGCAGGGTTATCCACGGTGCCGGGCGCCGCAGGTCCCTCTGCACCGAAGACGACCGGCGCCGTGGATAACTCGTGTTCAGTGCTCACGGGGTGGGAGGCGTCCATTCAATTCTCCTTGTGATCAGCGGGCTTCGTACCAGCCCTTGGAGGAATTGACGACCTTGACGACCAGCAGCATGACCGGAACTTCGATCAGCACGCCGACGACCGTGGCCAGTGCTGCGCCCGATTCGAAACCGAACAGGCTGATGGCAGCGGCCACGGCCAGTTCGAAAAAGTTGCTGGCGCCGATCAGGGCCGACGGGCAGGCGACATTGTGTTTTTCACCGAGGGCACGATTCAGCCAGTAGGCGAGTGCCGAGTTGAAAAACACCTGGATGAGGATGGGCACGGCGAGCAAGGCAATGACCAGCGGCTGGCGCAGGATGGCCTCGCCCTGGAAGGCAAACAGCAAGACCAGCGTTGCCAGCAGTGCGGATATGGACCACGGGCCGATTTTCGCCATGGCGGCATCGAAGGCGGCCTGCCCCTTGGCCAGCAAGTGCTTGCGCCAGAGCTGGGCGAGGATGACGGGAATGACGATGTAGAGCACCACCGAGGTCAGCAGGGTGTCCCAAGGAACGGTGATCGCCGAAATACCGAGCAGGAAGGCAACCAGCGGCGCGAAGGCGAAGACCATGATGGTGTCGTTGATGGCGACCTGCGACAGCGTGAATAGCGGGTCGCCATTGGTCAGCCGGCTCCAGACGAACACCATGGCCGTGCATGGTGCGGCGGCAAGCAGGATGAGGCCGGCGATGTAGCTGTCCAGTTGTTCGGCCGGCAGCATGGGGGCGAACAGGTTGCGGACGAACAGCCAGCCGAGGAAGGCCATCGAGAAGGGTTTGACCAGCCAGTTCACGAACAGCGTGACGCCAATGCCGCGAACGTGCTGGCGGATTTCGGCGAGGGCACCGAAATCGACCTTGACCAGCATCGGGATGATCATCACCCAGATCAGCAGGCCGACCGGCAGGTTGACCTGGGCGAATTCCATACGCCCGATGGCCTGGAAGACGCCGGGCAGGAACTGCCCGAGGGCGATGCCGGCGACGATGCAGAGGAAGACCCAGGCCGTCAGGAAACGCTCGAAAACGCTCATCGGCGCGCCGGCCGATTGCTTGATCGCGACTTCGCACTGGGCGCTCATGCTTCGCTCTCCGCGTGAATGCGCCGGGCTGCGGCGGCGATCTCGGCAGTAGTCATGCTTTCCAACGGCAGGGCGACGAAGGCTTCGATGCGTTGCTTCAGCTTGCGGTAGGCATCTTCGAAGGCGACCTGCCGCGCGGCCAGCGGCTCGATGTGGGCGGGGTCGGCAATGCCCCAGTGGGCCGTCGTCGGGTGGCCGGGCCAGATCGGGCAGGTTTCACCGGCGGCGGAAGCACAGACGGTGAAGATGAAATCAATGGCCGGGGCACCGGGGGCAGCGAATTCGTCCCAGGATTTGCTGCGTGCTTCGGGCAGCGGTACGCCGTGCTTTTCCAGCGTCTCCAGCGCGACCGGGTTGACCTTGCCGGACGGCTGGCTGCCGGCCGAGAAAGCGCGGATGCGACCGGGTTGATCCAGGTTGCCGAGGTGATTGAACAGGGCCTCGCCGAGAATCGAGCGGGCGGAATTGCCGGTGCACAGCACCAGGACGTTGAAGCTTCTTGCGGTCATGCGTTCTCCGTGGCGGCGCAAGTGTGTTCCTGCTCGCCGCAGGGCTGGCCGGCGCAGCAGTGCTCGGTCAGATAGCCGAGCAGTTCGTTCATGGCCGGATAGTTGGCCGAGTAGTAGATGAAGCGGCTGGCCTGCCGGCTGCGGATAAGTCCGGCGTTGCTCAGTTCCTTGAGATGGAAGCTGAAGCTGCCGTTGGCTTCGGCATTGAGTTGGGTCGCCAGATCGGCAACGCACAAACCGTCCGGCCCGGCTTGAACAAGGCAGCGGAAGATACGCAGACGGGTCTCGTGAGCGAGCGCTTTGAGGGAATTGGTCGCGAGTTCGATATCCATATTTCCAGAATAGTCGAAATGTTTGTGGCTAGCAATCACGACTTTGAGGGCGGTTCGAGCTTGCGTTCATTGGGGTGTAACACGTTTGTAATCTGAGCCAAGGACAATCCGCCGCACTGCTTCCCCCTTATGACTTTGGAGATAAATATGCGCAATTTCCTGATGGTTTCAGCTGTCGCCCTGGGTTTGTCTGCCTGTGCCACCCAGACGCCGGCTCCGGCGCCTGCCGCTGCTGCTCCGGCCGCGCCTGCGGCTTCTGCCGCCCCCGCTGCGCCGGCGCCGCAGTGCTGGAACGGTGACGCCGGCGCCTTCATGGCGGTCGGTACCCAGGCCGAGATTTCCGGCGTCAAGGTCACTTGCGAAAAGACCGCTGACGGCAAGAACGCTCAGTGGATGGGTAAAAAGCACTGATTTAACAGTGGCTTATTGCTTTGTTACAGCCTGTCATCTTGTTGTAACAAAGCGGCTCTATTCTGACCCTGTTACGAATTTCCCCCAAGGAGTCCCCCGTGTTCAAGACCAACAAGATCCTCTCCGCCTTTGCGGTTGCCGGCATCGCCCTCTTTGGCGCCCAGGCTGCCCAGGCGCAAGTCGTCAAGATCGACGGCTCTTCCACTGTTTATCCGATCACCGAGGCCGTGGCTGAGGAATTCCAGAAGGCCAAGAAGAACGCCATCAAGGTGACGGTTGGTATCTCCGGTACGGGCGGCGGCTTCAAGAAGTTCTGCCGCGATGAGACCGATCTCCAGAACGCCTCGCGCCCGATTACGGCCAAGGAAATGGAAGACTGCAAGGCCGCCGGCGTTGAATACGTCGAAATGCCGGTTGCTTACGACGCGCTGACCGTCGTCATCAACCCGAAGAACACCTTCCTCAAGCAGGCCACGGTTGAAGAACTGAAGAAGATGTGGGAACCGGCTGCCCAGGGCAAGATCACCAAGTGGAACCAGGTCAATCCGGCCTGGCCTGATCAGCCGATCAAGCTCTTCGGCGCCGGTGCTGACTCCGGTACGTTCGAGTACTTCACTGAAGCCATCGTCGGCAAGGCCAAGTCCTCCCGTGGTGACTACACGGCTTCGGAAGACGACAACGTGCTGGTGCAGGGTGTTTCCCGTGACGTCAATGGCCTCGGCTACTTCGGCTACGCCTACTACGCTGAAAACATGGCCCGCCTGAAGGGGCTGCCGATCGTCAATCCGAAGACCGGCAAGGCCGTCGAGCCGTCGGGTGCCAACGTCGAAAACGGTAGCTATGTACCGCTGTCGCGCCCGATCTTCGTTTATGTCAAGGTCAAGGCCCTGCAGAAGCCGGAAGTCAAGGAGTTCGTCGATTTCTACATGAAGAACGCTGAAAAGCTGGTGCGTGAAGTCAAGTACGTGCCGCTGCCGAAGGCGGCCTACGAAGGCAACCTCAAGCACGTCAAGGATGGCAAGAAGGGTACGGTCTTTGGCGGCAAGAACGAAGTTGGCATCACCATCGAAGAGTTGATGAAGCGCGAAGCAAAGATGTAATCCTGCTGTTGTCTCAAATAAAGCCCGACCCGATGCGGGTCGGGCTTTTACCATAGGGAATTCCACCTGTGAATTCACAAGCCATGACTGCAAATAACGCCTCCGACCTGCCTCAGGTCAGCGACCGCCTGGCCAAGAACGCCATGCGCAATGTCAGCGAGCGCATCATCGAGAGCATTCTCTTTGCCGCGGCTGCCGTGTCAGTGCTGACGACCATCGGCATCGTCTATGTGCTCGTTTCCGAGTCCATTCATTTTTTCCAGAATGTCAGCATCGTCGACTTTCTGACCGACACCCAGTGGACGCCGCTGTTTGACGACGCCCACTTCGGCATCATGGTGCTGATCTCCGGCACCCTCGTCTCGTCGGCCGTGGCCCTCGCTGTGGCCATTCCAATGGGCACCGTGATCGCCATCTACCTGTCCGAGTTCGCTCACCCCAAGGTGCGCGAGACGGCCAAGCCGATCCTCGAACTGCTCGGCGGGATCCCGACCATCGTATTCGGTTACTTCGCCCTGCTGATGGTGACGCCGCTGCTGCAAAAGGTCTTCCCGGAACTGCCGGGCTTCTCGCTGCTTTCGGCTGGTCTGGTCATGGGCATCATGATTGTGCCCTATATCGCTTCGCTCTCTGAAGACGCGATGCGCGCGGTGCCGATGAGCATGCGTGAAGGCTCCTACGCCATGGGCGCAACCAAGCTCTATACCGCGATCCATGTGGTTGTTCCGGCTGCCATTTCCGGGCTGGCCGCTTCGTACATTCTTGGTATCTCGCGCGCCGTCGGTGAAACGATGATCCTCGCTGTTGCTGCGGGCATGCAGCCCAACCTGACCTGGAACCCCGCTGAACCGGCTGCCACTATCACTTCCTACATCGTGCAGGTGGCGCTGGGTGATCTGCCGCATGGCTCGATCGGCTATCAGACCATTTTCGCCGCCGGCCTGACCCTGCTTTTGATCACGCTCTGCTTCAACATCCTCGGCCAGTGGCTGCGCCGCCGTTTCCGCGAGGCTTACTAACATGCAACCGCTCACTACTGAACAAGTCCGCGCCCTGATCGCCAAGGGCAAGCTCAAAGACACGCTTTTCCAGGCTCTGGGCATCATCTTCCTGGCCATCGGCGTTGCTGTGATTGTGCTGCTCGTCGGGGACATGATCATCCGCGGATCGGAGCGTCTGACGCTCGATTTCTTCATGAACTTCGCCTCGCGGCGCGCCTCGCAGGCCGGCATCCTGTCGGCCTGGGTCGGCTCGCTGCTGGTCATGCTGGTGACGGCGCTGGCCGCCGTGCCGCTCGGTGTCGCTGCCGGCCTCTATCTGGAGGAATACGCCAAGCGCAACTGGGTGACCGAGATCATCGAGATCAACATCACCAACCTCGCCGCCGTGCCCTCCATCGTCTATGGCCTGCTGTCGCTCGGCATCTTCGTCTATGCCTTCGGCTTCGGTCAGAGCATCCTGACCGCCGGCCTGACGCTGGCGCTGCTCATCCTGCCGATCGTCATCGTCTCGACCCGCGAAGCGATCCGCTCGATCCCGGCGATGATCCGTGAAGGCTCGATGGCCGTCGGCGCCACCCGCTGGCAGACCTGCCGTTACCACATCATCCCGTATGCGATGCCCGGCATCCTGACCGGCGTGATCATCGGCCTGGCCCGCGCCATCGGCGAAACCGCACCGATCATCACCATCGGCGCCCTGACTTTCATTGCCTTCCTGCCGCCAGTGCCTTTCACCGCGACCGGCGCAGAAGGCGCGACGGCGGGCCTGTTCGACTGGCTGATGTCGCCCTTCACGGTCATGCCGATCCAGATCTTCAACTGGACCTCGCGTCCGGACCCGGCCTTTGAAGTGAACGCCGCCGCCGCCGGCTTCGTGCTGATGGTCATGGTGCTGTCGATGAACGGCCTGGCCATCTGGTTGCGCTATCGTCTGCGCAAGAACATCAAGTGGTAAGGCGCGGTGAACGCGAAAAACCTGCCAAAAACCGAATATTGAACATTGGAGTCACCCATGCAGATTCATGATCAACCCCAGCTGAAGGCCGAAGCGCGCAATTTCAACTTCTTCTACGGCGAAGCCCAGGCGCTGAAGAAGATCAACATGCCGATCTACGACAAGAAAGTCACCGCGCTGATCGGCCCGTCCGGCTGCGGCAAGTCGACCTACCTGCGCAGCTTCAACCGCATGCACGACCTCTATCCGGGCAACCGCTACGAGGGCGAGATTCGTTTCTTCCCGGACAACACCAACCTGTTGTCGCCGGAAGTCGATCCCATCGAAGTCCGCATGCGCGTCGGCATGGTCTTCCAGAAGCCGAATCCTTTCCCGAAGACCATCTACGAAAACGTCGCCTACGGCCTGCGCGTGCGTGGCGAGAACAACAAGCGCGTCCTCGACGACAAGGTCGAACAGGCACTGCGCGGCGCTGCGATCTGGGAGGAAGTGAAGGACCGTCTGCAGGATCTGGCGCCCAATCTCTCCGGTGGTCAGCAGCAGCGTCTGTGCATAGCCCGCGCCCTGGCGACCGATCCCGAACTCCTGCTCTTCGACGAGCCGACTTCGGCACTGGACCCGATCGCCACTGGCGCCATCGAGGAGCTGGTGCATGAACTGAAGAAGCGCGTCACCATCCTGATCGTGACCCACAACATGCAGCAGGCCGCGCGTGTCTCCGACTACACCGCCTACATGTACCTCGGCGAGATGGTTGAATTCGGTAAGACCGATGAAATTTTCATCAAGCCGAAGGACAAGCGTACTGAAGACTACATCACTGGCCGCATGGGCTGATCGCTGCGGTGAACCCGGAAAAGGACCAAAAATGAACGATTCCCAACACCTCTCCAGCCAGTTCGATGAAGACCTCTCCCGCCTGCGCACCCACGTCCTGCAGATGGGCGGTCTGGTGGAAACCCAGGTTTCCGGGGCCATCGATGCTTACACCACCGGCGAAGTCGCCAGCGTCAAGAGCATCGTCGAAACCGATCGCAAGGTGAACGAGCTGGAAAAGGCGATCGACGACGATTGCGCCCACATCATCGCCAAGCGCCAGCCGGCGGCCTCCGACCTGCGCCTGGTACTCGGCATCAGCAAGATCGTCACCGACCTCGAACGCGCCGGTGACGAGGCCAAGAAGATCGCCAAGGGCGTGCGCCGCATCTACGAAGCCGGCCACATGCCCTCGCAGTACGGCGTTGGCATCCGCCACCTTGCCGAAGCCGCGCTGGCCATGGTCCGTCAGGCGCTCGACGCCTTCGCTCGCATGGACGGCGAACGTGCGCTGGCCGTCATTCGTGCCGATAATGACGTCGATGTCGAATTCAAGTCCATCATCCGCCAACTGATCACCCACATGATGGAAGATCCGCGCACCATCACCACCTCCATCGAGATCATCTCCATCGCCCGCGCCATCGAACGCATCGGCGACCACGCCAAGAACATCTCCGAACAGGTGATCTTCGTTGTCGAAGGCCGCGACATCCGCCACAACAAGGAGGCGATCAAGTGACACCCACCATTCTGGTCGTCGAGGATGAACCGGCGATTCAGGAACTCGTCACCATCAACCTCAAGCATGCCGGCTTCCTCGTTGTTCGCGCCGGCAGTGCCGAAGAAGCCGAGTCGGCCATCCGCGCCGCGTTGCCCGATCTGGTCGTCCTCGACTGGATGCTGCCTGGTCAGTCCGGTGTCGCCTTGGCAAAGAAGATCCGCGCCGACGAACGGACCCGAGAGCTGCCAATCATCATGCTCACCGCCCGCGTGCATGAAGAAGACAAGGTACAGGGGCTGGAGGCCGGTGCCGACGACTATGTGACCAAGCCCTTCTCGCCGAAGGAACTGGTTGCGCGTGTCCGCGCCGTACTGCGTCGCCGCGCGCCGCATCTGGCCGGCGAAGCCGTCGAGGCCGGTACCCTGGCGCTCAATCCGGCCACCCACCGCGTGCTGGCCGCCGGCCAGCCGATCGAGCTGGGGCCGACCGAGTTCCGCCTGCTGTTCTTCTTCATGACGCATGCCGAGCGGGTCTATACCCGTTCGCAGCTGCTGGACGAAGTCTGGGGCGACCATGTCTTCATCGAGGAGCGGACGGTGGATGTCCATATCCGCCGGCTGCGTGCTGCGCTGGAGCCTTCCGGGCATCACGACCGCATCGAAACAGTGCGCGGCACCGGTTACCGTTTCCGCGCCGGCTGATGCAATGAACGCACAAATCCTGCGGGCGATCCTTCTGGCGGCGGCTTCGGCCGCCGTTGCCTTTCCGCTGGGCTACTTTTACCAGGCCTGGGCTGGCTGGACCCTGTTCTGTGTTGGTCTCGCCATTCAGATGGGTTTTCACTTCCGCAACTTCGCCCGTCTGGACCAGTGGTCGAAGCAACCGGTGGTCGATGCCACGCTGGAGGGCGAGGGCGCCTGGGACGGCATTTTTGGCCGACTCTACCGTCACGAGAAGGATCTGCGTGCGCAGATCGCCGAACGCGATGCGGAAATCGCGATGTTGATAGCTGCCGGTCAGGCGCTCAACGATGGCGTTGTTCTGCTGGACCAGCAGGGCAATATCCTTTTCTGCAACACCATGGCCGAGGGCCAGTTGGGCTTGGAGGTCGCGGTCGATCGAGGCCAGCCCATCGTCAATCTGGTCCGCCTGCCCGAGTTCGTTTCCTATCTCAATGGTGGCGGATTCGCCAAGCCACTGACCATGCGCTCCGACCGCAAGGCCGAACGGGTGCTGTCGGTGTATGTGATCCCCTACGCCGGGAACCGCCGCCTGCTGCAGATCAAGGATGTGACGCAGGCCGATCGTCTGGATCGCATGCGTCGCGACTTCGTCGCCAATGTCTCGCATGAATTGCGCACGCCGTTGACCGTGCTTGCCGGTTTCCTCGAAACCTTGCAGGAATACGATTTCGACAAGGACGAACAACATCGCTATCTCGACATGATGGCCGAGCAGTCCAAGCGCATGCAGTCCATCGTGCAGGATCTGTTAACACTGTCGTCCATCGAATCGGCGCCACCACCGGAGAACATCGCTATCGACATGGCGGGGCTGATCGACAAGCTGCGCCGCGATGCCGAAGCGCTCTCTGCCGGCCGCCATACCATCGAGGTCGATGCCGATCCGCATCTCGACCTGCGCGGCGCCGAGCCGGAACTGGTCTCTGCTTTCGGCAATCTCGTCGCCAACGCCGTGCGCTACACACCGGCCGGCGGCACAGTGCGCATCGTCTGGCGCTCGGCGCCGCAGGGCGTCGAATTCGCCGTCGAGGATACCGGCATCGGTATCGAGGCCAAGCACATCCCCCGCCTGACCGAGCGTTTCTACCGCGTTGACCGTGGCCGCTCGCGCGATGCCGGCGGCACCGGCCTCGGCCTTGCCATCGTCAAGCACACGCTCAACCGCCATCAGGGCGATCTGCACATCACCAGCACGCCGGGCGTCGGCTCCCGCTTTGCCGCCCGTTTCCCCGGAAGCCGTTCGCTGGCAGTCTGAGGCTCGCTGTCACAGGCCTGTCACCAGGGTGGGCGATGCTCTGTGCATCGTCCAATACCGGATACCGCCATGCCTGTCCTGCCCGTTCCCCGTCGCCATTTCCTTCTCGCCCTGGGCCTGCTGCCGCTGTTGAGCGCCTGTGTGCCGGCGGTCATTGTCACGGGGGCTGCGGTGGGGGTCGTCAGCTACCACGACCGCCGTTCGACCGGCACCCAGGCCGATGACGAGACCACCGAATGGCGGGCGCGCAATCGCCTGCCGGCCGTCTGGCGTGAGCGTGGCAACGTCAATTTCACCGCCTACAATCGCCGCGTGCTGGTGTCGGGCGAAGTGCCCGATGAGCGGGCGAGAGAGGAAATCGGGGCGTTGGCAGCGGCGCTCGACGGTGTGCAGAAGGTGCACAACGAACTGCGCATCGGGCCGGTATCGACGGTCGGTGAGCGGGCCGACGACGTGCTGCTGTCGTCACGGATCAAGGCGCGGCTGCTCGATCAGAAGGTCGTATCGAGTAATCACGTAAAGCCGGTCAGCGAGCGCGGTGTGGTGTTCCTGATGGGCATCGTCAGCGAGGCCGAGGCACAGGCAGCCATCGAGGTGGTGCGGACAACGGCGGGTGTCGCCAAGGTGGTCAGCCTCTTTGAAATTCTGCCAGCCAGCGATATTCGCCGGCTGGACAATCAGGCCTTCGGCAGCAGTCGCTGACTCAGTTCAGCATCAGTTCAATAACAAGCCCGGCAGCCAGGTTGCCAGCCAGGGCAGTGCCGAAATCATCAGCGCGCCGCAGAACATCGCGATCACCGCCGGTACGACGGCCGCCGCAACGTAGCGAATCGGCTTGGCGAACATTGCCGAGGCGAAATAGATGTTCATGCCGGCCGGCGGGCAGAGGAAGCCCATTTCGATGTTGGCGAGGAAGATCACCCCGAAATGCACCGGGTCGATGCCATAGGCCATGGCCACCGGCAGCAGCAGCGGCACGAGGACGACAATGGCAGCGTAGATCTCCATCAGCGCCCCGGCGATCAGGAGGAAGACGTTGAGCGCGATCAGGAAGGCCCAGCGGTTGGGCAGCACCGATTGCACCCATTCGATGGCGGCGTCGGGAATGCCGGCGTCGATCAGATAATTGGTCAGCCCCAGCGCCATGCCGAGGATGAGCATAATGCCGCCGATGACCTCGGCGCAATTGACCAGCGTGCCGGCGAGGCCGCGCCAGTTCATTTCGCGGTGGAACACCGTCTGCGTCAGGATGGCGTAGCCAGCGGTCAGCGCCGCGCTCTCGGTCGGCGTGGCAATGCCGCTGACCAATGAGCCGATGGCAACGACCGGCGCCAGCAGTTCCCACTTGGCGGCCTGCAAGCTAGGCCAGAGCGCTGGACGGGGCGCTGCCGATCTTGGGCTGTTTTCCGGGTTGACCGCAGATGAGGTTTTTCGCAGGAAACCACCGACGGTGAGCAGGAAAAAGACCATCACCAGTGCCGGCAGGACGCCGGCGAGGAACATGGTGTTGATCGGCACGCGGGCGATGATGGCGTACATGATCAGCGGCACCGACGGCGCCAGCAGCACACCCAGCGCACTGGCGCTGGTGACCAGGCCGATACCGCGTTGCTCCTGAAAGCCGGCGCGGACGAGCAGCGGCAGCAGCAGGCCGCCGAGCGCGAGAATGGTGACGCCGCTGCCGCCGGTCAGCGCGGTGAAGCCGGAACAGAGTAGCGCCGCGGCAATCGCCGAACCGGTGGCACCACTGCCGAACAGGGCGGTGAAGACAGCGCCCAAGCGTACCGCGGCCTGCGTCCGGGCAAAGATCAGGCCGGCGAGCGTAAACAACGGCAGCGCCGGCAGCGATGGATTGACCGTGATCTGATAGTGACTGAGCGGAACCGCTGCCAGCGGCTGGCCTTCGCTCCAGAAGAGCGCCAGCGCCAGCCCGCCGAGGACGGCGAAAACCGGTGCGCCGCAGAGCAGCATGCCCAGCAGCAGGAGGGCCGCTGGCCACAGGGGCAGCGTCGCGCCGTCAAAATGGGCGGCGAACAGCCAGCCGAGTGCCGGCAGCACCAGCACGCCGAGCAGGCGTAGCGGCAGCGGGCCAGCCAGTCGCCAGGCCAGCCGCGCCGCCAGCGCCATGAAGCCGATTGGCATGGCGATCTGGAACAGCGAAGCCGGGATGCCATAGGCGATGGCGTGCGGCACATCGAGTTCGGCGGCGACGAAGGTCCAGCTGCACTGCGCCAGCATGCCGGCGATCACTGCCGAGCCGCCTTGGGCGATTACCGCGGCCGAGCGCCGGACAAGCGGTTGTTCGCTGGCGGCGAAGCCCGCTCCAAGTGCGCTGAGGTGGCTGCCGCGTTCGGCAACCAGCGCCCCGGCCATCGCCAGCAACAAGCCGAGGTGCTGGACGAATACCGGCGCATTGGCGATGCCTTGCCCGAATAGCGGCCGCAGGATCATCTCGGCGAGCGGGATCGCCAGCATCAGTGCCAGCGCGACGCCGGCAATCAGGCCGTCGCCGCGATTGAGTCGGGCAACAAGCGTCCGCATCAGGGCTTGCCGCTGCGGTAAGCCTTGAGGTGGGCCGTCACTTCATCAAAGGTGGCAGCCGGCACCAGTTTGCCGCGGATGCGCGGGTAAAGGTTGTCGGCCAGTGCATTCCAGGCCTTCATTTGCTCCGGGGTCGGGGTATTGACGGTCAGGCCGCGTTTTTTCATCGCATCGACCGCCTCATCGACTTCCTGCCGGGCCTTGGCACGAATCTGCGCGCCGGCGCGGGCGCCGGCCTCGCGCAGCGCCTGCTGGCCGGCGGGCGTCATTTCATCCCAAGATTTTTTCGTCACCACCAGCGCGCCGACGATGGGCGCCCAGTTTAGGTCGAGCATGTTCTGCGCGGTACCGTAGATTTGGGTCGCCAGCGCGAAGTAGGGCGTCGACGGCACGGCGTCGATCATGCCGGTCTGGATCGCCGGCAGGATGTCGCCGGTTTCCAGCGGCACCGGCGTGTAGCCCAGGCTCTTCATGATCTCCTGCTGTTCGGACTCGCTGCCCCAGGCAAAGAATTTCATGCCCTTGAAGTCATCCGGCTTGAAGGCCGGTTTCTTCGAGAAAAAGCGCACCCAGCCGGCGTCACCCCAGGCGAGCACGACGAAGCCTTTTTCGAGAAAGCGCTGTTCCATCGCCGGCCGCATTTTCTCGCGCACGTAGTCCACTTCCTCCCAGCTGCGGAACATCAGCGGCATGTTCTGCAGCGCGGCGATGCCCGGCTCGATCTCGCGCAGGCCGACGACGGAAAGCAGGCCGCCCTGCAACTGGCCGATGCGCATGCGGCGCACCATGTCGGCCTCGCCGCCCTGGCTGCCGTCGGGGAAGACCAGATACTTGCCACCGCCCTGTGCGTTGCGCCAGGCCTCGCCCATTTCCAGCAGCTGCCGGTGGTAGAGCGAGTTCTTCGGCACCAGCGTGCCGATGCGCAATTGCATGTCGGCGGCGAAGACGTTGCAGGCAAGCAGGGTGCCGAGCAGCAGGCTGGCGAGACGACGCATCTTGGAATTCCTTGGCGGTAGCGGGTTAGAAGAGATCCGGTGCCTGTTCGAGCAACCAGCGGGCGCGGCGCTGCATCAGCAGATCTTGCAGGCCGGGCTTTTCGGGGGTAACGGCGAGTGCCTTGTTCAACAGCGCTTCGAATTCGCTACGGTCGCCCGCCGGCAGCGCGACGCCTTCGGCCTTGGCGACGTAGGCGCCTGGGTTGCGGCCAGCCGATTGCGCGATGGCCTGGTCGAACCAGCGGGTCGCCTGCTGGCGGTCACCGCCGGGGCGGGCAGCTTCGAGGGTGGCGAGCAGGCCGGTGAGCGTGCCGTGCTGCCATTCCGGGTCGGCCTCCCAGGCCAGGCGTGCCAGCCGCACGGCTTGCGGCAGGTCGGCGACGATGTCCGGGTGGTCCTTGCTCAGCGAGATCCAGCCGGCCCAGGCGGCAGCAGCCCAGTAGCCGAGGCCGGCTTCCTCACGGGAAAGGATGAGGCGGCTTTCGCTATTGGATAGCGCGGCCGTCAGGCCCGGGTGGCTCTGTTCGAGGGCGGCCAGCGCATGGCCCCGGGCGCGCCGGTACATGGCCGCGGCGCGTTGGCGCAGCGCCTCCGCCTGCTTGCTGTCATTGGCTTCGATGCGTTCGGCCTCGCTGGCAATGAAGGCATAGGCGTAACGGGTGAAGCCCCCGGCCACGGCTTCTGCCAGTGCGCGATGGCCGGACTGTTGCTGCAGTACCGATTCGGAGAGCTTGAGATAGAAGGGGGCGGCATCGCGGGCGAGTTCGAGGTCGCTCTCCTGCTGGCTCCCCTGCGCCGCCAGTTCATCCGCCAGCGAGCCGACGATCAGTTGTCGGGGCGTGCAGCCGGCGAGCAGCGCAAGCAGGCCGGCGAGCAACACCAGTCGGCGCGCCAACAGCGGCGACGGAGAACGGGAACGCTTGAATATGAGCATCGCCGCATCATGGCGGCGCGATGTTACGACACCGTGACGAGCGGACGACGCCCGGCGCCGCCGTCAGTCGATGCGGACGGCGATACCCTGCTTGATACGCTTGCGGATGCCCTCGATCTGCCGCCGGTCGCATTCGCCGCACCAGGGCAGGCACTGGCCGAGTACGGTCGTGGCTGCGTCCAGTCCCGAGGCGAGGCTCTGGTCGAGCCGGCCGCTGTACCAGCGGGCGATGTGGTCGCGGGCATCCTTCAGCGCCGGGTCGTCGGCGGACCAGCTATCGAGGCGCTGCAGCGCGACGTAAAGGTCGTTGATAAAGCCGAACTCGTCTTGCAGCGACGCAACCTCGCGGGCAAAAGCGGTCATCGGCGCCTCGTCGAACAGCGGCGCGAAGAACTCGCAGGTGTAGCGCAGGTGTTTGAGCGAAATGCGGAAGCGGTGGGCATTTTCCGGTGTCGGCTTGCGTACCGTCGTCGCCAGCCGTTTGGCTGCCTTGCGGTGCAAACGGGCCAGCCGGGCCTCGGCGAAATCGCCGATGCGCGGTGCGGTCAGCGGGTTAGGCAAAAGCTCAAGGTCGCGGACAAAACTCAGCAGCGGCGGGCCGTGGCGCTGCCGGTCGAAGTGTTCTCCGGCACGGCTGCGTGCTGCGGCGACGGCAGCGAGCGCGAGATTGACATGCTGGTGGTGGCTGGCATCCCCTTCAGAGCAGAGCAGCGGCTGCAGGATCTCGTCACGCATCACGTCGAGGTCACGCGCTTCGCCACTGGTGGCCGCCAGCGACTTCAACTGATCGGCCCAGGTGCCGTAGAAGCTGTCGCCGATCACCGGCTCGAAAACGCGCACCAGCGTATTCAGCTTGCGCAGTGAAACGCGGAACTGATGAATATATTCCGGATCGTCGCTATTCAGCGCACCGAACAGATTAGCCTGCCAGGTCTGCTGTCCCTGCAGGGCGATGGCGCGGAACGCTTCGCGCGGCGTCATTTCCGGCTGCGCCGGCGTCTTGCCCGCCTTGACCGGCTTTTCCGCTGTCTTGCGGAAGAGGCGGTAGCCGCGCTCGGCCTTGCTACGGTCAAAGGGGATCAGCGGCAGGTCGGCTGCCAGCGTCAGCGCGAAATCCTGCAGATCTGACGGGGCACCGCTGACCAATTCCAGTTCCAGTTCGGAAATCGGGGTCTCGCCCTGCGCAGAGACCACCTTGCCGACATCGAGCATGAGCAGGATGACGACGCCGGGGCGCGGTTCGATGCGCCGGGTCTGGCGAAGAAAAACCGTGGAGAACAGCGGCAACAGTCTCGGCTGGCGCGATTCAAGGAATTTACGCACCTTTTCCGCGTCGACCGCAGCAAAGTCGAACTGGTCCCGGTAAGGCTGCTCCCACTCCGGCCGTGACGACAGGCCGCCGACCGAGGTGGCTGCACACTTCACCGTCTGCAGCCAGCGCTTGCCCGCCTTGCGGGTGCGCACCGCGATCTTCTCGGCAAACAACTCCAGCGTCGGTGTGTCGAAATAGGTGTTTTCCAGCGTCTCGTCGTTGCCCTCGCGGGGGCTGCCGGCGATCAGCGGATGCGCCTCGACCGCGGCCAGCGCGTTGCCCGGGAAAGCCAGCTTCAGTTCGACTTCAGTCGCCATGGGGTTCCGATTAGCGAAGGGAGGCGATGAGTCTAGCTGATCCCGCCGCCGGCTTCTACCTCGTCGCCCTGTTTCGGTGCAGCCTCAGCCGCCAATCGGCTTGACCCGCCCCGCCGCTTCCTTGGCGCGCTCCCGTGCCTCGTCGGTATTCGCCCCGTTGGCAACGACTACGCCCATGCGGCGCTTGACGAAGGCTTCCGGTTTGCCGAACAGGCGCAGATCGGTGCGCGGCACGGCCAGCGCCTCTTCCAGACCGGTAAAGGCGATGCCCGTGGCGTCCATGCCGCCGTAGATGACGGCCGAGGCGCCGGGTTCGCGCAGCGCGGTGTCGACCGGCAGACCGAGGATGGCGCGGGCGTGCAGTTCGAATTCCGAGAAGCGCTGCGAACACAGCGTCACCAGGCCGGTGTCGTGCGGACGCGGGCTGACTTCCGAGAACCAGACCATGTCGCCCTTGACGAAGAGTTCGACACCGAATAGACCGCGGCCACCAAGGTTGCCGGTGACGGCGGCGGCGATTTCCTTCGCGCGGGCCAGCGCAGCCGGCGTCATCGCCTGCGGCTGCCAGGACTCAACGTAATCGCCGGCGACCTGAACGTGACCGACCGGCTCGCAGAAATGGGTGACGACCTCGCCGGCGGCATTGCGGGCGCGGACGGTGAGCAGCGTGATTTCGTAGTCGAAGTCGATGAAGCCTTCGACGATGACCCGCCCCTGATTGACGCGGCCGCCGCTGGCGGCGTAATCCCAGGCTTTCTGCACATCATCCGGGCCGCGCAGCAGCGACTGGCCCTTGCCGGACGAGGACATTACCGGCTTGACGATGCACGGGTAGCCGATGCACGGGTAGCCGATGCCGCCATCGATGGCCACCTGCAACTCGGCCAGCGAGTCGGCGAACTTGTACGGAGAAGTCGGCAGCCCGAGTTCCTCCGCAGCCAGCCGGCGGATACCTTCGCGGTTCATCGTCAGGCGGGCGGCGCGGGCGGTGGGGATGACCTCGACGAGGCCCTCGGCTTCAATCTCGACCAGTATGTCGGTGGCGATGGCCTCGATTTCCGGCACCACCAGATGCGGCTTTTCCTGCTCGATCAGCCGGCGCAGTGCCGCGCCGTCGGTCATCGGGATGACATGGGCGCGATGCGCCACCTGATGGCCGGGCGCGTTCGGATAGCGGTCGACGGCGATCACCTCGACGCCCAGGCGCTGCAGGGCGATGATGACCTCCTTGCCCAGTTCGCCGGCCCCCAGCAGCATGACGCGGGTGGCGGAAGGGGAGAGCGGGGTGCCGATGTGCATGGGAGCCTCGTGGTGTGATGGGTCAGAGCGACGCAATTTAGGCGGCGCCGGGGAAGGCGTCAAGGCTTGGGGGCTTGCCGATTTTGGTTGGTATTTCGGGTTGACCGTAGGGGGGCAGGAAACGACCCAATCCAGACGTTGGTGTCACGCGGGATTAAAGGTCAGCTTTTTGCTGCAACCGGTCGATTGCGCTGAGGAGCAACAACCACTGCTTCCTTAATGGGCAGATTAACCAGTGCAGCCATGATGGCCAGTGCGATGTCGGCGTACCACATCCAGGAGAAGTCGCCGAACTTGGAAATTGTCACGCCACCCAGCCAGGCACCGAGAAAACCGCCAATCTGGTGCGACAGCAGCGTTAGCCCGAACAAGGTCGCCAGATAGCGTGTCCCGAATAGCTTCCCGACAATCGCCGCAGTAGGTGGAACCGTGGCCAGCCAGGTAAAGCCCAATCCGGCAGCAAACAGGTAGTAAGTCCATTCGGTGCGTGGCATCCACAGATACCCAACAATCAGCAAGGCCCGCGAGGCGTACATCACCGCCAGGACATACTTGCTGCGATAACGGGCCACGCAGGAGCCCGCATACAGACTGCCGAATACGTTTGCCAAGCCGATGATGGCGAGCGACCAGCTGGCCACACTGGGCGGTAGGCCGCACAGATTCACTTCGCCCGGCAGGTGGGTTACCAGGAAAGCGAGATGAAACCCACAGGTAAAGAAACCGGCGTGCAATAACCAGTAACTTGGATTCCTGAGCGCTTCCAGAACAGCGTGGCCCAGTCTCGAATCGTCGCTATGGTGCGTCACCGCAGGCGATGGTCCTGTCAGTTTTCCAATCAGCGGGAGAGCAGCCAGCGTCGCCACAGCCATCGCCCACATCGCGCCCATCCATCCCGCGCTCTGAATCAACTTTTGCAGGATTGGCGCAAAGATGAATTGCCCAAAGGAGCCACCTGCATTGATAACCCCGGAGGCTGTTCCGCGTGACTCAAATGGCAAGCGTTGGGCGGCAGCACCAATCAGCACGGAGAAACTGCCGGCGCCTGAACCCATCGAAGCCAGGATGCCCAAGGCAATAGCAAGACCGAAACCGTTATCGATGAATGGCGTCATGGCGCAACCGATGGCGAGCGTGACCAAGGCCGCCTGCAAGACCAGCCGGGGGCCGTAGCGGTCAGCAATAGCCCCGGCAATCGGCTGGATGGCACCCCAGGTGAACTGTCCGATGGCCAGCGCTAGGCTGATGGTGGTGATACCCATGCCGGTCGAGCTATTGATGGGGCTGATAAAGAGCCCAAAGGATTGGCGGGTTCCCATGGTCACCATGAGAATGCCAGCCGCAGCCAGAGTTACGGAGAGGACACCGGGACGTCGAATTGAGTGAAACATATTCTCAGTCAGTCAAAAGCAATGCTCTGGGGCCGGGAACGAGCCGTCTTTCACCGCAGCGATGTAGGCCCGAATCGCCGACGCGATGTCCGCTTGGCCAGCCATGAAGTTACGGACAAAACGTACCTTCTTGCCGGGAAACACCCCCAGCATGTCGTGCATGACCAGTACCTGGCCGGAACAATCCGGACCGGCGCCAATGCCGATGGTGGGGATGCGTAGCGCCTCCGATACCGATTTGCCGAGGGAAGCGGGAATGGCTTCGAGTAGCAGCATCGAGGCGCCGGCCTGCTGCAAGGCCAAGGCATCGGACATCAAGCGCTCAGCTCCCTCAGCAGTTTTTCCTTGAACCTTGAATCCACCGAGTTGATGCACGGATTGTGGTGTCAGCCCAAGGTGTGCAAAGACTGGAATGGAGCGCTCGGTTAGGAAGCGCACCGTGTCGCACAACCAGGCGCCGCCTTCCAGTTTCACTAACTGCGCGCCTGCTCGCATCAGCTTCACGGCGTTCTCATAGGCAGACTCCGGTGTCCCGTAGCTGCCGAATGGCATGTCAGAGGCGAGCAGTGCCGACTTGTTGCCGCGAGCAACGCAGGCCGTGTGATAAGCGATGTCGTCGATGGTGACCGGCAAGGTCGTTGCGTGGCCCTGCAACACGTTGCCCAGCGAATCACCGACCAACAGCATATCGACGGCGCAAACATCCATGAGCGCTGCAAAACTGGCGTCGTAGCAGGTCAGCATGGCGATTTTCTCGCCGGTCTCCTTCATGCGCAGAAGTGCTGGTAGCGTGACCGCTTTGCGTTGCGGCTCAGCCAGCCCATCTTGCAGGTAACCGGCCATCAGTTACTTCTCCGTTTTGCCGTGCATCACCATGATGGTCTGTTGCATCAGAGCACAGAGCGACTCTTTCCCGTCTTTGACGGCGAAGACCTCGGCCTTGGTAACTATCAGGGTGCGACCCGGCCGAACGACCTGGCCGCGAGCAATCAGCTTCTCGCCATCAGCCGGAGCAACCAGATTCATCTTGTATTCGACGGTGAGGACAGAGGCGTTGGCAGGCACAACCGTCATGGCCGCGTAGCCGGCGGATGAGTCGGCAATCATGCCGACGACACCACCATGGACAAAGCCATGCTGCTGCTCGATACCATCCCAATGCGGGACGTGAATCTCCGTCATTCCGTTGGTGACAACGGGCATAGTGGCCTTCACCAGATGCATGGCGTTCTGTTTGTTGAAGCTGGCCAGGACGCGTTCGGCGAAGTGCGGGTCAGATACGTGGGACATATTCATTCTCCTTTGGCTGTTTCGAGATGGTGAGCAAGCGCCCGAAATTCACATTCAAGTAGTGCATGCATCGTATTGTGGCGACTCTTGCAATCAGTCTATTAGAATGGATGAGGGGCTGCACCTCAATTGAGTTTTTTGTGGCTACACATGAGGATTTGTAATGTCAGTTAACCTCTCCAAAATTCCATCAGTCGATTTGCTACGTGGCTTCGTCGCAGTTGGCCGACGCATGAGTATTACCTTGGCTGCCGGCGACTTGTTTCTGACCCAGTCAGCCGTCAGCCGCCAGATTCATGGCCTGGAAACAGCACTGGGCGTAAAGCTGTTCGAGCGAACGCATCGTGCCATTCGCTTTACGCCGGAAGGCGAGCAATTATTTGTGGCAGCCGATAGCGCGATGCAGCAGCTACAAGATGCGCTAGGGGTTCTGGAAGACAACCTCCGTCGACGACCGGTAACGATTACGTCCAGCATTGGATTCGTGGGGCTTTGGTTGTTGCCGCGGCTGGGCGCTTTTCAGGCAGCGCACCCGGAAATCGAGGTGCGCATCTCAGCGAACAATCAGATTGTGGACCTGCGCAAAGAGGGCTTGGACATTGCTATTCGCTATGGGGAGGAACGCCTGATGCCGCCTGGAGCAAGCCGGCTGTTTGGCGAAACCGTCTTCCCGGTTGCCCATCCCAGCCTTGGCATGAAGCGTCTTGATAGCCCTGAACTGATTGAGCAGTCCACCTTGCTTGAATTCGAGGGAGACACCTCATTCGCGTGGCAATGGAGTAACTGGCTGGAGTCACAAGGATGGGCGGGCGTGAAACCGAAGAGCATTCTTCGTTTCAACCTGTACGACCAGTTGATTCATGCCGCTGTTGCAGGCCAAGGGATTGCATTGGGCAAGGGGCAAATAATTTCTCCGATGTTAGCCGATGGCCGCCTGATTGCCCTGCCGACGCCACGTCCTGGCCCCACCTCAAATAAGGTCTACTACTTGATTCAACGAGACTTGCCGGCGAGCAGTCAGACACAAACCTTGATTGACTGGATACGCACCGAGGCCCGAATTACGGATGCTGCTCCGGCGTAACCAGCTGAGCCGGAATCTCCTGGGTGACTTCGCCATCACGTAGCCAAGCCAAGGGGATTTTCCACAAGGAGTCCGCATAGCGAGCATTGAAAAACGCGAAGTGGCCAATCGAAGGCTGACCAACCGCGTCAGGTTCGATACGCATGTGCGTGGACGCGCTGTTCTTGAAGTAGCTGAGCAGGCGGTGGATGGCCGGGATGGTGCCGAACTCGTCATCACTCATCGACACAGCCAGCGTGGGCGCTGTGACCTGAGCGAATGCTTCGACAAGCCTGCTTCGCTCTTCATCTGACAGGGCCTGCGGGCCGGATTTGTAGATGTCCTCGAAGCGAGGCTCCGGGGAAATCCAGTCACGCACCACGCCGCTCGGTGTGTCTTCCAACCACCCCAGACGCTTACCCGGGAAATAGCCAAAGATGGCGGTCAGGGTCGGCATGACGATATGCCAGCGCAGGTACATGGCGAAGCGCTTGTGCTTGGCGTAATCCCGCCAGTAGGCAAACTGCGAGCCCATCGTGAAGACCCGTTTGATGACCTGATTGGATGGCGCCATCCCCACCAGAAAACCACCGACGCTGTGGGCGGCCACCAGGATGTCGTGCCCCTTGAAGCACGTGCCGGCAAATTTCAGAACCCCTTCGAAGTCCTTGCTTCCCCAATCCAACCAATTGGCCTGGAAGCCGCGCATGTTCTCTGGCCGGGAGCCACCAATCCCGCGGTAATCGTAGGTAATGATGTTAAACCCGTGCGCGTAGAGGAAGTCGGCAAATCGGCTGTAGTACCGGCTTTGCACTGACGTTGCCGGATTGATGATGACGACCGGCGGAAGCTCATCATCATTAACCACCTCATGAACCCAGGCATGGGCATGCAATGGAAAACCATCGACAGCGGGAATGTCTATTTTTAGCGGCTTGGTGGATTTCGAAGTCATGGCTACCTAGTGTGTCCCAACGATTGGCTTTAAGCCTACGGTGGATGCCCCAAGTGCTCAATTGAGATTATTGCCGCCTGACATTCCGAAATTGCATGTGCGCAGTAGCACCAGCGGTTGCTCGTTGCGTTACGCGTTCAACGGACTGGTGATAGTTACGTTCGAAATCCAGTTTTGACGCCGGCGGTTTGTTCTCGCTTCAACCGTTTCGCCATCAAAGTCTGACTGGAAATGCTTGAGAAGGGTGGGCGAGATGCCGTGCAGTGCATGTATGTTGACCACCGCATAGAGGCGCCCATCAATTTCGCTGGTCACGACGGGGATGTCCTCGCATTGCTTGCAGACGAGAAAATCAGCGGTTCTTGTGCCGAAGGTGTGCCGGGTCAGCAGGGAAAGGTTGTTGATATGAACTTGCAGTTTCGCCGATGGCGACGAAGTCCAAACGCCTTGATGGGACTGACAGAACGAACAACGGCACGCCCAAGCAGGAATTTTGGTTGGGTCAGGTAACCACTCGAGATTGAAAGATATGTTGCCGCATTGGCATTGGCCGGAAATTAGCATGGGGCCTCCTCTGGGCATCAGTTTAACCAAACGCCGGAGTTGCGATAACGACCTTCACGCCACGGGGCTTCGATGCTGAGCAGGTTGGCAGCTCACTGCACAAAGCTGCCCCTTGAATGTCACCTTGTTGGAATACTTAACTGGCGGCTCCTGGCCGTGTGCGGACTTCAACTCCCCTTGAAGGCGACACCCTCGCCCCCGATTTTCGCCGCTTTTTCGGGTTGACCGCAGCAGCTGCTAGCGCATGGTCATCTCAATGCGCCAACGACATCAGTACCCGTTCCAGTTCGCCGACGATGTGCGACCAGTCGAGTTGTTCGGCGGTGTCGCGGGCCTGGGTGCCGAGGGCGGCGAAGCGGATGGGTTCGTCCATGAAGATGTCGATCATCGTGCCGGCGGCGCTGGCGAATTCGCTGTTGTTGCCGAAGCCGGCGAGCAGGCCGTTATTGCCGTGCTGGATGTGCTGGCCGGCGGCGGCGTAGTCGAAGGCAACCACCGGCAGGCCGCTGGCCATCGCTTCCAGCGTGACGTTGCCGAAGGTTTCGGTGAGGCTGGGGAAGAGAAAAATGTCGGCGCTGGCGTAGTGGGCGGCCAGGGTTTCGCCGCGAAGCATGCCGGTGAAGATGGCGTCCGGCCACTGGCTGCGCAGGTTGCCGGCTTCCGGGCCGTCGCCGACGAGCAGCAGGCGGGCCTCTGGGCAGCGCTGGCGGATTTTGGTAAAGGCGCCGTTGAGCGCGGTGAGGTTCTTTTCGGCGGCGATGCGGCCGACGTGCAGCACCACCGGCGTGCGGCCGTCGGCACCCCAGCGGGCGCGCAGTTCGGGGTCGCGGCGCTTGGGATCGAAGAGGCGGGTATCGACACCGCGCGAGATCACCTGCAGGTTGCGAAAGCCGGCGCCGGCGAGTTCGCTGCGCAGCTGCTCGGTCGGCACCAGCGTGGCCAGCGTGCGGTTATGGAATTTGCGCAGGTAGGCGACGATGGGTTTCTTCAGCAGGCCGATGCCGTAATGCTGGCTGTAGCTGTGGAAATTGGTGCGGAAATCGGAGCAGACCGGGATCTTGAGTTTCGTGGCGGCTTGCAGTGCCGACCAGCCCAGCGGGCCTTCGGTGATGATATGTACCAGATCCGGCCGCTGGTGCAGCCACTGGTTGATGAGGATGCGCTTGGCCGGCAGGCCGAGGCGCAGGTTGGGGTAGCGCGGGATGGGCAGGCCGCCGGTGAGCAGTTCGTCAAAGCCCTGATGCTTGGCCGGCTGGTCGCCCGGCAGCTGGCGGGGGCGGATGAGCTGGATGTCGTGGTTGCGCTCACGCAGGCCATTGACCATGCGCCCGAGCGACAGGGCGACGCCGTTGATCTCCGGCGGGTAGGTTTCGGTGACGACGGCCAGCCGCAGCGAGCGGCGTTGGGCGGGGTACTGTTCGATGGCGACGGGGGACATGGCGGGACGCGTGACGTTGGACGTCCGGATTGTCGCCAGCCGATGTAACGGCGATACGACGCCCGGATGACAGTTGCGTTGCACTTTCCGGGCGCGGCGATGACGTCTACAAACTGTCGTCATCCCTTCATGCGCCGGTAGCAATCGTGCAATACCTTGGCAATCGCATTTGCCACCTAACTGTCAAGGAGTCGATATGAAAGAATTTCTGCGCACGCTGCAGGTCCTGCGCTGGGATGACCACCGTTACTATCACCAGAGCCGGATCAACCAGTCGTTGCATTTCATCAGCGCCATCGGTTTTCTGGTCGCCTACGCCATGCTGTTTGTGAATCCCGCCATGTCGGCCGTCATCGGCTGGCTGCTGTCGATGGTGACACGCCAGTCCGGCCACTTCTTCTTCGAGCCGACCGATTACGACCACGTGAATGGCGCGTCGAACGAGCACAAGGAAGCGATCAAGGTCGGTTACAACCTCAACCGCAAGATCGTGCTCATCCTGATCTGGGCCGTGGCGCCGCTAGGGCTGATGCTCGATCCAACCTATTTCGGCATCTTCACCGAAGCCGCCGACAAGACCGAGCTGTTCGATCAGGTCGGCCTGATCTGGCTGACGGTCGGCGTTGCCGGGCTGATCTTCCGCACCGTGCACCTCTTCTTCATCCGTGACGTGATGACCGGGCTGGCCTGGATGACCAAGATCATCACCGACCCCTACCACGACATCAAGATGTACCACATGGCACCGATCCACCTGCTGCGCGGGGAACTGATCGATCCCATGCACCACGTTCGCGAAGCGGCCTGATTGCGCGGGTTCCGGGGCTGGCGGCCGAGGCCGCCAGCCTTTTTGTTTCTACTTCCGGAAAGACAGGCGATGCGCCAACATCTCGCGCAGGATCTGCCGGCGGATGCCCTTGTTCTCCAGCGCGCTGCCGTCCCACCACCAGCCGTCACGCACCATCGCCTGCGCCCCGGCGACGAAGCGGTCGGCGACAGCCTGAAAGTCTTCTTCGCCGTACGCCAGGCTGAAGATCATCCGGCCGCTGCCGACCCAGCTCAGCGCCAACCCTTCGGCCTTCAGGTAGTACTGCAGCAGCCAGTTGTAGCGCGACGGGCGGTTGTAGAACACCGTCCAGATGCTCGACAGGTTGGCGACGCGTACCGGCAGACCAAGGGTGTCGAGGCGCAGGTTGAGGACGTCGGCGCGGCGGTTCCAGGTCGCGTCGAGGTCTTCGTACAGCGCCTTCGTCGCCGGTTGTTCAAGGCGGTCGAGAAAGGCCGCCATGGCGCCCATCACGTAGGGGTGCGAATTGAAGGTGCCACGGGCGAAGCAGATGTCGGCCGGGCGCTCGTCGCGGAAGCGGCGCATCAGTTCGCGCTTGCCGCAGACCACACCCACCGGCAGCCCGCCGCCCAGCGTCTTGCCGTAGGTGACGATATCGGCCTGCACGCCAAAGTATTCCTGCGCGCCGCCGGGGGCGAGGCGGAAGCCGACAAAGACTTCGTCGAAGATGAGCACGATGCCGCGCTTGCTGCATACCTCGCGCAATTTCTGCAGCCATTCGGTGTAGGCCGCCTTGTCGAAACCGGCGCGGCGCGAACTGTCCACCAGCGCCGAGTCGCCGGGGGCGGCAGCGTTGGGGTGCAGCGCCTGCAGCGGATTGACCAGCACGCAGGCGATGTCCTTGCGCGTCGCGAGCACGTGCAGCGTGTCCTCGTCCATTTCCTTGAGGGTGTAGGTTTCGCGCGGTGGCAGCGGGTTGCCGATGCCCGGCTGCACGTCTTCCCACCAGCCGTGGTAGGCGCCGGAAAAGCGCACCAGATGGCGGCGACCGGTGTGGTAACGGGCCAGCCGCACGGCCTGCATCACTGCTTCGGTCCCGGACATGTGGAAGGAAACTTCATCGAGCCCGGAAATCGCCGCCAGCCGGCGGGCATTGTCGGCGACGACCGGATGGTAGGGGCCGAGGATGGGCCCGAGTTCCGCAACGCGGGCGGCGCCCTCGGCAATGCACTCGCGGTAGGCATCGACACCGAGCACATTGACGCCGTAAGCGCCGGTGAGGTCGTAGAAGACGTTGCCGTCGAGGTCGGTCAGCGTCACGCCGTTTGCCGCCTGGACAAAGCTGCCGCCCTTCAGATGCTCGCGCACGCGGCGGCTGAACTGGAAGGGCACGCGGTAATTGCCGGTGAATTGCAGGTCGGAGATGTAGTGCGCGGCGTCTGCGGTCAACGCGGAAGTTTGCCGAAAACGGGCGGCATACAGCGCGCTCAGGTCGGCGAAGCCGGCGCGGCGTCGGGCGACGGTTTCCGGCGGTGCGTTGTCGGCATTGAAAAAACCTTCCTCGCTGTACTCGTAAAACGGGATCAGACGCGCAACGCGCTTGGCCATCCGCGAATGGCCGGTCAGCGACGGGTGCTTCGCCTTCGACAGCGCCAGCCGGCGACGGATGCGCGGCAAGGCCAGCGCCAGCGCGCTGGCGCCGGCGGCATAAATTGCAAAAGTTTCGTTCATGGCTTCCTCCTGAAGCCTTCCTTCTACCCAAGCTGCTTTACAACACGATGACCATACGCCAAGCCATCTCCAGTCTCGTCGCCAACGAGGATCTCAACTTCCTGCTCACCAACCGCCTGCCGCGCCATGCCGTGACCCGCTTCATGGGCTGGTACAGCCGCATCGACAGCCCGCTGCTGACCCGTCTGTCGATTGCCGTCTGGCGCCTGTTCACCGAGCTGGATCTGAGCGAAGCGGCGGAGAGCCGCTATCGCAGCCTGCACGCCTGCTTCACCCGTGCCCTGAAGCCCGGCATGCGCCCCATCGACCCCGATCCGGCGGTGATCTGCAGCCCGAGCGATGCCATCGTCGGCGCCTGCGGGCCGGTGCACGGCACCGAAGTCATTCAGGCCAAGGGCTTTCCATACCAGGTCGCCGACCTGCTCGGCAGCGAGGAACTCGCCGAACGCTACCGCGACGGCAGCTACGTGACCTTGCGCCTGACCTCGGCGATGTACCACCGCTTCCATGCGCCGGACGATTGCGTGGTCGACCGCGTCACCTACATTTCCGGGGATACCTGGAACGTCAATCCGGTGGCCTTGAAGCGTGTCGAGCGCCTGTTCTGCAAGAACGAACGGGCGGTGATCGAGGCGCGGCTGAGCGCCGACGATACGCCATTGCTGCTGGTGCCGGTCGCCGCCATCCTCGTCGCCAGCATCCGCCTGCACTGGCTGGATGTGCTGCTGCACCTGCGCTATCGCGGCCCGAACGTCATTCCCTGCGCTGCCCGCTTCCGGCGGGGCGAGGAAATGGGCTGGTTCGAGCACGGCTCGACGATCATTGTCTTTGCGCCGAAGGGCCATGCGCTGTGTGAGGGCATCGCCGAGGGGATTCGCATCCGGATGGGGCAGGGCTTGCTGCGGCGGGGCGGCTGAAACGGCCTTGCCGATTTTGGGCAGATTTTCGGGTTGACCGCAGCCCGATGGAAGTCCGCTTGGGGGGCGGCGGGTGGCTTTTTAGGAAAGATCAAAAGCCCGACTGGCGTCGGTCTCTAAAATGCGTCCTGCCAATCCCCGCCGGTCGGGGATTTTTTGTGAGCCGCGCATGTCCAGCCCCCAGCCTCCCCGTAAAGTCATCGAAATCAAAGCCGCCGGCGACCCGGAGGCGAAGGTTTATCCGCGCTCGGTCGATGGTCCCTTCACCCGCTGGCGCTGGTTCTTCGTCTGGCTGACGCAGCTGGTGTTCTACGGCGTCTGCTGGATTCCCTGGGATGGCCGGCAGGCCGTGCTGTTCGATCTCGACGCCCGCAAGTTCTATCTGTTCGATCTGGTGCTCTGGCCGCAGGACACGATCTACCTGGTCATGCTGATGATCATCGGCGCCTTTGCGCTCTTCCTGTTTACGCCGTCGCCGGGCGAATATGGTGTGGTTACAGTTGTCCGCAGACGGTCTATACCGAGATCTTCCTGTGGATGGAAAAGAAGATCGAGGGCGAGCGTTCGCAGCGCATGAAGCTCGACGCCCAGGGCTGGAGCGCCCGCAAAATCACCGTCAAGGGCGCCAAGCACGCGGCGTGGCTGCTGTTTTCGCTGTGGACCGGGATCACCTTCGTCGGCTACTTCGTGCCGGTGCGCGAGCTGCTGGGCGAACTGGCGAGCTTTACCGTCGGCGCCTGGTCGCTTTTCTGGGTGCTGTTCTACGGGGCGATGACCTATGGCAACGCCGGCTTCCTGCGCGAGCAGATGTGCCGGCAGATCTGCCCCTACGCCCGCTTCCAGTTCGTCATGCTCGACCCGGATACGCTGATCATCGCCTACGACACCCAGCGCGGCGACCCGCGCGGCGCCCGCCCCAAGGGCAGCGATCCGAAGGCCGCGGGGCTGGGCGACTGCGTCGATTGCGGCATCTGTGTGCAGGTCTGCCCGACCGGCATCGACATCCGCGAGGGGCTGCAGAACGAGTGCATCGGCTGCGCCGCCTGTATCGACGCCTGCGATCAGGTGATGGACAAGCTCAATTACCCGCGCGGCCTGATTCGCTATTCGACCGAAAACGCCATCGCCCAGCGCTACACACTGGCGACCGCCATCCGCCGCGCCATCCGGCCGCGGGTGGTGATCTACACGCTGCTGCTCTGCGCGCTGACCTTCGCCACCGCGTGGTCGATTGCCACTCGCCCGCTGCTGCGCGTCGAGGTGCAAAAGGACGACCGCAGCAGTCTGGCACGCGAAGCCGACGACGGCATGATCGAAAACACCTTCCGCCTGCGTATCCTGAACGCCAGCCACGCTGCCCGTGAACTCGATGTCAGCCTGCCGGAGGGAAACAGCCTGCAACTGGCCGGCGAATCCAGCATCGCCATCCCGGCCGGCGAATACGGCGCGCTGACCCTGATCGTCCGCGCCGAACCCGGCAGCCTGCCGCAAGGCCCGAACCGGATTGATTTCAAGGTCAGCGATGCCACGGATTCGAGCGTCTCGGCGATGGAGAAGTCAAAGTTCTGGATGCCTTGATTCCGGCTCAATTCGCTGGCTGACGCGGGCGGGCCCGCAGCATCGCTCGCTGGCCGGTCATGGAGGTGTCGCCCCGGCGTAACATCCCTGTCATGGGTAGGCACTATGCTCCTCGGTATGTTGCCGAGCACCTTGACTTCCTCCACGCCGCTACCTGTCAGCAGGCGTCATTTTTCGCTGAGCAGATGGCTTTCATCGCCGTGGATGCTGCTGCTTGCCCTGCTGTTATCGTTTTTTCTCGGCGCCGCCACGCTACCGCTGACCGATGTCGATGAGGGCGCGTTTACCGAAGCCACGCGCGAGATGCTGGCGGCGGACAATCTCGTTTCGCCTACCCTTAACGGCCAACCCCGGCACGACAAGCCGATCCTGATCTACTGGGCGCAGGCCGTTTCGGTGAGCGTTCTCGGTATCAACGAACTGGGCTTTCGCCTGCCATCGCTGATTTCGGCGGTGCTCTGGGTGCTGGCGACCGGGCTGTTCTGTGCCCGCTATGGCCGACGCGCCGATGCACCGCTGGCGATGCTGGTCATGACCCTGTCGCTGATGGTCGGCATGATCGCCAAGGCGGCCATCGCCGATGCCTTGCTCAACCTGTGGCTGGCCTTGTCGATGTTTGGCATCTATGCCTACAGCGAGGCCGCCCGCCAGAACGATGGCGCCCGGGCGAGGCTTGCTTTGAGGCTGACGGCGCTGGCACTCGGGTTAGGCTTCCTGACCAAGGGGCCGGTGGCGCTGATGTTTCCGGTGCTGGTCTGTGGGCTCTACCTGTTGTCGATCCGGCAATGGCGGCTGATCCGCGATGCGCTGCTCGATTTCCCCGCCTGGTTGTTGCTGATAGCCACGGTTTTGCCCTGGCATGTGCTGGTATATCTCGATCAGGGCGATGCCTTTTTCCGCGGTTTTTACCTGCAGCACAACGTCAATCGCTACACCAGCACCTTCGAGGGGCACGGCGGCAATCCGTTGTATTACCTGCTGGTACTGCCGTTCGTCCTGCTGCCGTTTTCCGGGTGGCTGCTGGTCAGCCTGCGCCGGGCATGGCGGCACTGGCGCGTGGCGGGTGAGATGGCGGCGGAAACCCACCTGTTGCGTTTTCTCGTGCTCTGGTTCTCGGTCGTCTTCGTTTTCTTCTCGCTGTCCCGCACGCAACTGCCGCATTACCTGCTCTACGGCTGTACCCCGCTGTTCATCCTGATGGCTCGCTACCGCCCGCTGCGGCAGCAGCGCTGGTTGGTATTGCTGCCGGGTGTTGCGGGCATGGCCTTGATTGCGCTCTTGCCGGTGTTGCTCCCCGCCTTCTCGCAGCGACTGGTCAAGCCCGACGACCTGGCCATGCTGGCAGCCCTGATCGAGGCGTTTGATCCCGTGCTTATCGCCGGGCTGGCGCTGCTCGCCTTTGTCTCGGTGGTTCTTGCTGTTTCAAGACGCCTTCCGCCATGGCAGACGCTGGTGCTGATCGGCCTGCTGCAGTCGGTGGCGCTGAATGGCCTGCTGGCGCCGGCCATCATGTCGGTCACCCAGGTGCCGATCAAGGCGCTGGCGGAGATTTCGCGGGCAGAGGCGTGGCCGGTAGTCAGCTATCGGGTGAGTCAGCCCAGTTTCAGCGTCTATCGTCAGGCGGTGACGCCATCGCGTTTGCCGGTTGTCGGCGAGGTCGTGTTCACCCGTCGCGATCGCCTGTCGGAACTCGAAAGCCGCTTGCAGCCGGCGCATCTTGAGTTGTTGAGCGAGCGCGGACGTTTTGTGCTGGCCGTTGTCAGGAGCATGCCATGAACAATACCCGTGAGCACTTGTTGCAACTCTCCCTGCTGATTGGTCCGCTGGCCATTATTTCGGCCCTGTTTGCCGGCACGCTGGGGTATGGGGGTGGCTTTCTCATGGCACAGGCTTGGAGCACTACCCTGCCGCCGCTTTTCTGGGAATGCATCACGGTCCTCGGTGACGAGCGCGTGCTGTTCGCACTCTTTCTGCCGTTTGCCATTCGCTATCCGCGGGTGTTTTTCGCCATCCTGTTGTCTGCGGCTTTGGCTGGCTTGCTGAGTCGGGGCATCAAGCTATGGGCGGCCTTGCCGCGTCCGGCCTCGGTGTTGCCGGCGGAACTGATCACCATCATTGGTCCGCGTGTGACCCGTCATGCCTTGCCCTCCGGTCATACGGCCTCGCTGTTTGCCTTTGTCGGGGTTTTGATCGGCCTGTCGGGATGCCGTCGCTATCGTGTAACGTTGCTGCTCCTGGCGGTGCTGGCGGGATTCTCCCGCGTTGCGGTCGGCGCACATTGGCCGCTGGATGTCATGGTCGGTGCCTTGGTCGGACTGGCGGCAGCATGGCTGGCGCTGCTGCTCCAGCAGCATTGCCGCTGGCAGGTCGGGCGGCGCCAAAAGGTGATGCTGGTGACGGTTGTGGTCATCTCGACCCTCACGCTGCCGCTGGATGGACAGGGCTACGATGCGTCGCTCCCCATCCGTCTTGCGATTTTTTCCTGGGCCTTGGGCGGCCTCTGGTTGGCAACGCGTCAGCGCCAAAGCGATACCATCCAGCCGGCGGTGGCCTGAGCGGATCGTCACGCAACTGTAATGTTGGCGTCACGGTAGGGTCATCGGCTGCCATCAAGATGTCGCCATGCCCAAGGTCAGATCCGTATTCCTGTCCGATATCCACCTCGGCACCCGTGCGTGCCAGGCGGAAAGTCTCCTTGATTTCCTGCGCGAGTATTCGTCCGAACAAACTTTCCTGATCGGCGACATCATCGACTTCTGGGCGATGAGTCGCAGCATCTGCTGGACGCCGGCGCAGAACACGGTGGTGCAGAAACTGCTGCGCCGGGCGCGCCACGGCGAGCGCATCGTGCTCGTACCGGGCAATCACGACGAGGCCTTGCGCGATTACTGCGGCACGGTGTTTGGTGACATCGAGGTCGCCTCGGAACTGGTGCATGAAACGGTCGATGGCCGGCGCTTCCTGCTCATCCACGGCGACGTCTTCGATCAGGTGACGCGTCACCATCGCTGGGTGGCGATCCTCGGCGACAAGGCTTACGAAGTGCTGGTCCGGCTCAATGCCCAACTGTCGTGGGTGCGTCGCAAGCTGGGTATTCCCGGCTATTGGTCGCTGGCCGGCTACGCCAAGCGCAAGGTGAAGACGGCGCTGAACTTCATTTTCGATTTCGAGGAATCGGCGGTGCACCACGCCCGAGATCGCGGCCTCGATGGCGTCATCTGTGGCCACATCCACTGGGCGACCATCCGCGAGATCAACGGCCTCACCTACATCAACTGCGGCGACTGGGTCGACTCCTGTACCGCCATCGTCGAGCACTTCGACGGCCGGCTGGAACTGGTGGCCTGGGGCGTGCGGCAGGCGATTCCGGCCCTGGCGGCGCCGGCGCCGGAAGCCGCGGAGGTTTGAGATGCGCGTGTTGATGGTGTCCGATGTCTATTTTCCGCGGGTGAATGGCGTCTCGACCTCGATCGAGACTTTCCGCCGGGCGCTGGTCGAACATGGCGTCGAGGTCCGCCTCGTCGTGCCGCGCTACGGCAGCGAAGGTGATTTGCCGGGCATCGTCCGCGTGCCGGGGCGCCCGGTGCCGGGGGATCGCGAAGACCGGCTGGTCGGCTGGCGGGCAATGCATCGCGCAGTGCTGGCGGCGGCGCAGGATTGTGACCTGATTCACATCCAGACGCCATTCATCGCCCACTATGCCGGCCTGAAGGCGGCCCGGCAGTTGCGTCTGCCGGTGGTGGCGACTTATCACACCTTTTTCGAGGAATACTTGCAGCACTACGCCGCCTTGTTGCCGGCAAACTGGCTGAAGGGGCTGGCGCGCCGCCTGGCGCGGACGCAATGCAACGCGCTGGACGCGGTGATCGTGCCGTCAACGGCCATGCGTGAGCGGCTGGCCAGCTACGGTGTTATCCGGGAGATGGAAGTGCTGCCGACCGGTATCCCGGTCGCGCAGTTCACCGGGGGCAATGGACCGGCTTTGCGTTACAAATACGGCATTTTGTCCACCCGGCCGGTGGCGCTATATGTCGGCCGCGTCGCCCATGAAAAGAATATCGGCTTCCTGCTGCACGCGCTGGAATACACACGTCGCCTGCGGCCGGACATCCTGCTGCTGATCGCCGGCGAAGGGCCGGCGGTCGCCGATCTGAAGGAAAAGGTGAAGGCGCTCGGCTTGCGCGACCACGTACAGTTCATCGGCTACCTTGACCGCAGCGAGGAGTTGCCGGCCTGCTATGCCGCCGCCAATGTCTTCGTTTTTGCGTCGCGGACGGAAACGCAAGGCTTGGTGCTGCTCGAAGCGATGGCTGCCGGCTTGCCGGTGGTGGCGCTGTCCGAAATGGGGACGACGGATATTCTGGCGCCCGGTCGCGGTGCATTTTCGCCACCTGATGATCCCAAGGCCTTTGGTGAAACGGTGGCCCATCTTTTGAACCGACCATCGGCCTGGCGCCATTTGCGTGAAGATGCGCCTGTCTACGCCAGTGAATGGTCGGATACCGCGATGGCCGGGCGGTTGGCGGCCTGCTACCGGCGTTGGGCGGGTGCGGAAATTGCGTCGGAATCCGCGTTCACCGCAGCGGCCGATCCTTTGGCGAGCAGCACGCCCCTCTGATATCTCACGAGTTGATTGATGACCCACCCGACGCCGCACTGCGAGCAGTGCCGATATTTTCAGCCGCTGGACGCGATGAGCGGCCAGTGCCACCGCTTTCCACCGCAGTTCGCGGGCGACAGCTCGCCGCGCGAAATCCATCACTGGCGCTTCCCGACGGTGTCGGCGCACGCCTGGTGCGGCGAATATCTGCCGCAGCCGACCGATCAGATGTCCTCGACCGGCGTCAGCATCTGATTTGCAGAGCGCAGGCGTTCGGCAAGCACACGCATCACCTGCGTCGCGAAGAAAGGTGTCTGCTGAACGAGAAACTGGAAACGCTTTTCGTCAACGGCAACGAATTCGCAATCGGTGGTGGCGACGACCGTCGCCGAGCGCGGCCCTGGCGAAACAATGCCGAGTTCGCCGACGATGTTGCCATGCTGCAGTTCCTCGACGACGCGGTTATTGACGATCACTTCCGCCGTGCCGGTTGCCAGCACGAACATCAGGTGTCCCTCTTCGCCTTCGCGAAACAGGGCCTCACCGGTAGGCACCTTGACGATGGTGGGGTTATGGGAAAACAGTTCGAAGAAAACCATGGTGCACCTGTGGGTAGTTGAAGCCTATGAATTTTTGCATAGCCCACGGGTCACCAATGTGACGATTTGATGAAACAGCAGCGTGAATTGCGCTAGAAGAGCCGCGGAGAGAGCAGGCGCAGGCCGATGGAGAACCAGCGTTCAGCCTGCAGTTCGCTGACACGGCTGCCCCAGGTGGTGTCGACCTGCACATGACCCGGAACGACCCAGTAGCGCAGGCCGAGCTGGACGTACGGGCTGCCGGCACCCTTGTCCGCGTGCTGGCCATAGGTTTCAGCGATGACGAACAGCCGTTCCGTGGCTTGCAGCTCGCTGCCGAATCCCCAGGTGGCGCGTGATGCGCGCAGGTCGCGTTCGCGTAATGCGCCAACATTCAGGTGCAGCACCACCCGGTCGTCAGCCAGCGACAGGCTGGCCGGCACGTAGAAGTAGGGGGCGCCGGATTGGCCGCTCCCCGTATGCGTCGCATAACCGGCGGCGAGGCCGATGCCGAAGTCGTTGGTTGTCAGCGGTCGGAACAGGGTCTTGCCCTGCACGAGAAAGGCACCGCTGGTGCTGGTGCCATCGTGGCGGGCGAGCGCGCCCCCCGCGGTGAACTCGAAATTTCCGCTGAAATTGCAGGCCGGTAGCGCCCAGAAATCCTTTTCGGTCCGGTGCAGGTGGGCCCAGGTTTCAAGCTGACAGGCGCCGGGGTCGGTGATCCGAGCATCGTCGGTGATCATCGGCCGCGCCGCTTGAGCGGCTGGCGCCATCAGGGCGATGAACAGGGTGGCAAGTAAAAGGCGGTGAATTGGCATAACCGGCCAAGTTTAATCGCCCGATGTGACATTCTGGTGAAACTGGCCACAGATCAGCGGCCGTCACGCCAACGTTCGAGGAGTGTGACCAGATCGTCGCGCTTGAACGGTTTGGCGAGGTAGTCGTCCATGCCGGCGGCGAGGCAAGCTCCCCGGTCCCCGCTCATGGCGTTGGCGGTCAAGGCGGTCACTGGCTGCGTGGCTGCGATGGCGCCGGCTTCGCCCACCCCCGCGACGGGTAGCCTCGAAGCCGTCCATCTCTGGTATCTGGCAGTTCTTCCACAAGCAGGATGCTCAGGTGGCGCTCGGTGCTGGTCGGGATAGCGCTGGAGGGAATGGCCGGCACATCCTCTGTCGTGACAAACGGCAGTTCGAAGCGGAAGCGGCTGCCTTGGCCCGGCGACGACCTCGGCGGACATGCCGATGCCCGTATCACTGACGCTATTGATCCGGCCAGCTGAAGTTTGAATTTTCAAGCGGCATATTTGGCACGCGGGTCTTGGAAGAAGCTTTAGACCCGCTCGGATGATTGTTCGAGTTTGACCATGTGTTCGGTGGCAGCGAGTTTCAGTTTTGCCTTGGTACGCACTGGCACCTTGGTGCCGATAGCATGGTTGAGATCGGCGTTGAGGCGTTCCTCCGGATTCAGTTCCGGGCTGTAACCGGGCAGGTAGAGGAGTTCGATTTTGTCCTGACGTTCAGCGGCCCACGCCTTGACTGGTTTTCTGTGATGGACTCGCTGGTTGTCAAGAATCAGAAACACCTTCTTGCCGGCATCCTTGATTAGGGCTTCAAGGAACGCAATCAATTTGTCGGAATTGAACGCCTCGTCAATCCCAAACAGCGTGTTTTTCCCTGGTTTGTCACCGTGGCAATCATCGACAATTTTTGCCGGGTTCCACCCACGGTGAAAGTTACCGGGGTCTTGCCAGCCGGTGCATAGCAACGACCACGCACTCAAGCCAAGCCTGTACGGCTTCCGGGCGCTGCTCGTAGGCTTTCTTGAGGATACGAAAGCCCGCAGAGTTCGACGATCTGCATCACCTCGTAACCTTTGCGATGCCACCGAATGACCTGCTTGCGCCGTTCATGTAGTTACTCAAGTGTCGACTATCTTGCGTCGTCTTTTTCCATTCCTCAGACATGGGGGCTGATCCACAAATTCCAAGCATTATTGTGCCGAGTCAATAGTCGAGCAGTACGATGGGCAGCAGACCATGGCGTTCAGCGGTCGCCTTGAGTTCGCCACGTTGCTTTGCTTGTGCCAGGAAAGCCTCGACGCGGGCATGCCAGCGATAGTCGCCGGGGCGCATTGCCCAGGCGTACCGGGTGATGTGGTACGTCGTCTCCGGCTTAATCAGGCGCGCCCAGTCCGTGGTGCGCAGCATGCGCTGGCTATACGGAAAGTCGGTCATGAAGACATCAGCACGACCCGATTCGACCTCCTGCTCGCGGGCGTGCGGCGTGTCGAGCACCTTCAGCGTCGCTGCCTTCAGTCGCTCTTTCATCAACGGCTCGTGCAGCGTGCCCTTGGCGACGGCCACGACCACACCACTGCGGTCGATGTCGCTCCAGACCTTGATGCGGCGATTGCTCTTGGTGGTGATGGCGTAGATGTCACTGGCCAGGTGCGGCTTGGTGAAACGCAGTTTCTCCTGGCGAAGCGGGGTGATGCCGATGGCGAACATGGCGATGTCGCAGCGGTTTTCAAGGACATCCGGAATCAGTTTGGCGAAGGAGCTGTCGACGAACTCGACATTGACGCCCAGCTCGCGGCCCAGTGCCTTGGCCATGTCGACGTCGATCCCCGACAGCTGCTGGGTCTTCGGGTCACGGTAGCTGATACCGAAATAGTCCGGCCAGATGCAGACGCGCAGGCTCTTGGCGGCCTGAATGCGGTCGCGGGTGGCTTCCTGGGCGACGGCCCAGGAGCCGCCGAAAGCGCCGGCGAACAACAGAACCAGTGCCAGCTTGTAGGCGCGCAACATGGCCCACTCCTATGACTAAAGTGTAATGATGCGCAGTTTAACAAATCTGCCGAGCAGGCGCCCGCCGGATTCAGCTACTGCCCAGGCGGAGGTCTAGCAGTTGCGGACGTAGCGCGCTGTCGAGCAGGATGCTTTCGACGCGGGCGAGCCAGGCGTGCTGGAATGCCCGGGCGAGTTCTGGCGTGTGCTCACCGGCCAGCAGTCGGGCGAGTTGCTCGCCGGTCCTTGGGTTGCCCGGGACGGCGGCGAGTGATAGCCGGCAATCGGCGGTCTGGCCGGTGTCCCGACGACAAAAGCGCACCTGGGCAACGCCATCGACGCCGAATTGCAGCAAATCGCGGCGGCGAAAGTGACCGCCCAGCCCGGCGAAACCACCCCGGCCGGCGGCGCCGATGAGCAGCCCCAGCACGCTGGCGATGACGCCGGTCACGCCTTGTGATTCGCCTTCGCCGAAAGCGACATCGATCTGCCCCCGCACCGGCAGCGTATCCGGGTACAGCGCTTGCAGTGCGCTGCAGCCGGTCAGCCAGGCGCCGGCGACGGTTGGGCAGGCGTGGCCGGTCAGGCGGACGGCATCTTCAAAACGGTATTCGAGCCGGCCATCCACCGCCGACCCGAGCAGTTCGGCCAGCGGATCGTGCAGGGTGATGGCGGGAATGCGGCTGAAGAATTCGGGAAAGGGCATGTCGATCTCCTGGAGCGCGGATTTTGCCGCGCTTCATGGCGCCTGACCTTGATCTGGCGCAGCCCGGTCACCTGCCCATGCGTATGCCGTTGAAAGGATGCGCTCGGAAATGTCATTCCCGCGCAGGCGGGAATCCATGAAAGGCAACGAACTGGATCCCCAGCTTTCGCGGGGATGACGATCAAACCAGCGCCCGCCTTAGTCGCGCTGGATCAATTCGATCTTGTAACCGTCCGGGTCTTCGACAAAGGCGATGATCGTCTTGCCGTGCTTCATCGGCCCGGCTTCGCGAACCACCTTGCCGCCCCTTGCCTTGATTGCGGCGCAGGCTGCGGCGGCGTCAGGGACGGCGAGGGCGATGTGGCCGTAAGCATTGCCGAGTTCGTAGCCTGTAGTGTCCCAGTTGTGCGTCAGTTCGATAACCGCACCTTCGATTTCCGGGCCGTAGCCGACGAAGGCGAGGGTGAAGCGGCCATCGGGATAATCTTGCCGGCGCAGCAACTGCATGCCGAGCACTTCGGTGTAGAAGGCGATGGACTGGTCGAGATTGCCGACACGAAGCATGGTGTGGAGCAGGCGCATGGGGATTCCAATTCTGATCAGAGTTGAGGGATCTGCCGGCCGCGCTGGCGCAGTTCGAGGCGCAGGGCGCGCCAGTCCGGGCAGAGTAGTTCGACCACAGACCAGAAGCGCGGGCTGTGGTTCATTTCCTTGAGGTGCGCGAGTTCGTGGCAGACGACGTAATCGATGACCGGCAATGGCAGCCAGATCAGGCGCCAGTTGAGGTTGATCTGGCCGCGCGCGTTACAGCTGCCCCAGCGGGTGCGGGCGGAGGACAGGCGCAGCGGCGGGATCGGTACGCCAAGGCGGGCGGCGTAGTGGGCGAGTCGTTCGCTGAATCGCGCGCGGGCAATTTCACGCAGGGCAGTTTCCAGCAGTGGTGCCGGGTCGCTCCCCGCCTGAAGGGTCAGACGCAGGGTGCTTCCGTCACGCTGCCAGCGCGAACGGGTGCCCGGCATGATTGTTACGGTGAACTCGAAATTGTCGGCAAAAACGGTCATGCCGTGATGGACTGCCAGGCGCTCGGCCAGAGGGCGTTCGCGCCAGCGTTGCAACTTGTCGAGTATCCAGACGCCGTGCTGGCGGATCAGGCTTTCGATATCGCCGAGTCTGGCGTGCAGTGGCGCACCGACGCGCAGGCCGCGGGCATCGATGGCCAGCCCGATTGTGCGGCGCGCGGAGCGGCGAAGCTGGTAGGCGATCTGCTGATCGCCAAGCCGGATGCTGCGGCCCTCAGCTCCCTTGCTTGCTGGCGTTGGCATTTGCGTAGCGATGCGGCGAGATGCGGCGCATTTCCGCCTCGATCCATTGCTCGACACGCTGGTTGACCTCGCCCTCGCTCATCCCCGTGGCGTCAAAGGCGGGGCCGATGCTGATGGTGATGGTGCCCCGCTTCTTGAGAAACGCTTGCCGCGGCCAGAGTTCGCCGGCATCGTGCGCCACCGGCACCACTTTGCAACCGACGTGGGTGGCGAGATAGGCGCCGCCGGCCTTGTAGCGCTTCTTCTGCCCCGGGGCAACGCGGGTGCCCTCGGGGAAGACGATGACGTAGAAGCCCTGCTTCAGGCGCTCGCGTCCCTGCTGCACGACTTGGTCAAGCGCATCCTTGCCAGCAGTACGGTCGATCGAGATCATCTTCATCGCTGCCAGTCCCCAGCCTACGAAGGGGACCTTGAGCAATTCCTGCTTGAGGACGAAGACGCAATAGGCGCCGTTCGGCACGCAGTCCTGCAGGGTCATCGTTTCCCAGGCCGACTGGTGCTTGGAAAGGATGACGCAGGGCTCAGCCGGCATGTTCTCCCGACCGATGACTTCCGGACGGATACCGAGGATGTTCTCCACGCCGAACTGGGTGCCAAGCCGCCACAGGCGACCAAAGCGGTAGGCCCAGGCGCCGCCGAGTAGCGGGCCGGCGATAACCACCAACGGTGCGGTGAATACCGACCAGACGATGGCATAGACCATGAACAGTGTAGAGCGGATGGCGGCCATTACTTCGTTGCCTTCTTCAGAATATGATCAACGGCTGCCGAGAGGTCGGCAAAGACCTGCGTGCCCTCAGGCAGATTGCCGTCAGCCTCGGTCTTGGTGCCCTTGCCGGTGCGCACCAGCAGCGGCTGGCAGCCGACGGCGGCACCGGCCTGCAGGTCGCGCAGCGAATCGCCGACGGTGGGAACGCCCTTGAGGTCAATGTTCAGCGTTTCCGAAATGCGCTTGAACATGCCCGGTTTCGGCTTGCGGCAGTCGCAGGCGGAATCGGCAGTGTGCGGACAGTAGAAAATGGCGTCGATGCGTCCTCCGACTTCCGCTACCGCCTTGTGCATCTTCTGGTGGATACGGTTCAGCGTGTCCATGTCGAAGAGGTCCCGGCCGACACCCGACTGATTGGTGGCGACGACGACGCGGTAGCCGCTCTGGTTAAGGCGCGCGATTGCGTTCAGGCTGCCGGGGATTGGCTTCCATTCGTCAGGGCTCTTGATGAACTGGGCGGAATCGGAATTGATTACGCCGTCGCGGTCGAGAATGACGAGTTTACTGGGCATCGGCGGGTTTCCGGCTTAGGCAGAGAGCTTGGACAGATCGGCGACCTGGTTCATCGCCGCATGCAGTTTGGCGAGCAGGCCGAGCCGGTTGGCGCGCAGGGCCGGGTCGTCGGCATTGACCATGACGCCGTCGAAGAAGGCGTCGACCGGCGCACGCAGCGCGGCCAGCGCCGACAGCGATTCGGTGTAGTCACCGGTAACGAAGGCGGCATCGGCGCGCGGCACGACATCGACCAGCGCATCGTGCAGGGCAACTTCGGCGGCTTCCTTGAGCAGGGCGTTGTCGACCACGGCTTCGACCGGGTTGTCGACCTTCTTCAGGATGTTGCCTACGCGCTTGTTGGCGGCGGCCAGTGCGGCGGCTTCCGGCAGGGCCGAGAAGGCGCGAACAGCGGCAAGGCGCTTGGGAATGTCGCCAAGGCGCTGCGGGCGCTGGCTGACCACGGCGTCGACTTCCTGCGCGGTGTAGCCCTGCTCGCGCAGGCTGCCGGCGAGGCGGTCATAGACGAAGTCGGCGAGCGCGGCTTCAGCCGGCTGGAAGTCGTCGATACTGGCAAAAGCGCCATTGGCTACGGTCAACAAGGAATTCAGGCCCAAATCGAGATTGCCCTCGGCGAGCATGCGGATGACGCCCAGCGCGTGGCGGCGCAGTGCGAACGGATCCTTGTCACCGGTCGGGATCTGGCCGATGCCGAACATGCCGACCAGCGTTTCCAGCTTGTCGGCCAGCGCCACGACGGTGCCGACGCGGCCGCGCGGCAGGCTGTCGCCGGCAAAACGCGGCTTGTAGTGGTCTTCGATGGCATCGGCGACGTCGCCGTTGAGGCCGTCGTGTTGGGCGTAGTAGCGGCCCATGATGCCCTGCAGCTCGGGGAACTCGCCGACCATGTCGGTCAGCAGGTCGGCCTTGGCCAGCACGGCTGCCTGTTCGGCGTGCTGCACCAGTTCGCCGCCGCCGAGCTGCTCGGCAATGGCGCGGGCAATGGCAGCAACGCGCTGCACGCGTTCGCCCTGGGTGCCCAGCTTGTTGTGATAGACGACCTTGGAGAGGCCGATGACACGGCTTTCCAGCGATTTCTTGCGGTCCTGGTCGAAGAAGAACTTGGCGTCAGCCAGACGCGGGCGCACGACGCGCTCGTTGCCCTGCACGATGGCGCTCGCATCGGTCGGGCTGATATTGCTGACGACGAGGAACTTGTTGGTCAGCTTGCCGGCCGCGTCGAGCAGCGGGAAGTACTTCTGGTTGGCCTTCATGGTCAGGATCAGGCATTCCTGCGGTACGGCAAGGAATTCCTCTTCAAACTGACCGATCAGCACATTCGGGCGCTCGACCAGTGCGGTCACTTCATCGAGCAGGGCGTCGTCTTCAATCGGCTTGCCACCCGCATTGGCAGCGGCAGCTTCGAGCTGGCGGGCGATTTCGGCGCGGCGCTCGGCGAAGGACGCGATGACCGAGCCATCCTTGAGCATCGTCGAGGCGTAGCTGTCGGCGTCAGCGATGACCACGGATTCGACAGCCGCTTCAAAGCGGTGGCCCTTGGTGGTGTTGCCGGCCTGCAGGCCGAGTACGGCCACCGGCACGACTTCGCTGCCGTGCAGCGCGACCAGCGCGTGGGCCGGGCGCACAAAATTGACTGTGTTCCAGCCATCGGCGAGCTGGTAGGTCATGACCTTGGGAATCGGCAGCGCGGCCAGTGCGGCTTCGACGGCCTTCTGCAGGCCTTCGGTCAGCGTCGCGCCCTTGGCCTGGCTGTCGTAGAAAAGGATGTCAGCCTTGCCATCGTTTTCACGACGAAGGGTGGCTACTGCGGCAGGATCGGCGCCAAGGGCGGCGAGTTTCTTGAGCAGCGCCGGGGTGGCATTGCCGGCGGCATCGAGGCCAACGGCAACCGGCATCAGCTTCTGCACCACCGGCTTGTCGGCAGCAACGGCGAGCACGCCGGTGACATGGGCTGCTAGGCGGCGCGGCGAGGCATAGGCGGTGACGGTCGCGTTGTCGACGGCGAGGCCGTCCTTCTTCAGCGAGGCGGCCAGTGCCGAGGCAAAGGCTTCGCCCAGCTTCTTCAGCGCCTTGGGCGGCAGTTCTTCAACAAAAAGTTCGACGAGGAGATTATTCGTGCTCATGGGTGTTTCCTGTCATTCCCGCGCAGGCGGGAATCCATGGTTGTATGGGGCGTCTGGATTCCCGCATTCGCGGGAATGACGTAAGCGGCGGCCATTAGGCGGCTTTCTTGGTGTTCTGTTCGGCGAGCTTGGCCAGCACGTCGGCGGCCCAGTCCTTCGGGGCCATCGGGAAGCCGAGGCGGGCGCGCGAGTCGAGGTAGGCCTGGGCGACGGCGCGGGCCAGGTTGCGGATGCGGCCGATGTAGGCAGCGCGCTCGGTCACCGAAATGGCGCCACGGGCGTCGAGCAGGTTGAAGGTGTGGGCTGCTTTCAGTACCTGTTCGTAGGCCGGCAGCGCGAGCTGGGCGCTCATCAGGTGTTGCGCCTGCTTCTCGTGTGCACCGAAAGCGTGGAACAGGAAGTCGACATCCGAATGCTCGAAGTTATAGGTTGATTGCTCGACTTCGTTCTGGTGATAGACGTCGCCGTAGCTTAGTTTTGTACCCCCGCCTTCCGTCCAGGTCAGGTCATAGACGTTCTCGACGCCCTGCAGGTACATGGCCAGACGTTCGATGCCATAGGTGATTTCGCCGGTGATCGGCTTGCAGTCGATGCCGCCGACCTGCTGGAAGTAGGTGAACTGGGTCACTTCCATGCCGTTCATCCATACTTCCCAGCCCAGACCCCAGGCGCCCAGCGTCGGGTTTTCCCAATCGTCCTCGACGAAACGGACGTCGTTCTTCTTCAGGTCGAAACCGAGGGCTTCGAGCGAACCGAGGTAAAGCTCGAGGATGTTGTCGGGCGCCGGCTTAAGCACAACCTGATACTGGTAATAGTGCTGCATGCGGTTCGGGTTCTCGCCGTAGCGGCCATCCTTGGGACGGCGAGAAGGCTGGACATAGGCGGCTTTCCACGGCTCCGGGCCGATGGCGCGCAGGAAGGTGGCGGTGTGGCTGGTGCCGGCACCAACTTCCATGTCGTAGGGCTGAAGCAGGGCGCAGCCTTTCTCGCTCCAGTATTGCTGCAGGCGCAGGATGATTTCCTGAAAGGTGGGCTTCTTGGTAGAGATGTTGCTGGTGGTCATCGGACGCACTCGGTAAGACGGAAAGCCTTGAATTTTACTAGCTTTTGCGACGTCCCGGCAGATTGCGGCGGGCGGGCTGCATGACGCGCGCGGTGTTGTTGTGGCGCAACACCTGTCTTGCTGCTGCGGGGATGTTCCGTTGACCGATATCAACATAATCAATAGACTGCACTCGTGTTGCGGTGCAACATCGCTTCCCCGGGCGCCGGATTGGCCGGTGCCGTGCGGGATGCAGGCTGCCGGGAAATGCCCGCGATACCGGCCTGCGCGATGTCGTACCCCCTGTAACCGTTCGCTGACCGATGCAGTTTGTCGGCAGTGGCAACAGTGAAGGAGGTCGCATGATCGCTACGACTGTTCTCCCGCCGCCCATGCTGCGGGTTTCGTCTGTCGCAATTGTCCTGGTCCAGAAGTTCCTGATGGCGGCCGGACTGGTTTTTATCCTCGGGTTTGTCGCCGTTCAGAGCGGCCACACTCGCCTGATCGAAGAGCTGCGCGCCTGGCTGCCTGATCAGGATTTTTCGGAAGTGCTGGAATCTGATGCCGCGGGGCTGGATGCTGCCGATGCGGCAGGGGTTCCGCCGCGCCTGTCGCCGCGTTTGCGTGGTGCGCTCGACTACGTTGCCAAGCGTTACCGGGTGTCGACCGAGGCGCTCGAGCCGATTTTTGCCACCGCCCAGGCAGCCGGCCGCGAGCATCGTATCGACCCGCTGCTGATCGTCGCCGTGATCGGCGTTGAATCCGGCTTCAATCCCTTTTCGCAGAGCGTATTCGGCGCGCAGGGGCTGATGCAGGTGGTGCCGCGCTTCCATCTCGACAAGTTGCCGGACGAGACTGATCGTTCCGCCTTTCTTGATCCGGTGACCAATGTCCGGATCGGCGCCAAGGTGCTCAAGGAGTCGATTCACCGCTTTGGCAGTGTCGAGGACGGCCTGCAGCAGTTTGGCGGGGCTGCGAACGATCCGGATCGCCGCTATTCCAGCAAGGTAATGGCCGAGAAGCAGCGTCTTGAACAGGCAGCCCAGCGGCTGCGCATGACCTGATCGAGCTCGGTGGGGGGAACGTTTGGCGTCGTGCCAAGGTCTTTGATGCATGATGAGAATGCATTCAAGACCCGATGAAGGAGCGACGATGACTTCCAGTTTTCCGATGACCACGCTGGCCGGTGGGTGTTTCTGGTGCCTTGAAGCGGCTTTCCAGCAGCTGGAAGGTGTGGTTTCGGTGGTGCCGGGCTATATGGGCGGGCACGATCCGCGGCCGACGTATGAAGCGGTGTGCCGGGGCAATACTGGCCACGCCGAGGTCGTTCAGATTCAGTTTGACCCGGCGATCATAGACTTTCCGACGCTGATTGACGTCTTCTTCACCATCCACGACCCGACGACGCTGAATCGGCAGGGGCATGATGTCGGCACGCAGTACCGCTCGGCGATCTATTGCCATGACGAAGGACAACGCGAGATCGCGCTGGCGAAAATCGTTGCGCTGAATTCAGCCGGCTACTGGCCGTCGCCCATTGTTACCGAGGTGCAGCCCGCAGCGACTTTTTTCGTGGCCGAGGATTACCACCACGACTATTTCCGCAAAAACCCATACCAGGGCTACTGCATGGCCGTAGTGGCACCAAAGGCGATGAAGGTACAGGCGGGTTTTGCGGCCCGCCTCAAGCCGGAGTTCAGATAGCGGCGCTCAGAGCGCACCGTCGATGAAGTCGATCAGTTCGCGCACGAAGCGCTCTCGCTGCCACTGGTGCGGCGAATGGTCGGTGCCTTCGTAGATGCGCAGTACGGCATTCGGAATGGTGTCGGCGACATATTGCGCCGTGTCGGTGCGATAAAAATTGCTCTCGCCGCCATAGACGAGCAGGGTCGGCAGCGGGATTTTCGCCAGTACGTCACGGTAGTCGGCCGCTGTCAGGCTCAGCCAGCAATTGATCAGTGGCTCCGGGCTCTGCGCACGCAGCGCGGCGCGTGATTTTTGCCAGCCGGAGGCATTGTCGGCGTACTTCTGCCGGGCGCGATCATTGAGGCCGTTGGCGGTCAGCTTGAGCACGCCTTCAGCAAAATCTTCGCGCAGCCAATCAACTAGTTGCCGGTTACGGTCAGCCCCGAAATCACCGTAAATCCCGTGCTCCCAGTCGTCCGCTGTCAGCAGCTTCGGTGACTGGTCGATCAGGCAGAGTTTGCCCAAGCCGTGCGTGCCGTGGTCGCGCAGGTATTGCCAGAGCGTCAGCGCGCCCATCGAGTGGCCGACCGCGGTTGCGTCACGCAGTCCGTAGTGGTCGATCAGGTTCCTGAGATCCTGCGCCATGCGCTCGACCGTCGCCGAGCCGGGATGCGCCAGGGTATGACCGCCGTGGCCGCGGGCGTCCCAGCGATAGACGCGGTGGTGGGCGTTCAGTTCATTGAGGAAGGGAAACCATTCCTGGCTGCTCGACGTCCAGCCGTGCATCAGGATCAGCGGCTCGCCTTCGCCGGAAATCCGGACGTGAATCTTTTCGCCATCGTCGGCAAGAAAATGGGTCATGCGGAGACTCGGGAAAACGCAAAGGCGTCAGTATAATCGCCGCGTTCAATACGGAGGAGTATGGAGATGTTTGACTGGAGAGATTACGGCAACGGCATCTACGCCTTCGACGCCGGCTACGTGCGCCCGATTCTGGCGGCCATTCACATGATCGTGGACAACGGCCGCGTCGCCTTTGTCGACACCGGCAGCAACGACTCGCTGCCGAATGTGCTCGAAGCACTGAACAAGCTCGGTCTGGGCCGCGAGGCGGTCGATTACGTGATCCTCACGCATATCCATCTCGATCACGCCGGCGGCGCCGGCACGCTGATGCGCGAATTCCCGAATGCGAAGCTGGTCGTGCATCCGCGCGGCAGTCGCCACATGGCCGAGCCGTCCAAGCTGGTTGCCGGCGTCACCGCGGTCTATGGTGCCGAGTATGTCGAGAATGTCTATGGCGATATCCTGCCGATCCCCGCAGATCGTATCATCGACGCCCACGAAGGCCTGACCCTGCCACTGGGTAGACGCGAATTGCTATGCATCGATACCCCGGGGCATGCCAAGCACCACATCTGCATCGTGGATAAACAAAGCGCCAGCATCTTCACCGGCGACATGTTCGGCCTGTCTTACCGCGAGTTTGACGTCGACGGCCGCCAGTTCATCCTGCCGACGACCTCGCCGACCCAGTTCGATGCTGCCGAAATGCACGCCTCGATCGACCGACTGATGGGCTTTGCGCCGCAGGCGATGTACTTGACGCACTACGCGCAACTGCATGATGTGCCGGCGCAGGCCGCCGCCTTGCGCCGTCGGCTCGATGCCCATGTTGCCGTCGCCGAAGCGCACGTCGATGCTGGCGAAGCTCGCCATGCGGCAATCAAGCAGGGCATCACGGATGTGCTGCTCGGTGATTTGCGCGCTCATGGCTGTACTTTGCAGGAGGCGACGATTCTTGAAGTGCTGGCAACAGACCTCGAACTGAATGCTCAGGGTCTGGCCTGGTGGCTCGATCACCGCGGCTGATTATTTGTGCTGGCATGCTCCGTGCGTGGAGAGGGGTATCAAACTCTCGACGGAGCAACGGCCATGGATGGCGGACTAACTGAAATCATGCTGGGCGTCACGCTTGGCGCCTTTTCGCCCTTGGTGGCGATCGCAGCGTTCGAAAAGCTGGTGCGCACCAGATTGAAGAGCGGCGACTGAACGATGCACCCTGGCAGGGCAGCGCTCAGCGGCCTGCCCGAATAACCAGATGCCCGTTTTCGTGATACACCGGCATCGCGAAGTCGTAGCGGTCGGTATCGGCGGCCAGGTCAAGATCAGCCACCGGCAGGTTGGGCCAGGTGCCAGCGATAAAGCGGCGGCCGAAATCCGAGTCGCGCACCCGTTGTGCGTAGATGCCGGAATCTGCAGGCCGCCCGGAGAGTAGCGCCTCCAGGTAGTCGGCACAGGCGACATCCTCGTCGCCATCCCGATCCACCCACTCACCGGTAATGATGAAACAAACATCCTCTGCAACGGTGGCGCGAATGGCGCGGGCGGTTGCCCGGGCGCAAACGAGGCTGGCGGCAAAGAGCTGGCGGCCCTGGCTGAAGCGCTGCAGACCGCGCACGCCGGCAGCGGTGCTCATGACCACGTCGCGGCCAGCGACATCGGCCTGCAGCAAGGCCGATGGGGTGTTGCCGAAGTCAAAGCCGGGTATAGGGTCACCACCACCAAACGCGCCGACCGACAGGGCGTTAGGCAGTCGATCATGAAGCGTCACGGCTTCGGAAATGCTCTCCACCGGATAGATCGCGCGCGCCCCGCGCGCCAGCGCGACCGCGGCCGAGGTGAACGAGCGAAGAACATCGATGACGACAATGGTGTCGTGCGGCGTCGGCGAATCGAGCAGGCGGTTGAGGTAAAGGCGGGAGAAGCGCATGGCGCAAGGCTAGCGCAAAGTGGCAGCGATTGCAGCCCTGTTACTCAGCATGTTTCGGGTCGGAGCAGATTCAGGCGGGGGTTTCGGTGCGCCAACTGCTCCGAAAGGCGATAGCGAGGGTGGCAAAGATTATCACTAGCGCCGGCCAGTTGCCGAAGCGGGCGTATGGCGTCATGCCGGTGTAAGCGCGTACTTCGCCGGTAAGCACGCCGGTGGTGAATGGTGGCAGGACGGCGCTGACCCCGCCACGCGAATCGACAATCGCGGTCATGCCGGTGTTGGTCGCACGCAGCATCGGACGGCCGGTTTCGGCGGCCCGAAGGCGGGCGATCTGCAGGTGTTGCGGCTGTGCCAGCGAACGACCGAACCAGGCGGTATTAGACAGATTGGCGAGAATGCCGGCAGCCGGCAGGGCACGGATGATCTCATCGCCAAAGACATCTTCGTAGCAGATATTGGCGGCGACTTGACGGCCGGCTACGGCAAGAGGCGCCTGCACGTCCGGTCCGCGCGAGAAGGACGACATCGGGATGTTGGCGTAGGCCATGAACCAGGCGAAACCAGGGGGAATGAATTCGCCGTAGGGTACGAGGTGTTGCTTGCTATACACCTGCAACGGCGAGCTGCCGATGCTGACGGCGCTGTTGAAATAGCCGCCGCCATCGCCAGTGAGCACGCCGAGGATGATGTCGCCTTGCTGGCGCTGGGCGAGCGTCTTCAGCTCCTCAAGGTAGGCGGTCGGCATCTGGTCGATGAAGACGGGCAGGGCGGTTTCAGGCAGCAGCGTCAGTTGCGCCGGGTTGGCGGCGATCAGGTCGCGGTAAAGCTGGAGCGTGCGGACGAAGGCTTCCGGGCGGAATTTCATTTCCTGCGGCACGTTACCTTGAATCAGGGCGACACTGACCGGCTCGCCGTCCGGCAGCGTCCACGCGATCTGGCGGAAGCCGAAACCGGTAGCCACCAGTGCCAGCAGCACCGGCAGGCCGATGCGCCAGCGCCAGAGCAGTGCACCGCTCAGCGCAACAAGCAGCGACAGACCATGGACGCCGAGAAGCGGTGCGAAACCGGCCAACGGGCTGGGCGGGCTTTGCGAGTAACCTACGGTCAACCACGGAAAGCCGCTAAAAATCCAGCCGCGGATCCAGTCGGCCAGCGCGATCAGTGCCGCAAAAAACAGGGCCTGCTGCCAGAGCGCGACTGGTTGCCAGCGCTTGAAAGCGGCGCTGGCGGCGGTGGGGAACAGAGCCATGACCGCACAGAAAAGAAACGCGGCAATGCCGGCCAGCCACCAGGGCATGCCGCCGAAGACGGAGAGGCTGACATAGACCCAGGAAACGCCGGTAAGGAAGAATCCGAGTCCGAAGGCCAGACCGGTCAGGCTGGCTTCACGGACGCTGCTACTGCGGCAGAGTAGTCCGAACAGGCCGGCCCAGATGAGTGGGGCCACCCAGAAGAGTTCGAAGGGCGCGAAGCAGCCGACGCCTGCCACGCCGAGCAGGGCGGCGAGGGCGAGGCGGACTGCTTGGCGTTCAGGCAGACCCAGCGTCGGCACTGGCCTGGGGTTTGGGGGCGTCGACCAGCAGTGTGTACAGCCGGCGACTGTCGGCGCGCAGCACCTGGAAACGCACGCCGTCGATCTCGACGACTTCGTTGCGCTTGGGCATCCGGCCGAGGTGGCGCAGGATCAGGCCGCCGACCGTGTCGAACTCCTCGTCGGAGAAGCTGGTGGCAAAGGCTTCGTTGAAGTCGATGATTTCGGTTCTGGCTTTGACGCGGTAACGGCCGGAAGCATCAAGCCGGATATTGTCGTGCGTTTCGTCAAAGTCGTATTCGTCCTCGATGTCGCCGACGATCTGTTCGAGCACGTCTTCGATGGTGACGAGGCCAGCGACGCTGCCGTACTCATTGACGACGATGGCCATGTGATTACGCGAGACGCGGAATTCGCGCAGCAGCACGTTCAGGCGCTTCGATTCCGGAATGAAAACCGCCGGGCGCAGCCAGTCACGCAGGCTGAAATCCTTCTCGGTATGTATGCGCAGCAGATCCTTGGCAAGCAGGATGCCGAGCACGTTGTCGCGGTCGCCATCGACCACCGGGAAACGGGAGTGTGCCGCTTCGATGACCGTCGGGATGATTTCGTCGAGCGGGTCGTCGACGTCGATGACGTCCATTTGTGCCCGCGGGATCATGACGTCGGTGACGCGGGTTTCCGAGGCGGCCAGCGCACCTTCGATGATGGTCAGCGCGTCGGCGTCCATCAGGTTGCGCTCGTAGGCGCAGTGCAGAATCTGCAGAAGCTGCTCGCGATCTTCAGGCTCGCGCAGCAGCAGGGAAGTCAGTCGTTCGATGAAACTCGGTTTACTGTCTGAGTCCATGATTAGTCGGCGGCATAAGGGTCGGGATAACCCAGTGCGGCGAGAATGTTCCTTTCTTCGTCTTCCATTTCCTGGGCCTCGTCGTCGTTCTCGTGGTCCCAACCTTGCAAATGCAGCATACCATGCACCGTCAGGTGCGCGTAATGCGCATCCAGCGGCTTGTTCTGCTCTGCTGCCTCACGTGCCACAACGCTTGGGCAGATGACCAGATCGCCTTGCGTTACCGGCTCGACTTCATACGGGAAGGACAGCACGTTGGTGGCGTAGTCCTTGCCGCGGTATTCGTTGTTCAGCGCCTGCCCTTCGTCGGTGTCGACCAGACGAATGGTAATTTCGCCACCGCCGACCAGAGCCGCACGCGCCCAGCGCACGAAGTCAGCGCGCAAGGGTATCCCCTCACGGTTACAGGCGTATTGCACAGACAAATTAAGACGATTGCTGGCGTTTTTCATAGGCGTCGACGATGCGGGCGACCAGCGGGTGGCGCACCACGTCTTCCTTCTTGAAGTGGGTAAAGGCGATGCCGCGCACGTCGCGTAGCACTTCGATAGCTTCCTTAAGGCCGCTCTTGTGGCCCTTGGGCAGGTCGATCTGGGTGATGTCGCCGGTGACCACTGCCTTGGCGCCGATGCCGATGCGGGTCAGGAACATCTTCATTTGCTCCGGCGTCGTGTTCTGCGCTTCATCCAGAATGATGAAAGCGTGATTCAGCGTGCGGCCACGCATGAAGGCGAGCGGGGCGATTTCGATGGCGCGTTTTTCGTAGAGCTTGGCGACGCGGTCGGCACCCATCAGGTCGTAGAGTGCGTCATAGAGCGGCCGCAAATACGGGTCGATCTTCTGTGTCAGGTCGCCCGGGAGGAAGCCGAGGCGCTCGCCAGCCTCGACCGCCGGGCGGGTCAGGATGATGCGCTCGACCAGATCGCGCTCGAAGGAATCGACGGCAGAGGCCACGGCCAGGTAGGTCTTGCCGGTGCCGGCCGGGCCGATGCCGAAGGTGATATCGTGTTCCTGTATGTGCTTGAGGTACTCGACCTGGCGCGGTGTGCGGCCGTGCAGTTCCGTCTTGCGCGTGACCAGTTGCGGTCCGTCGATCGGACTGTCGGCACTGCGCGAAATGCGGCGGACCGGCGGCGAAATGCGGCGGACCGGCGCATTGAGAAATTCGATCAGGCCGAGCTGGATTTCATCAACCGACAGCGGCTCACGCGACATGGCGTAGAAGTGCTGCAGGGCGTCTGCGGTCAACCTGGATTTTTCGCCCAAAATGGCAAAGCGCTCGTTACGCCGCCGGATCGTCACGTCGAAGCCGGTTTCGATCTGCCGGATGTTCTCGTCCAGCGGCCCGCAGAGATTGGCCAGTTGGGTGTTATCGACCGGCGTCAGCGCGATTTCGACCGGCTTTTGCTTGGGCGCGGTCTTAGGCTTCGCGGATGACAATTTCGCCCCTCAGGCTGTGCGGCAAGGCTTCGGTGATGCGGACGTCGGCAAAGCTGTCGATCAGGCGCGGATTGCCGGCGAAATTGACGATGCGGTTGTTGTCGGTGCGGCCAGCCAGTTCGTTGGCGTCCTTTTTCGAGGTGCCTTCGATCAGCACGCGCTGAATGGTGCCGACCATCGATTCGCTGACCGCTTGTGCCAGTTCGTCGATGCGTTTCTGCAGGCGGGCCAGACGGGCCGATTTGACCTCGGCCGGCGTGTCGTCAGCGAGTTCAAGCGCCGGCGTGCCGGGACGCGGGCTGTAAATGAACGAGAAAGAGGCGTCAAAGGCGACGTCGTCGATCAGCTTCATCGTCTTTTCAAAATCTTCATCGGTCTCGCCGGGGAAGCCGACGATGAAATCCGACGACAGGGCAATCTCCGGGCGTGCTGCGCGCAGCTTGCGGACAATGGATTTGAACTCCAGCGTGGTGTAGCCGCGCTTCATCGCCGCCAGGACGCGATCGGAGCCGGCCTGAACCGGCAGGTGCAGGTGCGATACCAGCTTCGGCACCTTGAGGTAGGTGTCGATCAGGCGTTGCGACATCTCACGCGGGTGGGAGGTCGTGTAGCGGATACGCTCGATGCCTGGCACCTCGGCGATGTATTCGATCAACATCGCCAGGTCGGCTTTTTCTTCGGTGCCGTCCATGTCGCCGCGGTAGGCATTGACGTTCTGGCCGAGCAGGGTGACTTCCTTGACGCCATGCGCTGCCAGGTCGGCGACCTCGGTCAGCACGTCGGTAAAGGGGCGCGACACCTCGCCGCCGCGGGTGTAAGGCACAATGCAGAAGGTGCAGAACTTGGAGCAGCCTTCCATGATCGACACGAAAGCCGTCGCGCCCTTCACTTCGGAAGGCGGCATGGCGTCGAATTTCTCGATCTCAGGGAAGGAAACATCCACTGCTGCCTTGCCTTTTTCTTTGCGTTCGGCAATCAGTTGCGGCAGGCGGTGCAGGGTCTGCGGGCCGAAAACAACATCAACATAGGGCGCACGGGCGACGATGGCGTCGCCTTCCTGGCTGGCGACACAGCCCCCGACACCGATCACCAGATTCGGATTCAGCTTCTTCAGGTGCTTGACACGGCCCAGGTCGTGGAAAACCTTCTCCTGGGCCTTCTCGCGCACCGAGCAGGTGTTGAAGAGGATGATGTCGGCCTCTTCCGGCTTGTCAGTCTTGACGACGCCTTCCGAGGCATTGAGCACGTCGGCCATTTTGTCCGAGTCGTACTCGTTCATCTGGCACCCGAAAGTGCGGATGAAAAGCTTTTTGGTCATGGAAATGCTTTGAAAATCAGAGGGTGCCGCTTGGGCAGGCTGGCGGCAGAAAAGTTGCTAATTATAACGCGGTTGACCTCCATGCCGCGGCCCAACTATAATTCGCGCCCTCTAAGCGTGGTGATGTAGCTCAGACGGTTAGAGCGATGGATTCATAACCCATAGGTCGGCAGTTCGATTCTGCCCATCACCACCAGTAACACCCTAAGGCCCTGACTCGCAAGGTTTCTTCTTGTGGCTCAGGGCTTTACACTTTCTGGCTTTCACACAAACTTTCACACACGATGTCTAAGCCAGACAAAATGCCTACCCCTTGGCGACACCCGAAGTACGGCTCCTACTACCTGAAGAAACGCGTCCCTACTGACATCAAGCATGTTTGGCAGGGTGTTGATCCTGTCCAGATTTCGCTAGGCACAAAGGACGCGTCAGAAGCCCATATCCGCATTTCCCGCGAGTGGCTGAAGCTGCAAGACAAGTTCAGCGAGTTACGCCGCTTGGCTGCGCGTCAGGTCGGATTGTGTGAGGAAATCATCCCGGATTTGCTTGAAGAGTGGTTTCACGAAAACCTCAAGGAAGATGAAATCTGGAGGTTTGACGGCACCATTGCCAAAGCTGATGGTGACAAGGCCGCTGGTTACTCGGAGCTAATCGACCAGTTGGCCGAAGGGGCTGACTCTGGCAACCATCCTGATTTTCTGATCAGAAGCGCCGCCTTTTTCCTTAGCAAGAAGGGCATCAACTACGAGCGGACGAGCTTCGTTTACGCCAAGTTCCTTGACGAGCTTTCATCCAAGTACGCCCATTACCTCAGTGCTTTGTCTCGGCGTGACGAAGGTCAGCGAGTGCAGACCCCCGCGCCCCCTAAGGCCAAGGATTTGATGTCGCTGGAAGACCTCTACGAGAAGTTCAAGCAGCACCGCATTGGCAACCAGAAGTGGAAAGACCCGGAGACGCAGGATAAACGGGAGTACGGCCCCATTGTTCGGGAGTTCGGTTCTGTCGTTGGGAAGAAACCAGTACATCAACTCACGCACGAAGATGCGGTGAAATACTTCGAGCATACGATCTCACGAACCGACATTGCGCTAGGAACGAAGAAGCGCAACCTGACTCGCATCAAGACCTTGCTGCTGTTTGGCAAGGATCAGTACAAGGTGCCAGACATCACCGGCCCGTTGCAGATTGCTGCCGACTACAAGAAGACCCACAACTCATACGTCAGGTTCTCCAAGGACGACTTGAAGGCATTGTTCGATTCCGAGGCTTACAAGTCAGGCAGTTTCAAGAAGGCATCCCAATACTGGCTACCGCTGATCGGCCTTTACTCTGGTGCGCGGATTGACGAGCCAGCCAGCCTACTTGTTACTGAGATTCAGCAGAAGGAAGGCGTGTGGTGCTACTTCATGAGTAGCGAAGAGGCCAACCAAGGGGGCAAGAACGACTTTGCGCCACGTTGGGTTCCGATTCATCCGAAGCTGCTAGATGCGGGATTCTTGGAGTACTGGAGGGTGGTCAAGGCCGAGGGGCACACTCGCCTGTTCCCTGAGATGGGCAATGCCGAGCGTGACGGGTGCGGCAAGAGAGCCACAGTGGATTTCACGGAGTATCGCCGAAGCGTTGGCGTTGGGGCGCTCACTGGCCGTAGCAACAAGGCGTATCACTCATTCCGCAGCACCTTGGTATCTGAACTCAAGGAGCGTGGCGTTGATGGCGACTTGAGGCGAAGTCTTGTGGGTCACGCTAGCGAAAAGCGAGATGTCCATGACGACATCTACGACCAAGCGGACTTTCAACCACAGAAGGCGTATGCGGCGCTAAGCGCTGCTAGCTTCGGATTGAATCACCCGCCCTTCGTTGATAACGTAAAAATGCAAACGGCAAGACGGAGGTATCTCCCGTAACGCCTGAAAGTGGCCATGTATTCATTTACAATAACCGAAATAACTCGTGCGTCATCTGCTGCGAACTACTATGAGAACCATTGACCGTCTGTTTCAAGCGCAGTTAAAGGCCAACAGAAGCAATCTGGAGAGCCATTTCGAGGCCGATCTGATTGGCTACTATGGCGAAATATCTTCCGCTTATCTGCCCTGGTTTCGGCAGCGCATTGAAGTTATCGGAAATGATGGGGCGGCGAGAAAAGAGCGCTTGATCACCATTTTGAATACGCCGGGTGGCGAAGTAGAAGCTGTTGAGCGCATGGTGGAGATGCAACGGCATTTCTACAAAGAGGTCTATTTTGTGGTTCCCAACATGGCTATGTCTGCCGGGACAATCTTCTGCATGTCCGGCGACAAAATCTTCATGGACTACTCTTCATCCCTAGGCCCGATTGACCCTCAGGTCCAATCTAAGGATGGCAAATGGGTTCCCGCTCTTGGGTATCTCGACAAGTTTGAAGAAATACTTCAGAAATCACGAGCAAACACGCTTACATCCGTCGAGTTTTCAATCGCTCAAAACCAAGATTTGGCCGAGTTACGTCGCTATGAACAGGCAAGAGACCTGTCTGTCAGCCTTCTGAAAACGTGGTTGATTGAATACAAGTTCCGTTCGTGGGATGTACATCGCAGTGATACTGAAAAAAAAGGGCAGCCCGTCACGCAGCCTGAAAAGGAGCAGCGAGCAGCGGATATTGCTCAGATGCTCGGCAGTAACCGCGAATGGCACTCACATGGTCGCCGGATCGGTATCAATACGCTGAGAAGCAAGCTGCGTTTGGAAATCGAGGATTACAGTGCCGACGCCGATCTCAGGAACAAAATAAACGAGTATCATGATCTAATATCGGACTACATGAATCGACAGAACTACACAATGTTCATCGATGTATCCAATGACAAGTAGAGAGGGCGATTGACATGTCTATTACGGCTGAGATTGAGATGTTGGTATCCGACAATCAAATCGCAACCCAGTTGGCTGGTTTTCAGAATGTTCAGGAGTTCCAGCAGGTCTACTCGCAGATGCTTCAAGAGGGGCTGATTCACAAGCGCCAATACAACCTAGCGCCAGTAAATGTACTTGGTGCAACCATCCCAGGTCAGACTACCTTCAGAGTCACACTCTGAGTCGACTCTGCCGGAGTTTGGCGAGAAGCCCCTTTGGGGGCTTTTTTGTTGGGCGCTTGCTTTGAGCTATTACATTCCGTTTTCGTTGTCGCGAAGCGCACGGTGCACAAGTCGATGGCAGTTCGCACACAGGCACTGAAGGTCGTCTAGAGTGGTTTCGTGGCGTTCCTTCATCTGACTGACGTGGGTGTCATGATGATGAACTTCGATACACGACTCAGCATGTATGGTCTTGTAATGAGCCACGGGGTCAAGCCCGCACTTTTCACAGTAGAGCCGACCGTGTTTGTGTTTGAACTGTGATTTTTTTGCTTGGGCAAGTCCCTTTGCTCGCTCTTTGACAAGGTGAGTGACCAGCTTTGTTTTACCCTCTGCCCAAACCTGATCTTCAGAAGATAGCTCTTGTGGTTGGCTGGGGGTTGGTTCGTCTTTCTTTACGATCACGTATCCTGCGTGACGTAACAGTTTGAAGCTTAGAGAATCTTCGCCAGCGGTGAAGTGTTTTGGAAGAACCTCAAAACCAAGGGCCAATCTCGCGGCCACACCAAAAACAGCCTTGGGGGCTAAGCGGATTCCGTTGTCCGCGATTAGGTCATAGTCCGTCGATGGTGAAAACTGGTGTTTAGAGTAGCCATCTAGAAGCAGTTGTACTGCTCTCCAGACATGCTCAGGCGTGACAGACTCCAAAACATCTGCCGGTAAGCGTTCTTTGCTTCTTGTGTCACGGTGAGCGCGAAGTGCGTCGCTCTTGAAACTCCAGCGAATCTTGACAGGCGTTTCATCTGAAACTTCAGTCGGATTTCCTATTCCTGCATAGGTGAATGCTGACCGTTCATCCGTACGCCAGAAAATATGTACTTCTGCGCCACTGCTCGTCATTCTCCTGATGGTAGGCTGATTGATATGACTATGTGTTTTTCCTCGCCATATCAGGTCACCTTGATCAAAATGATTGTCGTAGTCGTGTCCTGTTCGGCCAGCCACTCCAACATTGCAAAAAATGAAGTCAACGCCTGAGTGCTCGACGTAGCCCGTATACCAGGCCCCTCCGCGAGCGTCTGGGTCCAGCCCAACCTGTCGACGTACCTCGCTTCGTGTGTAGGTTTTGCCAACCAGAAATGCAAATCTGCTCATTTTTTATGTGAGTTGTTAATGCCTTTGGACATGCTAAACGATTGGGGTTTGTTGAACTAGTCGTTGCCTAAGGATGGGGGGCAAGAAAAGTGGACTTCAAAATCCCGGAAAAATGTGAAGTGGCAACTTAATATGAACTGAAGCTGATCTTCCCCCGGTGCCCCTCTTGTTGCTTAGCTGCCGTTGCGGCGAACTCGTTTTTGCGTAACGCTGGTTAGCAAGCCTTCGGGTAAACACTGTGGATATGCCTGTTTCAGCCAACTGTCTGCTCAGGGTGTAGCCTGAGACCACACTTTGGCCTGACAGAATATGTGTCCAATCGAAGTTGCTTTATTTTTAACTTGACACAATCTGTTCGTGGTCTTAGATTTCGACCTGACACATCGTTCAGCAGGAGATCACCATGTCAGGTCAAAACGTCGGATACCTTCGAGTCAGCACCCTAGTTCAGAACACTGCGCGGCAACTTGAAGGCATTGCGCTAGACATCACCTTCGAGGACAAGGCCAGCGGCAAGGACACATCCCGCCCCCAGCTTGAGGCTTGCCTGAAGCACCTCCGCAAGGGAGACACCCTGCACATTCATAGCCTTGACCGGTTAGGGCGCAACTTGGATGACCTCCGCAAGATCATCAAGGAACTGACGGGGCGTGGTGTCGTCGTGAAGGCCCACAAGGAGAGCCTAACCTTCACCGGCGATGATTCGCCAATGGCTAACCTGCTGCTGTCTATGCTGGGAGCAGTGGCTGAGTTCGAGCGGTCGCTGATCCTTGAGCGGCAACGTGAGGGCATCGCCATTGCCAAGGCCGCAGGTGCCTACAAGGGCGGCAAGAAGAAAATGACCGAGGAACAGGCGCAGGAGCTACGCCGGAGAGCGGCAGCCGGTGAGAAGAAGGCAGCCCTTGCGCGTGAGTTCGGCATCAGCCGCGAAACGCTCTACTCCTACCTCAGCCAGCAATAACCCACACCGTCGACAGCAGCCAAGGAAAACGAAATGGAAACCTTCATCGGCATCAGCGTGGCGGTTGTGGTCTTGATCCAGATCGTCGGGGTTCTCGACTTCGCAGGAGCCTTCGAGCGGAAGCGGAGCGACCATCACTAAAACGCACACAGTGGACGCAGGAGCGATTTTCTTTGCCTTGCGTTCACCAGCCTAGCCAAAAAGCACCATCGTCCACCTGAGAGCGATTGCGTGGCTTCTGCGATTAACCCACCCCATAGGAAAAGCCAACTTTTCCGGGGGATATGCGCTGAAAGTTCGTGACGGGTGATTCCACCACTCCAGATACCTGGGTGGTCACACCAGAACAGACTTCGGTTCCTCCTTACCTCCATCTTTACGCCCTCAAGCGACGACCATGACATTACGGGCATGGCGTTGAACTTGACGTAGTTGGTGGTCGCGTACAAAGGCGCGGCCATTGAGACAGGCGACGTGTTACCCAATCAGGCCAAAACGGCAAGGGTGACTACCTGCATGAAACTGAACGAGATCACCGGTTGTCTCGCCAGCGTTCGTGTAGGGATGCGGTGATGGGGGGTAAGGGGGGCAACTGAAGTTTGCTCTGGGTGATCCCTTAGGTGTCACTGAAGTTATAACCCTAAGCTATCCGAAGTTGACTGACGGTAGACAACTACCATCATCATTACCATGAAGATCAATGGTGAAGTGATCATCTCGGTTGAACCGTAGCCACACCACCAGCAGTAACCATCAGGTCAACGCAGCATCGATATTGCCGACCGACCTCATTGCATTACCTCCACGCTCACCGGCATCCCTGCCTACGTCCACCGCGACACTGAGCATCCACCACCAGCCCGATTCGTAAAGCCCGTGTGTCGCCATGTCAGTTCCCCAAGTAGCGGGGGCTGGTGGCTTGCATGGATGGGACTTCACGCGGGTTTTACCAATCTGAAAGCTACCAACATGAGTAACACCGCAACCAACCTCGAAGCACCCGCAGCAGCCCCTTTGCTGTCGCATGAACGACTCCTTGAGCTTCTGACCTACGATCCGTTAACCGGCAAGTTCAGTTGGAATGCGACACGAGGAAAGCGATTCAAGGCCGGAGACACAGCGGGTTCTATCAACGCTAAGGGATATGTCGCAATGACAGTTGATGGACACCGACATTTCGGCCACCGTCTCGCGTGGTTCTACTGCTTCGGGAAGTGGCCTGAAGGCAACCTTCAGATTGACCACATCAATGGGATCAAGGACGACAACCGTATCTCAAATCTTCGCCTTGTGACCCCCTCGCAAAACAAGCAGAACACGCACGGGCCACGGCGAGACAATGCCTCAGGTTTCACAGGGGTAAAGTTCAACAAGTCGTGCGGCAAGTACGAAGCGAACATCCGCATTCCGGGCGAACGCAACAAGAAGTATCTCGGCATCTATCCGACACCGGAGGAAGCAAGTCGCGCTTACTTGTCGGCCAAGGCTGTCTATCACCATCAAGCCTTTGCCAGGTGCTGACCACTAGAGCATCACGGCAGTAACACCAAAGCCCGTACATATCGATTAACTTCAATATCTACGGGCTTTTTTCGCAAAACAGGCATGATTCTTGTCAGCGATGCGTCAGTATCTGTCGTTTTTTCGAGCAGCCTGAAGCAGTAACTAAAATCCTACTTGGCTTCAATGCTACGGTAAGCCGCTGGATAGACCTTAGAGCGGAAGAAGGTATCCAACTGCTCCTTGTTCTGCTCTGCCACATGAGTCAAGGCTGTATCGTAAAGCACTGTTGCCGACACATGCCCACTCTCCGCCAGTTCCCAAATCACCACAGTTTGATACTGAGTGCCGATTACCCCGCCCTTCCATGTGATCTTGATTGTCACCTGAACTCGATCAGAGAGCTTGGCAATATCAAACTCCTCAAGGTCTGGGTCCTTCCCGCTCGGATGCGTAATCGCCTGAATGGCACCTGCGATCTTTCCGGCATTGGAAGACATGAATGGCCTTAGGACAGGTTCAGCCCGATCCGGCCAAGGCACCAGCTTAGCCGCAACACCGGACTCAAGGGCCAGCGCGTGAACAACGTCCTTTGTGCCCTGATCCGACAACTTGTAAGCCCCCCATCCAGCCCCAAGCACAAGCGCTATGATGAGCAGCGTTTTGCCGAAGGAAGACTGTTTAGCTACCTCCTTGGATACAGGGGGCGGTGCCGTATTCTTGCCAGCCAAAATCTCACGCTGACGCTCTGCGTAGACATCCGGGCTGATGAGTCCTTGATCGTGGAGAGATTTGAGTTCTGTTAGTTGTTGTTCAATCATGATAAGAGCATTCCGCCAAGTCTTTGGCATTATGGCCCATCTGTCGCTTTTCGGTTATATCAAGGCGTTGAATGACACCCCGAAATCATCCCGGAGTGGCAACTACTGAGGCACAGCAGCCCCCGACAGTTCAGCGCGACGTTTGCTGAAGTGGAGCCTTCGACAACACGGGAACACACCAACAAAGAATATGAGATTCAGAAGATGTCGATCCTTGATTCGCTATGACATCCCTTGCGCTTTGACTTTCACACAAGCTACACTACATGAAGGTGCCAGATGGTGTGTAAGTTATTGATTTTTTGATGGTGGTTGCGGCAAATCCATTTTCTGCCCATCACCACCAAAAACACTTAAACTATTGTTATGGCTAGAAAGTCCGATAACGATAGGGTTTCAAGGCTCAAAGGTGTGGCTCAAACTGTGGCTCAAATGGAGCCCGATAACGTGCCATACACCGAGCGCAAAGGTAGTGTTTATTGGTTTCGGCGCCGCGCCCCGGAACCGCTCAAGCCAGGAAGCATGGCATTTCTGGACTCCATCGAAGCGAAGGTAGGCAAGAACGGATACGTCCGCTTCTCGCTTCGAACCAGCGACCACCGCGAAGCCGCTAGGGAGGCACGCAAGTACGCCCACCTTCTCGACCAAGCGGCGGAGCGTATTCGCGAAGTCAGGGCGAAGCCCAGTAGTCCGCCCCAACTCCCTAGGGCCTGTTCACAGTAGCCGATTTGTGTTTACATCCTGGAATTTGGGTGTAAGTCATGGATCGACTGATGTTGAACGACAAACAATGGTTACGGATTGCGCATCTGCTTCCTGGCAAACCGACA
>NKXK01000037.1 GCA_004379165.1 Rhodocyclaceae bacterium | reverse complement strand
CAACTCAAGCCATTCGAATCGGTCTTCGAGGGCTTCTATGAATTCGCCGGTCTTCTCCAACATCTTGTCGAGGAGATTGCTGTCGCTGAATTCAGAAAGGCGGTTGAGCTTTGCGTTGATGTTCTTGACGGCTGCGATGGCGGTCGTGATCTCCAGCTTGACCGTCGAGAATTCGCGGCGCAGGGCTCGGTCGGAAATCGAGCTGATAGTGCAATGGCAAAAGCGTGCTTAACTGCGAGACCCACAAGTCGAGCAGGTGCGAAAGCAGGTCATAGTGATCCGGTGGTTCTGTATGGAAGGGCCATCGCTCAACGGATAAAAGGTACTCTGGGGATAACAGGCTGATACCGCCCAAGAGTTCATATCGACGGCGGTGTTTGGCACCTCGATGTCGGCTCATCTCATCCTGGGGCTGTAGCCGGTCCCAAGGGTATGGCTGTTCGCCATTTAAAGAGGTACGTGAGCTGGGTTTAAAACGTCGTGAGACAGTTTGGTCCCTATCTGCCGTGGGCGCTGGATATTTGAAGGGGGCTGCTCCTAGTACGAGAGGACCGGAGTGGACGAACCTCTGGTGTACCGGTTATGACGCCAGTCGTATCGCCGGGTAGCTATGTTCGGAAGAGATAAACGCTGAAAGCATCTAAGCGTGAAACTTGCCTTAAGATGAGATATCCCGGAGTCTTGAACTCCTTGAAGGGTCGTCGAAGACCACGACGTTGATAGGCTGGGTGTGGAAGCGCAGTAATGCGTTAAGCTAACCAGTACTAATTGCCCGTACGGCTTGATCCTATAACCTTGGATCACTACAACAACTCATAACAACAATCACAACCAACAACCTTCTACCCCATTTTGCGTTTGCCGCACCACACGACAAACATACAAGTTACGTCTGGCGTCAATAGCCTGCTGGTACCACCCCTTCCCATCCCGAACAGGACCGTGAAACAGCAACGCGCCAATGATAGTGAGCACCTCGCTCGCGAAAGTAGGTCAACGCCAGACACCCAATCAAAAAACCCCTCTCTGCTCACGCTAAGAGGGGTTTTTTACGTTGGGGCTTACGAACAAATCACGGCAGAAATCCCCGTGGTGCCATGGTTGGCTATGTTAGAATTCGCTTCGGCGGGTCTCCCCGCATTGCAGGATGGTGAACCTGGTCAGGTCCGGAAGGAAGCAGCCACAGCCGTTTACTGCAAGTGCCGGGGGTTAGGCTCGCCACTTTCATTTCTTGCTTTGGTGTGGGGCGCATGAGTTATCAGGTACTTGCGCGCAAGTGGCGGCCGCGCAATTTTTCTACGCTGGTTGGTCAGGAACATGTGGTGCGTGCATTGACGCATGCGCTGACCGAGCAACGTCTCCACCATGCCTATCTGTTCACTGGCACCCGTGGCGTCGGCAAGACGACCATCGCGCGCATTCTTGCCAAGTCCCTGAACTGTGAGACAGGGATCACCGCAACGCCCTGCGGGAAGTGTTCCGCTTGCCTTGAGATCGATTCCGGCCGTTTCGTAGACTTGCTCGAAGTCGATGCGGCGACCAATACTCGTGTCGATGAGATGCGACAGCTGTTGGAAAACGCGGTGTATGCCCCTACCCGCGGGCGCTTCAAGGTATATGTGATTGACGAAGTGCATATGCTCTCGAATTCAGCCTTCAATGCGATGCTGAAGACCCTGGAGGAGCCGCCGGAGCACGTTAAATTCATTCTCGCGACGACCGACCCGCAGAAAATCCCGGTGACCGTATTGTCCCGCTGCCTTCAGTTCAATCTGAAGCAGATGCCTGCAATGGCCATTTCCGCCCATCTTGCGCACATCCTGCAGGCTGAAGGTCTTCCTCATGAGGCTTCGGCGCTCTCCCTGATAGCACGCTCGGCTGCCGGGAGTATGCGTGACGCCTTGTCGCTGCTCGATCAGGCAATCGCGCATGGTGCCGGCAAGGTGGATGAATCACAGGTTCGCACAATGCTGGGTACGGTCGATCAGGATTTTCTGTTCGGCATCCTGGATGCACTCGTGGCAGGCGATGCCGCCGCGATGTTATCTGTTGCGGCCGATTTGTCTGTGCGCAGTCTCTCCTTCTCCGCCACGCTGCAGGAACTTGCTGGCTTACTGACGCGTATCCAGATCGTTCAGTGTGTGCCGGCGGCGCTGGATGACGATGATCCGGATCGTTCCCGATTGCTGGCACTGTGCTCGGCGCTCACGCCGGAGTTTGTTCAGCTTGCCTACCAGATCGTTTGCCATGGCCGTAACGAGTTGTCGTCAGCCCCGGACGAGTATGCCGGTTTTGTAATGACCTTGTTGCGACTGCATGCGTTCCGGCCGAGTTCGGTTGCCGACGTGATTGCGTCGATTCCAAGCCGCCCGGTTCATGTTGCTGGGCAGTATGCGCACACTGCGCAGCCTGTCGCTCGGGCCATTTTGCAGCCACCGCCGGATAGGGAAGCCGAGGCTTCACCAGCAACAACCTCCAATGCGGAAATTCGGCAAAAATCCGGGTTGACCGCAGCAGCCACCAATTGGCGGGATATTGTTGCCAACTTGAATCTTTCGGGGCTGGCCAGGGAGCTAGCTCAGCATTGTGAATTGCGTCGACTGGGTGAGAGTGACTGCCTTTTGCGATTGCCACCCACGCATGGCCACCTGCAGATGAAACCGTCGCCTGATCGTTTACAGCAAGCGTTGAGCGACTACTTTGGACGCCCCATTCTGTTGCGCTTTGAATTGGCCGATGTCGAGGCGGAAACGCCTGCTGCGACTGCCGGGCGGGAGCGCCAGGCCCGTCAGGACAAGGCCGTGGCCGCAATCGAGCAGGACAATTTTGTGCGTGACGTGATCGAAGTGTTCGATGCGTCACTCATTGATTCATCCATCAAACCTATCGTATAGCGGAGAAACCTCATGATGAAGGGCGGCTTGGCCGGGCTGATGAAACAGGCTCAGGCAATGCAGGACAATATGAAGAAGGCGCAGGAGCAACTTGCGCAAATGGAGGTTGAAGGCCAGGCCGGTGCCGGCATGGTCAAGGTCGTCATGACCTGTTCTCACGACGTTCGGCGCGTCAGCATCGATCCGTCGGTGATGGATGATCGCGAGATGCTTGAGGATTTGCTGGCGGCGGCTGTCAATGATGCCGTTCGTCGTGGCGAAGCGCTCTCACAGGAGAAGATGGCTGGCTTCACGTCCGGTTTGAATCTGCCGCCGGGCTTCAAGCTGCCGTTTTGATGAACCCGAGCGGCCTCGATGGGCTGATCGAGGCCTTGCGCTGCCTGCCGGGTATTGGCCCCAAGTCAGCGCAACGCATGGCCTACCACCTGCTGCAACACGACCGGGCGGGGGCAAGGCGCCTTGGTGGCGCATTGCTGCATGCACTGGACGCGATCCGGCACTGCCAGCGTTGCAATACCTTTTGCGAGGCGGAGGTCTGCGAACGCTGCCTTTCGCCAAAGCGTGACCGTACGCAGTTGTGTGTGGTCGAGACGCCCGTCGATATGAACATGATGGAGCAGACGCTCGCCTATCAAGGTCTCTACTATGTGCTGATGGGGCGAATTTCCCCGCTGGAGGGCGTCGGCTCACGCGAGTTGGCGCTGGAGCGCTTGCTGGCACGGGCGCTGGATGGCGAAGTCCGTGAGGTCATCCTGGCCACCAATTTTACGAATGAGGGCGAGGCGACCGCCCATTACATCAGCACCATGCTCCGTCAAAAGGGCGTCGAGGTGACCCGTATCGCCCGTGGCGTGCCGGTTGGCGGCGAACTTGAGTATGTCGATAGCGGTACGCTTGCGCAGGCGCTTCGTGAGCGCAAAGTGTCGACGGGCTGACATCAGCTTTTAACGAGAGTTCCAATGGCGTATAATTTAGCGTTTTGTTTTTAATCCCATCCAATTCCTTTAGGGGTCAGCGTTATGAGCAATCAAGGAAAAGTGGACTGCGGGCGGCGGCGTCTTGTCGTAGCAACCGCAGCCGTGGGCGGGGCGGGTGCTGTTGCAGCCCTCGTGCCGTTCGTCTCCAGCTTGCTTCCGTCCGAGCGCGCCAAAGCAGCAGGCGCACCGGTCGAAGTCGATGTCAGCAAGCTTGAAGCCGGCGAGATGATGACCGTCGAGTGGCGCGGCAAGCCGGTGTGGATCATCAACCGCACCAAGGATATGCTCGAAACGCTGCCCAAACTCGCCGACCAGGTCGCTGATCCGAAGTCTGAAAAGAACCAGCAGCCCGAGTATGCCAAGAACGAAACCCGTTCGATCAAGCCGGAAATGCTGGTGGTCGTCGGTATTTGCACCCACCTGGGTTGCTCGCCGTCGAGCAAGTTCAAGAAGGGCGCCGAAGAAGGCATGGCCGGCGACTGGCTGGGCGGCTTCCTTTGCCCCTGCCACGGTTCCACCTTCGACTTCGCTGGCCGCGTCTTCAAGGCAAAGCCTGCACCGACCAATCTCGAAGTTCCGCCGCACGTGTATCTGTCTGATACCCGTATCCTGATCGGCGAAGACAAGAAGGGGGCTTAACATGGCTGGTGGCACTTTTGAAAAGTACAAGTCGGACGGCTCGCTCGGCGGTAACCTGCTGGAGTGGGTAGATGCCCGTTTCCCCGCTACGTCGATGTGGAAGGGACACCTTTCCGAGTACTACGCACCGAAGAACTTCAACTTCTGGTATTTCTTCGGCTCGCTCGCCCTGCTGGTTCTGGTCATCCAGATTGTTACGGGTATCTTCCTCGTGATGCATTACAAGCCGGATGCAGCGCTGAACGCCAATGGCGTGCCCATCGCCTTCGCCTCCGTCGAGTACATCATGCGCGACGTGCCGGGAGGCTGGCTGATCCGCTACATGCACTCCACTGGTGCGTCGGCGTTCTTCATCGTGGTTTACCTGCACATGTTCCGTGGTCTGATCTACGGTTCGTATCGCAAGCCGCGTGAGCTGACCTGGCTGTTTGGCGTCGGTATCTTCCTGGTGCTGATGGGCGAAGCCTTCTTCGGCTACCTGCTGCCGTGGGGTCAGATGTCCTTCTGGGGCGCCCAGGTGATCGTCAACCTCTTTGGCGCGATTCCTGTCATCGGTAACGACCTGTCGATCATCATTCGTGGTGACTTCGTCGTTGGTGATGCGACCCTGAACCGCTTCTTCTCCTTCCATGTCATTGCCTTCCCGCTGGTGCTGATCGGTCTGGTCGCCGCCCACGTTCTGGCGCTGCACGAAACTGGTTCCAACAACCCGGACGGTGTAGAAATCAAGGCCAACAAGGACGAGAACGGTATTCCGCGTGATGGTATCCCCTTCCACCCGTACTACACGGTCAAGGACATCGTCGGCGTCGTCGTCTTCCTGATGGTCTTCTCTGCGGTGATGTTCTTTGCGCCGGAGGGTGGAGGTTACTTCCTCGAAACGCCGAATTTCTATCCGGCTGACCCGCTGAAGACCCCGCCGCACATTGCTCCGGTCTGGTACTTCACGCCGTTCTACTCCATCCTGCGTGCTGTGGTCTGGAACTTCTTTGGTCTCGATGCCAAGTTCTGGGGCGTAGTCGCCATGGGGGCGTCGGTCGTGATCTTTGCCTTCCTGCCTTGGCTGGATCGCAGCCCGGTGAAGTCGATCCGCTACCGCGGCCCGATCACCAAGGTCATGATCACCATCTTCGTGATCTGCTTCTTCATCCTCGGTTACCTCGGTACGCTGTCGCCGTCGCCGATGGGCGAACTGGTGTCGCAGGTTTGTTCGGTCTTCTACTTCGGCTTCTTCCTTGCGATGCCCTGGTGGTCGCGCATGGACAAGTTCAAGCCGGTTCCCGAACGTGTCACGATGAAGTGAGAGGATGCCTAAAATGAAAAAATTCCTGATTGCATTGCTCTTTGCACCGCTGATGGCTTTCGCCAGCGGTGGCAACGTGCACCTCGACAAGTGGCCGGGTTCGGTGAGCGACAAGGCAGCGTTGCAGAACGGCGCCAAGCTGTTCGTCAATTACTGCCTGAACTGCCACGGCGCTTCCTACATGCGCTACAAGAACCTGATGGATCTCGGCCTGACCGAGCAGCAGGTGAAAGATAACCTGATGTTCACCTCCGACAAGATCGGTGGGTTGATGGCTGTCGCCGCCCGCTCGGATGAGCAGAAGCTCTGGTTCGGTGCCACGCCGCCGGATCTGACCATCCTCGCCCGTGCCCGTGGTGAGGCTGGCAATGCCGGCGCCGGCGCTGATTGGCTCTACACCTATCTGCGTTCCTTCTACCGTGACCCGAACCGCCCGACAGGCTGGAACAACGTGGTCTTCGAGAATGTCGGCATGCCGCACATCCTCTACGGCCTGCAGGGCCAGCAGGTGATGAACCATGAGACACACAAGCTTGAAATAGCTGTCCCGGGTACCATGCCGCCGGCCGAGTACGACAAGGCAATTTCCGATCTCGTCGGCTTCATGGTCTGGATGGGCGAGCCGCAGCAGGAATTCCGCCGCACGCTGGGTATGTTCGTGCTGGCCTTCCTCGGTCTGCTCTTCGTCGTGGCCTACGCCCTGAAGAAAGAATACTGGAAAGACATTCACTGATCCTGACTGGATCAGCTAACGGCATCGCGGGTTCGGCTTCGGCCAGCCCCCGATGCCGAATCTCATTTTAAGGTGACCCACAATGATGAACCTCTATTCGGGCACGACCTGCCCCTTTAGTCATCGCTGCCGAATTGTCCTGTTCGAAAAGGGCATGGATTTTCAGGTGATTGATGTCGATCTCTTCAACAAGCCGGAAGAAATGGCGGCGATCAATCCGCACAACCGCGTGCCGGTGCTGGTCGAGCGCGACCTCGTCCTGTTCGAGCCGAACATCATCAACGAGTACATCGACGAGCGTTTTCCGCATCCGCAGTTGATGCCGGCGGACCCGATCATGCGCGCCCGTGCCCGTCAGTTGCTGATCGGCATGGAGCGCGAAATCTTCTCGCACATGGAAGTGCTGGAAAAGAACAGCAAGGCGGCCGACAAGGCTCGCCAAGAAATTCGTGCTCGCCTGACCGAGATCATTCCGATCTTCAACAAGCAGAAATTCATGCTCGGCGACGAGTTTTCGATGCTTGACGTGGCCATTGCCCCGTTGCTTTGGCGTCTCGATCACTACGGGATTGATCTCGGCAAGGCCGCTGCGCCGCTGATGAAGTACGCCGAGCGGATTTTCAGCCGTCAGGGCTTCATCGATGCCCTGACGCCGTCTGAGAAGGCAATGCGCAAGTAAGGCATGGAACTGCCGTCGACCAAACCCTACCTGCTCCGGGCGATCTGGGAGTGGTGCTGTGATAACGGCTTCACCCCCTACATCGCCGTGCAGGTCGACGAACGTACCCGTGTGCCGCGCGAATTCGTCCGCGATGATCAGATTGTCCTCAATCTGGGACGGACCGCGACCAATAAGCTGCAGATTGGCAACGAATACGTCGAATTTCAGGCCCGCTTCGGTGGCGTGGCACGCGATTTATCGATTCCTGTCGGCCAGGTGACGGCGATTTATGCGCGGGAAAACGGTGCCGGCATGGCCTTTGAAGTCGATCCTGCGGGCGATGCAGCATTGACGCTTGAAGGATCTCCCGATGGCGAGCCGCCCACCGATCCAGCACCCATACGCCCCGAAGCTGGGCGGCCAAAGCTGCAACGCATCAAATAGGTACGTCGCCAGGATGTGATGCACCAATGAAGGGAGATTCGCATGGCGGATTTCCCTTTTTTACGTCAAGTCCATGACTTTTCGGGATGGCATCGCTGTTGCTTAAGCAATGCCAAAGGAAAATCATGAGCCAGACCATCAAATCTACCTGTTGTTACTGCGGCGTCGGCTGCGGCGTCCTCATCGAAACCGAGGATGGGCGCATCACCGGTGTGCGTGGTGATCCCGAGCATCCTGCCAATTTTGGTCGCCTCTGCACCAAGGGGGCGACGCTGCACCTGACCGCGCGTGAGGAGTATCGCCTCAAATTTCCGGCGCTTCGCCCAGGACGCGATCAGGAGCCCCAACGAATTACCTGGAACGCGGCACTCGATACTGCAGCAGAGCGATTTGCCAAGCTGATCCGGGCTCACGGGCCGGATGCCGTTGCTTTCTATATCTCCGGGCAATTGATGACCGAGGACTACTACGTCTTCAACAAACTGGCGAAGGGGTTGATCGGCACTAACAATGTCGATACGAACTCCCGTCTGTGCATGTCGTCAGCGGTTGCCGGCTACAAGCAGACCCTGGGGGCCGATGCCCCCCCCGCCTGCTACGCTGATATCGCCGATGCGGGGGTGATTCTGATTGCCGGCGCCAACCCGGCCGTGGCCCATCCGATCCTGTTCCGCTATATAGAGGATGCACGAGCAGCCAATCCGGCACTGAAAATCATTCTCGTCGATCCGCGTCGATCTGAGACTGCAGAAATTGCTGATCTGCATTTGCCGATCAAACCGGGTACCGACATCGCCCTGTTCAATGGAATGCTGAATATCCTGATCAATGAGGGCCTGGTTGATCCGGACTACATCGCCGCGCATACGCACGGCTGGGAGACCTTGGCCGAGATTGTCCGCAAGTTCCCGCCGGCGATTGCAGCCGATATATGCGGCATACGTACGGCGGATCTGCTTCAGGCGGCACGCTGGTTTGCCCGCAGCGGCCCTGCGCTCTCCATGTACTGCCAGGGCCTGAACCAGTCCGCTCACGGCACGCACAACAATGCGGCACTGATCCACCTGCATCTCGCCACCGGCCAACTGGGCAAACCGGGTGCAGGCCCCCTCTCGCTGACCGGGCAACCGAATGCCATGGGCGGCCGGGAAGTCGGCGGGTTGTCGAATCTGCTCTCTGCGCATCGCGATCTGGCCAACCCGGCGCATCGCGCTGAGGTGGCGCGGCTATGGGGGATACCCTTTGTACCTGTGAAACCGGGCAAGCCGGCGGTCGACCTTTTCCGAAGCTTGAAATCGGGTGAAATCAAGGCGGTCTGGATTGCCTGCACCAATCCGGCGCAATCGTTGCCGAACCAGCCTGAAGTCCGGGAAGCGCTGCGTGCCGCCGAGTTCGTAGTGCTACAGGAAACCTATGCCAACACCGACACCGCCGCCTATGCCGATCTGCTTTTGCCGGCAACCGGTTGGGGGGAAAAGCATGGGACGGTGACCAACTCGGAGCGTCGGATCACGCATGTCAATGCTGCCGCTGCACCACTTGGCGAGGCGCGCCACGATTGGCAAATCGCGACCGACTTTGCCCGCCGTCTCGGTAAATCTCTCGAGCATGCGGCCGTCGATCGCCTGTTCCCGTATGAGTCAGTCGAGGACATCTACAACGAACATCGCGAAAGCACACGTGGTCGAGATCTCGACATTACAGGCCTCAGCTACAACGTGCTTGATCGGGATGGGCCGCAGCAATGGCCATATCCTGATGGGGCCGGCGCCGGCAAGGCGCGGTTGTATGGCGACGGAGTGTTCCCGACCGCTGACGGCAAGGCGCGTTTTGTGCCGGTCGAGCATCAGGCAACTGCGGATGAAACCAGCGAGGCCTTCCCGATCAGCCTCCTCTCGGGCCGGATGCGTGACCATTGGCATGGCATGAGCCGGACCGGCAGTGTGCCGCGCTTGTTCAACCTCGAGGACGAGCCGCTGATCGCCATGCACCCCTGTGACATGCGCCACCGCGGCCTCGCAGAGGGTGATCTGGCCCGGGTCAGCAATGCCCGTGGCAGCTTTGTGGTGCGCGTAACGGAGCGCAGCGGACTGGCCAGGAGCCGCGCCTGGATGCCGATGCATTGGGGCAGTCAGTTCATGAACAGCCCGGGATTGAATACCGTCGCCTGCGACAGCACCGACCCCTACTCACGCCAGCCGGAACTGAAGCATGCGGCAGTACAGATTGCTGCCGCCGGTCTTGTCTACCCGGTGGCTGTGCTGCGTCGCTGTGCTGATCATGGCGCTGCGTTGGCCTTGCTTGAGTCGGCGCGCAGCTTGCTAGCATCCTATCCTTACGCCACGGTCGGTCTCTACGGTCGCAGCGCGCCGCTGGTCTTGTTCCGCGCGGCAACCGAATCGCCGCTCAGCGAAGCACAGATGGCGGAAATCGACGCGCTGTTCGATATGACTTCGGCCGAGGGCGGCATGGTGTACGAAGATGCAACTCGCCGCGTATCGAAGAAGGCCATGGTGAGCGACGGGCGCCTGGTGGGCATCCGCCTTGCTGGCGAGACCATCGCCCAAAGCTGGCTGAAGAAGGCGATGGCCGAGGATGAGCTGGAGGCCAGCCTGCTCCGCTTTGCACTCGCTCCGACTGCCAAGCCGCCAGCCAGCATCGAGGCCCGCAACATCATCTGCAAGTGCGCCGATGTCAGCGATCGCCAGATCCATGATGCGATCGCCGCCGGACTTGATCTGCGCCAACTTCAGGACAGCTTGAAGTGCGGTACATTCTGCGGCTCATGCGTGCCGGACATCAAACGCATGGTAGCCAGCCATTCCGAACAACACGCTGCGGCAGCCTGACCGACGGCGAGGAGACAAGCAATGACCTACGGAGCCTATATCAAGGAGATCGGTCGTGGAGCCCATGGTTCCCGCGACCTGGCCCTGGATGATGCACGCCAGCTGTACGCGGCGATGCTCGATGGCGGTGTACCTGACCTTGAATTGGGGGCAATCATCCTTGGCCTGCGCGTCAAGGGCGAGTCGCTCGATGAAATGCTCGGCTTCATGTCTGCCGCAGATGATCGTATCGACCATCTCGAGATGCCCCATGGTCGCGTTCGTCCGGTTGTGCTGCCGACTTATAACGGTGCGCGCAAGGAAGCTAACCTGACGCCGCTGCTGGCCCTGCTGTTGCAGCGTTTCGGCGTGCCGGTGCTGGTGCATGGGCTGCTCGAAGGTTACGGTCGGGTGACGAGTGCGCTGATCCTGCGTGAACTGGGTGTCATGCCCAGCGCTTCAGCGGTGCAGGCACAGGTGGCCCTGGCCGAACGTGGCCTGGCCTTTTTGCCGCTGACTGGCCTATGCCCCGGGTTGCACAGCCTGCTGTCTCTCCGGGCAAGGATGGGCGTGCGTAACAGCGCCCACAGTCTGGTCAAGCTCATCAATCCCTTTGCCGGTGATGCCGTACTGGTCGCGCCGGCGACGCACCCGGAATTTCTTGAGTTGATGCGCAACCTGCTGCTGGAGCGTGGTCAGCGTGCGTTGCTGCTGCGTGGCACTGAAGGGGAGTGTTTTGCCAACCCCAAGCGGCGCCCGCGCCTGGAGTTTTTGCATAACGGAGTGATCGATATCCTGTTCGAGGGCGAGCACGAAAGTCTGCGATCCCTGCCCCATCTGCCGGATGCAGCCGATGCCGCCAGTACCGCGCGGTGGATACGCCGGGTGCTCGACAAGGAGTTGCCACTGCCCAAGCCGATTGCCAATCAATTGGCGTGCCTGCTATATGCCAGTGGTTACGCAGAAGACTTCAACCAGGCCAAGGCCATCGTTGCCGTCGAATCAACAGGGTTGCTCGTCGGTGGCAATTAAGCAAGAAGTGGGTTGTCAGGGATAGCCCGCGACCACGGTAGTGGAGAAGGCGGCGCTGAATTCGCGCATCCGGCTGCGGTTTTTGCCGAAGTCGTAGTAGCCGGCCAGCGAGCGCGAGCGGAAGTTGATCTTCATTCCGCTGTCGTCAATGACGAAAATGACCTGATCGCGAAAGCCCAGTGGCGTTGTGAATATCGTTTCCAATACCAGGCCAGATTCGCGCTGAATGCTCGCCTCCGGAAAACGCGCCAGTGTCGCCTTAAGTCGTTGCAGGGCTGAGCCCGGCGGACCGTTGTGCAGCAACGGCAGCAAGTCGCGGTCAACCCGAGAACTCACGCAATTTGGCCGATCCGGACAGCGGAGCAGTTCGCTGCTTTCGTCGACTGGCGGCTGGCCGAGGGCAGCCCAGCTAATGCTGAATGAGCCGAGAATGGCGCCAAGGATTTTGCGGGAAAAGATGTTTTTCATCTTGTTCTGGACCGCGCCGGCAGGCACAAGTTGCACTCGACGCCAATATTGCGTTGCAAATCGCCGAAATCGAGGCGATCGGCTAGAATCCGCGCTCGAACGATCAGGAGGTGGGCATGAAAATCGGCTTTATCGGACTTGGCATCATGGGGCGCCCGATGGCGCTCAATCTGTTGAAGGGCGGGCACGATGTGCGGGTCTGGGCGCGGCGTGCCGAATCGATGCAGCCGCTGCTGAACGCAGGGGCCACCGCTGCGGCCAGTACGGCCGAAGTTGCCTCGGATCGAGAACTGGTCATCTCGATGGTGGCGGATGCGCCAGACGTTGCAGAGGTCATGCGGGGCGTCGCCAGTGCTGGTGTGCCCTGCCTGGTGGCCGTTGACATGAGTACCATTGCGCCGGCGGCAGCCCGCAGCATCGGCGCCGAGCTTGCGGACGCGGGTGTCGATTTTCTCGATGCCCCGGTGTCGGGCGGCGAGGTCGGCGCCATCGCGGGTACGCTGTCGATAATGGCGGGTGGTTCGGCAGCGGCGTTTGCCCGTGCCGAACCGGCGTTTGCCTGCATGGGCAAGAACATCGTGCATGTCGGCGACTCGGGCGCCGGTCAGGTGGCCAAAGCGGCCAATCAGATCGTTACCGGCATGGGCGTCCTCGCGGTAGCCGAGGCCTTCGCATTTGCGTCAAAGAACGGGGTTGACCGCAGCAAGGTCCGTGAAGCGCTGCTGGGTGGTTTCGCCTACTCCAAGATTCTTGAAAATCACGGGCAGCGCATGCTGGACCGCAATTTCAAACCGGGCTTCAAGAGCTGGATGCATGAAAAGGACCTGAATATCGTCATGCAGACCGCCCACGAGCTGGGCCTCTGTCTGCCGGGCTCGGCGGCGACTGCGCAGATGTTCAACGCAATGGTCGGCAGTGCCCATGGCGAAGAGGACTCGATTGCGGTGCTCAAGCTGCTTGAGCTCCTTTCCGGCCAGGCTGACGCAGCGAAATGAAGGTCGGTTTCATCGGCCTGGGCGTGATGGGGCGCCCGATGGCGCTTCATCTCAAGGCGGCCGGCCACGATGTTCGGGTCTGGGCGCGGCGACCCGAGACGCTGGCCGGGCTCGACCTGCCGGCGGCGGAGACACCCGCTGCGCTCGGTGCCGCCTGCGACGTCGTTTTCACCATGATCACCTCCAGTGCCGACGTCGAGACGGTCGCGCTCGGCGAACACGGGCTGATTCACGGCATGGCGCCGGGTTCGGTGCTGATTGATTGTTCGACCATCTCTCCGGAGAGTGCCCGCAATATCGCCGCCAAACTGGCAGAGAAGGGCATCGCGATGCTCGATGCGCCGGTGTCAGGAGGTGTCCAGGGAGCGATCGATGCGACGCTGGCGATCATGGCCGGTGGCGATGCCGGTGTGCTGGCACGCGTCCGGCCACTGCTCGATTGCCTGGGCAGGCGCATCGTGCATGTCGGGCCTAACGGTGCCGGGCAGGTGGCCAAGGCATGTAACCAGATGATCATGGTCGCGGCGATCCAGGCTGCCGCCGAAGCCATGCGTCTGGCCGCGGCCTCAGGTGTCGATTGCGGCAAGGTGCAACAGGCGCTCGCCGGCGGCTCGGCAGCGTCGCGGGTGCTGGAGGTCATGGGCCAGCGCATGGTTGACCGCAATTTTGCGGCCGGCATCGAGGCCCGTCTGCACCACAAGGATTACGGCCTGGTGCTCGAAGCCGCCCGGCGAGCTGGTGTGCCCGTGCCGCTGACGACCGCCGTCGCCCAGCAACTCAATGCGCTGATGGCGCAGGGCTGGGGGCGCGACGATACGGCGTCACTGTTGCGCGTTCTGGAGCAGCAGTGACGCAACTCAGCCAGCTGTCCGAAGCCGAAATCGAGGCCCGCTTCCATATCACCGGGGCGCGTCCGGTCGGCTTTCTGCTGGCGGGTTATGCCAAGGAAGCTGTGCAGTTTTCGATCCAGTTCGGCGCGGGCGCCGATCTTTTTTTGACTACCTTGCTGGCCGTCATTCCCGAGCGCAATCTGCTCATTTTCGATTGCAGCGGCAGCCAGGAAATGAATCGCCGCTTGCTCGCCAGCGACCGTGCGCTATTCGTCGGTCGGCCGGGGGGTATCCACGTCCAGTTTGCCGTCGGGCGGGTTCAGGAAACGATTTACGGGGGCGCACGCGCCCTTGCTGTGGCGTTGCCGGCGCATGTCGTTCGCCTGCAGCGGCGGGAGTATTTCAGGATCGAAACACCGCGGGGGAAGCCGCTGGAGTTTTTCGGGCGTCTGGGTGGCGAGGCGGTACGTCTGCCGGCACATGATCTTTCGGTCGTCGGCGTGGCTTTGACGGCGTCTCAGCCGCCGGCCGGCATCGAACTCGGCGTGAGCCTCGATTATTGCCATTTCGCGTTGCCTGAGGATCGTCACGAGTTGTTTTTCAGTGCGGTGGTACGCCATGTCACCCGACTCGAGGGGCGCAGTGGCATGGTGCAGTGGCGCATCGGATTACAGATCACCAACCTGCCCGCGCGTGAAGAAAACCGTATTCAGCGTTATATTGCGCGGGTTGAGCATGAACGGCATGAGTTGAGCGGATGAGCATTCGTGAATTCTTGCGCGTTCCGGCTGCTGGGCGCACGATACACTGTCAGATACGGGCGCGCTGTGAGCGTGACTCAACAAGGTTTTTTGGGAGTTTGTGGCCGGTGGGTGCCGGACACAAACAGGATGAATCGAACCCCGTCATGGACGGTCCGGCCCCGATTGGGCGGCGCCAGGTCGGGAGAAGAATAACGAACAATACAAGGAGCGATCGATGAACCGATCCGCAAAATCTGTCGCGATGCTGACCGAGGCCGAGCTGCTTGCTGCGCCCGAGGATGAATACATGTCGCCGGCCCAGCTGGCTTTCTTCCGACAGCGTCTTGTCGAGGAGGAGGCATCGCTGCGCGCCGCTGCCAGCGAGACCACCAGCCACCTTCAGGAAAACGAAGCCGAGCCGGATCCGAATGACCGTGCCAGTTCAGAAGAGGAGCACACCATCGAACTGCGCGTGCGTGACCGCGAGCGCAAGCTGCTGAAGAAGATCCAGAAGGCGCTGGCGCGTATCGACGATGGCAGCTATGGCTGGTGCGAGGACACCGGCGAGCCGATCGGCATTGCCCGCCTGCTGGCCCGGCCGACGGCCAACCTGTGTATCGAGGCGCAGGAGCGCCACGAGCTCAAGGAACGCCAGTTCGGCGGTTGATGTTCTCGGGCAGCTGCTATTCCGGCTGCCCATTTTGCTTCAGGCTTGCGGACAGGTGTCGCAGCGGTGGATTTCCACCGTGATGTGCACCAGTTCCTCGTGTACCGCCAGAGCTTCGCGGACTGCTAGCGGCGTTAGTGCTGCATCGTGGGTGAGCAGGCTCAGGGCGCAGGCGTAGGCGCCGCCGCCAACGCGCCAGACATGCAGGTCGGTGACCTCGGTGCCATCCGCCGGCAGGGCACCGATTACCTCGTGAATCTCGGCGACGACCGGATGGTCCATCTCACGATCAAGCAGGACTCGCCCCGTCTGCAGCAACAGGTTTTTTGACCACAACGCGATCAGTACCGCGCCGACCAGACCCATTGCCGGGTCGAGCCAGGCCCAGTCCCACAGCCAGCCGCCAGCCAGCGCGGCAATCGCCAGCACCGAGGTCAGCGCATCGGTCAGCACGTGGATGTAGGCGGCCTTCAGGTTCAGGTCTTCATGACTGTGATGGGCGTGATGGTGGCTGTGTTCGTGCCCATGGCCATGCTCGTGCCCGTGTGCCTTGCCAAGAATCAGCGCACAAATCAGGTTCACCGCCAGGCCGATGACCGCGACGGTCAGCGCTTCGGCGTAGGCGATCGGCTGGGGCGAAACGAGCCGCTCGATCGAGCCGAACACCATGGCTGCCGCGACGCCGAGCAGGCCAAGCGCGCTGGTGTAACCGGCGAGGATTTCGATCTTCCAGGTACCGAAGGCGAAACGCGGGTCATGGGCGTATTTGCGGGCGGCACCATAGGCGAAGACCGAGAGGCCGATGGCCAGCGCGTGCGAGCTCATGTGCCAGCCGTCGGCGAGTACGGCCATCGAATTGAACCACCAGCCGGCGACGATCTCGAGCAGCATCGTTGATGTCGTGATCCACAGCACCTGCCGGGTGCCCCGTTCCGCGGCCGCGTTGCCCGGATTGCCGTAATCGTGGTCGTGCGCCCAGCGCGAGAGATCATGCGTGCTCATGGCTAGCGGCTTCTTCATGTCCCTCACTGCTGGCCGTAGCACTTGAAGCGCTCCATGACTTCAGCCATTTCCGATGCACTGAGCAGCACCGGTTCGCCGAGCTGGCAGGCGCGCCAGTATTGTTCGCAGAGTTCTTCCAGTTCGACGGCTAGTGCCAGTGCTTCATCGAGGTCGCGGGCGGCGACGAGCTGGCCGTGGTTGGCGAGCAGGCAGCCCTTGCGCTCGTGCATTGCGGTGAGTGCTGCGGTCGACAGGGAATTTGAGCCAAAAATGGCATAGTCGGCGCAGCGCAGAGTATCGCCGCCGAAACGCGCGATCATGTAGTGAAAGGGCGGGATATCGCGGCGCAGGCAGGCCAGGCTGACGGCAAAGGGCGAGTGGGCGTGGATTACGGCACCGATCTCGGGGCGCGTGGCGTAGAGATCGCGGTGAAAGCGCCATTCCGACGAGGGTTTGCGGCGACCGGTGGTGCTCGGTGTCTCCAGGTCATCGATGGCGACCCGCGGTAGATCCTCCGGCGTCAGACTATCGTAGGGCATGCCGGTGGGCGTGATCAGGAAGCCATCACCAGCGGCATCCGTGACGCGGACACTGACATTGCCGGCCGTGCCGCGATTGAGCCCGGACGGCCGCATGGCGCGGGCGGTGGCAATCAGCCGGCTGCGCAATGCGCTGTCATTGGTGTTCCGGTCAGTCACGGGCCTGCTCCGGGTAGAGGCCGAGCAGACCGCTGGCGCTTGCCGTGCAACAGCCGCGTTCGGTGATCAAGGCCGTCACCAGGCGGGCCGGGGTGACATCGAAGGCCGGGTTGGCGACGGCTTCGCCGGCCGGCAACTGCTGCAGGACACTGGGCACGCCATGGTCATCCAGCCCGTGAACACGGCGGAATTCATCGCCGTCGCGCGCTTCGATCTCGATTTGCGCGCCATCCGGCAAGTCGAAATCGATGGTCGAGCGCGGCGCTGCGACATAGAAGGGAATCCCGTTGTCGGCACAGGCCAGCGCTTTGAGGTAGGTGCCGACCTTGTTGGCGACATCGCCGTTGGCCGAGATCCGGTCAGCGCCGGTGATGACGACATCGACGCGCCCTTTGTGCATGAGGATGCCGGCGGCGTTGTCGGCAATCAGCGTGTGCGGCACGCCGTGATGAGCCAGCTCCCAGGCGGTCAGCAGGCCTTGGTTACGGGGGCGGGTTTCCGAGACCCAGACATGTACCGGCAGGCCGGCATCGTGGGCGGCATAGATCGGGGCCAGCGCCGTGCCGCCATCAACCGTCGCCAGCCAGCCGGCATTGCAGTGGGTCATCACCTCCAGTGTCTGGGCGCTGCGCCATGGCAGCTGGCGCAACAGGGCAAGCCCGTGCTGGCCGATGGCGAGATTTTGTGCGACATCTTCTTCGGCAATGGCCTCAGCCTCGACCCAGGCAGCGGCACAGCGTTCTGCCGGCGGCAGCGGGGACAGGTGGTCGCTCATTCGGGTTAAGGCCCAATGCAGGTTGACCGCGGTGGGGCGTGTTTGCCAGAGCGCGAGCGTCGCCGATTGAAGTTGCGCGTCGCTCGCTTCATCGCCGAGCGCAATCGCCAGTCCGTAGGCCGCAGTGGCGCCGATCAGCGGTGCGCCGCGAACGAGCATGGCGCGGATGGCATGTGCGGCCTCGTCCAGCGTGCTGACGCGTACCCAGTGGAGGGCGTGCGGCAGGCGGGTCTGGTCGATGATGTCGATGACGCGCCGCTCGGGGTGGGCGCGCAGGCTGCGGGTGGGGGTGCAGTCGATGTTCATGGCCTGCATTGTGGCATAGTGCATCCTTCCAAAACACCCGCCAGACGCCATGGATACTGCCGTTCGCATCGCTTCCCGCTTCCCTGAGATGGGCACCACGATTTTCACCGTGATGTCGCGCCTGGCCGCCGAGTGCGGAGCCGTCAATCTTTCGCAGGGCTTCCCGGATTTCCAGGCCGAACCGGCGCTGTTCGACGCCATGCACCGCCACATGCTGGCTGGTCGCAACCAGTATGCGCCGATGGCCGGTCTGCCCGAGTTGCGGCAGGCCATTGTCGACAAGGTGGCCGATCTGTACGGGCCGCGTTTCGATGTCGAGTCGGAGGTCACGGTCACGGCCGGTGCGACGCAGGCAATTTTCACGGCCATCGCCGCTTTTGTTCGCCCGGGAGATGAGGTCATCGTCTTCGAGCCGGTCTACGACAGCTATGTGCCGGCCATCGAAACCGTTGGCGGCAGGGCGGTTTTTGCGCAGTTGCGTTTCCCGGACTACGCGCCGGACTGGGCGCAGGTTGCAAGCCTGATTTCACCAAGGACGCGGATGATCATCGTCAATTCACCGCACAACCCGACTGGCAGCCTATTGTCTGCGATCGACCTGGAAAAGTTGGCAAAACTGGTTCGCGGTACCGACATCGTGATCCTGTCGGATGAGGTTTATGAGCACACCGTCTTCGATGGCGTGCCCCACGCAAGCCTTTGTGGCCACGCCGAACTCGCCGCGCGCAGCTTGGTGGTTTCCAGCTTCGGCAAGACCTATCACATCACCGGCTGGAAAATCGGCTATGTCGTCGGCCCGGCAGCACTGATGGCAGAGTTCCGCAAGGTGCATCAGTTCAACGTTTTCACCGTGCACGCGCCGTCGCAGCTGGCCATCGCCGACTATATGCAGTCCCCTGAGCGTCATCAGTCGTTGGCCGGGTTTTATCAGGAGAAGCGCGATTTCTTTCGCAGCCTGATGGCCGCGACGCCCTTTGAGCTACTGCCTTGTCGCGGCACCTATTTTCAGCTGGCGCGCTACGCCGGACTCTCCGATCTGCCCGATACGGCCTTCGCCGAGTGGCTGACGCGCGACGTCGGTGTCGCCGTCATCCCGGTGTCGGTGTTTTATGCCAACGGGCAGGATGATCGGGTTGTCCGCTTTTGCTTTGCCAAACGTGAAGAAACCTTGCGCGCTGCTACCGAACGTCTTAGTAAGGCTTTTGTGAAGTCTGGTTAGATTGTTGCACGATGTCTTGACGGCCTTTGCCATTGGAATGATCATGCGCCCACCCTGGCTTTGAAATCACGAAAGGATAAGAAATGAGCATGCTTCAGGAATTCAAGGAATTTGCCGTCAAGGGCAATGCGATGGATCTGGCGGTCGGTGTCATTATCGGTGGTGCCTTCGGTAAAATTGTCGATTCCATCGTCGGCGACCTGATCATGCCGGTCGTCGGAAAAATTATCGGCAACCTCGACTTCTCCAACCTCTTCGTCGTTCTCGGGAACAACCCGAACAATCTGACTTCGCTTGCCGAGCTGAAGAAGGCCGGGATTGCTGTATTTGCCTACGGCAGTTTCCTGACCATCCTGGTGAACTTCATCATTCTGGCTTTCATCATTTTCATGATGGTCAAGCAGATGAACCGCCTGCGCAAGCCGGCAGCCCCTGCGCCAGCACCAGAAGCCCCGCCGACACCGGAAGATGTCGTTCTGCTGCGCGAAATTCGCGATGCGCTGAAGAAATAAGCTATCTCAGAACCAGCAAAAAAGCCGTATTCAGCGGCTTTTTTGTCTTTTGCTGCAGTGACTGGCGCGTAGCGATCAGCTTGCGCCGAAAACTTCCGACCACAGCCGGCCCACGGTAACAATGTGATGTTCCACCTCGTCGCGCAATATGGGGGCTTTGGGGGTTGAGGACAGCCGGCGCGCGTGTTGCAGGCGGCGGTACTCGCGGTAGGCATCACCGGCTGCCTTGGCGGCTACCGGGTCGATCAGGCCGAGTTCGCCGGCAATGCGCAACAGGGCGATATTGCCCAGATTGCCGGTCAGTTCCGGGTGCCGGTAGGCATGGCCGAGAACGAGGTACTGGACGATGAACTCGACATCGATGATGCCGCCCTTGTCGTGCTTCAGTCCGAAATGGCTCACGCTCTTCGAGGCATGTGCATCGTACATTTTCTGGCGCATGGCGACGACTTCTGCCCGGAGCTTGGGCAAGTCGCGTTGCTGACGCAGGATCTCGACGCGGATTTCCTCGAAACGCTGGCCGACAGCGGTGTCGCCGGCGCAGAATCGGGCACGGGTCAGTGCCTGATGCTCCCAGACCCAGGCGTTTTTCAGCTGGTAATCGCGAAAGGCTTCGACGCTGACAGCCAGCAGTCCGGCATCGCCGTTCGGTCGCAGGCGCAGGTCGGTCTCGAACAGGATGCCGGCCGGCGTCTGGCTGGATAGCCAGGTGTTCAGGCGCTGACCGAGGCGAGTGTAGTTTTCCGGTGCGTCCTGGTCGTCATCGTCGTAGAGGTATACGAGGTCGAGATCGGACGCGTAACCGAGTTCCTTGCCACCCATCTTGCCGTAGCCGATCACGGCAAAGCGGGGCGTGTCGCGATGGCGGTTCTTGATCCTGGTCCACACCAGCGGCAGGGTTTCCTGAACGATGGTGTCGGCCAGTTCCGTCAGGTGGTCAGACAGCTTTTCGATCGTCTGGAGCCCCGCCAGATCCTGTGCCAGCAGCCGGAAGATCTGGCCGTGGTGCAGTTCGCGCAGGATGTCCATCTCCCGCTCGGTGTCGCCGGCGTGGTCTGCCAGTGTGCGCTTTAACAGGTCGCGAAAGCCTGCCCAGTCGGTGGCAATGTCATACAGGCGAGGGTCTAGCAGTTCATCGAGCAGCAGGGGGTGACGGTTAAGATAGTCGCTGGCCCAGCTTGAGGCGCAGATCATGTCGGCCACCCGTCGCAGCGCCATCGGGTACTGCTGAAGCAGTGCCAGATAGGCACCGCGCCGGGCGATGCCTTCGAGGAAATTGAGGCCGCGTGACAGGGTGATATCGGGTTCGGGCGTGCTACCGGCGGCCTCGATCAGGCGCGGGCCGACGGCATCGAGACGGGCGCGGTTACTTGCCGGCAACTGCAGGTATCGGCTGGCGCCGCGCAATTCCGCCAGCCGCGCCAGGGCTTCACGCGGCTGGCGGAAGCCGAGATTACCCAGTGTCTCGATGGCACCGTCCTCGTCGATCTGACCGAGCCAGAGGCCGGTCAGGCTGTGTTCGCCGGCTTCCGGGTCGGAGAAGACGGCTTCGAAATGGCGGCTGACCTGGTTGCGGTGAACGTCGAGAACGGCCAGCATCGCTGCCCAGTCGGCAAAGCCCATGCTCTGGGCGATGCGCAGACGCTCGTTGTCGGCTTCCGGCAGCATGTGCGTCTGCTTGTCGTCGACATACTGCAGCCGGTGCTCGAGACGGCGCAGGAAGACATAGGCTTCGCGTAGTTGCTGTTCGGTATCGGCGGGGAGCAGTTGCCGGCCGACCAGCAGACCGAGGACGGTGAGCGTCGGGCGGACCTGTAGCCCGGGATCGCGTCCGCCGCGAATAAGCTGGAAGACCTGGGCCATGAATTCGATTTCTCGGATACCGCCGGGACCGAGCTTGACATGGTCGGCCATGTCCTTGCGCGCCACCTCGCGGCGAATCTGCGCATGCAGGTCGCGCATGGCGTTGATGGCGCCGAAATCGAGATATTTACGGAAGATGAAGGGACGGGCGACCCGTGCCAGCGCCTCGATCCATTCGCGCATGGCGCCACTGGTCAGGTTGGCGCCGCTGTTCATCACTCGGGCCTTGATCCAGGCATAGCGTTCCCATTCCCGGCCCTGGGTGATGAAATAATTTTCCAGCGCGTCCATCGAACAGACCAGCGGCCCCGAGTCGCCATTGGGGCGCAGGCGCATGTCGACTCTGAACACCTGGCCGTCCGCCGTCAGTTCGCCGAGCGCGGCAATGACGCGCTTGCCCAGCCGGGTGAAAAAGTCGTAGTTCTCGATCGATTTCGGGCCGGCGGTATCGCCTTCTTCCGGGTAGACAAAGATGTAGTCGACGTCGGAAGAGACATTCAGCTCGCGTCCGCCGAGCTTGCCCATGCCGACGATCATCAGGCGTTGCGGGCGGCCCTTGCTGTCCAGCGGTTCGCCATACATGGCGACCAGCTGTCGGTGATAGTGGTCGAGCGCGAAATTGGTGGTGATGTCGGCAAGCAGGGTCATGCTCTCGACAATCTCGGCGAGTGGCGCGAGGTTGCCGAGGTCGCGCAGGATCAGGTGGGCCATCGCCCGCTGGCGCAGACGCCGCAGGGCTCGGCGAACCGCATCGTCGTCGCTGAATTCGCCCTGCAGCGGGGCGCTGAGCAAGGCCGCGTCGAGTGGCTGCTCCCAGGTCGCCTGCAACTCCGGAATCAGATTCGGGCGGGCCTGCAGCAAGGTGGAGAGGTAACGGCTGTGGCCCAGGGCGGCCTGCCAGCGGGGGTCGAGCGGAGTATCCATGATCGTCGGTCGGCGTCGGGCCGAACAGGTAAAATACAAAGTTGAGCTTATTCTGGCGATTGTAGTGAGCAATTCCCCCTTCTTGCAAAGTGGTTTGACAATTGACTGATCAACCCGGGATCACCGAAGGCCGTCGCGCCGCCTACTACCGGCTGCGCGGCGTGCGGCGTCTGCTCGCCGTGCGCGGGGTTCTGCCCGGGTTGCGGGTACTGGGCTGGCTGCTGTTTGCCGCCTGGCTGATCTTCGTCGGCATGCAATTGGTGCTGCGTTATGTTGTCCTGCCGCGAGTTGCTGATTACCGCCCTGACATCGAGCTCCTGGCTAGCAGGGCAGTCGGCCAGCCGGTGCGCATCGGGCGTATCGAGGCGCGCTGGCACGGCCTGAACCCGGATCTTGTCCTCGACGATGTGGTGGTCGAGGATTCACGGGGTTTCCCCGCCTTTACAATGCGCCGGATCGAAAGCGTGCTTTCCTGGCAGTCGGTGCTGCGCTGGCGACCGATGCTCTCTCTGCTTTCCTTCGAGGGGCCGGTGCTGCATGTTCGTCGTGGCGAAGATGGGCGGATTACCGTGGCCGGGGTCTCGACCGAAGGCGAAAGCGATCCGGCCTTCGCCCGCTGGGTGCTCGAACAACGCCGGATTCGCATCAGCGATGCAACGGTGGTCTGGGATGATCGCCTGCGGCAGGCGCCGCCGCTGGTCCTCGAGGATCTGCAACTGGCGCTGGACAACCGCGGCCGTTTGCACCGCTTCGGGATCACGGCCGCCCCGCCATCGGAATTGGCAGCGCGCCTTGATGTCCGTGGCGAGATCCGTGGCAATCTTGATGAGGCTCTCGAACATCTGGCCGGCAAGCTCTTCGTAGAGCTTGATTACGCAGACCTCGCCGGTTGGCGTGCCTGGGTCGATTACCCGGTGCACCTGCCGCAGGGGCGGGGTGCCGTGCGCGTCTGGGGCGATCTGGACGATGGCGAAGGGCGGCTGATCGCCGATCTGGCGCTGGAGGAATTGCAGATCCGCCTCGGCCGTAAGGTGCCGGAACTCGATCTGGCTAGCATGCGCGGGCGTCTCGAGGGGCGATATGCCGCCGATCACTGGTCGGTGGCCGGGCGCAAGATCGAATTGCTGACCCGAGATGGCCTGCGGGTGGCGCCCACCGATTTTCAGGTAGATTTACGGCAGATTTCACGGTCGACCGCAGTTGCCGGCACGGCCAGCGTCAACATGGTGGATCTTGCGGTTCTCGGCAGTCTGGCTTCACACTTGCCGCTGGACGCCGATAGTCGCCGGCTGTTGGAGCGCCACCGGCCGCAGGGGCAGCTTACGGAGTTCAAGGCGGGCTGGACGCTGGATGGCGAAACCTTGAGCAAATTCAGCCTGAAATCCGGCTTTGCCGATCTCGGGATCGTTGCCGATGGCTATTTCCCGGGGGGGCAGGGCTTCAGTGGCAAGGTCGAGCTGACCGAAAAGGGCGGCGATCTGAGCGTCGATGCCGGGCGCTCCGGCTTGTCTTTGCCGGCGATTTTCCCCGAGCCGGACATCGCGCTGGATGCGCTGAAGTTGCGGGCCAACTGGCGGCAGACGACGGCTGGCGTCGATGTCCGCCTCGAAAAGCTCGAGTTCGCCGGCGCCGATGCCGCAGGTTCGGCGCGGGGTAGCTATCTGTATTCCGGTGACGGCCCGGGGCGTATCGACCTGACGGCGAATATCGATAGGGGCGATGGCCGCGCCGTCTGGCGATATATGCCGCACGCCGTCAACGCCGATGCACGTAACTGGATCCGCCGTGGGATTACTGCCGGCAATGGCTACGACGGGCGGTTGGTTCTCAAGGGTGATCTCAAGGATTTTCCGTTCCGTGATCCGGCAACCGGCACCTTCATTGTCACCGCCAAGGCGCGCGGGGCGCGGGTTGATTATGCCTCAGGCTGGCCGGTGATCGAGGACATCGAGGCCGATATGAGTTTTGGTGTCGGCATGAAAATCCAGGCCAGTCGCGGCCGGCTGATGGGGGCGCAACTCTTGGCGGTGAGCGTCGAACTGCCGGATTTCGAATCCTTCGATGAAATGCTGCTGGTCCGCGGCATTGCGCAGGGGGCGACGTCGGAATTCCTGCGCTTCATCGACCGCAGTCCGGTCGGCGACAGCATCGACCGCTTCACCGAAGGCATGAAGGCCAGTGGCAATGGCCGGCTCGACCTGGCGCTCGATCTGCCGCTGCGCCGACTGCATCAGACCAAGGTGCGTGGCGACTATCGCTTCATCAATAACCGCGTGCAACCGGTCGCTGCCTTGCCGGAAATCACCGAGGTCAATGGCCAACTGGCGATCACCGAATCTTCGGTCACCGCCCAGGAAATTACCGGCAAGGGTTTCGGTGGAACGGTGCGTGTGCAGGTGCGCAGTGCCGGTGACAAGGTCGCGGTTCAGGCTGCCGGGCAGGCCAGCATTGTCGAGGTCAGCAAGTTCTTCGGCTGGCCGCTGGTCAACCACCTCAGCGGCCAGGCCGGTTGGAAGGCGGACATTGGCATCCGCAAGCGCAATGCCGACGTGGTCGTCGAGTCCGATCTGATTGGCGTCTCTTCGCCTTTGCCCGACCCGTTGAACAAGACGGCGAATACGCCGTTGCCGCTGCGGATCGAGCGGATGGCGCCGGACAGCACTCGTGAGCAGTACAAAATCACCCTGGGCCGCATCGGACAGGGCTTGGTGTTGCGCCGCAATGACCTCTGGGAGCGGGCAGTGTTGGCTGTCGGCGATGCCGAGCCGCGTCTGCCCGAGCGTGGGCTGGCGGTACGTGTCGCGACGCCGCGCATCGATGCCGATGCCTGGCGAAACTTCCTGCCCGAGCAGGCGATTGGTGGTGTGGGAAGCGAAGCGGCGGCGTTGCCGCTCAGTGTCGTTGCCCTGCGGACGCCGCAACTGCGTTTCATGGGGCGCGATTACCATCAGGTCGATCTGGCCCTGCGGCCGCGCGACGATGGCTGGCAGATCGGCCTCAATACCCGCGAGGCGCTCGGCGATCTGCTCTGGAAAAGCAGTGGCGAGGGCTGGCTGGAAGGCAACCTCAAGCGCCTGGCAATCAACCCGTCTACCGCCGCTGCCGAGACCGGGAGTTCGCCACTCGACAGCCTTCCTGGCATGAATTTGACAGTCGATGATCTGCGTATCGGCGAACGGGCACTGGGTAAACTGGAACTCAAGGCGCGCAACGATCGTGGTGCCTGGGTGCTCGATAACCTGCAGTTAAACAATCCGGATGGGCGCCTCAAGGGGCGGGGCGTCTGGGTGCATGGCAGCCGGCCGCAAACGCGGCTGGATTTCGAGTTGACCGCAGCAAACCTGGGCCAGTTGGTCAGCCGTCTCGGTTATGGCGAGGTCATCCGGCGTGGCACGGCACGCTTGGCCGGCGATCTGCAATGGGCGGGGCCGCTGACGGTGATTCATTATCCGAGCCTGACCGGGCAGATGTCGGTCGAGGCGGGCAAGGGGCAGTTCAACAAGCTGGAGCCAGGCGTGGGCAAGCTGCTCGGCCTGCTGTCGCTGCAGGCACTACCGCGACGGCTGACGCTCGATTTCCGCGATATCTTCAGCGAGGGCCTGGCCTTCGATAGCGTCTACGGCCAGCTCAATGTTCGTCGGGGCATCATGCGGACGGTCAAGCCGCTGCGTATCAAGGCGCCGGCGGCAGAAATCGAGCTGGCCGGCGAGACCGACCTCAAGGCCGAAACGCAGGACCTGCGGGTGATCGTCCGCCCGGAGCTGGGCACGGTGGCGGCGGTTGGCGCGGCATTGATCAATCCGGTAGCAGGCGCTGCAACGCTGATTGCCTCATCGGTGATCAGCAATCCGCTCAACCGGCTGTTCAGCTACCGTTATCATGTCACCGGCAGTTGGGCAGATCCCAAGGTCGAGTCCGGCGGCATCCTGCCGCCGCCGGCGGTTGAGGTGCCGGAAGAGGCTGTCGCCCCGGCGAAGCAGAACGAGGAATGAGATTGGAAACTCAGCGCTTGAGCAAACAGAACTGCGTGCTGGCGGGCATCCAGATGGTGTCCGGGCCGCGCGTTGCCGACAATCTGAAAACTGCCGGGCAACTGATTGCGCAGGTCGCTGATCTGGGCGCGCAGCTGGTGGCCTTGCCCGAGTATTTCCCGATCATCGGTGCGGCAGATGCCGATCGTGTTCGGGCGCGGGAAGCCTTTGGCAGCGGGACGGTGCAGGATTGGCTGGCGGAGACCGCGCAGCGGCACAATATCTGGCTGTTTGCCGGTTCCATCCCGCTGGTTGCCGACGCACCGGACAAGATGCGCAACAGCAGTCTGGCCTACGACCCGCAGGGCGCCTGCGTTGCCCGTTACGACAAGATTCACCTTTTCGGTTTTCGCAAGGGCGACGAGGCGTACGACGAAGCCGCCTTCATCGAGCCGGGAAGCGCGCCGGTGGCCGTCGATACCGCCTTTGGCCGGGTTGCACTGTCGATCTGCTACGACCTGCGTTTTCCCGAGTTGTACCGTGGCCTGGGGGCGGTCGATCTGATCCTGATGCCGGCTGCCTTTACCGACACCACGGGGCGGGCGCATTGGGAAATTCTGCTGCGGGCACGGGCGATTGAAAACCAGTGCTATCTGCTGGCCATCGGGCAGGGTGGGCGTCATGAGAATGGGCGCATGACCCACGGCAACAGCATGGTCGTCGATCCCTGGGGCGAAATTCTCGACCGCAAGCTCAAGGGACCGGGCTGGGTCATGGCCGAACTCGATCATGCGCGCATTGCCGAAATCCGCGCCAGTCTGCCGGCACTCGCCCATCGCAAGCTGTAAAGTTCACCCTTTCGGCGGCCACTCCGTTGGCCGTCCGGTCCTGACCGTTTCTGGAGCCGTACCGATGCAAGCACTCCTGTCGCAAGCCGAATCCCTGCTGCTGACGCCTTTTTCGCTGACCGAGGCCGACCTGTCGCGGACCTTTGGCCAGATTCTCAGCCATCAGGTCGACTATGCCGACCTCTACTTCCAGTATTCGCGTTCCGAGGCGTGGAGCCTGGATGAAGGCATCGTCAAATCTGGCAGCTTCAATATTGACCAGGGCGTTGGCGTACGTGCGCTGTCCGGCGAAAAAACTGCCTTCGCCTACTCCGACGACATCAGCGCCCGGGCGCTGGGCGACGCGGCGCAGGCGGTGCGGGCGATTGCTGCGGCCGGACAGAATCCCGGATTTGGCCAGTTTTTGCCGTCCACCTCAGCCCAGTCGCTCTACCTGCCGAACGATCCGCTAGCCTCGTTGCCGGCCGACGCCAAGGTCAGGCTGTTGGAGCGTCTGGAAGGCTTTGCCCGGGCCGTCGACACGCGCGTGGTTCAGGTCATGGCCTCGCTCGCCGGCGAGTACGAAGTGATCCTGGTTGCCGGTTCTGATGGCCGGCTGGCTGCCGATATCCGGCCGCTGGTCCGTTGCTCGATCTCGGTCATCATCGAAGAGAACGGCAAGCGCGAACAGGGCGCGTCGGGCGGCGGCGGCCGTTTTGATTTTTCGTATTTCACCGACGAGGTGTTGCAGCGCTACGCCCGCGAGGCGGTACATCAGGCGGCGGTCAACCTGCATGCCGAGCCGGCACCGGCCGGGCAGATGACCGTGGTGCTCGGCTCGGGTTGGCCGGGTATCCTGCTGCACGAAGCGGTTGGCCATGGCCTTGAGGGTGACTTCAACCGCAAGGGCAGTTCCGCCTTTAGTGGCCGTCTGGGCCAGCGCGTCGCCGCCAAGGGGGTTACTGTCATCGACGACGGCACCATTGCCGACCGTCGCGGTTCCTTGAACATCGACGACGAGGGAAACCCGACGCAACGCAATGTGCTGATCGAGGACGGCATCCTCAAGGGCTACATGCAGGACAGCCTGAATGCACGCCTGATGGGCGTCGCGCCGACCGGCAATGGCCGTCGCGAGTCCTTCGCCCACCTGCCGCTGCCGCGCATGACCAACACCATGATGCTGGCCGGGGAGCATGATCCGCAGGAAATTCTCGGTTCGGTGAAAAAGGGGATTTATGCCGCCAATTTCGGGGGCGGCCAGGTGGATATCACCAGCGGCAAGTTCGTCTTCTCGATGAGCGAGGCTTACCTGATCGAGGATGGCAAGGTGACCCGCCCGATCAAGGGAGCGACGCTGATCGGCAACGGTCCGGACGCACTGACCCGCGTGTCGATGATCGGCAATGACCTGAAGCTCGACCCGGGTGTCGGTACCTGCGGCAAGGACGGACAGAGCGTGCCGGTCGGTGTCGGTCAGCCGACTCTGCGGATCGATGGACTGACCGTAGGTGGTACGGCATAATACCTAATCCATTTGTAGGGGTTTGGCATGCGGTCCTGGAAGATTGTTTTGGGGATGTGTCTGGTCAGTGGTCTCGCGCAGGCACAAGCGCCGATTGAGCGGCTCAAGGCCACTCAGTCCGATCCCGCTGCGTTGCGCAGTGCGATCGACGCAGGCAAGAAGGTCACCTTCTTCTGTGCCAATTGCCACGGCGAGGATGGCGTCAGCAAGTTACCGGAGGTCCCCAATCTGGCCGGGCAGAATCCTGCCTACCTGCTGGAGCAGATTCGCAAGTTCGGCAGCGGTGAGCGCAAGGACGCGTTCATGCAGGGGCTGATCAAGGTCCTCAAGGACGAAGAGCGGATTCAGGCGGCAGCTTACTACGCCAGTATGCCGGTGCCGCCAACCAAGGCTGATGCCGCACTGGTGCCAAAAGGCAAGGAGCTGTTCAGCAAGCTCTGTGTGCGCTGCCACGGTGACAAAGCGCATGGTAATGATGCCATCGCCCGCCTGGCCGGGCAGAAGCTGCCCTACCTGCAGACCACCATCACCCGTTATCGTGACCAGACGGGGATTCGTAACAACCAGTTGATGGCGATCGCGACTTCGACGTTGAAGAACGACGACATCACGGCCATTGCGCATTACCTGACGCAATTGCCTTAGCGGACCAACGGCGGTCCTCAGCGCTTGATTCACATCATGGCTGCCGGTTGACGGCAGCAGGTAGGCTTGCGACTTGCGCGCCGATTGCCGTTGGAGTTTTTGCATGAATTTCATTCGTTGTCTTTTTCTGGCCCTGATTCTTGGCCTGCCGGTGGCGCCTGCCTGGGCGCAGATCAGCGACATCAACGTTGCGATCAACAAGGCCGGCCGCCAGCGCATGTTGTCGCAGCGCATGGCCAAGGCCTATTTCCAGATCGGGCAGCAAATTGATGTGGACCGCAGCCGCAAGGTGCTGGATCAGTCGGTCGCGCTTTTCGACCGGCAACTCGTTGAACTGAAAAACTACGCGCCGGCCGGCGAGACACGCGACATCTATCTCAAGCTGGAGAAAGCCTGGCTGGCCTACAAGGACTCGCTGATCGGTGTTGCCCCATCGACGGATCAGGGGCGGAAGGTGCTGGCTGCTTCCGAGGATGTGCTGGCGTTGGCGCAACAGGGCACGGTGCTTTTCGAGAAGCAGTCGGGTACGAATGCCGGGCGCCTGGTCAACATCTCCGGCCGGCAGCGCATGCTGTCGCAGCGTATGGCCAAGTTCTACCAGGCACAGGCCTGGGGCGTCGGCGATGCGCAGAGCGCGGCCAATCTTGACAAGGCGCGCAAGGAATTTGCCGAGGCGCATCAGGAGCTGACCAGTGCACCGGCCAACACGCCGGGCATCCGCGAACATCTGGAACTCGTGCGTCAGCAGTGGTTCTTCTTCGAAAATGCGCTAGCGCAAAAGAGTGGACCGGACAAGCGCCCGCAGACGGCGGTGGCGACGACCAGCGAGCGTATCCTGGAAGAGATGGAGTCCGTCGTTGCGCTCTACGAGCGTCTGCCGAAGTAAGTGTTCAGAACAGGTTGAGCTGGCGTGAATCCGCCGCTGCCAGCGGTGGAGATGGCGATGGCGACGGTGGGCGAAAGGCGGTGGTGTCGAGCGCAGGCCAGGTTTCTACCAGGCCGTGGCGCCGGCAGGCGAGGGAGAAGCGCTGGCGGATGAGATCGGCGAAATGGCCCAGCCCCTTCATCCGGCTGCCGAACTGTGGATCATTCACCCGTCCGCCACGCAAATCGTAGAGTACCGACATGACGCGGGCCGCTTTTTCCGGGGCGTGCCACTGCAGCCATTCCTGAAACAGCCCGGCCACTTCGTGTGGCAAACGCAGCAATGTGTAGCCGGCGCTGGTTGCCCCGTGCTCACGGGCCACGGCCAGCAGCTTTTCCAGTTCGTGATCATTGAGGCCGGGAATCAGCGGCGAGGCAAACAGAGAAACAGGTACGCCGGCAGCTGCCAGTTTCTCCATTGCCGCCAGCCGGGCGTGAGGCGCGCTGGCACGAGGTTCCAGTTGCCGGCTCAGCCGGCCGTCGAGGCTGGTGATCGAGATGCCAACATGGGCCAGTTGCTTCTCAGCCAGCGCTGCCCAGAGGTCGAGATCGCGCAGGATCAGTGAGGATTTTGTGACCACCGCGACCGGATGCCGTGCCGCGAGCAGTTCGGCGAGAACCGCGCGCGTCAGCCCCTGGCCGCGCTCGACCGGCTGGTAGGCGTCGGTGGCGGTGCCGAGGACGATGGTACGGCAGATGTAATTCGGCTGCGCCAGCGCCTCACTTAGCAGTCGCGGGGCATCGGGCTTGGCGTAGATCAGGGTTTCGAAATCGAGCCCCGGCGAGTGGCCGAGCCAGGCATGGGTGGGGCGGGCGTAGCAGTAGATGCAGCCATGCTCGCAACCGCGGTACGGATTGAGCGACTGCTCGAACGACAGATCAGGCGAGTCGTTTTTACTGAGGATGCTTTTCGCGTGGTCGATGAGCAGGCGCGTTCGCGGATCAGGCGACTGCTCCGGTGTCCAGCCGTCATCCTCGGCCTGGCGCTGGTCGCTACTGAAGCGGTGCGCCACATTGCCGACCGCGCCCCGGCCCTTGATCGGCCGCGGCGGAATTTCCGGCGAGGGAGCGAGATCGAAATCCGGCATGGCGAGTGCTCAGCATGCCGCGGATCGCCGGTAAAGGGAATGGCTGGAGGCGGGGCGGTGGCCAGTTTTTGCCGTTTATTTGCGTTCACCGCAGCAGCCGGTACCCGCGTTAACCGACTGCCGGTGCCGGCGGGATTGGCAGCGGTGCTGTCTCTTCCGGTAAAATCGCCGAATTTCGCTTTATCGAACGAGGCAGGCCATGATGCCGCAGAGCAAACCGAATACCGACGACGTACGCATCCGTGAAATCAAGGAGCTGGTGCCGCCGGCGCACGTTTTCCGCGAGTATCCGCTGTCGAGCCGTGCCGCCAACACCACCTACACTGCCCGTCAGGCCATCCACCGCATCCTGCATGGTGCGGACGACCGGCTGCTGGTCGTCATCGGCCCCTGCTCGATCCACGACTATGACGCGGCGATGGACTACGCCAAGCGCCTCGCCAAGCAGGCCGACAAGTACGCCGAGGATCTCGTCGTCGTCATGCGCGTCTATTTCGAGAAGCCACGGACGACTGTCGGCTGGAAGGGTCTGATCAATGACCCGCGCCTCGACAACACTTTCCGTATCAACGAAGGTATTCGCCTTGCCCGTCGCATCCTGCTCGAAATCAACGAGATGGATCTGCCCTGTGCGACCGAGTTCCTCGACACCATTACCCCGCAGTACACTGCTGACCTGATCGCCTGGGGCGCCATCGGCGCCCGGACCACCGAGTCGCAGGTGCATCGCGAGCTGGCCTCCGGTCTCTCCTGCCCGGTCGGTTTCAAGAACGGCACCGACGGCAATATGCGGATTGCCGTCGACGCCATCCGCTCGGCCAATTCGCCACACCACTTCCTTTCGGTGACCAAGTCCGGCCACACCGCGATCGTTTCGACGATGGGCAACGAGGACTGCCACGTCATCCTGCGCGGTGGCAAGGAGCCGAACTACGACGCCGCTAGTGTCGAAGCTGCTAGCGCCGAAATCGCCAAGGCCGGCCTCGCCGCCCGCTTGATGGTCGACTTCTCGCACGGCAATAGCCGCAAGCAATACAAGCTGCAGATGGAAGTCTCCGACAGCATCGCGGCGCAGATGGCTGCTGGTGAGGAGCGCATCGTTGGCGTCATGGTCGAATCGCACATCGTCGAAGGCCGTCAGGACCTGTCGCCGGACAAGCCGCTGACCTACGGCCAGAGCATCACCGATGCCTGCATCAACTGGGAAGACAGCCTCAAGGTGCTCGACCAGCTCGCGGCTGCCGTACGTGCCCGCCGGTTGGCCGAGGCAGCGGAGTAAGGGAATCTATCCGCCGCTCGAATGGTGGCGGCAGACAAAGCCCGTTCGCTGATGGCGACGGGCTGTTGTTTTTTCAGTCCTTGTAAGCGGCTGGGCGCTTTTGCTGTTGCGCCTGCAGGCTCTCGTTGAGATCATCCGAGAGCAGCATTGCAGCGTTCCAGGTGGCGACAAAGTTGAGGCCATCGGCGATGCTGTGATCGCGGCTGTAATTGAGCACTTCCTTGGTGCCGCGTACGGCCAGCGGTGAGCGGGCAGCGATTTGATGGGCGATCTCCCTGACGCCTGCGGTCAACGTTGCTTTGTCGGGAAAAACGCGACCGACCAGACCACTGACGGCGGCCTCGGCGGCATCCATGTTGCGGCTGGTGTAGGCCAACTCGCGGGTCAGGCCGTCGCCGATCAGGCGCGGCAGACGTTGCAGCGTGCCGACGTCGGCGACCATGCCGATGTCGATTTCCTTGATCGAAAAAACGGCATCGGCGGCGGCGTAGCGCAGGTCGCAGCAGGTGACGAGATCGAGCGCGCCACCGACGCAGGCGCCGTGGATGGCGGCGATCACCGGTTTGCGGCAGCGTTCGATGGCGCTCAGGCAGTCCTGCAGGTCGAGGATCAGCCGGCGCAGGGCTTCGCGGCTGCGGGCGCCATCGGCGGCGGCAACCTGCTGCTGGACGCTGGCGAGCATCGCGAGGTCGATGCCGGCGCAGAAGTGCCTGCCTTCGCCGCTGAGGATGACGACGCGAATCTCCGGCGCGCTGTCGATCCACTCGAAAGCGTGGCGGATTTCCTGCCACATCGTCGCGTTGAGCGCATTCGAGCGCTCGGGCCTTTCCAGCCGGACTTCGCCGATGGCACCCTCGAGATTGAGGGCGAGGGTGTCAAAACCGGGGGCGGACATCGGCGGCGCTCCAGAGGTGGACTGGTAAAGCGGCGGGTTGCTGCGGCTCAGGCCATGCCGGCCAGCGCATCAGCAAGGGCGGAGTTGTCTTCCTGAACCGCGCCGTGCTGGATTTCGATCTCGACCCCGTAGCCGACCTCGCGCAGCATTTCCGCCCACAGTTCGGCATCCTTGCGCGAGCTGTGCCATGGCCCGCGCTCGATGACCGGGCGGGCGGCGTGGCAACGATAGGTAGTGATCAGGCGGTACATGCCTCAGTGTCGATCCGAATTCGCCGAGCGATCATTCTAGCCGGCGTTCTTGCCTTTTTGCCAGAGGACATCGCCGCGGCCGCCAGCGCGGTTGAGCAGGCGACCGAGAATGAAGAGCAGATCGGAGAGGCGGTTGACGTAGCGGCGGGCAGCGTCGGAAAGCGGCTCGGCATTGTTGAGGCGAACCATGCTGCGTTCAGCGCGGCGGGCGATGGTGCGGCAGAGGTGGGCGATGGCCGCCGGCCGGGTGCCGCCGGGAAGGATGAATTCCTTGAGCATCGGCAGGTCGGCGTTGAACTCCTCAGCCAACCCTTCTAGTCGGGCGACCTGGGCATCCTTCATCACCGCCATGCCGGGCAGGCAGAGTTCGCCACCGAGATCGAACAGATCGTGCTGGACATCGAGCAGCGCCGCACGGACGCGGGCCGGCAAATCCTCGCAGAGCAGCAGGCCGATGCTGGAGTTCAGTTCATCGACTTCGCCGATGGCGTCGATGCGCAGGCTGTCCTTGGTCGTCCGGCTGCCGTCGCCGAGGCCGGTGGTGCCCCCGTCGCCGGTGCGGGTGACGATCTTCGACAGGCGGTTGCCTTTGCGTTCGGAATCTTGCATGTTGTTTTCGCTGCTCACCTTGGGTTCTCCTGTGTTGTGTCCGGATTATACTTTCCGGCCTCAGCCACAGACTGTTGCCGCCATGCCAAAGTTTGCCGCCAATCTCAGTTTTTTGTTCACCGAGCGGCCGTTTGCCGAGCGTTTTGCGGCGGCCGCCGAGGCCGGCTTTGCCGGGGTCGAGTACCTGTTTCCGTATGACTGGCCGGCGGCCGAAGTGGCCGGCTGGCTGCACGCCGCGGATCTCGAACAGGTGCTGTTCAATCTGCCGCCGGGCGACTGGGCTGCCGGCGACCGTGGCCTGGCCTGCCTGCCGAACCGTCAGGGCGAGTTTGCCGAAAGCGTCGAGAAAGCGCTCGACTACGCGGTGATGCTCGACTCCGAGCGCTTGCATTGCATGGCCGGCCTGAGGCCGGATGGCGTAAGCGAGGAGGAGCTGACGGCAACCTACGTCGCCAACCTGCAGTTTGCCGCCGATCGTCTGGCGACCGCCGGCGTGACGGTGACCATCGAGCCGATCAACAGCCGCATCGACATGCCCGGATACTGGCTGGACGATGTGCACAAGGCAATACGCCTGCTCGGGCAGATTGATCGCAGCAATGTCCGCCTACAGTTGGACCTTTACCACGCGCAGATCATCCATGGCGATCTGTCGCGGACCATCGAAGCCTGCCTGCCGCAGACCGCGCACATCCAGATTGCCGACAACCCCGGCCGCCATGAGCCGGGTACCGGTGAGATTCACTACCCCTACCTGTTCGCCCTGCTGGATCGGCTGGGCTACGACGGCTGGGTCGGCTGCGAATACAAGCCGCAGGCCGGCACCCTGGCTGGGCTGGGCTGGCGGCCGTGAGCGCGCTGTCGCCGCGGGCCTTGCTGCGCCGGGTGTTCGACGCCGCGATTGCGGCGACCGATCCGGCGCTGTGTGTGCCGCCGGCGCTGGCCGGGCTGACACCACCGGGGCCGGGCGGTCGGCTGATCGTCATCGGCGCCGGCAAGGCCTCGGCAGCGATGGCGCGGGCAGTGGAAGATCACTGGCCGGGTGCGCTCAGTGGCCTGGTCGTCACGCGCTACGGCCATGGGGTGCCCTGTTCGCGGATCGAGATTGTCGAAGCCGCACATCCGGTGCCGGATGCGGCAGGTGAAGCGGCCGCCATGCACATTTTTCGCCTGATTTCCGGGTTGACCGCAGACGACCGCGTCCTCGCCCTGATTTCCGGTGGCGGCTCGGCCTTGCTCGCGGCGCCGGCCGAGGGCGTGACGCTGGCGGAAAAGCGGGCACTCACCTCGGCGCTGTTGCGCTCGGGCGCGGCGATTAACGAAATCAACTGCGTGCGCAAGCACCTCTCGGCGATCAAGGGCGGGCGCCTTGCAGCCGCTGCCTGGCCGACGCCGGTGCTGACGCTGGCGATTTCCGATGTGCCGGGCGACGACGCGGCGGTGATCGCCTCCGGCCCGACGGTGGCTGACCCGAGCACCGCCGCGATGGCGCTGGCAGTGCTCGACCGCTACGCAATTTCGATTGGCGATGTACTGCGGCAACGACTGCTCTCTGGGGCGCTGGAAACGCCGAAGCCGGGCGATCCGCGCCTTGCGGCATCGCGCTGGGAACTGGTCGCCAGCCCGCAGCAGATGCTCGAAGCTGCGGTGGCCGAAGCGCGGCGGCTCGGTGTCACGCCGCTGATCCTTGGCGATGCCATCGAGGGCGAAGCACGTGAGGTGGGCAAGGTGCTGGCCGGAATCGCCCGCAGCTGCGGTGAACACGGATTTCCGGCCAAAAGGCCCTGTCTGCTGCTGTCTGGCGGCGAAACGACCGTCACCCTGCGTGGCCTGGCCAGCGGCCGGGGCGGCCGCAATACCGAATTCCTGCTCGGCCTGGCGCTGGCGCTCGATTGCGCGCCGGGCATCCACGCGCTGGCCGCCGACACGGACGGAATCGACGGCACCGAGGACAATGCCGGCGCGTACGTCGAGCCGCAGACGCTGCCTCGGGCGGCGGCACGTGGGCTGGATGCGCGGGCGCATCTTGCGGGCAACGATGCCTGGGGCTTTTTCGCCGGTCTGGACGATCTGCTGGTCACTGGGCCGACGCGGACCAACGTCAACGACTTCCGCGCAATTCTTGTTGCCTGAATGACCAGAAAGCAAGGATCCCCGGTGAGGCTATCGCGTCCTGGCGGGCGGCCATACAATGGCCGCTCCAATCGAGATAGGCATCGCCATGACTGTTCGCGAACCTGAATTTGCCACTGACCGCGACGCGCTGGCGCGGCGTCTGAAAATGGTCTTGCCGGCCCATTGCCTGCTGATCGACGATGAAGATCTGAGGCCTTACGAGTGCGATGGCCTGACGGCCTTCCGCCAGCTGCCGATGGCCGTCTGCCTGCCGGAAAACGAAGGGCAGGTGATCGACGTGCTGCGGACCTGCCACCAGCTCGGTGTGCCGGTGGTGGCCCGAGGTGCCGGTACCGGGTTGTCCGGCGGCGCCATGCCGCATGCGCAGGGCGTCGTGCTGTCGCTGGCGCGTTTCAACAAGATCCTCAAGGTCGACCGCGACAGCCGCACCGCCATCGTCCAGCCCGGCGTGCGCAATCTGGCGGTGTCGGAAGCGGCGGCGCCTTATGGCCTCTACTACGCGCCCGATCCGTCATCGCAGATCGCCTGCACGCTGGGCGGCAACGTTGCCGAGAATTCCGGTGGCGTGCATTGCCTGAAGTACGGCCTGACGGTGCATAACGTGCTGCGCGTCCGTGTCGTCAGCATCGAGGGCGAGGTGTTCGAGATTGGCAGCGCAGCGCCCGACTCGGCGGGGTACGACCTGCTGGCGCTGGTGATCGGTTCCGAAGGCCTGCTCGGCGTCGTCACCGAAGTGACCGTCAAGCTGGTGCCCAAGCCGCAACTGGCGCAGGTGGTGATGGCGTCGTTCGACGATGTCGGCAAGGCGGGCGACGCGGTGGCGGCGATCATCGCCGCCGGCATCATTCCCGCCGGTCTGGAAATGATGGACAAGCCGGCGACGGCGGCCGTCGAGCCCTTTGTTCAGGCCGGCTACGACCTGTCGGCCGAGGCCATCCTGCTTTGCGAAGCGGACGGTACGCCGGAAGAAGTGGCTGAGGAAATCGCCCGCGTCACCGAGGTGCTGCAAAGCGCCGGTGCCCGCGATCTGCGCGTTTCGCAGTCCGAGGCCGAGCGCCTGCGTTTCTGGGCCGGGCGCAAGGCGGCTTTTCCGGCCGTCGGGCGGATTACGCCGGATTATTACTGCATGGATGGGACCATCCCGCGCAAACGGCTGGCCGAGATGCTGGCTGCCATCGCGGCCATGGAGAAAAAATACGGCCTGCGCTGTGCCAACGTCTTCCACGCCGGTGACGGCAACCTGCACCCGTTGATCATGTACGACGCGTCGGTGCCTGGAGAATGGGACAAGGCCGAGGCGTTCGGCGCCGAGATCCTGGAGCTGTCGGTGGCGCTCGGCGGCTCGATTACCGGCGAACACGGTGTCGGCATCGAGAAGATCAACCAGATGTGCGTGCAGTATGCGACGCCGGAGCTGGAGGCCTTCCGCCGCGTCAAGGCGGCCTTCGACGATGCCGGCCTGCTCAATCCGGGTAAGGCCGTACCCAGCCTGCACCGCTGCGCGGAATATGGGCGCATGCACGTGCATCGCGGCGAACTCAAGTTTCCGGAAATGGAGCGTTTTTGATGACGCTGGAACAGATTGTCGCGGCCGTGCAGGCCGCCCACGCCAGCCACACGCCCTTGCGCCTGCGCGGTGCCGGCAGCAAGGATTTTTACGGTGGCCTGCTGGCGGGCGAGGTGCTCGACCTCTCCGGCTATCGCGGCATCGTCGCCTACGAGCCGACCGAGTTGTACCTGACGGCCCGTTGCGGCACGCCGCTGGCGGAGATCGAGGCCGTGCTGGCCGAAAAGGGGCAGATGCTTGCCTTCGAGCCGCCCCACTTCGGCAAGGCAACGGTTGGCGGCTGCGTTGCTGCCGGCCTCTCCGGCCCGCGCCGCATGCAGGCCGGTGCGGTACGCGATTTCGTCCTCGGGGCGAAGATTGTCGACGGCAGCGGGCAGTTGCTGACTTTTGGCGGGCAGGTGATGAAGAACGTCGCCGGCTACGACGTGTCGCGCCTGCTGGCGGGGAGCCTGGGGACGCTGGGCGTGATCGCCGAGCTGACGCTCAAGGTGTTGCCGAAGCCGCTGGCGGAGACGACGCTGGTCCTCGAGTGCGCTGCCGACGAGGCCGTGCGTAGCCTGAATGCCTGGGGCGGCCAGCCCATGCCGGTGTCGGGATCGTTCTGGCACGACGGGAAACTCTGGCTGCGCCTGTCCGGTGCGGGCGCCGCAGTCGAGGCTGCCAGCAAGGCGCTGGGTGGAAACGCGATTCCCCAAGGGAACTTCCTGCAGGGCGCGGTAAACCCGGAAAACCTGTGGAAATCGGTTGTCGAACAGACGCACCCGGCGTTTGCTTCGCCGGTGCTGTGGCGCATGGCGGTGCCGACGACGGCGCCCGATGCCGTGCTCGATGGTCTGCTGGCCATTGAATGGGGCGGCGGTGTGCGCTGGTATGCCGGCGAGCAGCCGGCCATTCGCGGTACTGCTGCCCGCCTCGGCGGCCATGCGACGCTGTACCGGGCGCCGGAGTCGCTGCGCTGTCTTGAGGATGCGTTCACGCCGCTGAGTCCTGCCCTGCTTGCACTGCATCGTCGGCTGAAAAAAGCCTTTGACCCGAAGGGCATCCTCAACCCCGGCCGCCTGTATGCCGAATTCTGACCTGCACTGAACGGAGCGGCTCATGGATACCCAACTCGCCGATTTCATCCGCGATACCCCCGCTGGCAAGGTCGCCGGCGAGATTCTGCGCAAATGCGTGCATTGCGGCTTCTGCACCGCGACCTGCCCGACCTACCAGCTGCTCGGCGACGAACTGGACGGGCCGCGCGGGCGCATTTACCTGATCAAGCAGGTGCTGGAGGGCAAGGCGGTCAGTGAAAAGACCCGCGACCACCTCGACCGCTGCCTGACCTGCCGTTCCTGCGAAACGACCTGCCCGTCGGGGGTTAATTACAGCCATCTGCTCGATATCGGCCGTGCGGTCGTCGAGGAAAAGCTACCGCGCCGGCTGGCCGACAGCGTAAAGCGGACGCTGCTGAAAACCGTGCTGCCCAATCCGGCCTTGTTCGGACCGGCGGTGACGCTGGGGCGTGCTGTCAAACCGTTATTGCCGTCCGCGCTGGCTGACAAGTTGCCGCCGACGGCCAGTGCAGCACGGCCATGGCCGGCTGCGGCCGCGCATTCCCGGCGCATGCTGGCGCTGGCCGGTTGCGTGCAACCGGTACTGGCACCGAATATCAATGCGGCAACGGCACGGGTGCTCGACCGGCTCGGCATCTCTCTCTTCGAAGCGGACGGCGCAGGTTGTTGTGGTGCGGTGCGCTTCCACCTGAACGCGCAGGACGATGCGAAGCAGGACATGCGCCGTAATATCGACGCCTGGTGGCCGCATGTCGAGGCCGGCGTCGAGGCTATTGTCGTTACCGCTTCCGGTTGCGGGGTGCAGGTGCGTGACTACGGTCACATTCTTGCCGATGATCCGGTCTACGCGGAAAAGGCGGCAAAAATCAGTGCGCTGTGCCGCGATCCCGCGGAAGTGGTGACGGCAGAGGTGGAACGCCTGCGCGAGTTGCTGCCCAAGACCGGACGTGGCCCGCTTGCCTTCCATGCGCCGTGCACGCTGCAGCATGGACTGAAAATCCGCGGCGTCATCGAATCGCTGCTGATCACCGCAGGTTATAACCTGACACCGGTGGCGGACGGCCATCTTTGCTGTGGATCGGCAGGCACCTACTCGGTGTTGCAGCCGGCCTTGTCAGAACAACTGCGTCGTAACAAACTCTCGGCCCTGAATGCCGGTGGGCCAGCGGTCATTGCGACTGCCAACATCGGTTGCCTGACCCACTTGCAGTCTGGCAGCGTGATGCCGGTCCGCCACTGGATAGAATTGGTCGACGAAGCCCTGACATGACTGCTGCTCCCTCCGTATTTGAAATCTCCCGCGACTTGCCGCCGGATGACGCGGCCTGCATCAAGCTGCCGGCGTAGCCGCGCTTACTCGACGAACTGCGCAAGCTGATGGCGCGCAAGGAGATTCGGCGCTGACGGCGATGCTGTTCAAGGTAGTCGGGAATCCTGCCTGTCGCCAGCACCAGCCTTTCGAGAGTGTCGAAGCGATTCTGCATGCAGTCTGTGTCCGCCAGACCTTCAACCTGGTGCAGGCCATTGCGCTGGCCATTGCGCAGAATGTTCGCCATCATCGTGAGTTGTTCTATGCATATTGGGCGCGCTCTCAGGCCATCGGCCAATTGGCGATGCTGGTGGCCGACGAACGGGTGGCAGTGTGCAACATGTTCCCCGTTCAGGCTTATGTGGCCGGCCTCTTCCACGATTACGGCGTGCCGCCGCTGATTCAGCGTTTTCCGACCTATTGCGCCAAGATGCATCTCGGCGAGCCGGGGGGCTGGCCTGACCTGGCTGAGGAGGATGCCAAGTTAAACGCCGATGATTGTGTGGTTGGCTATCTCGTTGCCCGCCCGGCATTATTTGCGATGCCATTCGCTATCACCATGCCATGGATGAGCGGGGTGGCATGCTGCGCGCAGCATGTTGGCCATCCTTCACCTGGCAGTCGAGATCTACTATCACGACCAGCACGTCGCCAACCCGGAGTGGGCTCAGATCAAGGACGAGGCGTTGCCCGAACTGGGTTTGAGTGAAGACTCGCTGCCGGAATTCGTCGATGTCATTCTCGAGCGCTATACCGCCTTCGCCGCCAAGATTCTCTCGCCCCAAGGCTATTGACACAATGTTAATGCCGCCTTATGTCCTTCGTGCTAATCTTCTGCCAATAAAGGAGGCCGGATGGCAATTAGCATCGATGCATGTGCCGCACAGCATCAGGGAGACCGCAAGGAACAGCAGGACCGCGTAGCGATTCTGGCTCATGCCACAAAGCGCGGTGTCGCGCTCGCCGTGGTGGCTGATGGCATGGGCGGGCATACCGGTGGTGCGCTGGCCGCCGAGCAGGTGATCCATACCGCAAAGACTAACCTGAACCACTTTTCGCCGGCAGACGAGAGCCCGAAATGCATGCTGGAAAACAGCATGCGCGAGGCACATACGATGATCAAGGCGTCGCGCTTCATGAACGAAAAGGATCCGCACAGCACGGCAGTGATGCTGCTGCTGCAACCGGGGCGGATGACCTGGTCACACTGCGGTGACAGCCGCCTCTATCGCTTCCGTGGCAACCGTGCGGTCGAGCGTACCGTTGATCACTCCTACGTCGAGCATCTCATTGCCAGCGGACGGATCACGCCGGAACAGGCGCTGACCCATCCAAACCGCAACGTGCTGCTGACCTCGCTGGGTGGGCGGGAGGATCCGCGTTTCGATTATGGCGAAACCGATGACCTCGCCGCCGGCGATGCCTTTTTGCTGTGTTCGGACGGGCTCTGGGCCTATTTCGACGATCTGGAACTTGCCCGCATCATTTCCGGTAATTCGGCGCGCCAGGCGAGCGAGATGCTGATTGACATGGCGCGGCATCGGGCGAAGGGCGCCGCGGATAACGTCTCGCTGGCGATCATCAAGCTCAACGAAGCATCGCCGCCCGAGAAACCCACGCCGACGCCAACGCCTGGCTTCGTGCCACGGTCAACCCGATAATTCAGCCAATTCCGGCGTTCGCAGTTTGCTGATTCGCCAACAAATACAAACGGCGCCATGAGGGCGCCGTTCTTGTTGGGGTGATGCCCTGTCCAGTAGTCAGGATTTCCGCCCGAGGCCACCGAGTAGCGCGGCGACAACTTTCTTCGGTTTTTGTGGGTCGGCCTTGGGCGGTGCGACCGGCGAATCGGGGACTTCACCGCGCGGCGAGTTGTCCTCGTAGGGCTTGCTGAAGTCGAAGCCGTCGGCAGCAATCATCGGGTTGCGGCGAGGGCGACGTTCCTGACGATCGCCCCGTTCACGCTCCGGACGCGCGGGGCGCTCGCCGCGTTCAGGACGATGGGCTATCGGGGCGACGACGGGGGCGCTACGCTTCTTCTTGTTGCCCGGGGGGTATTCGTACTCCGGCTCCGGTTCGAAGCCGGCGACCTCGAGCTGTTCGATCGGCCGCTTGATCAGTTTTTCGATGTCGACCAGATAGCCCACTTCGTGAGCGCTGACCAGCGAAATGGCGTTGCCCATCTTGCCCGCACGGCCGGTTCGGCCGATACGGTGGACGTAGTCTTCCGGCGTATGCGGCAGTTCGTAATTGATGACATAGGGCAGGTCATCAACATCGAGGCCGCGGGCGGCGACGTCGGTGGCAATCAGTGCATGTGTTTCGCCGGCCTTGAAGGCGTCGAGGGCCTTGATGCGGTCGAGCTGGCTCTTGTCGCCATGAATCGCGTCGGCCTTGATGCCGGCGCGCTGCAGTTCGCGGGTCAGGCGCGAGCAACCCTGCTTGGTACGCATGAAGACGATGCACTGACGAATCTCGCCAGATTTCAGCAGCTTGGTCAGCAGGCCGCGCTTGCCGTACTCCGAAACCGGATGCACGCGGTGGGTGATGGTTTCCGAGACTTGGTTACGTCGGGCGACTTCGACCAGCACCGGCGCCTGCAGCATGTTATCGGCGAGCTTCTTGATTTCTTCAGAGAAGGTCGCCGAAAAGAGCAGGCTTTGGCGCTGCGCCGGCAGCATGTTGAGGATGCGCGTCACATCGGGGATAAAGCCCATGTCGAGCATGCGGTCGGCTTCGTCAAGCACCAGTGCCTGCACCGAATTGAAGCTGACACTTTTCGACTCGACGTGGTCGAGAAGGCGGCCCGGGGTGGCGACAAGGATTTCGACACCCTTTTTCAGTTCGGCGATCTGCGGCTTGATGTCGACGCCGCCAAAGGCGCACATGGCGCGCAGTGGTGTGTGCTTGCTGTAGTCCTTGACCGACTCGAAGACCTGCAAGGCCAGTTCGCGCGTTGGCGCGAGGATCAGGGCGCGTACCGGGTGCTTGGCTGGCGACGGGCTGCTGGAAGCAAAGGGCAGGATGCGCTGCAGGAGCGGCAGCGTGAAAGCGGCGGTCTTGCCGGTGCCGGTCTGCGCGCCACCCATGATGTCCTTGCCGCTGATGACGAGCGGGATGGCCTTGGCCTGGATCGGCGTCGGCTTGCTGTAACCCTTGTCGCACAGGGCGCGCAGGATTTCCGGAGCGAGGCCGAGGTCGGCAAAGGTAATTTCGGGTTCGGGCTCAGCCGCCGGGGTGCCGACGCTGTCGCCGGCTAAGGTATTGATTTCAGGCATGGGGCCACATTATACGCCACCACGCTGATGGGCGCCTGACCATGTCAGTGGCGGTCAGGCCGGGCCGACAACTTCTTCAAGGCGTTGGCGATTTACCGGTTTGACCAGTATGTCATCAAAGCCCCCGGCGAGCAGGCGATCGCGGTCTTCCGGGTAGGCGTGGGCGGTATAGGCGATGATGCGGCCCGGTGGATGCGTCATCGCCTTCAGGCGGCTACAGGTTTCCTCGCCGGAAATGCCGGGCATGCTGATGTCGAGCAGGATCAGGTCGAAATGGCGCCCGGCCGCCACACTCAGGGCGGTCTCCCCGCAGTCGGCTTCGCTAACCGTCCACCCGAGTTTTTTCAGCAGGGTGCCTCCTAGCAGACGGTTGGTCGAGTGGTCATCAACGACCAGGGCGTGACGTTCGCTCATTCGGCACTCTTGGAGATCAGGAAGAAAACGCTGAAGGTCGAACCGACGCCCACTTCCGATTCAAGCGTGATCCGGCCACCCATACGCTCGACCAGTTGCTTGACCACGGCGAGGCCGAGGCCGGTGCCGCCATGTTCGCGGGTCAGGAAATTTTCCAGCTGCTTGAATTTCTCGAACACCACTTCCAGACTTTCCTGCGGGATGCCGATGCCGGTGTCGCGGACGGCCAGACAGAGTTCATCGCCCCGCCGGCTGGCACTCAGGCATACCTCGCCATTGGCGGTGAACTTGATGGCGTTGCTCAGCAGATTGTTGAGGATCTGCTTGAGGCGCACCGGATCAGCATGGAAGCTTTCGGGCAGGTCGTCGGCCAGTTGGATATCGAAGCCCAGTTGCTTGTTGGCCGCAGCTCTGCGATGCACTGCGGCCGCGTCGCGCAGGAACTGGTCGAGCGAGATATCGGCAGGCGTAAAGACCATTTCGCCGGCTTCGATCTTGGCCAGGTCGAGAATTTCGCTGACCAGCGTCAGCAGGTGCTCGCCGCTGCGGTGGATCACGTTGGCGTATTCCAGTTGGTCGGGCTCGGTCAATTCCGACTGCAGCAGTTCGGCAAAGCCAAGGATGCCGTTGAGGGGCGTCCGCAGCTCGTGCGAGACGGTGGCGACGAAGGCGGATTTGAGACGACTGGCCTCCTCTGCGCGCTCCTTGGCTTCCTCCAGGCGACTGAAGGAAGCCTCGACCGTGTCTGCCATCTTGTTGAAAGAGGTCGCCAATTCGGCCATTTCGTCATTGCCGCGCGCGTCGAGGCGATGTTTGAGGTCGCCGCGCTGGAAGGCATGGATGCCGTCGATCATGCCGGTAATGCGGCCGGTCAGCAGATTGGCCATCCAGATGGCGATGAAGATCACCACGGCGACCATCAGCAGCGTCGAGCCCCAGAGACCCATGGCGGTGCTGGTCAGGCTACTCTCGATGCCGTCGATCATTTCGCCACGCTGGGCCTTGAAGCTGGTGTCCTTTTCATTGACCAGCGCGTTGATCTTGCCGGCAGTTTCGGTGGCGGACTTGTGGAAATCATCGACATTGGCGCCGATGGTGACGAAGCCGAAGCCTTGCGGCGTTTTGCCGTACTGGCCAGTGTAGTAGGGGATGGCGGCGGCCGTGGTCAGCTTCCACAGCCCGGAGAAGAATATGACGAAAGAGCCTGAGCCGCCATGTTCGGTGACGGCATTCCAGCCGTCGCATTGCGGCGAGAAGTTGAGGTAGCGGCAATCGAGTGCCACGGTGCCGGCCTTGATCAGCGGCTTGGCCGGCTTGCGCTTGAGGTCCTGGTCGCGGAAGGGCGGGATGCCGGAGAGAAAGTCGTGCGATGGCTTGCCGCTGGCCTGCCACTCCTCATAAAGCGCCTCATCCATCCACGGGGTTTCCGGCAGGCCGGTGTCCGGGTTGTAGCCGACGATGAAGTAATCGCGTGGATGCGAGATCGAGCGGCTCTTGTGATCCCAAAGGAAGGCGTAATTGCCCTTGATCGCATCCGAGATTGGCGCGTAGCGTTCCTCGGTAGGCATCAGGCGGTCCGAGAACTGGCGGATATGATCGTGGTCAAGCGCCAGTGTGACGTAGCCGCTGATTTTGCCGCCCTGAACGACCGGCATCGCCCAGCGGACGATGCCACGGAAGCGCTTGCCGACGGGATTCTCGGTGCCGGCATAGGCGGATGCTTCCGGGGTGAAGGGCTTGCCGGCCTTTTCAAGTGCTGCCGGCAGGTAGGGGCCGATGGCCTGGGTCGGCACATAGGCGCCGATGACATCGGAGACGTATATTTCGCCCGGTTTGAGTTTTTTCAGTTCCGCGAAATAGGTCTCGGCCTTGATGAAGGTGTTGCTGCGGTCAACGACGTTTTTCAGCGATTTTTGGGTCAGGTCGCTGGTCGTGATCTTGACCTTTTCGTTGCCGCCTAGATCGACAAAGGTCATTTCGACGAACAACGGGCGATCTTCTGGTTCGCCGAGATATTCAGGTGGCCGGGCGTGGAAGTCCTTGGCGTTGTCCGGCAGCACCGGCCGGGTCACTCTGGATTCCCGGTTGACTGGCTGCACCGGTACCCACGATTTGCCATCCTCGGCCAGTTGCCAGGGGCCGTGCTTGCGCAGTGTGCGGGTGTGACCGGAGAGGAAGGCGCGATAGGCGGCTTCGGTCGGCGGCAACTGAGCCGCCTGTTTCAGGTCACGGTCGCGGTCGTAGAGAAAATCAGCGATTTCCTTGGCGGTGTCGGTGGTCATCGCCTCGATGGCTTCCCGCGAGCGCAGGTCAAGAGCGCGGATCGAGTCGGCGGTGACGGTCTGGCCCATGGCCTTGATCGTTGTTAGCATGGCATCCGCCATGCTGCCGGCCTTGATCGATACTTCGTCGCCCAGTTGCTTGGTCGCATTCCAGGCAAACCAGGCCAGTAACACCAGCGGCACGACCTTGATGACGACAAAAATGCCGATCAGCTTGCCGCGGATACCGTGCAGGAAGGTGGGCAGTTTCATCGGGTCTCCTCCTCGCTGTCAGCAGGCTGCTCAGTGTTTGCCAGCAGCCTTCTCGGCGCTCTTGCCGTCGCTCTTGGCGGCGCCCTCTACGTCTTTCTTGGCTTCGACTTCCGCAGGTGCTTCAGCGGCTGCAGGCTTTTTCTTCTTTTTACTGTTGCTCGGCGGCTCGGGGGGCGGCAACTGCGGTGCGATGGTCTCGAGCTGGTTTTCCCGCATGTAAGCGTCCATTTCCTTCCAGCCGGCGAAAATTCCGGCGCGCGGCAACCAGGAATAGATCGAGTAGCAATCCTCGATTGCCCGCCCGGAATGCCGGCAAGCGCTACCCACCGCCTTGGCGTCGTTTTCCAGCCGCACTTCCTTGGCGCCTGGATCTTCGAGGCCCAGGCGCTGCGTGATCTGGTCACAGCCGCTCAGGATCAGGGCAATCAGAAAAATGGCGTAAACAGGCATCTTCATCCGGTGATTCTCGCATATTGGTGCAAAAAGTGGCGAACTCGCGGCGTTCATCACGGCGGTATAATCGTTGCCTTCGATTTTTTCCTGGAGTACCCATGTCGCATTCTCTTCGCCCGGTCGTCGCGGCCCTTGCCCTGTCCTATGCTTTTTCAGTCCAGGCAGCCAAGCCGGCCAAGCAGCCCGCCAAGGCACAGGAGGCGGCGGCGCCCGTTTCGGCCGACTTCGAGCTGGCCCACAACCTCGGGCCGTTGGGCGAACAGCGGCTGCAGGCGGTAGTCGACCGCTTCAACAAGGAGCAGGCCGGCAACCTCAAGTTGGCGCGCCTGGAAAAGGGCGAAAAGCCGGCCGGACTGAACCTGCTGCGTCGCTACGATGCAAGCGAGGCGCTGGCCAACCCCAAGGCCTTCCTGCCGCTGCATGAGGTCATGGCCAAGAACGGCCAGGCCTTGAGCGCCACTGACATACCGGCCGAACTGAAGGCGGGTGTCAGCGATGCCAAGGGCCGTCTGGTCGCGCTGCCGGTGCTCTATTCGACCCCGGTACTGTTTTTTAACAAGAATGCACTGCGCAAGGCCAAGCTGGATCCGGAGCAGCCGCCGAAGACCTGGTTCGAAATGCAGGGCATGCTCGACAAGCTCCAGGATGCCGGCTATCAGTGCCCCTACACCTCGTCATGGCCGGTCTGGGTGCATATCGACAATGTCAGCGCCGTTTCCGGCGTGCCGGCAACCTCCGACAAGGGTCAGCTGACATTCAACGGTCTGCCGCAAGTCAAGCACATTGCGATGATGGCGACCTGGACCAAGGCGGGTTACTTCCGTTTGTTCGGCCGCCGCGACGAAGCCAGTGCCCGCTTCAATGAAGGTGAGTGCGCAATGATCACCACCGATTCGCGCGAGGGGACTGACTTCCGCGAAGCCAAGGGCGTCGAGTTGGGCGTGGCGCCGCTGCCCTTCCATGATGACGTCTATGGCGGCCGACAGGCATCGCTGGCCGATGGCGCCTCGCTGTGGATCGGCGCCGGGCGTTCGCCGGCCGAATACAAGCAGGCCGCAAAGTTCGTTGCTTTCCTGTTGTCCCCGGAAATGCAGGTCGAGATAGTGCGCAGCTACGGCGGCCTGCCGCTGACCGCGGCTGCCCGTGCCGCCGGCCGCAGCAAGTTGCTCAAGGATGATGACAATACCCTGGAAATCGCTCTGGCTTCGATCAAGGGCAATGGTGGCAAGCCGGCATTGCGCACGGCGAGCGTTGATCCGGTGCGTATCCTGACTAACGAAGAACTGGAAGCGGTCTTTGCCGACAAGAAGCCGGCCAAGGCGGCGCTGGATACCGCAGTGAATCGCGGCAACGCCATCCTTGCCGCCAAGGCGCAACTGCGCAAATCGCAGCCCTTCTGATGAACTGGATGCTGCCGCGCTGGTTTGCCCACCGCGGCGGCGGTACCCTGGCGCCAGAGAACACCCTGGCTGGCCTGCGGCTGGCGGTGGCGATGGGCTATCGCGCCGTCGAGTTCGACGTCATGCTCAGCGGCGACGGCACGCCGGTGCTGATCCACGACGAGACCGTCGAGCGCACCACCAACGGCCGTGGCGCGGTCAGCGAACTCTCCGATTCGGCCTTGTTCGAACTTGACGCTGGTGGGGGTGAGCGCATTCCGCGCTTTGCCGATGCTGCAGACTTCTGTTTGGCTCACCGCCTGCTGGCCAACGTCGAAATCAAGCCGGCAACCGGATTTGACGGAGCGACTGCGCAGATAGTCGCCAGAATGACTGCCAGCCGATGGTGTGGCGCAGCCATGAAGCCATTGATCTCGTCGTTTTCGCTGGCGGCACTCGAAATTGCCCGCGATCTGGCGCCCGAGATTCCACGTGGCGTGCTTTACGAGGATGTGCCGGCGGACTGGTTGTCCGAGTTGCGGCGCCTGGGGGCGGTCAGCCTGCACTGCGATGCGGAACGGCTCAGCGATACGGTGCTCGCCGAGGCAGCCGAGGCGGCCGTGCCGGTGCTGTGTTACACGGTGAACTCGGAAAATCAGGCAAAACACCTGGTCGACCGTGGCGTGTCGGCGATGTTCACCGATCGCCTGGATCTGTTTGCCGGCGAAACAACTGCTTACAAAGCCTTGCATTTGCCCGGCTGATTTCTTTTCGGCGTTGGCGTCAAATGGCGTCCGGGGCAGGTGCCCACAACCCAGGAGACCGAACATGATCCGCTTTCGCCACATCGCATTCATCACTTTCGCATTGCCGACGCTTGCCCTGGCGCAGACCGGTACGCCCAGCGTCGATCAACGCCAGATCAATCAGGAGCATCGCATCGATCAGGGCGTCGCTTCCGGCAGCCTGACCCAGCGTGAGGCAATGCGCCTGGAGCGCGGACAGCAGCGGGTTGAAAACATGGAAGCGCGCGCCAAATCCGACGGCGTCGTCACCCGACAGGAGCGAGGGCGGTTGCAATATGCCGAAAATGTGCAAAGTCGCCATATTTCCCGCGAAAAGCACGACCGCCAGCACGACTACAACCACAATGGCCGCACGGATCATTCGCGCTGGCGCTGAGCACGTTTTTCTCAAGCCCTTTCCAGACCCGCCAGCCGGCGGGTTTTTGCTTTCTGCGGGCGTTCAAAGACGATTGCCCTGCACAGAAGGGCAACGGATTCATTTAAAATCGACGGTTTCGAATCTCCCCGCCGCGAAGGCCGCCAGCTTATGAAAAGCTCTGAAATCCGCCAGCAGTTCCTCGACTTCTTCGCCTCGAAGGGGCACCAGATTGTTGCCTCGTCCTCGCTGGTGCCGCATGACGACCCGACACTGTTGTTCACCAACGCCGGGATGAACCAGTTCAAGGACGTCTTCCTCGGTTTCGACAAGCGTCCGTACAACCGGGCGACGACCTCGCAGAAGTGCGTGCGCGCCGGCGGCAAGCATAACGACCTCGAGAACGTCGGCTACACGGCGCGTCACCACACCTTCTTCGAAATGCTGGGCAATTTCAGCTTTGGTGACTATTTCAAACGCGACGCCATCAAGTACGCCTGGGAATTGCTGACCGAGGTCTACAAACTGCCGAAAGAAAAGCTGATGGTCACGGTCTACGCCGAGGACGACGAGGCTTACGACATCTGGCACAAGGAAGTCGGGGTGCCGGCCGAGAAGATTGTTCGCATCGGCGACAACAAGGGTGCCCGCTACGCCTCCGACAATTTCTGGATGATGGGAGATACCGGCCCCTGCGGCCCATGCACCGAAATTTTCTACGACCACGGCGAGAAGCACTGGGGCGGACCCCCGGGATCGCCGGAAGAAGACGGCGACCGTTTCATCGAAATCTGGAACAACGTCTTCATGCAGTTCAACCGCGATGAAGCCGGCGTCATGCATCCGCTGCCCAAGCCCTCGGTCGATACCGGCATGGGGCTGGAGCGTATCTCCGCCGTACTGCAGGGCGTACATGCCAACTACGAGATCGACCTGTTCCAGGCACTGATCGCCGCCGCCGCGCGCGAAACCTCAGACACCGACATGAACTCGCCGTCGCTGAAGGTACTCGCCGACCACATCCGTGCCTGTTCCTTCCTCATCGCCGATGGCGTCATTCCGGGCAACGAAGGTCGCGGCTATGTCCTGCGCCGCATCATCCGCCGCGCCATCCGTCACGGCTACAAGCTGGGCGCCCGCGCTGCCTTCTTCCACAAGATGGTGCCGGACCTCGTTGAACAGATGGGCGAAGCCTATCCGGAACTCAAGGAGAACCAGGCCAAGGTCGTCGCCACGCTCAAGCAGGAAGAGGACCGCTTCTTCGCCACCATCGAGCACGGCATGGCCATCCTCGAAGGCGAACTGGCCGACATGGCTGCCAAGGGTGTCACCGTCTTCAACGGTGAGACCGCCTTCAAGCTGCACGATACCTACGGCTTCCCGCTCGACCTGACGGCTGACATCTGCCGCGAGCGCAATGTCACCGTCGATGGCGCTGCCTTCGATGCCGCCATGGCGCGCCAGAAGGAGCTGGCGCGCGCCGCCGGCAAGTTCAAGATGGCCGTCGCACTGGAATACGTCGGTGAGGAGACTACCTTCCACGGCTACGAATCGCTCGAGGCCAAGGGCAAGGTACTGGCCTTGTACAAGGATGGCGCCATCGTCAATGAACTGAATGAAGGCGACCTCGGCGTCGTCGTGCTCGACAACACCCCGTTCTACGCCGAGTCCGGCGGCCAGTGTGGCGACCGTGGCGAACTGAAGGGCGCTGGCGGCATCTTCGCCGTTGAGGACACGCTGAAGATTCAGGCCGCCGTCTTTGGTCACCACGGCGTGCTGAAGACCGGCAAACTGGTTGTCGGCCAGGAAGTCGCCGCCAGGGTCGATGCCGCTTCCCGCGCCGCCACCGCCCGCAACCACTCGGTCACCCACCTGATGCACAGGGCGTTGCGCGAAGTGCTCGGCGCGCACGTCCAGCAGAAGGGTTCACAGGTCGATCCGGACAAGACCCGTTTCGATTTTGCCCATAATTCGCCGTTGACCGCAGAAGAGCTGCGCGAGGTCGAGGAAATCGTCAATGCCGAGATTCTCGCCAACGCTGCCACCGACAGCCGCGTCATGGCCATCGACGATGCCCAGAAGTCGGGCGCGATGATGCTCTTCGGCGAAAAATACGGCGATGAAGTCCGCGTCGTCGCCATCGGCTCTTCCAAGGAACTCTGCGGCGGCACCCACGTCGGCCGTACCGGTGACATCGGCCTGTTCAAGATCGTCAGCGAAGCCGGCGTTGCTGCCGGTGTGCGTCGCGTCGAGGCAATTACCGGACGCAATGCGCTACGCTATGTGCAGACTCAGGAAACCTGTGTCCAGGGCATCTCCGCGCTGCTGAAGACAACGCCTGACGACGTTGCCGAGCGCGTGGTCGGCATCATGGACAACGTCCGGACGCTGGAAAAGGAATTGGCTCGCCTGAAGTCCAAGCTGGCTTCCTCGCAAGGCGACGATCTGGTCAGCCAGGCAGTCGACGTCAAGGGCGCCAAGGTTCTGGCGGCAACGCTCGATGGCGCCGATGTCACAGCGCTGCGTGAAACCATGGACAAGCTGAAGGACAAGCTGAAATCGGCCGCCATCGTGCTGTCGTCGGTTGCCGACGGCAAGGTGACGCTGATCGCTGGCGTCACGGCTGATCTGACCGGCAAGGTCAAGGCCGGCGAACTTGTGAACATGGTCGCCCAGCAAGTGGGTGGCAAGGGCGGTGGCCGTCCGGATATGGCGCAGGCCGGCGGTACGCAGCCGGATAACCTGCCGGTCGCGCTGGCGTCGGTCAGGGCCTGGGTCGAGGGCAAACTGTGAAAGCCGCGTTGCTCCTGAGCCTGGCGCTGGCGACGAGCGGCGCATTCGCCGCCGAGCTCGACCGGACGCCGCTGGACGCAACGACGGCCGACGGCCAGAAAGTCCGCCTGTTCCCGAACGGTCGCTGGGAGTACGTCGATACTGCCAAGGCCGCCGAGGCGCAGAAGGTCGCAGCGGAGTTCCCCGAGAACAAGACCCGCCCGATCGAGGCGCAGGGCATGCTGATCGGTGGCGTCGGCCGCTTGCTGATGCCGGGTGACAAGGACTACAACCGCGGCAGCCTGAATCCGAAGATGCGCTGAGGCTATTGCTTAGGGCCAGTCAATAAGCCGGCAATGCCGGCTGTTTCTTTGTTCGGTGGCAGGGTGCGATTAACGCAATTGGCGGTCGCTGCCGATGCCGCCGTCGCGGCTGATCACTTCGCCTTCGATGATCGTGCCGCCGTTGTTGTTCATCGGGCCGCTGCGTTGCCACAGTGGCTCGCCGGCCGCCTGAGCGTCGGCCATCTGCCGGCGCAGCGCGCGGGTTTTCCACCACAACCAGCCCCAGACACCCAGCCCGACGACCGCGATGATGGCCAGCGCGACGGCCGAGAACATGAAGCCGGCAATCAGCAGCAGGGTGCCGACGACGAAGGTCATCAGCTTGCCGAGCAGGCTGGGCTGACCGGCGGGCAGGCTTTGAAAGGGCGGTTGACGAAAGGCATTCGGGTCGGTCATGGTGGTCTGCGGTCTACCTTAAAAATACGCAATGATTGTGCATTGCTTCGCGGCGACGGATTGTGGTGCGGTTGTCGTCACTGTGTCGATTTTTGTAACGGCCTCATTGGCGTAATCAGCCTTTGTCCTTGGCGATGCTGTTCGCCCATTGCAGCGCCTCGGTCTGGGCGCGGTTGAGCGCCTTAGGGCCGAGGCCGGGCAATTCGGCGAGCCGGTCGCCGAGCAGGTCCGGATCGCCCCCTTCGCTGGCTTCGGCAACTTGCACCAGCTGGCCGACCAGCGCCGGCATCAACGACATGATGCCGACCATGAAGGCCTGGTCGGAGAAAGCGGCGTTGCCAGAGCGCAGTTGACTGGCGAGCAGTTCCATCAGCCGGCCACGGATGGCAGCCAACATCAATAGCGGGTTGTTGCTGCCGGCTTGACTGCCCGAGGCGAACACCAGCAGTTGCAGCCAGCGCTGCAACTGGCGCAGGCCGAGGACGGTGATGGCGTGGCGCAGCGAGGTGATGGTCTCGCTGCAGCCGGCGCCGACCGAGTTGGTCACGCACAGCAGATTCAAGGTCAGGCCCGGCTCGGACTTGAGTGCGACCTCCGGCTCGGTGGTGTCAGCATCGCCGAGCAGCGGGCCCATCAGTCTCATCAGCGACAGCTGGGAGTGGTCCAGCTTCTTGCCGGCAATGATCGTCAGCTTGGCGAAGTAGTGGCCTTGGAACAGCGTGAAGCCCAGCTTCAGGCATTGCTTCATCTGCTCGTGGGAGTCTATTTTCTCGGCGAGGAGCTGTTTGCCCATTGGCTTCAGTTTCAATCCTATTTGCATCAGTTGCGCGCGCGACAAGGGCTGGATATCGACCTTGACGATTTCGACCAGCGACAGCAGTTCGGCAAAGGCGGGTTAAAGCTGGATGACGTCATCGAGTGCCAGTGTGAAGCCAGCCGCCTTCAGCGCCCTGCAGCGTTCGACCACGGCTTCGAGGATCTCGAGTACCACCGATTCCTTAGGCAGCAGTTCGAGCATGTCGCTGAAAAAAGGGTTCGTCAACGTTGATGAAGCCGTGGCAGTCTCCGAGCGCAGCTTCCACGCCGAGTTCTGAGAAGGCATTGGCGATGACCGTGGCTGTCGCCTGTACGCCGTCGGTGACATCAGCAGCGTTGCGTGTGCCATTGCGGAACAGCAGTTCGTAGGCGAACAGTCGCTGTTCGCGGTCGAGAACTCCCTGGCGGCCGAGGAAAGGATGATCAGCGGCGTCGCTCACGGTAGGTCCTCAAAAAGGTAAGTTGATGCCCGGCCAGGCAGCGGTCAGTGCAGAACGGAAGGCCGCCTGGATGCGCGCCAGCGCATTGGCGTCGTCCGCTTCGAAGCGTAATACGACCACCGGTGTCGTGTTCGACGGACGCGCCAGTCCGAAGCCGTCTGCATACTCGACGCGCAGGCCGTCGATTGTGATGATTTCGGTCGCACCGGGGAATTCGCCTTGATTCTTGAGCTTCTCTATCAGCGCGAAGGGTTCTCCTTCGGCCATCTTTAGGTTGATTTCAGGTGTCGATGGCGCGTCGGGCAAGGCTTTCAGCGGCGCACTGGCGTCGGCCGAGCAGCTGAGGATTTCGAGCAGTCGGGCGCCGCTGTACAGACCGTCATCGAAGCCATACCAGCGCTCCTTGAAAAACGTGTGGCCGGACATTTCGCCACCCAGCGGGGCGCCGGTTTCGCGCAGCTTGCCCTTGACCAGCGCATGGCCTGTCTGCCACATCAGCGGTATGCCGCCATGCTTGCGGATCCAGGGTGCCAGCAGGCGGCTGCACTTGACGTCGTAAATCACGGTGCCGCCGGGCACGCGGCTGAGCACATCGGCAGCGAAAAGCATCAGTTGCCGGTCGGGGTAGATGATCTCGCCATCCTTGGTGACGACGCCAAGGCGATCACCGTCGCCGTCAAAGGCAATGCCGATCTCGGCGTTGGTCTCGCGCAGGCTGCGGATGACGTCGGCGAGGTTTTCCGGGCGGGATGGGTCCGGGTGATGATTGGGGAAACGGCCATCGACCTCGCAGTAGAGCGGTACGAGCTCGCAGCCGAGGCGGCGGAAAAGTTCCGGGGCGATGGCGCCGGCAACGCCGTTACCGCAATCCATGACGATCTTCATCGGCCGGGCAAGACGGATGTCGCTGACGATGCGCGCGATGTAGGCCTCCCCGACATCGGCCATGCGGCACTGCCCTTCGCCATGACGCAATGGGCCTTGTTCGGCGCGCCGGCGCAGGGCCTGGATGGCGTCGAGGGCGAGCGTGATGCCGCCGATGACCAGCTTCAGGCCGTTGTAGTCCGGCGGATTATGGCTGCCGGTAACCGAAACGCAGGAGTTGCAGCCAAGTTCGTAGGCGGCGAAATAGGTGACCGGCGTTGGCACGCAGCCGATAGCGATGGCATCGCAACCGCTGGCGCAGATGCCTTCGATCAGGGCAGCGGACAACTCGGGGCCGGATAGCCGACCATCGCGGCCGACGGCGATGGCGGTCTGGCCATCATCCAGCGCCTGCGAGCCGAGGGCGTGGCCGATGCGACGGACGATATCGGCCGTCAGGGATTGGCCGACGATGCCGCGGATGTCGTAGGCCTTGAAGATTTCGGCAGGAAGGGCGCTCATCATGGTGGGGGCGTGATTTCGTGAGTGAAGAAGTGCAGCAGGCGCTGCGGCAGCCAGTCCAGTTTGCCTGGAAACGGGCCGCTGACAAAGCCGACATGGCCGCCGGCGTCGGGGTGTTCGAGGCGGACGGTGGCGCTGACTTCATCGCGCCGCGGCAGGAAGCGCGCTGGCAAAAACGGGTCATTTTTCGGGTTCACCGCAAGCGCCGGCACTGCAATGGTTTTGAGAAAGGGCTTGGCCGAGCTTCTGGTCCAGTAGTCGTCGGCACCGGCGAAACCGTGGACCGGTCCGGTGACGGCATCGTCGAATTCCCAGAGATTGCTGGCGGTGCGCATCCGGGCGGCATCGAAAAGGCCGGGAAAGCGTTGCAGACGTGCCGCCGAAATGGCTTTCAGGGTATTCAGGAAATGGCGGGTATAGAGCTTGTTGAAGCCGCGGGCGAGGTGGTGGCCGCAGGCGGCAAGATCGAGCGGCGGGCAGATGGCGGCAACGCCACTGACCACCTCGCCGGCGGCAGCACTTTGCTCGCCGGCCCACTTGAGCAGTGCATTGCCGCCCAGCGAGACGCCGGCCCCATGCAGAGGTTGGCCGGGGTTTTCAGCCTTGAGGCGGCGCAGGATCCAGTCGATCTCGGCGGAGTCGCCGGAGTGGTAGGCGCGCGGCCGCGCGTTGAGTTCGCCCGAGCAGCCACGAAAGTGGGGTAGCGCGAAACGCCAGCCGCGGGCCTGGCAGGCGGTGGCTGTCGAGCGGGCGTAATGGCTGCCCGCGCTGCCTTCAAGGCCATGAAACAGTACCAGCAAGGGCGCGTCGGCGGGGCCGTCGAGACGGTCAACATCGATGAAATCGCCGTCCGGCGTTGTCCAGCGCTCACGGCGCAGGGCGATGCGGGACGGTTTGATGAGCAGCGGCCAGATGGTCTGGGCGTGGCCGCCTGGCAGCCAGGCCGGGGCCTGGTAAGGGCGGGGTCGCGAGGTCAATGCAGCGTGTGCGGCATCGCATCAGCCATCGCCTGATGCCCATCGTCCGCCGCCGAGGCGTGTCGGCTGACCAGTCGCCAGCCGTGGGCGCCGCGGCTGTAGATGTGGGTGACGTGCAGCGGGCCGTGCGGGTTGGGGTCGTCGCCGACGAAGAGCACTTCGGTCAGGTGATGGATGGCGAACACCGTGCCTTGCCAGTGGGCCACGTGCTCGGCCTGGACGCGCAGGCTGGCATTGCTGAAAATGCCGCGCCAGCTGTCGCGGATGGCGAGGTCGCCGATGAGGCGGACGCCGGTCGGATGCACGCAGACGGTTTCTTCGTCTTCCGACCAGACCAGCATCAGCAGATCGGCATCGCCTTGGGCAATGGCTTCGTAGAAGGCTCGCTCGGCGTCTTCCGGACTGGCGTGGCTGGCGGTCTTGCTCATGCGTTGGCCTCGCTGGCGAGTCGCTGCCGGCAGGTGGCAAGCACCTGCGCCGGGCTGAGTTTGTTCAGGCAGTCGAGATGGCCGAGCGGGCACTCGCGTTTGAAACAGGGGCTGCAGTCGAGCTTCAGGCTGACGACGTCGGCACGGTCGGACAGTGGCGGCGTGAAACCCGGTGACGACGAGCCGTAGAGGGCGACGATCGGCCGGTCGAGTGCGGCGGCGACATGCATCAGTCCGGAATCGTTGCAGACGACCAGATCGGCCAGCGCCAGCAGGTCGACCGCCTGCGCCAGCGAGGTTGCGCCACAGAGGTTGCGGCAGCCGCCGGGGGCGAGCTGCGAGATCTCCTCGGCGACGCCGTGATCCTTGGGCGAGCCGAACAGCCAGATGGCATAGCCGTCGCCAGCCAGTTGGCGGGCGAGTTCGGCAAAGTGCGCCGCCGGCCAGCGCTTGGCGGGTCCGTACTCGGCGCCAGGGCAGAAGGCGACGAGCTTTCCCGGGCGGGCGATGCCCAGTTCAGCGAGCGTATTTTCGCGGTTTTTTGCGGTTGACCGCAGCACCGGGAATGCGACCGGTCGCGGCAGCATGGCGCCCGGGGATTCGGCAAGTTGCGCGAAGCGTTCGACCATCAGCGGCAAGGCCTGCTTGTCGAGGTGATGCCGGCGGTTGATCAGGCCGTAGCGCGATTCGCCGGTAAAGCCGATGCGTTGCGGAATGCCGGCGAGGAAAGGAACCAGCGCCGACTTGAGGGAATTCGGCAGGACATAGACGGCGTCGTAGCCGCGAGCGGCGAGTTCGCGGGCGAGGCGCCAGCGCGGTTTGAGGCCGATCTGGCCGTGGCCGAAGGGGCTGTCGATGACCTCGCTGACTTCATCCATGCGTTGCAGCACGGGTGCGACCCAGCGCGGTGCGAGGGCATCGAGCTTCAGGCCGCGATGCCGGGCATGCAGGCGGGCCAACAGCGGTTGCGCCATGATGGTGTCGCCGATCCACGAGGGGGCGATGACCAGTGCTTTCATGGGGAAGGTGCTCGTCGTCCCCGCGCAGGCGGGGACCCAGAATGAACTGGATTCCCGTCTGCGCGGGAATGAGCGCATGGCGCGTTAGTGATGGCCCTTGGGCTTCTCGCCGGTAAAGACATATTTGGTGCCGCAGTACGGGCACTCGGCTTCGCCGGTGTGCAGCACGTCGAGGTAGACGCGCGGATGCTGGCACCAGAGCTCAGCGTTGGGCGGCGGGCAGTGCAGCGGCAGGTCGTGGGCGGTGACTTCGACGACACGTTGATCGGACATGCTTTTCTCCCTGAATCAGATGAAGGCGAGCCAGTCGGCGTGCGCTGCCGAGCGGCCATAGACCACATCAAAGTATTTTTCCTGCAGTGCCTTGGTGATCGGGCCGCGGTGGCCGGGGCCGATCTGGCGGTTGTCGAGTTCGCGGATCGGCGTCACTTCAGCGGCCGTGCCGGTGAAGAAGGCTTCGTCGGCGCAATAGACTTCATCGCGGGTGATGCGCTTTTCGATGACCTCGATACCCAGCTCGCCGGCCAGTTGCATGACGGTGGCGCGGGTGATGCCTTCGAGGCAGGCAGTTAGGTCCGGCGTGTACAGCTTGCCGTTCTTGACGATGAACAGGTTTTCACCGGCGCCTTCGCAGACGTAACCTTCCGGATCGAGCAGCAGGGCTTCGTCGTAGCCGTCGGCGGTGGCCTCGTTGTTGGCGAGGATGGAGTTCATGTAGTTGCCCGAGGCCTTGGCGCGGACCATGGTGATATTCACATGGTGGCGGGTGAAGGACGAGGTCTTGATGCGGATGCCACGCTGCATGCCTTCCTCGCCGAGGTAAGCACCCCACGGCCAGGCGGCGATGATGATGTGCACCTTGGCGCCCTTGGGCGACACGCCCATCTTCTCGGAGCCGTAGAAAGCCAGCGGACGCAGATAGCCGGATTCGAGCTTGTTGGCGCGGATTACTTCCTTTTGCGCTTCGTTCAGTTCTTCGGCGCTGTAGGGCATCTGCATCTGGAAGATGTGGGCCGAACGGAACAGGCGCTCGGTGTGCTCCTTCAAACGGAAGATCGCGGTACCACGCTCGGTCTTGTAGGCACGGACGCCCTCGAAGACACCCATGCCGTAGTGCAGCGAGTGGGTGAGGACGTGGGTGGTTGCCTCACGCCAGGGGACGAGTTTGCCGTCTTGCCAAATAAAGCCGTCGCGATCCGACATAGACATGGTCGATTCTCCGAGTTGCGCCACCATGGGCGCTCAGGTTGAGCGTGTAAAAGCATGCAATTCTAGCCGAAATCAGCGGGTAAAATAACGGTTTTGGCCTTGGGTAAATCCCTGTGATCTGGAAACCGAATGTCACCGTCGCTGCTGTCGTGCAGCGGGACGGCAAGTTCCTGCTGGTTGAGGAAGAAACCGAAGCCGGTCTGGCCTTCAATCAACCGGCCGGTCATCTTGAAGAAGGCGAGTCGCTGGTCGACGCCGTGGTGCGCGAGGCGCTCGAAGAGACGGCCTACCACTTCAAGCCGACGCATCTGGTCGGCATCTATAACTGGAAGCACCCGGCCAAGGACGTGACCTACCTGCGTTTCGCCTTTGCCGGTGAGCTGCGCGGCTGGGAGGCCGAGCGCAAACTCGACGAAGGCATCGTCGGTCCCCGCTGGCTGACACTGGACGAGGTTAAGGCCACGCAGACGCGACATCGCAGCCCGCTGATCCTGCGCTGTATTGAGGATCATCTTGCCGGCAAGTGCTATCCGCTCGATCTGCTGGTGCATTACGACTGATGCGTCTGGCGGCCTTGCTGCTGTTCGCGCTCGCCTGGCCGGCGAAGGCCGACGTCATGGTGCCCGTGTGCCACGGCTATGGCTGCATCGTCCAGGACGAGATCCGATACAGCGAGGCGCAGCTGGCGCAGCTGAAGCGGCAACTGGCGGCTGCGGTGAACCCGGAAAACGAGCGAAAATTGCTTGCTGAGGCGATCGGCCAGCTTTACGCCTGGGGTGGAGAGCAATCGGATATTCGCAATGACCGCGGCGGCAACTACGCGGACGCGGGCATCCCGGGCAGGATGGATTGCATCGACCACTCGACGTCGACCACGCGCCTGCTGGAATTGCTGGCGGCGCGCGGCGCCCTGCGCTGGCACCGTGTGCTGACGCCGGATGTGCGGCACTTTTTTTGGATTTTTCCGGCGCACTGGTCGGCGGTCATCGAAGAAGTGGCGGCTGGTGATGCCACGCCACAGCATTTCGTGGTCGATAGCTGGTTTGTGAATAATGGCGAGCCGGCGGTGATTTTGCCGCTGGCGGATTGGAAGAAAGGGGCTGGACCCGATGTCTGAAAAAGGAACGGTAGTTGTCGGCTTGTCCGGCGGCGTGGATTCGTCGGTGGCGGCCTTGCTGCTAAAGCAGCAGGGCTGGAATGTGATCGGACTGTTCATGAAGAACTGGGAAGACGACGATACCGAGGAATACTGCTCGTCGCGCCAGGATCTGATCGACGTCATGAGCGTCGCCGACCGCATCGGCATCGACGTCGAGGTGGTCAATTTCGCTGCCGAGTACCGCGAACGGGTGTTCGCCGAGTTCTTGCGCGAGTACCAGGCCGGGCGGACGCCGAATCCGGACATCCTGTGCAACTCGGAAATCAAGTTCAAGGCCTTCCTCGATCACGCCATGAAGCTGGGTGCCGAAAAAATCGCCACCGGCCACTACGCCGGCGTGCGCGAATTCAACGGCGAATTCCAGTTGCTCAAGGCCGAGGACGGCACCAAGGACCAGAGCTACTTCCTCTACCGTCTGAATCAGGCGCAGCTGTCAAAGACGCTGTTCCCGCTGGCCAATCTCTACAAGCGCGAAGTACGCAAGATCGCCGAGGCGGAAGGGCTGCATGTGGCCGCCAAAAAAGACTCGACCGGCATCTGCTTCATCGGCGAACGGCCTTTCAAGGACTTTCTCAGCCGCTACCTGCCGCCGAAGCAGGGCGAGATTCGTCGTCTCGACGATGGCAAGGTGCTCGGCCAGCACGATGGGCTGATGTACCACACCATTGGCCAGCGCAAGGGGCTGAATATCGGCGGCGTCAAGGAAAAGGGACAGCCCGGTGGGGGTGACCACGACGCCTGGTTCGTTGTCGGCAAGGACATGGAAAAGAACGTGCTGCTGGTCGTGCAAGGGCATGACCACCCGGCGCTGCTGAAGCCGGCGCTGGAGGCCGAGCAGTTGTCCTGGGTGTCCGGCCGGGCGCCGCATACGCACTGGGTTTATACGGCCAAGCCACGTTACCGGACGGCCGACCAGCCCTGTGAAGTCGAGCGCGTCGATGGTGAAAGCTGCGAAATCCGGTTTGCCGAACCGCAGTGGGCGCTCACGCCGGGGCAGTCAGTGGTGCTTTACGAAAGCCGGGTTTGCCTTGGCGGCGGTGTAATTCGCTGAGGATCGGCGACTAGATGCCGACGCGTTCCGGGTTGTCGATCAGGCTACGGAAGGCATGGAGCAAGTCGGGATCATGCTTGATCCCGGCTTCGCTTTCGAGAATCGCCATGACTTCCGGATGCGTACGGCCACGATGATAGGGCCGCGGCTCGGCCATCGCGTCGTAGCAATCGGTCAGTGAAATGATGCGCGCGTATAGCGGGATGTCATTGCCACGCAGTTTGTCGGGGTAGCCGGAGCCGTCGAAATGTTCGTGGTGATGCCGGACGACGGTCGCCCCTTCGTTGGCGTGATCACCACCAATGGCGCGGACGATACGTTCGCCGATCAGCGGGTGCTGCTGCATGCAGGCCCATTCATCCTAAAAATCTCAGTTGATCACGTGCGGGGCGCCTGAAAAGCTGGCAGGCTATAGGATTGGCGTTAGTTGATGGAGTCACCCGATGGGTGAATCGAAATTGAAGCGCATTCGCGGCGAAGAAATGCT
>NKXK01000036.1 GCA_004379165.1 Rhodocyclaceae bacterium | reverse complement strand
CCATCCACCTCAGCAGGGTTATCCACGGTGCCGGGCGCCGCAGGTCCCTCTGCACCGAAGACGACCGGCGCCGTGGATAACTCGTGTTCAGTGCTCACGGGGTGGGAGGCGTCCATTCAATTCTCCTCGCCGCCCCAGCGTGCGGCAACATCGCTGCCGCGGCAGGCATCGGCGAGCAGCCGGGAGATTGCCGTAAGCACTTCGTCGCCAACGGCATGGCCGTAAGTGTCGTTGACTTCCTTGAAGTGGTCGATGTCGGTCATCAGAACGGCCAGCGGTCGGTCATTGCGGCGGGCGTTGTTCCAAAGTGGCATCGCCTGTTCGATGAAGGCACGGCGGTTGAGCAGGCCGGTCAGGGGGTCGATACGCGCCAGCGCTTCTGCCTGCTGGCGTGCCTGCTGATATTGGCGCATGCGGTAGGCGAGGGCGAGAGCAAAGAGGATGCCCTCGATGACGATGCCCCAGCCCGCGGCGTGGAAGGCCGGCGCCGAATAGGGGAGGCCGTGCCAGACAGCCAGTGCGGTGGTCGCCACGCCTGCCATCGCGGCAACGGCTGCCGACAGGAAGTACCAGCCGGCATCGCGTCCGTGCTGTACCGTGCTGACGCCGATCCAGACCTTCGCCAGCGAAAAGGCGAGGACGAAAAGAAACGCCACGAGCACGGCATGCTGTTGGCGGCCGGCAGCCGTTGCGAGCGTGATACCGAAGATCGCCAGGGCCATCAGCGCATGGATGATGCGGTGGGTGTTTGGTGCGTGCAGCCGGAGTTCAAGAAAACCGCTGGCAAAACGCAATCCGCTGCAGCCGAAGGCGAGCATCAGCAGCGGAAAGACATACTGCTGGGCAAGGCTGTGTTGCGGCCACAGCGAACTGTAACCGTGGCCGCTGTAAGCGACGTGGAGCAGCAAGAAGCTGCCAAGGTAGAGCACATAATCCAAGTAGCCGCGCTCGCGCAGGCCGACGCAGAGCATCGCGTTGTAGGCGATCAAGGCGAGCAGGAAGCCGTAGAACAGGCCGTAGCCGTAGTCGTACTGGCGTTGAAGCGTTTCAGCACTGAGCTCGTCAAGAAGGCGCAACGGGACCAGCAGCGGGTCGAGCGTCTCGATTCGCAGGTAGAGGTCGTTGACGCCCGGCGGCAGCAATAGGTCAAAGACATAGCCGAGGCCGGGCAGCGGGTGCTGCAGGTTCGGCTCGCGGTCGCCGGCCCGCCAGCGTTCCAGCAGTTCATGGCCGTGCAGGTGATAGACGTCGATGCGGTCCAGCCACGAAACTTCGAGTTGCAAACGGCGCTCGGTCGTGATGCGGGCAGTATTGTTAACCTGCAGATGGACCCAGAGGGGCGGTGCGCCAATACCGAATTTGGGTACGGTCGACGTTGCCGCCTGGAACGCACCCATGGCCTGCATCCGGCGTGCCTCGTCGATATCCAGAATAACGCCGTTCTCCGGCATCACGCTCAGCCAGCGCCCCAGCGTGTCGTTGGACAGGTCGTCCAGATTTGGCGTCGATCCCCGAGCCATCACTGCGAATGCCAGAAGAAAGGCAACAGCCAGCCAGCGGCAGATTGCCGCAGAACCCCGAAGATGCGGGTACGCGCAGGACGGATTCAGGCTGAACATGGTTCGCAGCATAGACCGGCGCAATGCAGACGCGAAGTGAAATTTTTCATTGGCGGTTAGAAGCGGGCCGTTTCCCTTCACGATGCGCGAATTTGATCTGCGTTGGCGACGCCGATGGCGCATCACGTTAGTCTGGATGATCCGGATTGCCGTGAGATGACACCGTTGAACACCCGCCCACTCAGCTTTGACACATTGCGAACCGCGCTGCGAATCGGTTGGCAAGTCGCCAATGCCACGCTGGGCGTCAGCATCGCCTACGCGGCAATTTTCGCGCTTGGCGGCGTGCTGATCATGGGCGGACTGTTGCTGCAGGGTTGGACGCCTTTCGTGATTGCTGGAGCCGGCGCCTTCATGTTGATCGGGCCAGCGGTACTTGCCGGCTTTTTCGGCATTGCCCAGGCCCATGAGGTGGGCGAGTCGCCCGGGCCGGGCGCGGTGATTGCCGGCTTCAGTCGGGCCAGTGGCGCGCTCTGGGCGCTGGCACTGGTTTGCGGTTTGCTATTCATGATCTTCATCACCGATGCGGCGATTCTATATGCCTACATGGTCGGTGCGGCGCCGGTCGGCCTGGCGGAATTGCTGCCCACCGCCGACAATATCCTGCGTTTTGTGCGCTGGGCTGCCGTTTCCGGGCTGATTGTCGCCATCCTGTTGTTTACCATCTCGGCTTTCTCCGTGCCCTTGCTTTGTGACTGTCGCTGCGGCTTGGTCGATGCAGTAATGACCAGTGCCCGGATCGTCCTGTGTCATCCGCTGCCTGCCTTTTTTTGGGCTTTTTTGCTGTCGACCGCTGTCATCACCAGCATTCTCTGCCTGCCACTCTTGCCCCTTGCGCTGCCATGGCTGGCCTATGCCAGCCGGGCGCTCTATCAGGCCGTGCTCCCTGGTAGAGAGAGGTTGGCAGCATTCTGATCATTTTATAATTCGATCAAGATGGCTTTAATTGCAAATTTAATATATCGGCTTATACTTTAGTCAGGGGCCGCCTTAGGACCATTGGATTAGTCAGACGGTGCCCAACAAGAAGATTCGTCTTTTGACGATGAGGGTGGTGCCGTATGCAAACATTCATCTGGACGCCGTTATTCGAGACCGGCCTGCACGAGGTTGACCAGCAGCATCAGCGCCTCGTCGCCTTGCTCAATGATCTCGGGGAGCACGTCGATAGCGGGCGGATCGAACATATCGATGAGGCGCTGAATGCTCTGGCCGAATACACCGTCTATCACTTCCAGTGCGAAGAGGACATCATGGATCGCGGTCAGGTGGCTACCGGACATACCGAGCGGCACAAGGCCACCCACCAGCGCTTTGTCGCCCAGGTGACGGAGTGGCTCGGCCGCCGTGCTCGAGGTGAGTCGCTGGATCTCCGACAATTACTCGACTTCCTGGCCAATTGGTTGATTTTCCACATTCTGGGTGACGACCAGTCGATGGGGCGGCAAGTGGCGGCAATCGCCGCCGGGCAGGCGGCGACGCTGGCCTATGAGAGCGACCGAGCGTCGGATGATCCCAGAACGGATATCTTGCTGGGCTCGCTGCGTCGCCTCTATTCAGGGCTGGTCAGCCGGAATGAGGAATTGTTGGCTACCCAGGCGCAATTGTCCGAAGCCAACCTGTTGCTCGAAGCGCGCGTTGCCGAACGGACATCGGAATTGCTGCAGGCAAATCAACTGCTGGCGAAGGAACAGGCACGGGTCGTGGAGGCTGAGAAAATGGCCTCTCTTGGCCGTATGGTGGCTGGGTTTGCACATGAGGTGAATACGCCGATTGGTGTCGCCATCGGCGCCAGTTCGCAGTCATCGCAACTGGTGACCGAACTTGGCGCGCTGCTGTCGGCAGAGGAGGTGACCGAGGAGGATTTACGCAGCCGTCTCGATACGCTGGCTGAAACCAGTCGTCTGACGCTCGACAACTTGGCCCGGGCAGCGGACATGGTGCGCAGCTTCAAACGGACGGCCGTCGATCAGTCATCGGATCGGGAGCGCGACTATCTGGTGGCGGAAGTCATTGAGGATGTCGAAAAAAATCTGCGTGCCAGTTTCAAGAACGCACCGGTAAAGATTGCGATTGAATGCCCGGATAACGTGGCGATGTTTGGGCCAGCTGGCGCACTGGTACAGGTGTTGAACAATCTGATGCTCAATAGCCTGGCGCATGGCTTCAACGACGGGCAGTCTGCCGGTCAGATCACGATTGCGGTCGAAGCTGGTGCAGAGAGCGTGGTCTTCGATTATCGGGATGACGGTGCCGGCATGTCGGCTGAAACGCTGGCGCAGGCGTTTGAACCCTTCTATACCACCCGGCGTGGGAGCGGTGGTTCCGGGCTCGGGCTTTATATCGTCTATAACCTGGTGACACAGGCCTTGCACGGGCAGATACAGTGCGAAAGTGCACCAGGGCGGGGAATCCATGTCAGGATGACTCTGCCGCGTTGTGTGCAGACCCATTCGAAGAGTAAAATATCATGAAAATCATCCGCAAGCCGGTATCGCCCCCCAGTGAGTCGGAGCCTGCACGGCAATCGCCCTGGAAATTGCTGGTCGTCGATGATGAGCCAGATGTCAGGCGGCTGACTGTGCTCAACCTTCGCGGTTTTGAGTTTGCGGGCCGTGGTCTCGAGATTCTTGAGGCGGGTTCGGCGGAAGAGGCCAAGCCCGTTTTGGTGGCAAATCCGGATATCGCACTGGCACTGATCGACGTCGTGATGGAGACCGACGATGCCGGCTTGAATCTGGTCGAGTACATACGCAACGAACTGGGTAACCGCATTGTCCGGTTGATGATCCGCACCGGGCAACCCGGGGCAGCGCCGGAACGTTATGTTATTGATCATTACGATATCGATGACTACAAGGATAAGACGGAGCTCACCTCACAGAAACTCTACACAGCCGTACGCAGCGGACTCAAGGGTTATCGCGACCTGCAGGTGATCGAACTCAACCGTGTCGGCCTGTCACGGATTCTGGATGTGACTCCGGAGTTGTACGACCTCCATCTGGATCGCCTGGAGGAGTATTTCCGGGGGGTGTTGATGCAAATCATCGGGATTTGCAAATTGGAACATTCGGGGATGATTTCCACCATTGATGGCCTGGTGGCAACCCTAGAGGGCAGAGATATCCGGATTCGTGCCTCGACGGGAGAAATGGGTGGCTACCCCGGGGACGAGGTGCGCATCAACCAGATCGCAGCCATGTGTTCCGATGCCGTGCTCACCCACGAGGTGCCCGCCGGATTGAGGCAGGGGGCCATTGTCGTACCGCTTAAGGTCAAGGATGAGGTGCTTGGCTTCGTCTATCTGGAGTCCGGCGATGAACTGACTCGTGACGACCGGGAATTGATCCAGGTCATGGCCAACCAGTGCGCGGCAGCGCTCGACAACTTCCGCCTGCACCACAGCCTGGCCGAATCCTACGATGAAGCGATCGACATGCTGGCACAGGTTGCCGAGTTCAAGGATAGCGCCACCGGCAAGCACATCCGGCGTATTCAGGAATACACCCGTCGCATCGCGCTGGCCCTGGGGTATCCAGAGAGCGAGGCGGCGATTTACGCCAAGGCGAGTCGCCTTCACGATATCGGTAAGGTCGGTATTCCCGACAATATCCTGCGCAAGCCGGGCAAACTGACTGAGGAGGAGTTTGCCGTGATCAAGCGCCATACGCGGATTGGCGATGCCGTGTTGAGCCGCAGCGTCTCACTTGCGGTCGCCCGCTTGGTGGCGAAATCCCACCATGAGCGATGGGATGGGAGTGGTTATCCTGAAGGTCTCCAGGGTGAAGACATTCCCTTCGCCGCGCGCCTGGTGGCGGTGGCGGATGTGTTTGATGCCTTGCTCAGCCAGCGTCCCTACAAGGAGTCCTGGACTGCAGATTCCGCAGCCAGCGAGATCGAGGCGGGAAAGGGCAGGCACTTCGATCCAGCCATTGCCGATGCTTTCCTGAATTTGTATCGCAGCGGTCGTCTCGATGACCTGATCGGCAATGCCGGCGACAGCGCAGTCTGAGGGTCGCTACCCAAAGGTATAATAGCGGTCTTCGCCTTTTGTAGCAGACCGCCGTGAGCCAGCTTGAACAGGAAGTATCCCGCCGTCGCACTTTTGCGATCATTTCCCACCCCGATGCGGGTAAAACGACGCTGACCGAAAAGCTGCTTTGGTTCGGCGGCGCCATTCAGGTCGCCGGCGAAGTGCGCGCCCGCAAGGCTTCGCGCCACGCCACCTCGGACTGGATGGAGCTGGAGAAGCAGCGCGGCATCTCGGTGACCTCCTCGGTCATGCAGTTCCCGTACCGCGAGTGCATGATCAACCTGCTCGACACGCCGGGACACGAAGATTTTTCGGAAGACACCTATCGCACGCTGACGGCGGTCGACTCGGCAACCATGGTCATCGACTCGGTCAACGGTGTCGAAGCCCAGACGATCAAGCTGCTCAACGTCTGCCGCATGCGCGACACGCCGATCCTGACCTTCATCAACAAGCTCGACCGCGAGGGCAAGGAGCCGATCGATCTTCTCGACGAAATCGAGTCGGTACTTGGCATCCAGTGTGCGCCGATGACCTGGCCGATCGGCATGGGCAAGCGTTTCAGAGGCGTCTATCACCTCTACGACGACACCATCGCCTTCTTCGACCCGCAAGCGGAGAAGGGCACCGCCGAGATCATACAGGGGCTGGACAACCCGCGCCTCGATGAACTGATCGGCACGCAGGCCGACGAACTGCGCATGGACATCGAACTGGTGCGCGGTGCGTCGCATGCCTTCGATGCCGAGGCCTACCTTTCCGGCAAACAATCGCCGGTTTTCTTTGGTTCGGCGGTCAATAACTTCGGCGTACAGAGCCTGCTCGACGCCGTGGTTGAACTCTCGCCGCCGCCGGTGCCACGCCCGGCGGTGACACGCAAGGTCGATCCGAGCGAGGGCAAGTTCTCCGGTTTTGTGTTCAAGATCCAGGCCAACATGGACCCCAAGCACCGTGACCGCATCGCCTTCCTGCGTGTGTGTTCCGGCCGCTTCGACCGGGGCATGAAGGTGAAGCAGGTGGCTACTGGCAAGACGCTGTCGATCAACAATGCCATTACCTTCATGGCACGCGACCGGTCGACGGCGGATGAAGCTTGGTCCGGCGACATCATCGGCATCCCGAACCACGGCACCATCCGTCTCGGCGAAACCTTCACCGAGGGCGAGGAACTGCGTTTCACCGGAATTCCTTCCTTCGCGCCCGAAATTTTCAAGCTGGCGCGTATCGCCAACCCGCTGAAGATCAAGCAGTTGCAAAAAGGCTTGCAGCAGCTGGCGGAAGAGGGGGCAACCCAATTGTTCCGGCCGATGTCGGGTACCGACATGATTCTCGGCGCGGTTGGCTCGCTGCAATTCGACGTCGTGGCTCACCGTCTGGAGCATGAATACGGCGTGCAGGTGATTTTCGAACACTACAACTGTGCAACGGCGCGCTGGATCACCGGCGACGCTGCCGAGTTGCGCCAGTTGTCCGACCGCTACAGCGCCAACGTCGCGCTCGACGGGGCGGATGATCCGGTGTATCTGGCGCCGAACAATGTTTATCTGAACATGGTCAAAGAAAAATACCCCAATCTGCGCTTCCTCGAAGCGCGTGAGGTGGCCTGATTTAATACGGATTGCGGAGGCGGGCGATGACGATCAGGGTTCAGGAAGCGGATTTCGATGTCGGTTCCGAGTTGGCTGCGCTGCGTGCCAACGATGCCCGTGTCGGCGCGCTGGCCAGCTTCCTTGGCCTGGTACGCGACATGAACGACGGCAGCAGCGTGTCCGAAATGACGCTGGAGCACTATCCGGGAATGACCGAAAAGGCGCTTGAGGAAATCGTTGTTCAGGCCCGGGGCCGTTGGGATATTTACGATGCCTTGGTGATTCACCGCGTCGGCCCGCTCAAGCCCTGCGACCAGATCGTTCTCGTTGCCGTCACCAGCGCCCACCGTGGCGAGGCTTTCGCCGCCTGCGAGTTCATCATGGACTACCTGAAAACCCGTGCCCCGTTCTGGAAAAAAGAGGCGACGCCGGATGGCGGGCGCTGGGTCGATGCGCGCGAGACGGACGACAGCGCGGCTGCGCGCTGGCGGTAGTTCTTTGGTAGGGTGCGACACTATGTCGCAGGCCGTGGCGCGCAGAATTCGATAGCATCTGGTTCACGCACACGGGAGGGTGACATGAACCAGAATCAGAAAACACAGAATCCGCCGGAAATGGCTTCGTTGCTGCTGGGCGCGGGGTTCGCGCTGGCCTCGTTGATCATTCTGCCGGCGGTTGCTCAGCGTGTCGGTTTGGGTTCCAGTGTCACCATTGCCTTGCGTGGCGCGCTGATGCGGGCAGCAAACCGTTTTTAGTCTTACAGAGATGACCTTGGCGACGCCCGCTTGTTGGCGTTAAGCTGTGAAGGCAGGCTGCCAGCCTGCCTTTTTGTTTTTTGGAAATGAAAAAATATTCCTTAATCGGTGTGGCGCTGCTGCTGGCGGTATCGCTCGCCGGTCTGTTTTTCTGGCGTAGTGGCGACACCGCGCGGGACCCGCGTTTGCCGACCGGCGCTGATTTCGTTTTGCAGTCTGCTGATGGCGAAGTGGACAGCAAGGCGATGCGTGGCAAGGTGATGCTGATTTACTTTGGCTACACACACTGCCCGGATGTTTGCCCCGCATCGCTGGCCGCCGGCGGGCAGGCCATGAAATCGCTGACGCCCGCAGAACGTGCCAGTGTGCGCATGCTGATGGTGTCGGTTGATCCCGAGCGCGATAGCGTCAAGCATCTCAAGGAATACACCGCGTTTTTCCACCCGGAGATGCGTGGCGTGACCGGTTCTCCGCAGCAGATCGCCGATCTCGCCAAGGCTTTCGGCGCGGGTTACATCCGTCAGCCAGCGGCGGCAGATGGCAGTTATGCCGTCGATCACACGACGGCCACCTATGTGGTTGATCGGGAAGGCAAGCTGGCGGCGGTGCTTGATCTTGGGGTCAGCAACGACAAGATCGTGTCGACCATCCGCAAGCTGCTCTAAATGCGACGCCCATCCACGTACGCCTTTGCGCTCATCGGTCTGCTGACCGTGTTGTTCATTGCCGTTTTTGGCATGAATTCCGTGTTCACCGCAGCACATCAAGCACGGCTCGATGCCAATCGGGCGTTGGTCACACAACTTGGCCTGACCGATCTGGCGCTGTTCACCGAGGCGCGCTATTCCCGGCACCTCACTCAGGCTGATCTGCATTCGGCACTGCAGGATCATCCGGGTGCCTTCGATCACTTTCCCTCCGGTTCGCTCATCGCGCCGCCGGCCCACCTGACCCGTCCAAGACTGACCCCGCATGAGCCCGTGGCTGGAAAAGCAGCGTCACCTGATTGATTTCACGCTGGCATCGCTGGCCCGGCGCAAGACACGGAACCTGGGTCTGCTGCTGGTTTATACGCTGCTGGTCTTCGTGCTGGCCTCGCTGACGCTGTTTTCGAACGCGCTGCGTACCGAGGCCCAGTACGTTCTCGCCGGCTCGCCGGAAGTCATTTTGCAGCGCATGGTGGCCGGGCGACACGACCTGATTCCCCCGGGCTATCTCGACAAGATCGGCCGCATCCGTGGCGTGCAGAAAAAGGAGGGGCGCCTCTGGGGGTATTACTATGACCCCGTGCTCAATGCCAACTACACCTTCATGGCGCGTCCGGCCAGCGAAGTGGCGGATGGCATGATCATGGTGGGCGAAGCCTTGGCACGCGAACGCGGGCTGGCCAAAAACAACACCATCTCCTTCCGTTCCTATTCCGGAAAGCTATTCACTTTTGAGGTGGCCGCGGTGTTGTCGCCGGATGCCGAACTGCTCTCCGCCGATCTGGTGCTGCTCGCCGAAGGCGATTTCCGTCGCTTTTTCGAGTACCCGGAGGGGCACTACACCGACATCGCGCTTTCGGTCGCCAATCCGCAGGAGGTTCGCAACGTCGCTGCCAAGCTGACGGCGGCGCTGCCCGATTCGCGTCCGATTCTGCGTGAGGAAGTGCAGCGCACCTATCAGAGCATCTTCGACTGGCGCGAGGGAATCATGCTTACGGTGCTGGCCGGTGCCATCCTCGCCTTCGCCATCCTGGCCTGGGAAAAGGCTGCCGGCCTGTCCGCCGAGGAAAAACGCGAAATTGGTATTCTCAAGGCCATTGGCTGGGAAACCGGGGATGTGATCCGGATGAAGGTCTGGGAAGGCCTACTGATCTCACTGACCGCTTTTCTGCTTGGCTTTCTGACCGCCTACGTCCATGTCTTCCATTTTGGCGCCGCGATTTTTGAGCCGGTGCTCAAGGGCTGGTCGGTGTTGTATCCAAAATTCGCGCTGGTGCCGGCCATCGATGGCCTGCAGGTGGCGACGCTGTTCTTCTTCACGGTATTCCCTTATACGGCTGCCGTTCTGGTGCCGATCTGGCGGGCGGCGATCACCGATCCCGATGCGGTGATGCGATGATTGAACTGAGCAATATCAGGAAGGCCTTCAATCAGGGGCAGTCGAATGAATACTGGGCGCTGCATGGCATCGACCTGGCGATTGAAGCCGGCAAGGTGACGGCCTTCCGCGGCCCCAGCGGTTCAGGCAAGACGACGCTGCTGACCATTGTCGGTTGCCTCAGCCGCCCGACCAGCGGCCGTGTGCGCTTCAAGGGCGAGGATATTTCCGCTTTGCCGGAACGCTTCCTGACCGACATCCGCCGGCAGAGTTTCGGTTTCGTTTTTCAGCAGTTCAACCTGATCAAGGGGCTGTCCGCGCTGGAAAATGTCATCCTGCCAGCGTTTCCCACAGGCCGGCCGCGCGCCAAACTGGTCGCGGCGGCGACTGAATTGTTCGAGCGTCTGCAACTGGCGCACCGTCTGCAGGCACGGGTGGAATGGCTGTCCGGGGGCGAGCAGCAGCGCGTTGCCATTGCCCGCGCGTTGATCAACGACCCGGAAGTGATCATTGCGGATGAGCCAACGGCCAACCTCGACACGGCGCTGTCAAAGGAATTCATGGCAATCCTTGAGCGTTTCACCGAGGCGGGCAAGACCGTCCTGCTCACCAGTCATGATCCGCTGGTTGTCGAGTCCAGTGCGGTGCATCGCGTCGTCGGCATGCGCGATGGCCGGTTGACCGGCGAATAATGCTCTTCCAGCCCGCCATCATCGCCCTCCTGTTTGCTGCCGGACTGGCGGTGCTGATGCTGATGCTGGCCGCACCGTTTGCGGTGCAGGTGATCCGGCGCTGGGATATCCATAGCGGCTCGGAATTCCAGCTGATGCTCGAACGGCGGACGTACCTTTTTTCAACGCTGGTGAGCTTCGTCCTCATCATCCAGTTGGGGGCGCTGCTGCTCTTTGTCTTCAATGCCGACCGGTTGTCGGCAATGTTTGTCGGGGCGATGTGTGCGGTTGGCACCCTGAATGTGAATGAATGGGGCTTTCCATCGCTGATTGCACAAATGGCGGTATTTTTCCTGGCGGCGATGTGGCTGGCGATCAATCATGTCGACACCGGTGCCCGCGACTACCCGCTGGTGCGCATCAAATACGCCTTGCTGATGGCCTTGCTGCCGTTCCTCATCGCCGCCTTCTGGTTACAGTTCCAGTACTTCTCAGCCTTGAAGGCCAATGTGATTACCTCGTGTTGTGGCAGCATGTTCTCAACCGAGGCTAAGACTTTGACAGCAGACCTCTCCGGCATGGCGCCCGTGCCGGCAATGTGGTTGTTCTATTCAACGATGGTGCTGACGGTGCTGGTGGCGCTCTGGCACCGGCGGCAAAGCGGACGGATCAGCGGCGGCCTGCTTGCGTTGTGCAGTGGCGCTGCTTTTGTCGCCGCGATCACCGGCGTGCTCTCCTTCATCTCGCTCTACATATACGAGCACCCGCATCATCACTGCCCGTTCTGTATCCTGAAGCCGGAATACGAATATCAGGGTTACGGGCTCTACATTCCGCTTTTTATCGCTGCGGCCTGTGGGCTGGGCGCGGGTGCCATCCAGCCGTTTGGCCGCGTTGCTTCGCTGCGCCAGATCGTCCCGGCGGTGTCGGCGCGGCTGGCTACCCTGGCCGCGCTGGGCTTTGTTCTCTTTACGGCGGTGGCTACCTGGTATGTACTGTCTTCGAAACTGCTCCTGATCGAAAGTTGATATGCGATTCCTGCCGCTCGTTCTTGCTTTCCTGCTGGCCGCCTGTGGCGGCGAGGCGCCCAAAACAGCTGTCAATGTCGGCACCCCCGCGCCGGCATTTCAGAGCGTGAAACTCGACGGGAGTCCGCTTGCCTTTCCCGAGGCGCTGGCGGGCAAGCCGGTGGTGGTGCGTTTCTGGGCGGACTGGTGCAAGTATTGTGAGGGCGAGATGAAAGCCATCGAGTCGGTTTATCAGCGCCATCAGGGTAAGGGCCTCAATATCCTGGCGGTGAACACTGGGCAGGACAGGAAAACAGCAGGGGATTTCATGCAGAAGATCGGCGTCAGCTATCCGGCGCTGCTCGACGAGCAGTCGGCAATCGCCAAGCGTTATGGTGTCGTCGGCCTGCCGACCACTTTCTTCATTGATGCCGGCGGGGTGATTCGCGGCAAGATCATCGGCGAGGCTGACGAAGCAACGTTTGCCCGCCACGCCGAGGCACTGCTGAAATGAGCGAGAACAAGGCCTGTGACCTGTGCGGACTCGATGTCGGCCTGAAGCCCTTCGTGTTGAATGCGCCAGACCGCCAGTATCAGTTCTGTTGCGAGGGCTGCCGGGGAATTTACGAGATGCTGCATGACATCAAGGAATCACCGGTTCAGAATAGTGAAGATGACAAGAAAGCCTCCTGAAAGGACAACACCATGATGACCGAAGAGATGATGAAGCAGATGCCGCACATGATGATGAATGGTGCGAGCCACATGATGAGCAAGCCGCTGACCACCGGCGCGATGATGGCGGGCGCAGGCTTTGCTGCCGGCAAGGGCTTGCTGGGCGGTGCCATTCTGCGTAACCCGCTGACGCTGCTGGCGGTCGGGGCGGCCGGCGGAATCGCCGCCGGATTTCTGCTGTTCAAGTATCAGAAGGAGATCGTCGACGGCTTGTCGAAGGTGAGCGGCATGGGCAAGGACTTTGCGCTGCACCAGAAGGAAAACCTGGCTGACCTGATGGCAGAAGCCGAGGAGAAAATCGAAGGCGTGCCAGCCGCCGCACCGGCCGATACGGCTACGCCTGCTGCTTGACGGAGCGCAACATGTCGCATGTCGATGAACTGGCGCGACAGATTGTCGTGCTGCATCGTGAAGATGGCTTCCTGCGGCTGGAATTGCCAGCTGTCCTTTGCCTGCCGGCCAATGTTGCGGTGATTGAAAGCGGTCTTGCCCAGGTGCCCGGCGTTGCCAGTGCTGCGGTCGACACGGGTTGGCGGCGAATTTCGGTGCGTTACGCTGCGGATCGTTTGACAGCGGGGCAGGTGGCGCGGGCGTTGTTCGCACTGCTTGAGAAACTGCCCGAGCCTGAGATGCAAGTGGCCAATGTGCCGCAAGTGACGCCATCGGTACAGGTCGATGGTGCGACTCCCGGACTCCAGCCCCTGCTCGACAAGCTGAAGGCGATGCTGCAACCGGCGACGCCACCGGCCGAAGGGTCGTTGCAGGCGCGTTTTCAGCCCTTGGTCGAGAGTGCGCTGACCGAGAAGGCGATCCTCAATTTCTTCAATGACATCGTGGCCTTCTACCTGATCCGTGTGCATTGGGATCTCATCACCAAACGCTGGCTTCAGAACCCGGTCGCACACAGCAATGCCTGGCTGACGGTCTTCTATCTCGTCTTCCTTCTGGTTCGCTACCGTAAAACCTGATGAATCACTTCCGGGTCGCCCACCGTCTTTCCCGCCGTCTCCGCATCATTGCGACGCCTTTGATCAAGGCGCAGGAGCGGTGCTACATCCTCGAAATCCTGCTGCGCAAGCATCCGGCGATCAAGGATGTTTCGATGGTGCCGGATATCGGCTCGGTGACCTTGCGCTACGACCCACACACGCTGCCGGAAGCCCGGTTGCTGGCAACGCTGGATGCCATTCTCGGCAATCTGGCGGCTGCGCCGCTGACCGAGGCGCAGCCCGTGGCACTCGTCGAAGGCCCGGTCAGCGAGTGTTCGGTGGCAGTCGAAGGGATGACCTGCGCCTCCTGCGCCCTGTTGATCGAAATGAAGCTCAAACGTGATCCGCGTGTGCGCTCAGCTGCCGTCAATTTCGCGGCGGCCACATTGACGGTGCATGGCGTCATCGACCGCGAGGGCGTTTCCGACGTCGTGCGGCGGCTTGGCTATGAGCCGCGGCCGATGGATACGCTGGCGCAGCGCCGTCTGCTGGTCGAGCGCGAAAAGGCGCGGGTTGAAGAGGCGAAGAAGCGATTCATCCAGTCGGCACTGCTTACAGCGCCGGTGATGATCTCCGGCATGATGATGCACAAGTCGCCGGCCCTGCGCGTCATGGAATTTGTGCTGTCCAGCGCCATCCTCTTTGGCAGCAGCAACAGCATTTTCCGCAAGGCCTGGGCGCTGGCCAAACAGGGTGAAGCCAACATGGACACGCTGATCGCCATCGGTTCCGGCGCGGCGTGGGCCTACAGCATTCCCGGTGTACTGAAAATGCACCATCACGTTTACTTCGAGTCGGCGGCCGGGATTTGCACCTTTGTGCTGCTTGGCCGATACATGGAAGAGCGCGCCAAGGGCAAGGCCAGCGAAGCGATTCGCAAACTGATCGAATTGCAGCCGGAAACGGCGCTGCGCATCGCGGCGGATGGCAGTGAGCACGAGGTGCCGATTGATGACGTGGTGATTGGCGACACCTTGCGCGTTCGGGCCGGCGACAAGATCCCGACAGATGGTCATGTGCTTGACGGGCAGTCTGCTGTCGACGAGGCGATGATCACCGGCGAATCCCTGCCGGTAGCCAAGGCGGCGGGGGATGCCGTCATCGGTGGTTGCATCAACGGTAACGGCAGCTTCACCATGACGGTGACGGCGGTTGGCGGCGATACGGTGCTCTCCGGCATCGTCAAACTGGTTGATCACGCGCAGGGCAGCAAGCTGCCGGTGCAGAAGCTTGCTGACCGGATTTCTGCCCGCTTTGTGCCGGCCGTCGGTGGTGTTGCGGCGCTGACCTTTGCCGGTTGGGCCTTGGGCGGACACCCGGTGTCGCGTGCCCTCGCACATTCGGTCGCGGTGCTGTTGATTGCCTGCCCCTGTGCCCTGGGGTTGGCCACGCCAACGGCGATCATGGTCGGGACTGGCCAGGCAGCGCGGCGCGGCATTTACATTCGCAAGGGCGAAGCGCTGGAGACCGCTGCCCGGCTGACGACGGTGGTATTCGACAAGACCGGCACCATCACCGAAGGCAAGCCGGTCGTGACCGATACGCTCATCCTGCCGGGTATGGGTGAAGCCAGGCTGGCGGCGCTGGTCGCAGCTGCCGAAGCCGGCTCTGAACACTTTTTGGCGCGCGCTTTGGGCGACTGGTGCAAGCCGAGGCTGAACGAAAAATTGGTCGCGGAGACTTTCTCCGCCCAGCCCGGGCAGGGTGTGACCGCCTCGGTCAGTGGGGTCGAACTGGTGATCGGCAATGCCCGCCACCTTGCCGCGGCGGGAATCGAAGCCGGGCCGCTGGCTGACGAGGCGGCACGCTGGGCAGAGCAGGGCAAGACTCCGGTGTTTGCTGCGGTCGACGGCAAAAACATCGCAATTTTTGCCATTGCTGACCAGCCTCGGGCCGGCGCTCGCGAGGCCATTACTCTGCTGCATCGGCTGGGTTTGAAAACGGTGATGGCGACCGGTGACGTTGAGGCGGTCGCCAGGCATGTCGCGCAACTGGTCGGCATCGACCGAGTCATCGCCCGCGCGACGCCGGCTGACAAACTGGCAGTGATCAGCGAGTTGCAACAGGCCGGCGAAAAGGTCGGCATGATCGGTGATGGCATCAACGACGCGCCCGCACTGGCGGCCTCCGATGTCGGCTTTGCCGTCGGCGGCGGGGCTGATATCGCCGTCGAGTCGGCCGATGTCACGCTGGTTGGCGGCGACATCGCGCGTGTCGCTTCCGGCATCGATCTCTCGCGCCGGACGATGGCGATCATCCGCCAGAACCTTTTCTGGGCCTTGGGTTACAACGTCGTTGCCATTCCGGTGGCTGCCGCCGGCCGTCTTAACCCGATGATTGCTGCTGCAGCGATGGCCATGAGCTCGGTCTCGGTCGTCGCCAACTCCCTGCGCCTGCAACGCTGACGCTGCCCTTGCAGTAGTCCTTGCATGGCATCGACCGATGCCAGCGCGTCGTGTTGTTTTCGCATTGCATTCAGGGTGCGACAAAACGACGCGCGACAATTTGTCCAATTCCCACACATCAATCCCGGATTTACGATGCGGTCATTTCTGCCGTGGGCTGCGCTCGTCCTGTCTTCGGTCAACGCTGATATCGTTTTCGGGAGATAAATATGCACGATGTTTTGTCCAGAATTGCCCTTGGTGCAGTCATGATGATGTTTGCGTGTTCTGCGAACTCAGCCTCGCTCGACGAGGAAATGCGCCTTGCAGCGAAATTGCACAAGCAGGCTGAAACACCCCAGGCGATGGCAATCTGGCAACGTTTGTCGGCACAGGGAAGCGCCGATGCCGCCTACAATCTGGCAGTGATTCACCAACATGGCGATGGTGTTCCGGTTGACCACGCAAAGGCCATGTCCTGGTATCGAACTGCTGCCGAGCAAGGGGACAAAGTGTCCCAGTTTCAGATCGGCCTGATGTATCAGACCGGTCAAGGGGTTGAAGCAAATCCGGCCGAGGCACACCGCTGGTTCACCATGCACCGCCAGCATCACCTGCATCATGCGCATCAACCGCAGATGGTCGCCTGGCGAAAGCAGGCGCTGGCATTGATCGAAGATCGGGATCGTCGTGAAATGGCAGTACGCTCAAAACTGCAAGGGCAACAGGTTCTTGCCGATCTCAAGCAACGGGCTCAGCCCATTGATTCGCCACAGACGCTGGCGCTCAATACTGACAACGGTCGATGAAAAAGACATCTGATCTTGTGGGCGCTCTCGAACCTTCGGGGGAGACAGAAATACATGTCTCCAGTCTTGTTCGAGCGAAGCGCTTCTACAGCTGTATCTTTCGCCGCCAGCCAGATTTGACCGATAAGCCAGGTCGCAGCGCCGAATACCAGTTTGCGGCTTCGGTTGTCAGGCTGACAGCCGTTGAAAATCGCCAAGCCGGGGGGGCGGTAATAAAACTCCGTTATCGTGTGGATGACTTCCTCTACGAATACCAGCGTCTGCAATTACTCGGCGTGAAGCAAATGGGATCGGTCATCGAGAGCGAACAGGGTGAGATGTCCATGACTATCTGTGACGATGACGGCAACATCCTGACCATCGTGGGCATTGGCTCGGAAAACTCAGTAGCCCAGATTGACAAGTCGCGTGCTTGTCACGCGTCTTGAAGATTTCCGATGAGTGAGACTGTTCGACTTCTTTACGAAAAACACTCGGCTGAGTTAAACACATTTGCTCGTCGTCGTGTCGGCAAGGAGGAGTCGCTTGATGTCGTCCACGATGCCTACCTGCGGCTAATAAGCTATTCTGACGAAACCACCCTTGAGAATCCAAGGGCCTACTTGTACCGAGTGACCAGCAACGTGGCATTCGATCATGGCACCAGAACACGTGTGCGTGCAGAATGGACAGAGCCGGATCTTGATCTCGATACCATCCATGCGACGCATCCCGCTCCGGATGCAGTAATCAACGCCCGCGAGAAGCTGCAGATGTGTCTCGACGCACTGGCAGAGTTACCGGAAATCTATCGCCACATATTCCTGCTTCACAGGGTCGATGGTATGAGCCAAGGCGATGTGGCGACAGCACTCGGCATCCCGAAACGAACTGTGGAACGCTACATCGCCAAGGCACTGGCACATTGCCTCGAAAGAGTTCAAGCGTAAATATCTGCAAAGTAGTGGCGGTTTTGCCTGACTTGGCCGGTCTTATACAATGACCGACAAATTTTGATCTGGCGCAAGCTTGCACCCTACAGATTCTCCCTCCGCGAGAGAAATTCAGGCTACTGCCGCTGCATGGCTGGCCCGGCGGAGCAATGGTGAGCACAGTGCTGAGGATCAACGTGCCTTTCTCGTTTGGCTGAATGCGAGTGAAGAACATCGGAAATCCTTCGCCAAAGCCGAAGCCTTGTGGGAACAAATGCGCGGACTCGATGACATCGCCGACCAGCAACTCGCCGAAGCCCGCGCCTTCCTCGCCAATAACCGCCAACGGCCAGCACCAGTACCGGCGCGTCGTCGTTACGCGATGGCCGCACTGGCCTTGATCTCTGCTGCTGCCGTCTGGCAGGCCGACTGGCTCAGTTACCTCAACGACCAGACCTACCAAACCGCGGTCGGGCAAAGCCAGTCCATCGATCTTGCCGATGGTTCGCGGCTCGAACTCAACACCAATTCAGCCGCCAAAGTTCACTTTTCCCGACACGGGCGCGAAGTCCGGCTGGTCTATGGCCAAGCGGTGTTTACCGTAGCCCATGGCGATCATCGCCCATTCGAGGTTTATGCCGGCCAAGGGAAAGTCCGCGACATCGGTACGCAATTCGATGTTCGTTACAACGATGATTGGGTCTCTGTTGCGGTTCTCGATGGGGAAGTCGAGGTCAGCGGCAAGCTTGATTCAGCACCAACTCCGCTACATCGCGGCCAGCAACTCAGCTACAAACCCTCGGGCGAAGTCACCTCAGTTCAGGCCATCGATATCAACAGTTTCTCCGCGTGGCGTGAGCACAAGCTGGTATTCCAAGGGAGGCCGCTCAAGGCGGTGCTGGAAGAACTCGGCCGCTACCACCACGCTAGCATCACCGTCACAGCCCCGAAAATCCTCTACACCAAAGTTAGCGGCATCTTCCCGACCGACAACCTGCCGCAGGCCCTGCAAACCATCGCCACTGCACTGCAGATCAAACTCACCCAGACCGGCCCCAAAAGCTGGCAGATCGACCGGCGCTGAAACCCGATTGCTACGGTGAACCGGAAAAAACAACGAAAATCGAAATCAGCAACGTGCCTCTCGAATCTCAGCGCCGCGCCATGTCCTGCCACCCGGTCAGGAAACACAGCTCCCGTTCGTGGCTGTCTGCACCGCCATAAATCAGTATCGGTTTGACGGTTGGCGTATCACCGGTAAATTTCTGCCATTTCTTCAGCCCATCGACCCAGTCCGCCGCAAACGTACTGCCGGATTTGATCTCAACCGCCTGCAAGCCGGCTGCGGTCTCGTACACCACATCGATCTCGTGCCCCGCGCTATCCCGCCAGAAATACAGGTCGGCCGGCTGGCCGGCGTTGAAGCGCTGCTTGATCAATTCCGAAACCACCCAGGTCTCGAACAACGCCCCGCGTGCGGCGTGCGTGGCCATCGACTCTTCATCACGAATGCCCAGTAGCCAGGCCATCAAGCCGACATCGAGAAAATACAGCTTGGGCGATTTCACCAGCCGCTTGCCGAAATTCTGGAAGTAAGGCGGCAGGCGGGTCACCAGATAGCTTGCCTCCAGCACAGATAACCACTCCCGAGCCGTCACCGCCGAGATTCCGCAATCCGCACCCAGCGCTGCCAGATTGAGCAATTGCCCGGAACGCGCCGCGCACATCCGGACAAAACGCTGGAACTGCGACAGATCACGCACGGCAATGATTTGCCGAACATCGCGCTCCAGATAGGTCGCGACATAGTTCGGAAACCAGTCGTTTGCTGACAGGTCACGTTGATAAATCGCCGGATAGCTGCCTTTGAGCAACAAGCGGTCGAGCGATGAGGGCAGGCAAGCCCCCGCCTGCATCTCGGCCAGTGACAGCGGCAACAGTTCCACCCGACCGACCCGGCCGGCCAGCGACTGGCTCATGCCGGCGATCAGATCAAACTGGGCCGAACCCGTCAGCACAAATTGCCCCATCACCTGGCGCTCATCGACCAGCCCCTGAAGCCACGACAACAAGGCCGGGCAACGCTGCACTTCGTCAAGAATGGCCCCCTCGGGAAAGCGCGCCAGAAAGCGCTTGGGGTCCTGTTCAGCGAAATCCCGCTCATCCGGATTTTCCAGAGAGACATAGGGTTTGTCGGAGAATGTGGCGCGGGCCAGCGTCGTCTTGCCGGACTGGCGCGGCCCGGTCAGGGCGAGAACCGGAAACCCCCGGGCCAGACGGTCCACTGCAATGCGGGCTTGGCGTGGGTACATAAACACCTCGTTCTTGCAAATCGAAAGTATTGACTTCGATTTACAAGGATAACGGAAAACATGTCGCTTGTTCAGGTCAAGCACACCAATATTCCTTGCCGCAAAAGCCCTTGTACTAGAAAAGAGGAATTGCCATGTGGTATTTCACCTGGGTACTCGGCCTCGGCTTTGCCGTGCTGTTTGCTGTCGTCAATGCGCTTTGGCTTGAGGCGCAGGAAAACAAGGCGGATTAAAGCAGTCATTGACTAACCCCTAGAGGGCTGCGGTTCTATTGGTGTATTTGTTATTGTTCGAACAAAAGTCATTTGTTCTTGGCGTGTAAGTTGATGTAGATCAAAATCGCCATTTAATCATATGGTTATTGCGACAATTTGCCACATTCCAGTTGTTGTAACGATATGTAACCATGCGTGCGTTCGAAATCAGCAACGCGCGCCATGCACCCAAATTTCTCCTTGATCAGCCCGCTTGCGGCACTGTTGATCAGCGTTTCAAGTTGTTCCGCTTTCGCTCATTCAGAGCATGGTGGTCATTCCGACCCGGTGACTGCTAAAGCAGCTGCACTAGCCAATTCATCCTGGACTTCGCACGCTTTGCTGCGTGCCAGTATGTCTCGCGGCGGTGCGCCGGGGCTCAAACTTGAGGTGTCGGGCGGTAGCTTCGATCAGGTGCAACTGCAAACGCCAGAGGTGCCGCAGGCGGTGGTGCTTCAGGGCGGGCCATCCTCCTGGTCGGTGAGCAAACCGCAGATGGGGACCGGTGGTCACCTCTGGTTTGTCGCCTCGAAAGAAGAGGGGAATCAGGTACTTCGGGCGAGCACCTATTTCTTCTTCCCGGCCAAGCACCAGGTGCCGACCGAGATGTTGCGCGCACCGCGTGGTGGTTTGGAGATTGTCCCCATGCGCCTGCAGGAGCATGGCGGCACCCGGGAAGGCTCGCGTTGGCGCTTTTTGCTGCGCCATGAGAATCAAGCGCTCGCCAACCACAGCTTACAGCTGGAGACCGAAGGTGGTACCCGTCAGACAGTCACCAGTGACGCGAACGGGATCGCCGAGATCACTTTTCCCCGCGATTTCCTCGCAGAGCGTTTGACGAGCAAGGAGGGCATGAATGCCCGACAGGATTTCGTGCTGTCGGTACGCCATGAGGCGGGCGGCAAGCAATATCTGACGACCTACAACCATAGCTACAACCCGGATCGCATGCGTGAACGCAGCCTGCCGATTGGGGTCGGCGTTCTGGCACTGGGTATGGTCTTGGCAACACCGCTGCTGCGTCGCAAGGGGAAAAAGAATGCTTGATCGACTGAAGCAAATGGTGCCGACCTTGTCACGCTTCCGTTTTCTGGTGCAACTGCTGACCTTTGCCCTGAGTGTCTATGGTGGTCTGCTGGTCGGCAGCTATGCAGCGGAAAAAATCTCGACAGCCTTGCCGGCGCTTTCCTGCGCCTATGACAGTGCCAATGGCGGCTACTGTGCGCTGGTGCCTCTGCAGCATCAGATGGATCACCGGGTCGGTGCCGTCATGGCTCGGGCGCAACAGATCACAGTGCAGGTGCTGATTCCGGTTTTCGTCACCTTCACGACCTTCCTGATTTTCTTCTTCGTGCTGGGCAAGGCTTTTTGCGCCTGGGTCTGCCCGCTGGGCACGGTCCAGGAGTGGCTGGCCAAGTTGGGACGTCGACTAGGCCTGGAAATGCGTGCCGTTCCCGCTGGAAAGCTCGGAAAGTTGCGCCCGGTAAAGTGGCTGATTTTGCTCGGTCTGGTCTTTGTCGTGCCGCTGCTGGTGGGGCTGGGTTATGCGCCTCATTCAGCCGGCAATCCGTACTGTGACATCTGCCCGTCGCGCATCGTCACGACGCTGTTGACAGCGAACACCGAGGAACTGGCCATCCGCACCGGTGGCGATGGCGTCAGCCTGGGGCTGGGTATTGTCGCCAACCTGCTGGCGGGCTTCATGATCGTCGCGGCATTGGCGATCCGCCAGCCGTTCTGCCGGATCTGCCCGATGCTGGCGATGAATGCGTTGTTCCGCCACGCCTCGCTGCTACGCCTGACCAAAGTGGCGCATGCCAAATGCGACAAGTGCGGGATTTGCACCAAGGCCTGCCCGATGGATATTCCGGAAATCCATCATCAGCATGGGCGCAAGGCTTTCAACGAAGACTGCACGCTGTGCGGGCGTTGTGCCGAATTTTGCCCGGACGACAAGATCATCCAGATCAAGTTCGGACCGCTGGCCGTATTTTCATCGGCGCGCGAGTATTACAAGCGGCGCGTCAAGGGCGAGACACCCGAGGGCGAAGTCAAACCGATCCGTATCATCCGCAAACCTGCGGGAGAGACGCATGCCGGCTGAGGCCAGTCCCTCGCTGTGGGCGGTGTTCATGCTGGGCGTCTCGCTCGGCTTGACCGCCTGCGCCGTAACCTGCCTGCCCTTCATCGGCACGCTGACCTTCGGCAAGGCGGCCGGTCGGGCATCCGGGCTGGCCGACACGGCAATGTTTCTGGGTGGGCGGTTGCTCGCCTACACGCTGCTCGGCGGCATCGCCGGCCTGCTCGGTGCCGGCTTCGTCAAGTTTCTGGCTGATGGTGTCGGCAATGTTGTCATCGGTCTGGCGGCCTGCCTGAGTGCGCTGCTGCTGGCCGGGCAAAGGAAGCCGGATCATGCCCGCTGCGGTCAACCCGGAAAACTGGCCAAAATGCCCCCCTTCATTTTGGGGGTCTCGCTGACGCTGATTCCCTGCGCACCGCTGGCCACACTGCTGGCCACGGCGGCCGCCGGTCAGGCGGCCGGGCAAGGGGCGGTGCTCGGTTTCATGTTTGGACTTGGCGCCTTGCTGACGCCGATGATCGTCCTGATTCCCGCATCGGCCAGCATTGCAGCGCGCCTGCGTAGCGATCAACCCTGGCTGGCAGATGTCCTTCGGCTTGGTGCTGCGCTGGTGTTGTTGTTGATCGGTTGCCGGCGAATCGCTTCCGTGACGCCCGAACTTTCGCTGGCCTGTCTGCTGATCGGACTACCCCTCGGCATCTGGCTGGCCTGGCCGCGCAATTCCTCCGTTGTTCCCGTTGCCGTACATCCCGTGGTCTTTCACAAGCCCACGAAATCGCTTTTTTAATGCAAGACCACTCAATCCCATGAAAAATCATCCGGAAATCAAAATCCTTCGGCCACGGCCGCTCGCCTGTGCCGTGCTGCTCGCGATTGCCAGCCAGGCCAGCGCCCAGGAAGCCAGTACATTGCCAACCGTGGTCGTCACGGCCGCCAGCTATGCACAACCCATTCAGGATGTGCAAGCCAGCGTGCAGGTGGTGACCAAGCGCGATATCGAAGCCACACCGGGCGTCTCGCTACTCGATACCCTCGATCAGGCGGTTGGTGTCGATACGCGGGGTACCTCGCTAAACAGTACGGTCAGCATGCGGGGCATGACCAGCAGCGGCACACTGATCCTCTATGACGGCCTGCGCCGGACGCAAAAGTATGGCTCGCGCGACATCGACCTCTTTGGTGTTGAGGATGTGGAGCAGATCGAAATCGTCCGAGGTCCAATGTCAGCCCTCTACGGCGCTGATGCCTCGGGCGGCGTGATCAATGTCATTACGCGCCAGCCGAAACTGGGTAGCGGGGTGCATGGTGGCGCTTCGGTGATGTACGGTCAGTCGCAAGGAAAACAGCGCGAGACGGACCTCTGGAAGGCTTACCTTGAATACGGCGGTGACATGCTGACGCATCGCGTCAGCGTCGAGAAGCGTCAGCGTGATGAATATCGCCTCGACGAGGGCAGCTACCGTGCTGACCTCAAGGGTGTGGACGAGACGTACATCAACTACGCTGGTGGCTTGCAGTTCGCTCCTGGCCACAAGCTGCGTGTCAGGCTGGAGCATGTCGATCAGGACGATCGCGGGGCGGATCGTACGACAACGTCGCCAATCCGCAACTTCACCGCTTACGAGCGCGAGGTCCGCGATTTCGGCAGCCTCAATTACACAGGTGATATCGCCGGCGGCGTACTGAGTCTGGATGCAGCGAAGGGGCGGAGCGAAGCACGGACGACCCGTGCCTTCCCGATCATCGAGCAGACAATCTATGACCAGTCGCAGTTCGGCGGCCGTTTCGTCCTGCCGGTGGGCAAGCATACGCTTACGGTCGGTGCTGGTCAGCAGCGGGACGAGTTGAGTATCACCAACACCACCCGTCAGGGTAACCGAACCAACAACCACGTTTTGGCGCAGGGTGATTTTGAATTGGCGAAAGACTGGAATGCGTTGCTTGGAGTCAGAAACGACCGCTTCAACGAGTTCGGCAATGCGACAACGCCGCGGGCATCGCTGCAGTATTCTCCCGGCAATTGGCGTTTCCGGGCGGGCTACGGCGAAGCCTTCAGGGCACCTACCGTGCTTGAGCAATACGGCTCATTCCGGAGGGGAACATTCCTCATCCTCGGTCGTGACAGCCTGGTGCCCGAAGAATCAAGGAGCTTTGAACTGGCTGCCGGATATCAGGGCACGAGTTTCAAACTGGATGCGTCGGCATACAGAACGCACAGCAAGAACCTGATTACGACAGTCAGTTCGCCCAGTCTCCCCGGCGATCCGGCCGGCGTGCTGACGCGTTCTACACAGACCAACATCGGCCAGGCGACGATCGAAGGTATCGAGCTGAGTGGCTCGTGGCAGATCAGCAGCGCCTTCTCGCTGCGCGGTGCGTATGAGTACATTGATGCTCGCGACGACTCCACAGGCCAGCGCCTGCTTGGCAGACCTGGCAGTATCGCTCGCGCCGGTTTGCGTTTTGAACAGGCGGGGTGGAGTGCCGATCTGCAGGGGCGCTACTACTTCAATTACTACAACTCGCACAACACCATCCGTAACTACAACATCTACACCAACTACGGCACCACTGATCTCAAGGTCGGTTACCGGTTCGACAAGCAGTTTTCAATCGCGGCGGGCGTGACCAACCTGTTTGGTACCCGGACGCCGGATAACTGGGGCGCGATGTATTCGCTGGAAGATCCGCCGACGCGCTTCTTCTACCTCAGCGGAAATTACAAGTTCTGATCCGTAAAGGATCGAGTTCAAGGCGCCACGGCTTGTCCGTGGCGTTTTTCATTTCGCGCTGGCTGACCTGTATCAAGCATTGCCGGTCCGGGAGTTTGCTAGACTGCCGGACACTCACAGGATCCCCGGCATGGATCATTCACATCACCAAACGCTCGTCGAGTTCTCCTACTGGCTGGCTTTCATGACCGGCGTGCTGGGCAGCGGGCATTGTCTGGGGATGTGTGGCGGACTGGTGTCGGCGTTTTTCATCCGCCTTGGCGCCAAGGGCATCTGGCCGTATCTGGCATATCACGCGGCGCGCGTCAGTGTGTATGCGGTAGTCGGCCTGATCGCCGCAGCGATTGGCGCGGTGCTGGTGTCCACCGGCGAGTTCGGCAAGTTTCAGGGGGTGTTGCAGATCGTCGCCGGCGTAGTGGTCATCCTGCTTGGACTGGATTTGTTAGGCGTGTCGTCCTGGCGGAACAGCCTGGGATTCGCACCCATTGCCTGGCTGCGCAAACAGTTCGGGTTGGCGACGCAGCGCGGGCCGGTGCTCGGCGCCCTGATCGGTGGCGCAATCAACGGTTTGATGCCATGTTCGATGACGATGGCGATGGCTGTCAAGGCGACAACCGCGCCTTCGATTGTCGAGGGCGGTTTGCTGATGCTGGCCTTCGGGGCCGGAACCCTGCCGTCGATGCTGTCGGCGTCTTTTCTCTTCGGCAAACTGGGGCCGCGACTGCGGGGGTGGTTGTTGAAGGGGGCGGCTGTTTTTGTCATCGCCCTCGGGTTATCTACATTCTGGCAAGGCATCAGTTACTACATCGTGATGCATCGTCTGATCGGTTGACTGCGACACTATGTCGCAGGGTCTATTGATTAACTGGCGCTAATATTCCGGGGTCAGTCAATCTCACGATGGAGCAAAATCCATGAAGCGTCGCGATCTCCTGAAAATCTCCGCCCTGGCCGGTCTGGCTGCGGGTACAACGCAATCCGCCCACGCTGCTGCGTGCGAAGCCGACGGTACCCCTAACCAGTTCATCCCGAAAAAGCCGGCAGATGCCAAGCCGCTGGAAAACGAATTCGAAAAATATCCGAAATGCCCGTACTGCGGTATGGATCGCAAGGAGCACCACCGTGCCCGCATGCTGGTTCAATACTCGGATGACCTCGCCGACGGCATATGCTCGATTCACTGTCTCGGGCTCAGTCTGGGCGTCAATATCGACCGCGAGCCAAAGACAATCTGGGGGCCGGATTACGGTTCGACGCTCGAGCCGCGCCCGCTGGTACCGGTTGATCAACTCACTTACCTCATTGGCGCCGAGTTGAAACATGCGATGACCAAGCGCAGCAAGCATTCCTTTGCTTCGGTCGATGTGGCCAAGGAGTTTCAGGGCAAGCACGGCGGTACCTTGGCCAAATTTGACGATGCCTTGCGCGAGTCCTATCTCGACATGGCCACGGATGTGGCGATGATCCGCAAGAACCGCGAAGAACGCCGCAAGCGCGCGGCAGAAATGAAGAAGGGTTGATGCTGCGTCGGACGCTACTCGGTATCGGGCTGGCGCTGTGTGCCAGCCTCGTCTTCGCCCAGGTGCCACCCAAGCCCGGTCCGAAGGATCTTTGCCCGGTCTGTGGCATGCTGGTTTCAAAATATCCGAACTGGGTTGCCGTGGTGACCTGGAAGGATGGTCACGCGCATTTCTTCGATGGCGCCAAGGATATGTTCAAGTTCCTGAACGATCTGCCGAAATTTGCGCCCAAGCATCGCAAGGAATACATCGCCGGTATCTTCGTGACCGATTACTACAATCTGGAACGGATCGATGCGCGCAAGTCGCTATTTGTGACCGGTTCGGATGTTCTGGGGCCGATGGGCCACGAGTTGCTGCCCTTGGCGACACGGGCAGATGCTGATGACTTCATCAAGGAGCACAAGGGAAAGCGCATTCTGGCCTTTGACCAGATCGGGCCAAAGCTGCCCTACGACCTGGACGACGGAAAGTTCTGAACGTTTTCTCCGCCGGATACGAAAAAAGGAGGCTGTGCCTCCTTTTTTGCTTACGGACGTCTGAATTATCAGGTCTTGAACTCGGCCACTGCCTTGTGCAGAGATGCCGAAAGCGAGTGTAGTTCGCGTGCGGCATCGGCGGTGTGGCGGACGGCCAGGGCACTTTCTTCGGACATTTGGGCGATGGTTTCCAGTTGGTGGGCGATTTCGTTGCTGGCCATGCTTTGTTCGGAAATCGAGTCGGAGATGCCGTTGACCACTTGGGTGACGCGCTGGGCGCCATCGCGGATGCGCTCGATCGAATCGCCCGCACGATTGGCAAGGTCGACGCCGTTGCTGACCTGAGTGACGCCGGATTGCATGCTGCTGACGGCGCTGCGGGCACCGCCCTGAATCCGTGTCACCATGCCGGCGATTTCGGTGGTCGAGAGGCTGGTGCGTTCTGCCAGCTTGCGAACCTCGTCGGCAACCACGGCGAAGCCGCGGCCCTGTTCGCCGGCGCGGGCGGCCTCGATGGCGGCATTGAGGGCGAGCAGGTTGGTCTGGTCGGCAATTTCGCGGATCGTGTTGACGATGGAAGTGATTTGATCGGACTGCCGGCCGAGGTCTTCAACGATGGCCGTCGAGGACTGCACTGCCTCCGAAATCTTGCGCATCTCGTTGGCGGCATTGTGAATGACCGCTGCGCCTTCCTCGGAAATGGCACCGGCTTCCTGTGAAATGCCGTGGGCCTCGCTGGCGTTCTCCTTGACCTGGTCGATACTGACAGCCATTTCCTCGACCGAGGCGGCCATGGACGACGCGGCATCGCTTTGCCGGCGGGCCTTGTTGGCAACTTCTTCGGATGCGGTGAACAGCCGGTCGGCCGCCGAGGCGACCTGCTCGGCGTTGCCGACGACGGTGCGGATCATCGTGCGCAGCGTGTCCTGCATAGCGCTGATGTTGGAAAGCAGGCTGTCCGGATTGCTATTGGCACACTGCACATGCGCAGAAAGATCACCGGCAGCAATGCGCTTGGTGATCGCCGTCGCCTCGACGGGGTCGCCGCCCAGCGTATTGATGATGTTACGGGAGAGGAGCAGCAACGCAATCGCCAGCCCACCACCAATCGCCAACCCCCACAGCATCAGCTTGAGCGCATCGCTACGGAACTTGGCGTCGACATCGTCGGTGTAGATGCCGGAACCGATGACCCAGCCCCAGGGCGTGAAGCCCTTGACGAAGGAGATCTTGGGCACGCCTTCTTCAGCCCCCGGCTTCGGCCACAGGTAATCAACAAAACCCTCACCCTGCGCCTTGACCACCTTGTTGAATTCGGCAAACAGGAACTTGCCGTTCTTGTCCTTGAGCTGGTCGAGCTTCTTGCCGTCCAGTTCGGGCTTGATCGGGTGCATGACCATCAGGTCGTTGAGGTCATTGATCCAGAAGTACTCGATCTTGTCGTATCGCATCGCCTTGACGGCGTTGATCGCTGCCTGCTTGGCGTCCTCGACACTCATCTTGCCGGAGCTCGCTTCCATTTCGTAATACGCGACCGTGGCATGGGCAACTTCAACCAGGTTACGCACCTTGGCCTGGCGGTCTTGCATCATCTGGCTCTTGCTGCTGATTAGCAGCACCGAGAACAGGGCAACCAAGGCAAGAATTGTCCCGATTGTCATGGCGGTCAGTTTGCCGCGTAAACTCATTCCACACTGTGTGCCATAGCCTCCACCTCCGATGCTGGCAAGTACGACTTTAGTTATATTCTGAAAATTGCTATCTTTCCAGAAGGGATTCTAGTCGGGGAATCAATGAATTTCAGGCAATTTTTAAGGTTCACCGCAGCAGGGATTGAAATGCGCCAAGCTGTCCGCATCTGAAGTGCATCAAAACATTTCCGACGGGAGAGCACGATGCGTATCGACAAGTTCACCACCAAGTTCCAGCAGGCACTGGCCGATGCCCAAAGTCTTGCCAACGGCAACGACCAGCAATTCATCGAGCCACAGCACCTGCTGCTGGCGCTGATCAATCAGGACGACGGCGGCACGGCGTCATTGTTGTCGCGGGCCGGTGTCAATGTGCCGGCGCTGAAACGCGACCTTGAAGGTGCCTTGAGTCGCCTGCCCAAGGTTGAAGGGCATGGCGGCGACGTTTCCGTCGGCCGCGACCTGGGGAATCTGCTCAATCTGACCGATAAGGAAGCGCAAAAGCGCGGCGACCAGTTCATCGCCAGTGAAATGTTCCTGCTTGCCCTTTGCGATGACAAGAACGAGACGGGGCGCATTGCCAAGCAGCATGGCCTGTCACGCAAAGCCATCGAAGCCGCGATCATGGCCGTACGCGGCGGTCAGGGCGTTGATTCGCAGGAAGCCGAAGGCCAGCGCGAATCGCTGAAAAAATACTGTATCGACCTCACCGAGCGTGCCGCACAGGGCAAGCTCGACCCGGTGATCGGTCGCGACGACGAAATCCGCCGCGCCATCCAGATCCTGCAGCGCCGTACCAAGAACAACCCGGTGCTGATCGGCGAGCCGGGCGTCGGCAAGACCGCCATCGTCGAGGGACTCGCCCAGCGTATCGTCAATGACGAGGTGCCGGAAACACTGAAGGGCAAAAAGGTGCTGGTCCTTGACATGGCCGGGCTGCTTGCCGGTGCCAAATATCGTGGCGAATTCGAGGAGCGCCTGAAGGCGGTGCTCAAGGAAGTGGCGCAGGACGAAGGCCGCATCATCCTGTTCATCGACGAAATCCATACCATGGTCGGTGCCGGCAAGGCCGAAGGCGCCATCGACGCCGGCAACATGCTCAAGCCGGCGCTGGCCCGCGGCGAACTGCACTGCATCGGCGCGACGACGCTGGATGAATACCGCAAGTACATCGAGAAGGACGCTGCACTCGAGCGCCGCTTCCAGAAAGTGCTGGTCGATGAGCCGAGCGTCGAAAGCACCATTGCCATCCTGCGCGGTCTGCAGGAGCGTTATGAACTGCACCACGGTGTCGATATCACCGACCCGGCGATTGTTGCCGCGGCCGAACTGAGCCATCGCTACATTACCGATCGCTTCCTGCCGGACAAGGCGATCGACCTGATCGACGAAGCGGCGGCGCGGATCAAGATGGAGATCGATTCCAAGCCGGAGGTGATGGACAAGCTTGACCGCCGGATGATTCAGCTCAAGATCGAGCGCGAAGCCGTCAAGCGCGAGAAGGACGAGGCCTCGCAGAAGCGTCTTGGCCTGATCGAAGACGAACTGGTCAAGTTGCAGAAGGAGTATTCCGATCTGGAAGAAATCTGGAAGGCGGAAAAGTCTGCCGTGCTCGGTTCGGCCCAGATCAAGGAAGAGATCGACAAGTTGCGGGCGGACATCGCCAAGTTGCAGCGTGAAGGCAAGCTCGACAAGGTGGCCGAACTGCAATATGGCAAGCTGCCGCAACTCGAAACTCAACTCAAGGCAGCGGATGCGGTCGACCCGGAAAAGGCGCCAAAAAACAAATTGCTGCGCACCCAGGTCGGCGCCGAGGAGATCGCCGAAGTGGTGTCACGCGCCACCGGCATCCCAGTCAGCAAGATGATGCAGGGCGAGCGCGACAAGCTGCTGAAGATGGAAGAGCGCCTGCACCACCGTGTCGTCGGCCAGGACGAGGCCGTGCGCCTTGTCTCCGATGCCATCCGCCGCTCGCGCGCCGGGTTGGCAGACCCGAATCGTCCCTACGGCTCCTTCCTCTTCCTCGGCCCGACCGGTGTCGGCAAGACCGAACTATGCAAGGCGCTGGCCGAATTCATGTTCGACAGCGAGGAACATCTGATCCGCATCGACATGAGCGAGTTCATGGAGAAACACTCAGTCGCCCGCCTGATCGGCGCACCGCCGGGCTATGTCGGCTACGAGGAGGGCGGTTACCTGACCGAGGCCGTACGTCGCAAACCATACTCGGTGATCCTGCTCGATGAAGTCGAAAAGGCCCACCCGGATGTCTTCAACGTCCTGCTACAGGTACTGGACGATGGCCGGATGACCGATGGCCAGGGGCGCACCGTTGATTTCAAGAACACGGTGATCGTCATGACCTCCAACCTCGGCAGTCAGATGATCCAGCAGATGGCGGGGAACGACTATGGGGTGGTCAAGGTCGCGGTGATGGCCGAGGTGAAAACCTATTTCCGGCCGGAGTTCATCAACCGCATCGACGAAGTGGTGGTCTTCCACAGCCTCGACGAGCAGCACATTGCCGGTATTGCGAAGATACAGCTCGGCTATCTCGAAAAGCGGCTGGCACAGCTGGAGATGGGGATCGTCGTCGAAGACAGCGCCCTGTCCGAACTGGCCAAGGCTGGCTTCGATCCGGTCTTCGGTGCTCGCCCGCTGAAGCGCGCTATCCAGCAGCAGATCGAGAATCCCCTGGCGCGCGCCATCCTCGAAGGCAAGTTTGCCGCCAAGGACACCGTTCGCGTCAGCTGCGAAAACGGCATCATCCGCTTCAACAGCTAAGCAACTTCTGAAAGTCCGGACTCCGGGCACCTGAGGGTGCCCGTTTTTTCGCAAGCTTCTGGTAATCAGCGAAACGCGAGCGTTCCCGTTGGCGTCATACCCGCGCAGGCGGGGATCACGATCACGCCAGTAGTTCTTCGTTCCTTGGCGGTCCTTCTGGCCAGATTTTGGCGATTTCGGGTTGACCGCAGATCAATGCACCCGTGGCATGATGCGCTGAAAACTCAAGTGGAGCATGGCCGGTAGCGATGAATTAAACCCTGATCGACACCTGTTTCCTGCTCTTCATGGCTGCGGTCTTTCTTGGCCCGTTGGCTGGCTGGTTGATCGGGCGGCGGGCAGGTTTCGAGCGTGGCATGGTGGTCGGCTGTCTGATGATTGGCCTGGCCGGCACAGCCTGTGCGCTGGTGACAGCCGTGGAGCGCTGGCAGTTTCTTGGCAGTACGACGCTGGTTGAAGTCCGGCTGAGCGGCTGGGTTGCCGAGCCGGTCAAGGATTCGGAGGGTAATGTCAGCGTCAGTCAGGCGCCGGAGATCGCCTATGTAGCGGCCGATGGCGTCGAGCGTCGGCTCAAGGGGCTGGGCGGCAGTCAGCGCGACAAGGAGGTGGGTGATCCTGTGCCGGTACGCCATCGCGTCCACGATCCGGCGGCGCTGATCGATGATACGCAGAACACTTGGGGGCCGGTCATCGGCTTCGAGCTATTCGGCGGCTTTCCCCTGCTGTTTGGCGCTTTTTTCTGGTTCAGCAGTGGCGAACAACTGGCGGCGCCGCAATGTCAGCTTCAACGTAGCGCTCTTTCAAGGGCCGATGAAATCAACTGCGGAAAATCCCAGCAAGACCATATTATCGAGCTGCGCGAGCAGGTCAATTAGTTGCCAGAGCCTTTACGCTGGCGGGAGGGTGGAGCGGAACAAAAAAGGCGCCCGCCGGCGCCTTGTCTGTCTGAGACTTAGAGGTTCAGTACCAAGTGACCTTGCCGTTACTGGTGTCGTACAGCGCACCAACAATCTTGATCTTGCCCTTATCTTCCAGTTCCTTGAGGATCGTGCTCTTGGTGCGGATGGTTTGCAGGGTTTGCTTGACGTTGAGTTCGGTGACCTCGTTTACGAAATCGTGATTGTGTGAATTACGTTCTCCCGAAGTCTTTGCAGTAGAAACAGCTGGTTGGAATTTTTCGAGGAGGGTTGTCAGGTTGCCCATCTTGACGCCATCGCAGGCGCCCTTGATCGCACCGCAACTGGTGTGGCCTAACACGACAATGACACGTGACCCAGCCACTTTGGCTGCATACTCTAGGCTACCAAGGATGTCTTCATTGACTGTATTGCCTGCTACGCGGGCGGTAAAGATGTCGCCGACGCCTAAGTCAAAAACGTGTTCCGGCGCCGAGCGTGAGTCAATACAGGCGACGACACTGGCAAAGGGAAACTGGCCCAGCGCGGTTTGCGTGACCTGTTTTTTATAGTTGCGCTGGAGTGGTTTGCCGGCGACGAATCGCTGATTGCCGGCTTTCAGGATGGCCAAGGCGCCATCCGGCGTGATGCTGGCCTGTACGGATTTGGTGAGTGTCTTGCCCGGCGAGTACGCTTCGGGTTTAACGGGAGCACCGTGGTCGTCTCCTGCGTGAGCAAATCCCAGCGGGGCAGCTAGGGCGAGGGCAATTAGGGTGCGACGAAGTAGCATGCTGGAATCTCCTTGTTATTGAGTGATGCACCAGTCGGTGCAAAGCAAATACTACTTCATGAACTCGAAAGATCAAGCTTTACTCCGTCCCAGTTTGATCAGTTTCGGGTGGGCCACAACACTTGTCGTCAGGCAGATAGCGAATGTTCTGCGGAGATTCATGAGGTAACTTCTCGGGCCAAACGTATGGCAGGTTCTGGCCGATTCCAGCACCTACCCCGGTTAACCCGGAAACCCGCCCCAAAACCCCCTCACACCACCAGTTGCCCAGCGTGCATTCTCAGCACGCGGCTGCAACGGGCTGCGATGGCTTCGTCGTGGGTGACGAGGATCAGGGTTTTGCCCTGGCTGGCGTTCAGATCGAACATCATGTCGATGATCTGGCGGCCGGTGGCGGCGTCGAGGTTGCCGGTGGGTTCGTCGGCCAGCACCAGTCGCGGGTCGGGGGCGAAGGCGCGGGCGAGAGCGACGCGCTGCTGTTCGCCGCCGGAGAGGGTTTTCGGGTAATGCTGCAGACGGGCTGAGAGGCCGACTCTTGTCAGCCAGTCGCGCGCGACTGCGGTCGACCGGGAAAACCCGCCCAATTCAAGGGGAAGGAGGACGTTTTCCAGGACGGTCAGAGAGGGGAGCAGCTGAAAAGACTGGAAGACGAAGCCGAGGAGGCGGCGGCGCAGGGCGGCACGGGCGTCTTCGTCGAGCGCACCGAGGGCGTGGCCGTCGAGCCTGACTTCGCCGCTGGTCGGCACATCCAGCCCAGCGAGCAGGCCGAGCAGCGTCGATTTTCCGGAACCCGAGGCACCGACGATGGCGACGGTTTCGCCGGGCATGACCGAAAAGGAAATATCCTGCAGAATCGTCAGCGGCGCGCCGCCGCTATCGACGGTTTTGCCCAGCCCGACCACTTCCACTACCGGTTTTTCTGTCATGCGGTTCGTCCTGATCCTGTTGGCCCTGCTGTTCTCTCAATTGTCTGCCTGGGCTGCGCCGCTGCCCCGCAGCATCCTGGTGATGGGCGATTCGCTGTCGGCAGGCTACGGCCTGCGGCCAGAAGAGGCCTGGCCGTCGCTGCTAGCCCGGCGACTGACGGAAAAGCGGCTTGATTATAGCGTCGCCAACCTGTCGATTTCCGGGGAAACCTCGGCTGGCGGACGCTCGCGGCTGGGCGCCGCGCTGCGCCAGCAGGCCCCGGCGGTGGTGATCATCGCACTCGGCGCCAACGACGGGCTGCGCGGCCTGCCGCTGACGCAGATGCGCGACAACCTGAATGCCATGATCGAGGCCAGTCGTGGCGCTGGTGCTCGCGTGCTGATCGCGGGCATGCGCCTGCCGCCGAACTACGGCCCCTACGCCACCGACTTTTTCGAGAGCTTTGGGCAACTGGCGCGCCAGCACAAGGTGGCGCTGCTGCCTTTCCTGCTGGAACCGGTGGCGATGCGCAACGACCTGTTCCTGCCGGACAATCTGCATCCGACTGCCGCAGCGCAGCCGCTGATTCTCGATCATCTCTGGCCGACCCTGCAGCCGCTGTTAAAATCGGGGCGATGAAAGCCCAGCGCCCTACCGTTGCCGATCTGGCGGACTTTGACGAGATCATCGATGTCCGCTCCCCCGCCGAATTTGCCGAAGACCACATCCCCGACGCCATCAACTGCCCGGTGCTCGATGATGCGCAGCGCATCGAGGTCGGCACGCTTTACAAGCAGGTGTCGCCTTTCGAGGCCAAGAAAATCGGCGCCGCGCTAATTTCGGAAAACATCGCCCGCCACCTCAAAGAACGCTTTCTTGACCGCCCGAAACACTGGAAGCCGCTGATCTACTGCTGGCGGGGCGGCGAGCGCAGCGGCTCGATGACCACCATCTTCCGCGCCATCGGCTGGCCGGCCGGGCAACTCGATGGTGGGTACAAGTCATGGCGGCGGCACGTGATAGAACAACTCGATGGCTTGCCGAAAAAACTCAGCTTCGTCGTCATCGCCGGCCCGACGGGCAGTGCCAAAACCCATGTGCTGCAGGCAATAGGTGGCCTGGGCGAGCAGATTCTCGACCTGGAATCGCTGGCCAGCCACAAGGGTTCGGTGCTCGGGGCGCTGCCAGACGCCCGACAACCATCTCAAAAAATGTTCGAGACGCTGTTGCTGCAAAAACTGGCCGGCTTCGACCCGGCCCGCCCGGTCTATGTCGAGGCGGAGAGCCGCAAGGTCGGCAACCTGCATGTACCGGAAGCGCTGATGGCGCAAATCCGCGTCGGTGACTGCTACTTCATCAATGCCAGTCTGTCGGCCCGGGTCAGTTTCCTGTTGCGGGATTACGCGTATTTCACCCGCAACACTGAATACCTGAGCCAGCGCCTGGCCGCACTGCACGGGCTGCAGAGCAAGGAAACGCTGGCCGGCTGGCAGGCGCAGGTCGCTGCCGGCGAATGGCCACAACTGGTCGAGGAATTACTGACCCTGCACTACGACCCGCTCTACCGGCGCTCGCAGGCAACGCACTATGCCGGGCAGCCGGATTCGCCGCGCTTTGCCAGCGACGACCTGAGCCCGGACGGCATCAAACAACTTGCGTCAGCCATCGTTCAGGGACAAAGGGCGCACACCGCCTGACGCATCGCCGGTTTCGGCAGATCAACATAGCCTTCGCAGAAATCGAGCACCTCCAGCCCGCCCTGCGCCGCCACCGCCTTCAGTTCGCCCGGTTGTAACAGAAACTCCGCTCGGCTCGGCCTGCCGTAGGCTTCATTGCCGAGCATAAAGGTTTCGTAGATCAACACGCCATCCGGCGCCAGCAAGGCGAGCAGATCGGGCAGACGCGGCCGCCACAGGTAGTTGGTGACGACGATGCCGGCAAACCGGCGACCGGCCAGTGGCCAGTGCTCGCCCTCCAGGTCCATCGTCTCGGCACGAACGCCGGCGACACCCTGCAATCCCGAAATTGCCTCGAAATCCCGGTCGACCGCAAACACCTGCCGCCCCTGCCCGGCAAGCCAGCGGGCGTGACGACCGCTGCCGCAGGCGAGATCGAGCACTTCGCCATCTGCCGGAATCCGCGCTACGTGGCGCATGACCCATTCGGAAGGCGGTAAAATCGCGTGTGAAGCCAACAAGGAGTCAGTCATGTCGAGTGTCGTCGTTGTTTCGGAAAATGGATTGGGAAGATACCAGCAAGCGGTTCAGGCCGGCCAGCATGAGCTGATTGCCGACGAGCCGGTCAGCGTCGGTGGTGCCGATGCGGGGCCGGCGCCCTTCGATTTCATCATGTCCGGGCTGGGTGCCTGCACCTCGATGACCCTGCGCATGTACGCCGAACGCAAGGCACTACCGCTGAAGCGCGTCAGTGTTTCACTCCGCCACGACAAGGTCGAGGTCGACGGCGTCATGCGCGACCGGATTCATCGCGACATCACCCTCGAAGGCGACCTGAGCGACGAACAACGCCAGCGTCTGTTCGAAATCGCCAACAAATGCCCGGTTCACCGTGCCTTGTCGCAAGCTTTCCAGCTCGATTGCAAGCTCTGTTGAACTGTTAGCTTCATCACAGAAACCCCGCTCCGTGCATGGCAATCAACTGCCACTTATGCCAAAATTCTGCACTGCACAATAACAGCCTTCAAAGGGGCTCATCATGCTTGAACAGCACTATCTCACTGCGCTTTTCGAACCGAAATCGGTTGCAGTCATCGGCGCCTCCGAGCGTGAAAACTCGGTCGGAAGCATCATCTTCAAGAACATCCTCAGCTCCGGGTACAAGGGCCGCCTGTACGCGATCAACCCGAAGCACGAGACCATCCACGGTCAGCAGGCCTACAAGTCGATTGAAGAAATTGGCGCCCGCGTCGAAATGGCGGTCATCGCCACCCGCCCGCAGACCGTACCGCAATTGATCGAGCAGTGCGGCCGCTCCGGTGTCCGTAACGTCATCGTCATCAGCGCCGGTTTCTCGGAAGCCGGCCACATTGGTGCCGCGCTCGAACGCAAGGTCATGGAGATTGCCCGGTCGTACAACGTGCGCATCCTCGGCCCGAACTGCCTGGGCATCATCCGCCCCGAACTCGGCCTCAACGCCACCTTTACCAAGATAACTGCCAGCGCCGGCAATCTGGCACTGGTCTCGCAGTCCGGCGCCATGTGCTCCGCCGTGCTCGACTGGGCCAAGGCCAATCAGGTCGGCTTCTCGTCGGTCATTTCCATCGGCATGACGGCCGACGTCGATTTCGGCGAGATCCTTGACTACCTGATCTACGACAGCCGCACGCATTACATCCTGATGTACGTCGAGGGCATCCGCAACGCCCGCCGCTTCATGAGCGCTCTGCGCTCCGCCGCCCGCATCAAGCCGATCATCCTGCTCAAGGCCGGCCGTCACGAAGCGGGTTCTATGGCCGCCGCCGCCCACTCGGGCATGGCCGCCGTCTCCGATACCGTCTTCGACGCCGCTGTACGCCGTGCTGGCGTCGTCCGCGTCCAGAACGTCGGTCAGCTCTTCTACGCCGCCAAAGCACTGGCTTCCAAATTCCGCCCCGGTGGCAATCGCCTCGCCATCATCACCAACGGCGGCGGCCCGGGCGCCATGGCTGCCGACCGTGCCGGTGACCTTGGCATTCCGCTTGCCCAGCTTTCGACCGAGACCATGGCGGTGCTGAACAAGGCGCTGCCGACCAACTGGTCGCACAACAACCCGATCGACATTGCCGGCGATGCAACGCCAGAACGCTATCGGGAAACGATTCTTGCCGTCACCCACGACCCGAACGTGGACAGCACACTGGTCATGCTCTCGCCGCAGGCGATGACCGACCCGATGGGCGTTGCCAAGGCGATTATCGAGATCGTGGACAAACTCAACCGTTCGGTCATCTGCTGCTGGATGGGCGAGGAACAAGTCGCAGAAGCCCGCCGCCTGCTGGAAGATGCCGGCATCCCGGCCTTCCGCATGCCGGAAACCGCGATCGAGCTCTTCCACCACATCTCGAAGTACTACCGTAACCAGAAACTGCTGCTGCAAACGCCGGAACCGACCCGCCAGCACGGCCGCCCCGAGGCTGAAGGCGCCAAGATGCTGATCGAGGCGCTGCTCGCCGAACGCCGCAAGGTGCTCTCCGAGATGGAATCGAAGGCCATTCTGCGTGCCTTCAAGGTGCCGGTCGCCCAAACCATGGTCGCCCGCACTGCCACCGAGGCGCTGCTGCTCGCCGAGCAGATCGGTTTCCCGATCGCGATGAAGGTCGATTCTCCGGATCTGCCGCACAAGTCCGATGCCGGCGGCGTGCGCCTGAACATTGTGAATGCGCCGGCCGTCCGTAACGCTTACCACGACATCATCGACACGGTGCACAAGCGCCATCCGAATGCCAAGATCAATGGCGTCTCGATCGAGCCCTTCCTCTCGCGCCCGAATGGCCGCGAGCTGATGATCGGTGTCTTCCGCGACCCGATCTTCGGGCCGGTTATCACGTTCGGTGCCGGCGGTTTCGACGTCGAAATCTTCTCCGACCGCTCGGTGGCACTGCCGCCGCTCAACCGTTTCCTGGCCAAGGATCTGATCGAATCGACCCGCGCTGCGAAGATTCTCGATCAGTTCCACAACATGCCGCCGGTCGACCGCGAAGCGCTCAAGGAAGTCCTGCTCTGCATCTCGGAAATGGTCTGTGAATTGCCGTGGATTCAGGAGCTGGATCTGAATCCGCTGATCGTCGATGAGCAAGGCGCCATTGCCGCCGATGCCCGCATCGTCATCGACCACGCTGCCGGCGCCACCGGTGACCGTTATTCGCACATGGCGATCTATCCTTACCCGGTGCATCTGATCCAGGAATGGCAGATGAACGACGGCCAGATTGTCACCATCCGTCCGATCCGCCCTGAAGACGCCGACATGGAGCAGGAATTCGTCAAGGCCATGTCCGACGAGTCGCGCTACTACCGCTTCATGGACACCTTGCGCGAACTGACCCAGACCATGCTGGTGCGTTTCACGCAGATCGACTACGACCGTGAAATGGCCCTGGTCGGCACCATGACCAGCGAAGAAGGCAAGGAAAAGCAGATCGGTGTCGCCCGCTACGTGGTCAATCCGGATGGCGAGTCGGTCGAATTCGCGCTTGCCGTCGGCGACGACTGGCAGAAGTGCGGCGTCGGCCGCAAGCTGATGACGGCGCTGATCGACTGCGCCCGGATGAAGGGTTATCGTGCGGTGGTGGGCGATGTGTTGTCGACCAACACCAAGATGTTCCGCCTGATGACCAGCTTGGGCTTCACCATCCACCCGCACCCGGAAGACACCGCGGTCAAGCGCGTCGTCAAGCCGCTGACGGGTTAAGCCAGCGAATAAGGGCCGCCATGGCGGCCTGGATCGGCATAGGGGGCAGCCTTGATAGGCTGCCCCCCTGCCACACCACTCGGCATGCGGGTCCGCACCGGGCGGTTCGAGAAGTTGAGGTCATGAGAGACGAGGTACCCTGAGTCGATCAAAGTAAGCGATGGTCAGTACCGTTTTCAGTAGCCGGTCAGCGTTTCGCCAGTAGCTACGGGCATTGCCAGCCACCCGACGCGCCACGGTTTCTGACGCGCCCAGCACTTTCAATTCCCGGTACATCGTCGTGCCACGTTTCCAGTGCTTGAGTTGAATCGCCCGCAACCGATGTCGCATCCACTCGTCCAGCGCCTGCCAGACTCTCGGCGTTTGCGACAAACGGGTGGCCAAGCCACCCGTTCTCGTCTTGAAGCTTACTTCAGCTTGCCCCTGACGACGCGCACGCGGGTCGGCTCCTTGACGTTCAATTTGCCACCACTTCCCTCGAGGTTGCCACAGGCACAGGCGGCCTTGATGTGCGGCACGGAATTGACGATCACTGAGCAATCGAGGCATTCGTAATACAGGTCTCCACCTGTGGGCAGCGCCGCCGGGTCAGGCGCAGGCTCGACCGGGTAGAAGTTGTAGATCTTGCGCATATCGATGTTCAGCATTTGCCCCCCCTTGTCTGCCGGTTCAGCGGGCGTCGAGTGACGCCAGCGCACGGTAATGTGTGTTGGCCTCATCGGCCTGTTCGAGCTGGTCCAGCAGATGCGCCAGCTCCAGATGTGCTTCTGGCCGTTTTGGCAACCGAGAGTGAGGCCTCGAGATAGGTCCTGGCCTTGCCCCACAGCCGCTGTCGGCGACACATCCGGCCCAGCGCGAGCAACAGCTGTGCATCCATCGGATGCTGACGCAGCCAGCCGTCAGCACGGGCAATCCGCGCCGTCTGGTCACCGCCGCTCAGGCGACCGTACCAGGCGGCCAACTCTGACTGCCAGTCATCCTGACCCGCGGCATCGAGGCGTGTTTCGATCAGTTGCTGTGCGAGGTCGTCCGCCCCCTGCGCGACCAGCGCCCTGGCCGCAGCCAGGGCCACGCGCTGTCCCAACTCCTCGGGGGGCAACTGGCGCAGGTAAGTCTTGAGCGCCTCCGGCGAAGCCGTGCGGGCGGCGATGTTGGCCAGATGCGCGTGCGCGCGTAGCTCACGCACCACCTCCGGTGCCAGCGCGTCGCGCTTCGCAAGCTGGCGTACCAGTTTGAGCACGCCTTCCCAGTCGCCGATGCCCTGACGGGCGCGCAACTCCAGCCGCAAGGCGGCAATATGCCGGCCCTGCTTGCCCTGCAGGCGTGCCAACGCGGCAAGGGCGTCTGCGAAGCGGCGGTCTTCGTTGGCCATCTCCGCTTCGAGCATCAGCGTCGCGGCTTCGGTCTTCGGGTCGTCGATCATGGCGCGCGCGAGCCAGCCCTGCTGTTTTCCCGATTCGCGCATGCGCTGGGCGGCGCGGGCCGCGATCAGCGCCGACAGCCCGGGTGCTGTGCCCGCAGCGCTGGCCTCGCCAGCACGCTTGAGCGCCTGGCCGAAGCGGCCTTCAAACAGTAATCGAACGGCATCCTGAAACACCTGTGCCGCCTTTTCCTTCTCCCGCCGCGCCCGCCAGTAACTGACGCGCGCCGGCATACCCAGCGTCAGCGCCAGGCTGCGCAAGAGGAAATAAAAAACACAGAAACCAGCAAAGATCACGAGCAGCAACAGGTTCAACGACACTTCGGCACGCCACGGCGACAGCACCAGCAGCACATAACCGTCGTTGAGCCGGGCACCCAGCGCCACTGCCACCGCCAGTGCCGCCAATACCAGCAACCAGAACAGGCCCCTCAACGCTTGTCCTTTCCGGCGCGCAGGTTGCGCAATGCCGTCAGGCTCGCTGTCAAGGCCGGCACCTCGGCCTGAATGGTCGTCGATGCGGCCTGGCGCAGGCTGGCCAGGGCGGCTTGTACGGCCACGTCATCTACGGCGTAGTACTTCTCGAGCCAGCCGTAAGCCACTTTCAATTCGTCGCGATAGGTCACCTGGTCACGCGCCATCAGGGCCAGACGGGCGTTGAGCAGGCGCAGCTTGAGGTTCTCGCGCAGGATCAGGGCCTGATCGGCCGCCAGCAGCTCTGGTGCTGCGCCATCGAAGCGCTGAATACGCACCAGCCCGCGCAGTTCCTGCCAGACATCGCCGGCCAGCAACTGCCACCACGGCGCCGATGTCGCTGCGACCTTTTCCTGAGTGGCGATTTTTGACGGATTTTCAGGTCGACCGTGGGCGGCCAGGGGCAACCGGTCGATGCCATTCACCAGTTGTTCGAGACGCAGGCCGAGGCCAACCGTATCAACCACCGGCAGATTGCCGAGGCGCTGCAAGTCGGCCGCCAGCGCCTTGCGCAAGGGCAGGTGGGCAGGACGATCGAGGCGGGCGAGGCGGCCGTCGGCCACCTGCAGGGCCAGCAGCGCTGCCGGCACATTCCCGGCCAGTTGCAACTGCTGGCTGGCCAGCGTGATGGCCTGTTCGACATCAAGCAACGCCACCTCATCGCGACTGCGCGTCGCTTCCTGCAGCATCACCTGCAGCGCGTCGCGCTGGCTGTCGAAACCTTCAACCCGCGTTTCGATGGCACCCAACTGCCCATGCACCGCTTCAAACTGTTCACGCAGCTGCTGGTTAGCAGCACGCAACTGCGCCAGCGCATCGCCATCTTGCGTCTGCAGGGTTTTCAGTTGCGCCTCAAGATCGCCGAGTCGGCCGCGGGCGTCATAGCCTTGCCAGAAGGCAACGGCAATCGCCAGCAAGGCAATCGGCAACCAGGGATTGAGAGGACGCCGACGGGGTGTCGGCGGCGAAAGATCAGATTCGGACATGGCGGGAATCAGCGCGCGGCGCGAAGCTCAATGCTGCCAATTATAAGCACGTAAACCTGCAATGATTCCGGCATCGGCGGGCCCGGTCAGGATGACACGCTGCAAGCCAAGCGCCGTCGCATTTTCAGCAATGCGCGCATGCGGAACGAATACCGGCGTTGTCCGCAGGTAGTCCCGGCCGGTGGCATCGAGCAGATTGACGAGGTAACGCAGCCCCTCGCTGCTCGACACGGTCAGCGCGTCGAGCTGCCCGGCCTGCCAGGCGGCAAGCAAGGGCGCGACGCCCTCACTCGGCCCGCTCCTCCGGTAACAGGTGATGCAATCGACCTGTGCGCCCCGCGCGCGCAAGGTGTCGGCCAGCAGTTCCCGACCACCATCGCCGCGAAAGATCGCGACACGCCGGCCGACGACTTCGCTCGCTGCCAGCGCCGGCAGCGCCAGCAAGGCTTCGGAATCGAAACGCTCGCTCGGGACGATGCAGCCGCCAATTCCCAGCGCTTCCAGTACCCGCGCCGTGCCCTGACCGACAGCAGCCGGTTTCAGCCCGGCCGGCCATGGACGATTGGCGAGTAGCGCCGGCACGCTGTAGTCGACGGCATTCGGGCTGATGAAGACCGCCAGCGCGTAGTCGTCAATGGCAGCCAAAGCTGCCGCCAGCGGCGCTGGGTCGGGCGCCGCGGTGATTTCGAGCAGCGGGAAGATCAGAGGCTTGCCGCCGGCCGCGGTGATCGCTTCGGCCAGCGGCGCCGCCTGGGCGAGTGGCCGGGTGACGACGATGCTCCGGCCGGCGAGCGGGCCGCCCGCGTTCATGGTGTCAGCGGTGGCAGGCGAGCTTGGCGAGGATGGCGTCAGCGCCTTGAGCACGCAGCGTGTCCGCCAGCTGGCGACCCAGCGCCTCGTCGTCGGCCGGATTGCCGCGCAGTTCGGCGCTGACCATTTCCTTGCCGTCGACCGAAGCAACAAAACCGCGCAGCCAGAGCTGGCCGTTGTCGATGATCGCGTAGCCGCCCAGCGGCACCTGGCAGGAACCGCCCAGCGCCCGCGAGAAGGCGCGTTCGGCCTTGACGCAGTGCGCCGTCTCGGCGTCGTTGAGCGGTGCCACGACCGAAGCCATGGCGGCATCGCCATCGACCAGCTCGATGCCCAGCGCGCCCTGCCCCGGCGCCGGCAGCGACTGTTCTGCGGTCAACACGGATTTGATGCGATTTTCCAGACCGAGGCGGATCAGCCCGGCCGCGGCAAGGATGATCGCGTCGTACTCGCCGGCATCGAGCTTGCGCAGGCGGGTATCGAGATTGCCGCGCAGGCTCTTGATCACCAGCTGCGGGTACCGGGAACGCAGAATCGATTCGCGGCGCAGGCTGGAGGTGCCGACGACCGCGCCGGCCGGCAAGTCATCCAGCGCCTGATAATTGTTCGAGACAAAGGCATCGCGCGGATTTTCACGTGCCGAGATGGCCGCCAGAACGAAGCCTTCGGGCATCACCATCGGCACATCCTTCATCGAATGCACGGCGAGATGCGCCCGGCCTTCTTCCATCGCGACTTCGAGTTCCTTGATGAACAGGCCCTTGCCGCCGATTTCGGCGAGCGGGCGATCGAGGATCTGGTCGCCCTTGGTGGTCATGCCGAGAATGACAACTTCCGAGCCGGGATTTAAACTCGATAAGCGATCTCTAACGTGAACCGCCTGCCACATGGCCAGACGGGATTCGCGGGAGGCAATGACAATCTTGGAAGGAGCAGACATGTTGCGTCACTTGGCAGGGCTTTTGGGAGGGCTGATTCTAGCATGCAGCCCCGCGCTCGCTCTTGATGCATCCGGTATTCTCCCCGCCGTCGACCTGCGCTCCGAAGCAACTGCAGCAGCACGCGCCGGCGCACCATTGGTAGTCATTTTCAGCCGCGATGACTGCAAGTTCTGCAAGGCGATCAAGCGCGATTACCTGCTGCCAATGAGCCGCCAGCCGCGCCATCGCGACCGTCTGGTAGTCCGCGAAGTCCGCCAGGACAGCGAGCAGGTACTGACCGGCTTCAGCGGCGAAAAGACCTCCCACGCCAGCTTCGCACGCAGCGAGAAGGTTAAACTGGTGCCCGTCGTCGCCTTCTACGGGCCGGAAGGCAAGCCGCTCGCCGAACCCATTGTCGGCGCTCGCCTGCCTGACTTTTACCAGAGCTATCTCGACGACGGGGTCGAGGCCGCCAGCCGAAAATTACAGAAAAGATGAGTAACATCCCTGATAGCAGTAGCGACAAACCCGCCGACCAGCGACCGGATCACCCCGACTTCTGGTGCAAGCGCTTCGGCCAGGGCGTCACACCCTGGGATGCCGGCCGCGTACCCGAAGATTTCGCTGCTTTCATCACCGCACAGGCCACGCCGCTGACGACGCTGATACCGGGCTGCGGTAGTGCCTGGGAAGCAGGCTTACTCGGCTGCCAGGGCTGGCCCGTCACCGCCCTTGACTTCTCCCCGGTCGCCATCGACACCGCCCGCAGCATCCTCGGTGACTGCCCGGTTGATCTCGTCTGCGCCGATTTTTTCCAGTGGCAGCCAGTCCGGCCGCTCGACCTGATCTACGAACGCGCCTTCCTCTGCGCCTTGCCGCGCAAGCTGTGGGACGACTGGGGCCGCCACGTCGCCGAGTTGCTCCCCCCCGGCGGACTGCTCGCCGGTTACTTCTTCTTCTGCGATCAACTCAAGGGCCCGCCGTTCGGTATCCAGCCGGAACAGCTTGATACGCTGCTGCAAGCCAATTTCGAGCGTGTGGAAGATCAGGCCGTCAACGACTCCATCCCGGTTTTTGCCGGCCGCGAACGCTGGCAGGTCTGGCGGCGACGCTGAAATCGATGGGCGAATACGCCCTCATGCAGCACAACACTCACCGTGATTTTCGCGCCAACGCGCTCTCGCAGTACAGCGGAATGAACTCAAGGGTGCCGCAAGCGTCTGAGTTCTTTTAAAACAGATCAGCTTGAGAGGAACACTAACCATGGCAACAGGGGCCATTCGCTTGCATCGTGTTCTGAGGGCGCCACCAGAGCGCGTCTTCAAGGCATTCCTGGTGGCCGAGGCCATGGCAAAGTGGCTGCCGCCGAGCGGCTTCACATGCAAGGTAAGCCACCTCGACGCCAGGGTCGGCGGCACATTCCGAATGTTGTTCGCAAACTTCTCCACAGGCCATGAACATTCGTTTGGTGGCGAGTATCTGGAGCTGGTCCCCGATGAACGCATTCTCTACACGGAAAAATTCGACGACCCGAATCTGCCGGGGGAAATGCGGGTCACAGTGGAGCTGGCCAAGGTGGTCTGTGGCACGGAACTCAACATCTCCCAAGATGGCATTCCGGACGTAATCCCCGTCGAGATGTGCTATCTCGGCTGGCAAGAATCACTGGCGCAGCTTGCCAGCCTCGTCGAGCCCGAGATAAGGGAGTAGCCGGCAGGAACCCGAGCCTTCCAGGGCCAGGCGCGCCCCGTGGCGCACAGCGCCAAACGACGTCGTGCGCGCTTTGACGTATTATCTCCCGGCGATTTAACTCCCCATTCCGAACAATGAAGACCGACACACCCCAGACCATCTACCTCAAGGATTACACCCAGCCCGCCTACTGGATCGATACCGTCGATCTCGATTTCAGCATCGAACACGAGGGAACCGTCGTGCGCTCGACGCTGGCAATGCGCCGCAACCTGGCTGTTGCCGCCCAAGCGCTGGTGCTGGATGGTGAGGAGCTGGAAACGCTGGCGGTTACGGTCAACGCGGAAAACTGGCCAAAAACGGCAACGCCGACGACGCTGACGCTCAGCAACCTGCCGGACACCTTCACGCTGCAGACCGTGGTGCGCATCCACCCGGACAATAACACCCGCCTCTCCGGGCTCTATCGCTCCAAGGATGGTTATTTTACGCAGTGCGAGGCGCAGGGCTTCCGCCGCATCACCTGGTTCCTCGACCGCCCGGACGTGATGTCCACCTACACGGTGACGCTGCACGCCGACAAGGCGACCTATCCGATCCTGCTGGCCAATGGCAACCCGGTCGCCAACGGTGAAGAAGCCGACGGCCGCCACTGGGCAAAATGGGAAGACCCGTTCAGGAAGCCGGCCTACCTCTTCGCCGTCGTTGCCGGCAAGCTCGACGTACTGAACGACACCTTCAGGACCGCCTCCGGGCGCACCGTGCAGCTCGCCATCTACGTCGAGCCGGGCAAAATCGACCAGTGCCCGCACGCGATGGACGCCCTGAAGAAGTCGATGAAGTGGGACGAAGAACGCTTCGGCCTCGAATGCGATCTCGACCACTACATGATCGTCGCCGTTGGCGACTTCAACATGGGCGCGATGGAAAACAAGGGCCTCAACATCTTCAACACCAAGTACGTCCTGGCCCGCCCGGATGTCGCGACCGATGTCGATTTCGAGAATATCGACCGCGTCGTCGCGCACGAGTATTTCCACAACTGGACAGGCAACCGCGTCACCTGCCGCGACTGGTTCCAGCTTTCGCTGAAAGAAGGCCTGACCGTCTTCCGCGACCAGGAATTCGGTGCCGACCTGCACAACCGCCAGACCGCCCGCATCCGCGAAGTGCGCGGCCTGCGCGCCGCCCAGTTCCCGGAGGACGCCGGCCCGATGGCGCACCCGATCCGCCCGGAAAGCTTCGTCGAGATCAACAACTTCTACACCGCCACGGTCTATGAAAAGGGCGCGGAAGTCATCCGCATGATCCAGACCCTGATTGGCCGCGAGGGCTTCCGCGCTGGAATGGACGAATACTTCCGCCGCCACGACGGCCAGGCCGTGACCTGCGAGGATTTCGTCGCGGCAATGGCTGCGGCCAGCGGTTTCGACTTCACGCAATTCATGCGCTGGTACAACCAGCCGGGCACGCCGAAACTTGCGGTGGACGGCTTTTTTGATGCCGAAACCAAAACCTACACGCTGACCTGCACCCAGGCCAACCCGCGCGCTTCGGATGACGCGCCTTACCTGATCCCCATCCGCGTTGCGCTGTTTACCGAGGCGGGCGAACTGATTGCCGGCAGCGAGCGCACCTTGCAGTTCACCGCGACGACGCAATCCTTCGTCTTCAACGACGTACCCGCCGAGGCAGTTCCGTCCTTGCTGCGCAACTTCTCCGCGCCGGTTTATCTCGATTTCGACTACACGCCGGAACAACTCACGCTGCTGATGGCGCACGACAGCGACCCGTTCAACGCCTGGGAAGCCGGTCAACGCCTCGCCTCGACGCTGATCCTTGACGCCGCCAGCGAAATCGCCGCCGGTCGTACCCCGCAATGGCCGGAAAGCTTCGTCGCTGCCTGCCGTCGCCTGCTGCAAACGCAAGCCGAGCGCGGTGCCGCCTTCGTCGCCGAAGCCCTGACCCTGCCCGGCGAATCAACGCTGGCCGAGCTGCTGGATCAAGTCGATCCCGACGCCCTGCACGCCGCCCGCAACGCCCTGCGCCGCCATTTAGCCGAAGAGTTGGAAGGCGAATTTTCCGGCCTCTACGCCGGGTTGACCGCAAACGTGCCCTACGCCCCGACCAGCGAACAAGCCGGTCAACGTGCCCTGCGCAACACCTGCCTTTCCTACCTGCTGGAGCTGGACACCGACGCCACGCGCAAAATCGCCTACGCCCAGTTCAAGCAGGCCGACAACATGACCGACCAGTTCGCGGCCCTCGCCGCGCTGGCCAACGTCAATGCCGCCGTTTGCCCGCAACGCGAACAGGCGCTGGCCGAGTTCTACGACAAGTGGAAAGACGAGGCGCTGGTCGTCGACAAATGGCTGGTCGCCCAATCAACCAGCCGCCGCCCGGACACGCTGGCCACCGTCAAGGCACTGACCGGGCACCCGGCTTTCGACGCCGGCAATCCGAACAAGATCTACGCACTGATCCGCGCTTTCGGGGCCAACCTCGTGCGCTTCAATGCCGCCGACGGCAGCGGCTACGCCTTCATCGTCGACCGCATCCTGATGCTGCACGACAAGAACCCGCAAGTCGCCTCGCGCCTCGCGCGCTGCTTTGACCGCTGGAAGAAATTCGATGCCGGCCGTCAGGCCCACGCCCGCGCCGCGCTGGAGCGCGTCCGCGACCACGAGGGACTGTCACGCGATGTGCTGGAAGTGGTCACCCGCGCGCTGGCGGCCTGATCGCAGCAAGCTGCGGTCAACCCGGAAAGACGGAGAAAATCAGGCCTTCTGTACGGCCGCTTTGGCCGCTGCCCACTGGCGGCGGCTGACCGGCAGTTTTTCCGGCACCCCGCGCAGCAGCGCCCAGCCGTAGGCCTCGGCATCATCGCCCGCGGCTTTCTCGAAACCGGCGAGCGCCGCCGGCGCCACCAGCACCGCCCGATGCAGGCGCAGGAACAGCGCGCCGAACTCGCTTTCCAGCTGGGTCAGCGACTCGTCGAGCAGGTATTCGCGCTCGACGGTGCGCGCCGTGACATATTTGAGATCGGCCCGGAAAAAGAGCACCTCGCCGAGCGGCACCAGCAGCAGCCGGCCGCGCTCGTGACACGACAGGTGACTGCGCCCGCCGCCACGCACGCTCTGGCCAATACCTGCCAGCACGTCACGCTCCGGCGGCGAGCCCGGGACTTTCTGCAAGGCGGCGAGCAGGCGCTGGGCGCGCACCGGCTTGAGCAGGTAATCGATGGCATTCAGGTCGAATGCCTGAACCGCATAGTTGTCGTAAGCAGTCGTGAAGATCACTGCCGGCGGCTTCTCCAGCCGACCGAGATGCGACGCCAGTTCGATGCCGTCCATCCCCGGCATGCGGATGTCTGCCAGCACCACATCGACACTGAGCTGGCGTATCACGGCCAGCGCCTCGAGCCCGTTCGCCGCCTCGCCCACCACTTCGGTCGGCCGCTGCACGGCGAGGTCGCCGAGCAGGACCCGCAGGCGGTCGCGCGCCAGCGGCTCGTCGTCGACAAGGAGGATTCTCAGAGGCGTTTGCGTTGGCATGGCAGGATGATGCGAACTTCGTATTGATTGTGGCCGGTGGCGATTTCCAGCCGCGATTCCAGATCGTAGTACAAGGCCAGCCGCTCGCGTATGTTCTCAAGCGCGATATGGTTGCCGGCAGCGTGGCTGCCGGGGTCGGTGGTCGGGTTCGCCACTGAAATCTGCAGCGTATCGCCCTGACGGACAATCGCTACGCGCACCGTGCCTCCGGCCGGCGCTGGCTCGATGCCGTGATACACCGCATTTTCCAGCAGCGGCTGCAGCATCAGCGGCGGAATCGGCACCTGCAGCGAAATCGGATCAATCTGCCAGTCGACCGACAGCCGCTCACCCAGCCGCAGCCGCTCCAGTTCAAGGTACTGCCGCGCCAGATCGACCTCGTCGGCGAGGCTGACCATGCTCGCCGGATCGCGCATCGCCGCGCGGAAGAGGTCCGATAGCGACTCCAGCGCCTCCTCGGCCTGCTGCGGCCGGGCGCGGATCAGCGACAGCACCGCGTTGAGGGCATTGAACAGAAAATGCGGCCGAATGCGGGCGTTCAGGGCCGCCAGCCGGGCTTCGGTCTGCACGGGCGAAAACGAGCGGGCGCGCAATTCAAAATAGGCCAGCAGCAGCCCCGACGTTGCCGCCGCCAACAGGCCGGCGCGGAGACTGCTGCTGCCGCCGGCGGTCAGGCCAAAGGCCTGTGCGTAGAGCATCATCAGCGCCGCCAGCGTCGCGGCCAGCACTATCACCACTGCCTGACCAAGGCGTAGCGGCAGGCGCCAGAGCAGGTTGCGCAAGCCGGTCAGCAGGCCGAGACAGAGCAGCAGCAGCGGTTCGACCACCGCAGCCAGATCGACATAGCGATCCACCCAGCCGGCCAGTTCCGGCGCCTGTACCAGAGCGGCGAGCAGGGCCAGAAGATTGACCCCGAGCAAGACCCGCAACATGACGCCGAAATTGCGCCAGTCGGGAAGCGGGTGGGTGGCCGGAAAGTGCCGTATACTTATCATCTTTGGGCGGGTTTTTGCTGTAACTCGTCTCGCAACGCCCCATTCTAGACCAGAGTCATGACTTCCAACGCCAATCAATATACTTGGGCCGGCCGTTTCTCCGAGCCCGTCTCCGATCTCGTCAAGCGCTACACCGCCTCCGTGGATTTCGATCAGCGCATGTGGCGCCAGGACATCCGCGGTTCGCTGGCCCACGCCAAGATGCTCGCCAAGCAAGGCATCATCAGCGGCCAGGACCTCGCCGACATTGAGCACGGCATGGCGCAGGTGGCTCAGGAAATCGCGTCCGGCCAGTTCGAATGGTCGATTGACCTCGAAGACGTGCACCTCAACGTCGAAAAGCGCCTCACCGCGCTGGTCGGCGATGCCGGCAAGCGCCTGCATACTGGCCGCTCGCGTAACGACCAGGTGGCTACCGATATCCGTCTCTACCTGCGCGACAGCATCGACGACATTCAGGCGCTGCTCAAGCAGTTCCGCATGGCCCTGGTCGATCTGGCCGAGAAGGAAGCTGCCACCCCGATGCCCGGCTTCACACACCTGCAAGTCGCCCAGCCGGTCACCTTCGGTCACCACATGCTCGCCTACTTCGAAATGTTTGGCCGTGACGCCGAGCGTTTCGCCGATGCCCGCAAGCGCACAAACCGCCTGCCGCTCGGTTCCGCCGCGCTGGCCGGCACGACCTACCCGATCGACCGCGAATTCGTCGCCGCCGAACTCGGCTTCGAGGGTGTCTGCGAGAATTCGCTCGATGCCGTTTCCGACCGCGACTTCGCCATCGAATTCACCTCCGCCTGCGCGCTGCTGATGATGCACATCAGCCGCCTGTCGGAAGAACTGGTCATGTGGATGAGCCCGCGCGTCGGCTTCATCCAGATCGCGGACCGCTTCTGCACCGGCTCGTCGATTATGCCGCAGAAGAAGAATCCGGACGTACCCGAGCTTGCCCGTGGCAAGACCGGCCGCGTGTACGGCCAGCTGATGAGCCTGCTGACCCTGATGAAGTCGCAGCCGCTAGCCTACAACAAGGACAACCAGGAAGATAAAGAGCCCCTGTTCGATGCCGTCGACACCGTGACCGACACGCTGCGCATCTTCGCCGACATGGCCGGCGGCATCACCGTCCGTGCCGAGAACATGAAGGTAGCCCTGACCCAGGGCTTCGCCACCGCCACCGATCTCGCCGACTACCTGGTCAAGAAGGGGCTGCCCTTCCGCGACGCGCACGAGGCCGTCGGCCACGCTGTCAAGGCCGCCGAAGCCAAGGGTGTCGACCTGCCGCAGCTGACGCTGGATGAAATCCGTGCCTTCTGCCCACAAGTCGATACTGACGTGTTTTCCGTGTTGACCGTAGAAGGTTCGCTGGCCAGCCGCAACCACATTGGTGGCACGTCACCGGAACAGGTCAGGGCAGCCGTTGCTCGCGCCCGCAGCTGCCTCTGATCCGATGCTAAAGAAGCTCGGAAAATACGAGCTTTACCGCAAACTCGGCGCCGGGGCGACGAGCACCGTTTATCTTGGCTTCGACCCGTTTGCGCAACGCGAGGTGGCGATCAAGGTCGCCACCCCGGATGTCCTTGCCGATCCAGAGAAGCGCACGCTGTACAGCCGATTTTTCCTCAATGAGGCCTCGCTGGTCGGCAAACTGAACCACCCGCACATCGCCCAGATCTACGATGCCGTCGTCGCCGAAGACCTCTGCTATGTGGTCATGGAATATGTACCGGGCGGCACGCTGGAGCAGTTCGTCAAACCGGGCAAGCTGCTGCCGGTCGACAAGGTGGTGGAAATCATCTTCAAATGTACGCGTGCGCTGAATTTCGCGCACCGTCTCGGCATTACCCACCGCGACATCAAGCCGGCCAACATCCTGCTCACCGGCGACGGGGAAATCAAGATTTCCGACTTCGGTGCTGCACTGACCAGCGAGCACAACGACATCACACAGGTCAGCGGTGTCGGCTCGCCCTGCTACATGTCGCCAGAACAGGTTCAGGAAGTGCCGCTCGACCAGCGCACCGACATCTACTCGCTCGGCGTCGTCATGTTCCAGCTGCTGACAGGCAATCTTCCCTTCGACGGCGATACCCAGTACAAGATCATCTATCAGATCATCCACAATCTGGCGCCGATCCCGTCATCGTTGCGCCCCGGTCTGCCCAAGGTGCTCGACGACATCGTTGGCCGGGCGATGACCAAGGATCGTGACGCCCGCTACCTGAGCTGGGAGGCCTTCGCCCACGACCTCGCGCAGGCCGTGCGCCACCGGAAGCTGGCAGCACCCAAGGTCGATTTCGCAGCGACTGAAAAATTCGCAACGCTACGCGCCCTGCCCTTCTTTGCCGACTTTTCCGACGTCGAAATCTGGGAAGTGCTGCGCTTTTCTGAATGGCGTCACGTGCCACCTGGCGCCCACATCATGCGCGACGGCGAGAACGGCGAGTTTTTCTGCTTCCTGACCGAAGGCGAGCTGCAGGTCAGTAAGGCCGGCCGGCCGCTCGGGCGCCTGAAGAAAGGCGACTGCTTCGGTGAAATGGCGGTCATCCGCAAGCACCGTCCGCCGCGCAACGCCGACATCAGCGCCCTCAGTGCCGCCAACATCGTCACCATCCGCGGCGAGGCGCTGGAACAGGCCTCGGAAGCATGCCGCATGCACTTTTTCCAGGGTTTCGTCGAAGTCCTCGCCAACCGGCTGGCCAGCGCCAACCAGCGAATCGCCAGCCGCTGATCTGTGGTCCGGCGCACGCGGGTGTTGCAGCACAATATATTAGCAGTTTAATATATTCGAACGTGGCAAGCCATCGGCATGCCCATAACGAAACGAAAACGAGAGAACAGCATGTACAACACCATCGTCGACAAGACCCCGCTGATCAAGGTCAGCACCGGCAAACACGAAGCGACCTACGCCCTCGACGGCTCGCTGATGAATCCGCTCGAAGCCTTCTACGCTACCCTCGCCGGCTGCGCCGCAGTCTTCGCCAAAAAATCCTGCAAGGCCCTCGGCATCCCCGCCGAGGGCATCGAAATTGCCTGCAAGCCTTTCGCTGGCCCCGGCGGCCCGCTGACGCTGGCCAGGTTCAAGACTGAAGTCCGCTTTCCGGCCGGTTTCACGCCGGAGCAGAAAGACGCCGTGATGAAGAGCATCGCCGAATGCGCGGTCAAGGAAGTGGTCAAGGACGGCGCCAGCATCGATTTCCAGGTCAGCGAAGTCTGACTCCACCCGCGTCAACGACAAAGGCCCGGCATTGCACCGGGCCTTTATCGTTTCTGTGTGGCCAGATCAGGCTTGGGCGATGCCTTCCAACAGCTTTTGCAGTTCGCCGGTCTGATACATCTCCTTGGCGATGTCGCAGCCCCCGATAAACTCTCCCTTGATATAGAGCTGCGGAATAGTCGGCCAGTTGGCGTATTCCTTGACGCCCTGGCGGATTTCCTCGTCGGCAAGCACGTTGACGGTGACGAAGTCATTGACGCCGCAATGCTTCAGGATCTGCACGACGGTGGCGGAAAAACCACACTGCGGGAAACGGGCATCGCCCTTCATGTAGAGGACGACCGGGTTGCCGGTCACGGTTTGGTGGATGCGCTGCTGAACGTCGGACATGATTTCTCCAGATTACAAATGACCGCCTGAGACGCGGTCGATGCCGGCCAGGTCGGGGTGAGTGAACGCCGCTTTGAACCCCGCGGCGGTTAATAAGTTCCGGCTGGCCTCGCCCTGATCGTATCCGTGCTCGAACAGCAGCCAGCCACCGGGTGCCAGATTCGCCGGCGCGCCGGCAACGATGGCGCGAATGCAGTCCAGCCCGTCGCCGCCATCGGTCAGGGCGCATTGCGGCTCGAAGGGCAGGCCGTCACCGGCGAGATGCGGGTCGCCGGCAGCGATATACGGCGGATTGGAAACGATGACATCAAACTGCTGACCGGCCAGCGCCGAATACCAGTCGCTCTCGACAAACTGCACGCTCGCCCCGAGGCGACCGGCATTGTTGCGGGCGACCGAAATTGCGCCATTTTTCAGGTCCACCGCAGCAAGCGTCGCCGACGGGCATTCGAGCGCCAGCGAAATGGCGACGATGCCGGAACCGGTCCCGAGATCGAGCACACGGGGGACTGGCATACCCTGCAGTTTCGCCAGCGCCAGCTCGATCAGCGTTTCGGTTTCCGGACGTGGAATCAGCACCTCTGGCGACACCTGAAACACCCGGCCGCGGAATTCGGCTTCGCCGACGAGATAGGCCAGCGGCTCGCCAGCGGCGCGACGCGCGACCCAGTCCTCAAACTGCATCGCCGCCGGGCCGATCACCGGCATTTCCGGCCGCGCCAGCAAATCGGCGTGGGTGCAGCCAGTGGCGTATTCGAGCAACAGCCGGGCGTCAAGGCGGTCAATGCGGCCGCGCGCCGAGGCCAGCAATTCGCCCAGCGTCATGACTGTTCGGCCAGCTCCGCCAGCAGGTCGGCCTGATGCTCAGCGGCCAGCGCGCCGAGCAGTTCGTCCATGTCGCCGTCCATGATCGCGGCGATCTTGTACAGCGTCAGGTTGATGCGGTGGTCAGTGATCCGCCCCTGCGGGAAGTTGTAGGTACGGATGCGCTCGGAGCGGTCGCCGGAGCCGATCAGCGACTTGCGCGTGCTGGCGATGTGGCTCTGCTGGGCGCGCACCTGCACGTCCTTGATGCGTGCGGCCAGCACCTTCATCGCCGACGCCTTGTTGGCGTGCTGCGAACGGCCGTCCTGACATTCGGCGACGATGCCGGTCGGGATGTGCGTGATGCGTACCGCCGAATCGGTCTTGTTGATGTGCTGGCCACCGGCACCGGAGGCACGGAAGGTGTCGATGCGCAGATCGGCCGGATTGAGGTTCACATCCTCGACCTCGTCGGCCTCCGGCATGATCGCCACAGTACACGCCGAGGTGTGGATGCGCCCCTGGGTTTCGGTCTCGGGCACGCGCTGCACGCGGTGGCCACCGGACTCGAACTTGAGCCGCGAATAGGCGCCGTTGCCGGCAATGCGGCAAATGATTTCACGATAACCACCCAGCTCCGACTCACTGGCCGACATCACCTCCACCTGCCAGCGCTGGCGCTCGGCGTAGCGGCTGTACATGCGGAACAGGCCGCCAGCGAACAGCGCCGACTCGTCGCCACCCGTCCCGGCGCGGATCTCGAGCAGCACGTTGCGCTCGTCGTTGGGATCTTTCGGAAGCAGCAGTTTCTGCAGCGCCAGCTCCAGTTCCGGCAGACGCGCGCGGGCGGCGGCAATTTCCTCTTCGGCGAATTCGCGCATGTCGGGGTCAGACAACATCGCCTCGGCTTCGACGATGTCGTTTTCGGCCTGACGGAAGGCATTGAACTCGATGGCCACCGGCTCGACTTCGGCACGCTCGCGCGAAATCTTTCGGAAGTGCTCCATGTCGTTGGCCGTATCCGGGGCCGCCAGCAGGCGATCGATTTCATCAAGGCGGTCGACCAGCAACTCGAGTTTCTGGCGGATGGAAGGTTTCATATTGGTTCTTTATCGGAAACAAAGGCGACGCGACAAGGCAAAGCGTCACGCGACGGCAGCGCTAATCGCCGGTATGCAGATGGAACAGGCGGGCCGCAGCCAGTTGCAACTCGGTACGTATTTCGCCCTCGGCCGCGTTCAGCGTCTGCGTCGGCGCGTGCAGGAACTTGTTGGTGAGACGGTGCGACAGGTGATCAAGCACCTTCTCTGGCGCCTCGCCCTTGACCAGCAACTTGAGCGCGTGCTCCATTTCGTGGCGACGCATGCGTTCGGCGCTGTCGCGCAACGAACGGATCACCGGCACCGTGTCGCGTGACTGCAGCCAGGATTGGAAATCACGGACGCGCTGGGCGATGATGTCCTCGGCCTCAACCACTGCCGCCTGCCGCGACTCCATGCCGCTCTCGACCACCTGCGCCAGATCATCGACGGTGTACAGGAAGACATCGTCGAGCTCGCCGACTTCTTCTTCGATATCGCGCGGCACGGCAAGATCGACCATGAACATCGGCCGGTGGCGGCGGGCCTTGATCGTCCGTTCGACCATGCCCAGACCGATGATCGGCAGCGGACTGGCGGTACAGGACACGACGATGTCGTGCTGCGCCAGATGCTCGCCGAGTTCGTCGAGGCGGATCGCCTTGCCGCCGTACTGCTCGGCCAGCGCCCGGCCGCGCTCGAGGGTGCGATTGGCGATGGTCACGGCCTTCGGCTTGTTGGCACAGAAATGGGCGGCGCACAACTCGATCATCTCGCCAGCGCCAATGAACAGGATACGCTGGCCGGCAATCGACTCGAAAATCCGCTCCGCCAAATGAACGCCGGCAGCGGCCATGGAGACGATATTGGCGCCGATGGCCGTCGTGCTGCGAACCTCCTTGGCCACGGAGAAGGAGCGCTGGAAGAGCTTGTGCAGCTGCGTGCCGAGCGTGCCGCTCTCCTCTGCCGCACGCACCGCATCCTTCATCTGACCAAGAATCTGTGGCTCGCCGATGACCATCGAATCCAGACCACTGGCGACGCGGAAGGCGTGACGGATGGCCTGCGGCTGATCGTGGGTATAGAGGTAGGGGGCAATCTCGCTGCGCTCAACCTGATGGTAGCGGGAGAGCCAATCGATGACCGCCTCCGGCGATTCGGCCGCGCAGTAGATTTCCGTCCGGTTGCAAGTGGACAAGATGGCGACCTCCCTGGCCGCCTCGCTACGCGTCAGATCCGCCAGCGCATGTTGCAATTTGTCGGCACCAAAGGCAACACGCTCGCGGATGGCGAGTGGGGCCGAATGGTGGTTGATGCCGAGGGTAAAAATCACGGAGCGATGCGAAATCTGGCGAAAAATGGGGCGAATTATAGCATCCGCCTTGTCCTGCCCCGGCCCGCCATTCCGGCGCTCGGACAAGGCATGCCAAACGCCTGCAACGTTTGGCCGGGCGGGAGCCTTGTGCTAGATTCTTCGTGTCAATCCTGTCGTTTTCCTTGATCTCCCCGAGACTTGCCGTGATTTACCCAAGATCCAGTCGCCGCCACGCTGCATTTGCCCTGTCTATCCTCGCAATCGCTCTGGCCGGCTGCGCCGGCTCACCGGCCAAAAATGCCGACGGCAGCGATGCCGAAAGCAGCCCACAGGACACCAAGGCGGCGCTGGTCGATGTCGGCGCCGACATTGGCTGTGGCATCGCAAGCATGATCAACAAGGACTGCGCCAAGGGTGCCCGCGTCGGCGCACGGGTGGCCGACAAGGTTGTCTCCTGGGTGTTCCGTTCGCTGAAAATCGCTGACGGCAAGACCGTCAACAAGGAATACGAAGACAAGAAGGTCAAGGTGTCGAAAGACGACGTTAAACCGATGGCCTTCACCAGCGAAATCCAGCACGGCGACGCAGCCGATCCGAAAGCCTCGCGCACGGCCGCTGAGCAGACACAGATTAAGGTTACCTCCAACACCGACCTGGTCGGCTATGGCGACAAGGTGCCGACTGTCACCCAGCGCTACGCGCTCTACGACGAGAAAAACAAGCTGGTCAGCACGCAGACCGAGAAACTGGCGGCGGTGGACGGCGCCGGGCGCTACGAGACCGAAGCGACGATCAAGGTGCCCAAGGCCAAGGGCAACAAGAAATACCGCGTTGAGACGACGCTGGTGGTCGACGGCAAGGACTACAAGAAGAACAGCTACAACCTGAGCTGGCTGGACGACGAGGCGGCACGCCTCGCCATCACCCATATCCGCCAGGCCGGCTAGAACAGAAAAGCCTGCTTCTCTGCCGCCGGCAGCGGCTGATTGTCACCGCCGAACACCCGCAACTGACGCGGACGGAACCAGATCGACTGGCCGACCGTCAGTTGCAGCGCCTCGTGGCGTTCGCGCGACAGTTCGACCTCGACGATCTCCTGCCCGTGCTGCAACTCGACGCGCACCACCGGGCCGATCGGATGTACATGGGCGACCGTCGCCTGTTGAGCGTTTTCCAATGCCACCTCCGACAGGTCGATATCATGCGGCCGGACGAAAGCCGTGACCTTTTCCGCGGTCTCGTGGCGCTCGACTTCGGCATAGCCACCCTGCACCCGGCTGTGGAAGACGTTCACGTTGCCGAGGAACTGGTAAACGAAAGGCGTTGCCGGTGCCGAATAGACCTCGTCCGGCGAGCCGATCTGTTCGATCCGGCCGTGGTTCATGACAACAACGCGGTCAGCGACTTCCAGTGCCTCTTCCTGGTCGTGGGTAACGAACACCGAAGAGATGTGCATATCGTCGTGTAGGCGACGCAGCCAGCGGCGCAGTTCCTTGCGTACCTTGGTGTCGAGCGCGCCGAAAGGCTCGTCGAGCAGCAGGACCTTGGGTTCGACAGCGAGGGCGCGGGCCAGCGCAATCCGCTGGCGCTGGCCGCCGGACAGTTGTGACGGGTAGCGGTCGGCCAGCCAGTCAAGCTGGACGAGGCCGAGCAGTTCCATGACCCGGCGCTTGATCTCGGCATCGGACGGGCGTTCCTTGCGCGGCTTGACGCGCAGACCGAATGCAACGTTCTCGAACACCGTCATGTGGCGGAACAAGGCGTAGTGCTGGAAGACGAAACCGACATTGCGCTCGCGGGCGTGCAGGTGCGTCGCCTCGGCTCCCGAGAACAGGATTTCACCCTGATCAGCGGTTTCCATGCCGGCGATGATGCGCAGCAGCGTCGTCTTGCCGCAGCCGGAGGGGCCAAGCAGCGCGACCAGTTCGCCGGTCGGGATGTCGAGGTTGATGTTGTCGAGCGCGACGAAATTGCCGAAGCGCTTGGAGATGTTGCGGATTTCGATGCTCATGCGGTTTTCTCGCCGGGGAGTTCAGCATTCAACATGTCGGTTTCGGCCTTCATGCGCCATTCGACGATGGTCTTGGCGACCAGTGTCACCAGCGCCAGCAGGGCCAGCACCGAGGCGGCGGCAAAGGCGCCGATCGCGTTGTATTCGTTGTAGAGGATCTCGACGTGCAGCGGCAGCGTGTTGGTCTCGCCACGGATATGGCCAGACACCACCGACACCGCGCCGAACTCGCCCATCGCCCGCGCGTTCGACAGGATCACGCCGTAGAGCAGGCCCCACTTGATGTTCGGCAGCGTCACGCGCCAGAACATCTGCCAGCCGGAGGCGCCGAGCGAAATCGCCGCCTCTTCCTCATCCTTGCCCTGCGACTGCATCAGCGGGATCAGTTCGCGAGCGATGAAGGGGAAGGTGATGAACAGCGTCGCGATGATCATGCCCGGCACGGCGAAGATGATCTTGAACTCGTTCGCTGACAGCCAGTCGCCGAAATAGCCCTGCGAGCCGAACATCAGGATGAAGATCAGACCGGCTACAACTGGCGACACGGCAAACGGCAGGTCGATCAGCGTGATCAGCAGGCTCTTGCCCTTGAAGTCGAACTTGGCGATGGCCCACGCGGCAGCGACGCCGAACAGGATGTTGAAGGGCAGCACGGCCAGCGCGATGACGATGGTCAGCCAGATCGCCGAGCGCGTTTCCGATTCCTTCAAGGCCTCAAGATAGATCGGCAGGCCTTGGGCCAGCGCTTCGACGAAAACAGCCACCAGCGGCAAGCCGAGGAAGAAGAACAGGAAGCCGAGGCCGACCGCCAACAGGGTGTAGCGCACCCAGGCCGGTTCCTGTGTGGCGCGCGTCAGTTTATTGCTGCTCATGCTTCACCTGCCTTGGCCTTGCCGGCTGCCACTTCCAGCGGCTCGCTGTTCTTGTGCCGATTGGCCGCCCACCATTGCAGCGCGTTGATGACCAGCAGCAGCACGAAGGAAATGGCCAGCATAACGACGGCCAGCGCCGTGGCGCCAAGCACGTCGTACTGTTCCAGCTTGGAGATGATCAGCAGCGGTACGATTTCGGAAATCAGCGGCAGGTTGCCGGCAATGAAGATGACCGAGCCGAACTCGCCGAGCGCCCGGGCAAAAGCCAGCGCGAAGCCTGTCAGCAGTGCCGGGCCGATGGCAGGGAAGATCACTTTCACAAAAGTCTGCCAACGCGAGGCGCCGAGCGAGGCGGCGGCCTCCTCGACTTCCGTCTCGATGTCCTCGATCACCGGCTGTAGCGTGCGGACGACGAAGGGCAGCGTGATGAAGGTGAGCGCGACGATGATGCCGAGCGGCGTGTAGGCGATCTTGATGCCGAGCGGTTCGAGATGGCTGCCCAGCCAGCCGTTGCCGGCGTACAGCGTGGCCAGCGTGATGCCGGCGACCGCCGTTGGCAGCGCGAAGGGCAGATCAACCAGCGCATCGACGAAGCTCTTCCCGGGGAAGGGATAGCGCACCAGGATCCAGGCCACAATCAGGCCGAAGAATGCATTGATCGACGCGGCCAGCAACGAGGACACGAAGGTGACACGAAAAGCGGCCAGTGAGCGTTCACCGAGCGCGATATCGAGAATCTGGCCGAAGCCGAGTTCGGACGCCTTCAGGATCATGCCACCTAGCGGCAACAGGATCAGCAGCGAGAGATAGACCAGCGTGTAGCCGAGCGCCGGACCGAAGCCGGGTAACACGCGTTGGGATTTTGCAGGCATGGCAATTTTGGCCCGTTTTCCGGGTTGACCGCAGACGACAGCCGTCGCCCGCGGCAGAGGGTTTCATGGGCTTACTTGGCGACGTAGATCTGGTCGAAAGTGCCGCCGTCCTTGAAGTGGTTAGCGAAGGCCTTGTTGGCACCACCGAATACTTCATCCACGGTGAAGGTCTTCACCGGCGGGAAGGAGGTGGCATATTTCTTCAGCAGATCGGCGTCGCGCGGCCGCAGGTAGTTCTGCGCGGCATTCTCCTGACCTTCCTTGGACCACAGGTATTCCAGGTAAGCGGTCGCCTGCTTGCGCGTGCCCTTCTTGTCCACCACCTTCTCGACGATGGCGACCGGGAACTCGGTCTGCATCGTCAGGCTGGGATAGACGACCTCGAAGTTACCCTTGCCGAATTCCTTGGCGATCATCTCGGCTTCGGACTCGAAGGTGACCAGCACATCGCCGAGGCCACGCTGCATGAAGGTTGTCGTCGCATCGCGACCGCCCGCGGCGAACAGCGGGGCATTCTTAAGCAGTTTGCCGACGAATTCCTGTGCCTTGGCATCATTGCCGCCCGGCTGCTTGAGCGCCCAGGCCCAGGCCGACAGGTAGGTGTTTCGACCGTTACCGGTGTTCTTCGGGTGCGGCAGGATCACCTGGATACCCGGTGCGGCGAGATCGGCCCAATCCTTCAGTGCTTTCGGGTTGCCCTTACGGACGATGAAAACCATTGCCGAGGTATACGGCGAAGCATTATTCGGAAACTTTTTGGCCCAATCCTTGGCGACCAGCCCCTTCTCGGCCAGGAACTCGATGTCGTTGGCCTGGTTCATCGTCACCACATCGGCTTCCAGGCCATCGGCCACCGCCCGCACCTGCTTCGACGAGCCACCATGCGACTGCTTCAGGTCCAGGCTCTCGCCGGTCTTGGCCTTCCAGTACTTCTGGAACATCGGGTTGTAATCCTTGTACACATCGCGAGCGACGTCGTAGGAAGCGTTGAGCAAGGTCGCGTCAGCCAGGGCGGCACTGGCCACCAGTGCGAGACAGAGCGCGGAAAGGGTTTTGCGAAGCAGCATGTTGATTTACCGGAATGATCATGGGACAAGCGCAAATTTAGCCGATGGTTTTATAACCACAAAAGACGATTTCTTCATTTGCTTATTCGATAATTGTTTTTCATGGTGCACGTTGAGTCTACGGCGGCATATTCTCGCTGGTCGCCGACCCGCCAAGCGGCTATCATTCGACATTCTTCTCGCCGCCGAATTTGCCATGCGCGCCTCATTGCCCCTCAGTTTCCTGCTCGTCGCACTGCTCTCCGCCTGCGCCTCGCAAAAAGACATCCCGCCCAGCAAACACATCTCCCAGGCCGGCGCCCTGCGCGTGCACCCCGGTCTGCTCGGCCAGCCGGTGCCGCCGGAACTGCAGGAACCGCGCATTGCTGCCGCACCGGCCGCCACCGCCAGCGAAGGCAAAATGCAGATAGACGAGGCCGGGCTGCGTACCCAGCGCAGCGTTTATTTCGACTTCAACAGCGCCGACATCAAAGCCGACTTCGACCCCGCCCTGCGCGCCCACGCCCGTTACCTCGCCAGCAACCCCAATGCTCGCATCCGTATCGAGGGCAATGCCGATGAACGCGGCAGCGCCGATTACAACCGCCGCCTGGGCCTCAAACGCGCCGACAGCGTGCGCGCCCTCCTGCTCGGCGCTGGTGCCGGGGAAAAACAGGTACATATCCGCAGCCTGGGCGAAAGCCGTCCCAAGCTGACCGGCCGCGACGAGGAGTCCTGGGCCGAAAACCGCCGCGCCGATGTCATCTACGAGAAGGAAGATTGATCTGGGCGTGCCGGAAATGGACTGAATTCCAGGTTCACCGCAAAATCAAAGGCCTCGCGATCGCGAGGCCTTTGATTTTGTCGGCGCGGAAGATCAGTCCGCTTCACGAACCTTCACCACAGGCTCTGGAAAGCGGGCCAACCACTCGGAAAACGGAATCTCGTCCACCACCGGCAGGCGCCTCTCCACTGACTTGCGCCGTTCGCTCCAGCCTTTCGGCGGCCCCAGTTCCTGCTCGCGACGGTCGTGAATCCGGCGGCGATTGTTGATGGACTTCATGTCTGTTCTCCGGGGGAATTCATAGGGCAGCTTCGATGGCCGCAATGTAACCAGCCCGGTCCGGCCCGTCAGTGAAAAAAGTCACACTGCATGCGATCCCGATCGGCATAGGGGGCCAATATTATAGACTGCGCCCCTGCCACACCACCCGGCGTGCGGGTCCGCACCGGGCGGTTCGAGAAGTTGAGGTCATGAGAGACGAGGCACCCTGAGTCGATCAAAGTAGGCGATGGTCAGTACCGTTTTCAGTAGCCGGTC
>NKXK01000035.1 GCA_004379165.1 Rhodocyclaceae bacterium | reverse complement strand
AGTGCTTCTTCAATCGCCTCAAGCAGTTTCGTCGTATCGCTACCCGATACGACAAACTTGCCAATCGATTCAATGCCTTTCTTCATCTCGCTTGCGCTTATGTCTGGCTACTGTGAACAGGCCCTAGCCAAGTTCGGTGTATTTCGCGCGCGAGCCAAAGGCCTTGTCGACTGGATACTTCACCGCGTTCTTCGCCAGTTTTTCCCGCGCTGCGGCAGCCAGATCAATCCCGGCCTTGTCAGCAATCAGCAGCAGGTAGAGCAGGATGTCGGCACATTCGTCGCGCAGGGCTTCCGCCGATTTCTCATCCGATGGCAAGGCATCGATTTCGGCATCGCTTTTCCACTGCGTCAGTTCCAGCAACTCGCCGGCTTCGAGATTGAGCGACACGATCAGGTTGCGCAGGGTGTGAAACTGCCGCCAGTCACGGGCATTGCGAAATTCAAGGATGGCTGCGGTCAACGCGGAAAAGTCGCTCATTTGGGCAAGGCTGGCGGGCAAAGACGCCATCATGCCACAGCGTCCCGGCGCTAAAATCCAGGCATGAAGCGAATTTCACTCAACCTGCAGATCCTCGCCGGCTGCCTCGTCGGCCTCGCAGCCGGCTTCTGGCTGGCCGGCCAGCCCGCCTCGCCGGTCGTCGCCAATACGCTGTACGGCGCCAAGATCGTTGGCAATCTGTTTCTCGACCTGCTGCGCATGGTGCTGGTCCCGCTGGTATTCACCTCCATCGTCACCGGCGTTGCCAACCTGCGTGCCCACGATCAGATGCACCGGGTGTGGAAGCTGACGCTGGTTTTCTTCTTCGCCACCATGGGTATCGCCATCCTCATCGGCTTTGGTGCTGCCCATCTCTTCCGCCCCGGCGACGGCCTGCAGCTGGCGATGTTTGCCGACGCCACCGCAAATTTTCAGGCGCGGCAGATGCCGCTGCCGGACTACATCGCTCAATTCCTGCGCGGCCTTTTCCAGAACCCGTTCAAGGCGCTGGCGCAGGGCGAGATCCTCGCCATCGTCATCGTCGCCCTCTTTCTCGGCATCGCGCTGGTTTCTGGCGGCGAGCGCTATCGCAACATCCGCACGCTGATGGAAGAGCTGCAGGAACTCTGCCTGCGCATCGTCGGCTGGATCATGCACCTCGCCCCCATCGGCCTTGCCGCGCTGCTGCTGCAACTGGTCGCCAGCCAGCAATCGGCGCTGCTCGTCAGCCTTGGCCACTTCATCGTCGTCGTCACCGGCACCACGCTTTTCCACGGCCTGATCGTCCTGCCGCTGATCCTCTGGCTATTCACCCGTATTTCGCCGCTACGCTTCTTCAAGGGCGCCCGCGAAGCGCTGCTCACCGCCTTCGTCACCAGCTCCAGCGCCGCCACGCTGCCGGTGACGCTGCGCTGCACCGAACAACACCTGCATGTAAAAAAGGATGTCGCCAATTTCGTTGTGCCGCTCGGCGCCACCGTAAACATGGACGGCACGGCGCTCTACGAAGCCGCTGCCGCCCTCTTCGTCGCCCGGCTGGCCGGCATCGAACTCGACATCGCCAGCCAGATCATCGTCTTCGCCGTCGCCATGCTCGGCGCCATCGGCGCCCCCGGCATCCCCAGCGTCGGCATGCTGTCGATGGTCCTCGTCCTCGAATCCGTCGGCCTGCCCACCGCTGCCATCGCCCTGCTGCTACCCATCGACCGCCTCCTCGATACAACGCGGACCATGGTCAATGTCGAAGGGGATATGGTCGGGGCGCTGATCGTGCAGAAGCTGACTACTGAGGCTGAGCGCTGAGCCAACAAACAATCCCTGCATGCCGTGCCACGGTCTCAAACCGATGACATGCAAGTGCCTTAACTTAGTGCCATTCGGGACAGCCCACAATTATCGAGTCAGCACGAAATTGTATTGACAACAGCTACACACCACCTTAGCATTTGTATATCCATTGTATTTACAACAGGCATTACCCATGCGTGCCGCTACCATCAATTTACGTGCCCTGCCGGAACAGCGTGATCTGATCGACCACGCCGCCAGCGTGCTGGGTAAAAACCGCTCGGATTTCATGCTTGAAGCCGCTTGTGAGCGCGCTCAGGCGGTTTTGCTCGATCAAGTCTTTTTCGGGCTCGACGAAGAAAAATTCCGGCAGTTCAACGCCATGCTTGATGCGACACCAATAGCCCCGAATACAGGCCAGGAACGGCTGATGGGCGTCAAGGCCCCCTGGGAGGGCAATCAGGCATGAGCTTGTGGCTTTCTGCCCCGCAAGCGCTGACTGCCACACATGAGTTAACCGGCTTTAGCTGCGGTGAAGCCACGCTGGATGACTGGCTGAAGCGCCGAGCGCTGAATAACCAGACTTCCGGTGCCAGCAGAACCTTTGTCGTTGTCGATAGCGAAAATCGGGTACTCGGTTACTATGCGCTGGCTGCCGGGGCTGTCGCCCATCAACTGGCGAGCCGCGCCATGCGGCACAACATGCCCGGTCCGATTCCGGTACTTGTCCTCGGCCGGCTTGCGGTTGATCTGCGCGCTCAAGGCTTGAAGCTGGGCGCCGGCCTGCTGCAGGATGCCGTCAAGCGTGCAATGACCGTAGCCCAGAATACCGGCGTGCGTGCGCTGCTGGTTCATGCGCTGCATGACGAAGCCAAGCGTTTTTATGAGTACTACGGCTTTGTGGAATCCCCGCAGCACCCGCTGACGTTGATGTTGAGGTTGAATTCGGCAAACCCCTGACGGACGCTCAATTCCCAGCTGGAGGGTGGCGCGAGGACATGGCACCTTCCCTGCACCGCCACAGCCTGCGAAACACCGCCGGCGCGACCGCAATCCAGAGCAGTAGCACCGGCCAGAGGCGTCCGGCGGTAAGGTCATAGTTGACCAGCAACTCTTCCCATGAATGGCCGCTGACGTAGTGGAAGAAGATGAACTCGAAAGCCACGGTCAGCGCCAGCCAAAGGCCCCCTGCGCGCCAAGCGGCTGATGCCGAGGCAAACGGCCAGCGCCGGGCGTAGGCGCCGATGACGACACCGAGCAGCGTAGTGCCGTAGAGTGTGGATAGCTGATGAGCGACCAACGGATCAAGTTCGCGGCCGTAGCCGACGTCGCGGGCAATGCCGTTGAGCACCGACACCACCAGCATCACCAGCCAGGCGAGCAGCAAGCGTGTCACGGGGCCACCCAGGCGAAAGTCGGGCGTACTGCGGTCACCCTGAAAATCAGCCCAAAATCAGCAATCGCATCGGCACTGCTCATCGCTTCTCAGGAATTTCGATCCCCTGCCGCCGCAGCCAGTTGCGATCCAGTTCCCAGCGCACCGACTTGATGCCGGGCTGCGCCAGCACAATGTCCTTGGCCTCATCCTGCACCCGGCCGAGCAGGCGCTCGACTTCGATGAACTTCGGGTTGTTGTGATCCTTGACGTTGATGTCGGGGTAGAGTTTGCCAAGCATCAGGAAGGCTGGCGCGTCGAAATTGCGCGGCGTGCTCATCACGGCGGTATCGCCCTCGATGCGCAGCACCTCAAAGCGGTAGGGGTAGTCCTTGAGTTGCAGACTGGCCTTGTCGGCAAGCGCGGCATTGAGCTGGCGCGTCGGCGCGTCCGGCCGGCGAATGGCCCAGTCGAGTAAGGCCAGCAGGATCAGCACGATCACCACCCAATGCCACGATTTGATTTTTTGCAGAAGCATCCGGACACCCATCAGGCCGATTAGAATCTCCCTGGAAGTCACGCTTCCGGGGCACCGCTGGCATCTTACGGTCAACCGGGAAAACTCGCCAAAACGCCGACATTGGAGGCGCTCATGTCCTGCCACCCCCACGCCTTGACGATCACCGAACATCCATCCCCCAACAAGCTGCCGGGCCGGCCTTGGCGCCATGCTTTCGCCGTGCTGGCCATGACCAGCATCCTGCCGGCGGCTGCGCTGGCCAATGCCACCGACACCGACACCGACACCGACCTCAGCCGGGCACCGCGCCACGCACTGGTCATCGGCAACAGCACCTACAGCGTCGGACCACTGGTCAATCCGGCCAACGATGCGCCGGCCGCCGCCCCCAGCGTCACCTCGCCATCCTCACCGTTCAGCTATTGAGCATGGCTGCGGTGAACCCGAAAAAACATTCAAAATCGACCACAAGGAGCCCGGCATGACCTGTTACAAACTCGGCGAAAAGTCGCCGAAAATTGGCGAAAACGCATGGATCGCCCCCAACGCCACCGTCATTGGCGATATCCGCCTTGGCAAAAATGCCTCGATCTGGTTCAACGCCACGCTGCGCGGCGACAATGACCCCATCCACATCGGCGACAACACCAATATTCAGGACGGTTCGGTACTACACACCGACGAAGGGGTTCCAATGCACATCGGAAACGACGTCACCGTCGGCCATCTGGTGATGCTGCACGGCTGCACCGTCGGCGACGGCAGCCTGATCGGCATTGGTTCGGTGATCCTCAATCGCGCCGTCATCGGCAAGGGCTGCATTGTCGGCGCCAATACGCTGATCCCGGAAGGCAAAGTCTTTCCGGACCGCGTGCTGATCGTCGGTTCGCCGGGCAAGGTGGTGCGCGAACTGAGCGATGCGGATGTGGCCAATCTGAAAAAATCGGCGGCGCACTACGTCGATAATGCGGCGCGCTACCAGCGCGATTTGCAGCCGCTGTAAACGCAAACGCGGGGCCGCAGCCCCGCTACGCTGCGCGGAATTCGATCAAACCGGGTTGGCGAGGTTGGACAGCACGATGTTCGACTTGATCGTCTCCATCACTTTCTGCAGTCCGAGTCGGGCACGGGTATTGATCACCAGCGGCGCGCGCAGGCTGGGCGTGATGGCACCGCCCTCTTCCGGTGCGGCGCGATACAACACCTGCATCACAACCACGTCTTCAGCAGCCGGCGATTGCAAAACCGCATTTTCTTCGTCAGTCAATGCCAGCGAGTAACTGAAACCGAGCGTTCCCGGATCGACGATCTGGAAGGCCAGCGTTGGCTCGTCCAGGCTTTGTAGCGTGAAAGTGCTGCCTTGCGGGCGATCAACTTCATGCGCCAGCATGTAGCGTGTGTTGCTTTCGAAACCCGCCAACCCCTTGGGGAAGCTAATCACTTTCTCTGCAACAACCTCAATGCTGCCAAAAAGATAGGTATCAACTTTCATCAACCGCCTCCTCTGAATGAACTTGTGTAATCGAACTATCCTACACCAAGGCGATGGAGTTGTTTTTTGTCACACGATTCCGCATCATTCACCCCCCATTTTTGTTGCACTGCCGCACCCATGCTCGCTCCCATCGAACACCGCATCGCCGTTGAACTCAACGTCCGTCCCGCCCAGGTCAAGGCGGCCATCCAGCTGCTGGACGAAGGCGCCACCGTGCCCTTCATCGCCCGCTACCGCAAGGAAGTCACTGGTGAACTTGATGACACCCAGCTGCGGACGCTGGAAGAACGCCTCGGCTACCTGCGCGAACTGGAGGAGCGCCGCGCCACCGTGCTCGCCAGCATCGAGGAACAGGGCAAGCTGACACCGGCACTCAAGGCCGAGATCGAAGATGCCGACACGAAGCAGCGACTGGAAGACCTCTACCTGCCCTACAAGCAGAAACGCCGCACCAAGGCGCAGATCGCCCGCGAAGCCGGCATCGAGCCACTGGCGCTGGCGCTCCTGGAAAACCCGGAGTTGACGCCGGACGACGAAGCGGAGAAATACCTCAACACCGAGGCCGGCTTTGCCGACAGCCGCGCCGTGCTCGATGGCGCCCGCCAGATCCTGATGGAAAAGTTCGCCGAAGACGCGCAATTGCTGCAGACGCTGCGCGACTACCTGAAGGAACACGGCCTGCTCAAGTCGACCGTCGTCGAAGGCAAGGAGAGTGAAGGCGCCAAGTTCCGCGACTGGTTCGACTTCGCCGAAGCCATCGAGGACATGCCCTCGCACCGGGCGCTGGCGCTGCTGCGCGGCCGCAATGAAGGCTTCCTCAACGTCGCGCTGGTGCTCGATTCCGAACTCGACGCCGAAAACATCAAACCCGGCCCCAACCCCTGCGAGCAGCGCATTGCCGCCCGCTTCGGCATCAAGCACCAGAACCGACCGACCGACAAATGGCTGCAGGACACCGTGCGCTGGACCTGGAAGGTCAAGGTCTACACCCACCTCGAACTGGAACTGGTCAACGAACTGCGCGAGCGCGCCGAGGAAGAAGCCATCCGCATCTTCGGCAAGAACCTGAAAGACCTGCTGCTCGCCGCCCCCGCCGGCCAGCACGTGACCATGGGCATCGACCCCGGCATCCGCACCGGCTGCAAGATCGCGGTCGTCGACGCCACCGGCAAGCTGCTCGACACCGCCACCATCTACCCGCACGAACCGCGCAACGACTGGGGTGGTTCGATCTCGACCATAGCCCGTCTCGCCTCGCTGCACGGCGTGACGCTGGTCGCCATCGGCAACGGCACCGCCAGCCGCGAAACCGACAAGCTGGTGCAGGACGTGATGAAAAAGTACCCGGAGGCGCGACTGCAGAAAATCGTCGTCTCTGAAGCCGGCGCCTCGGTCTATTCCGCCTCTGAACTCGCCGCCAAGGAATTCCCGGATCTCGACGTTTCGATCCGCGGCGCGGTGTCGATTGCCCGCCGTCTGCAGGACCCGCTGGCCGAGCTGGTCAAGATCGAGCCGAAGTCCATCGGCGTCGGCCAGTACCAGCACGACGTTTCGCAATCCAAGCTCGCCAAGAACCTCGATGCCGTGGTCGAGGACTGCGTCAATGCCGTCGGCGTCGACGTCAACACTGCCTCGGTGCCGCTGCTCACCCGCATTTCCGGCCTCAATGCCGGGCTGGCCGCCAATATCGTCAGCTACCGCGACGCCAACGGTGCTTTCAAATCACGGAACGACCTGAAGAAAGTGCCGCGCCTCGGCGACAAGACCTTCGAACAGGCCGCCGGCTTCCTGCGCGTGCCCAATGGCGACAACCTGCTCGACGCCTCGTCGGTGCACCCGGAAGCCTATCCGGTGGTCGAGAAAATCATTGTCGACCTGAAAAAGCCGATCAAGGAACTGCTCGGCAACAGCGGCGCGCTGAAAGGCCTCAACCCGGCCAAATACACCGACGAACGCTTCGGTCTGCCGACGGTGCAGGACATCTTCCGCGAACTGGAAAAGCCCGGCCGCGACCCGCGTCCGGAGTTCAAGACTGCAACCTTTGCCGATGGTGTCGAGGAAGTGAAGGACCTGCGTCCGGGCATGATCCTCGAAGGCGTCGTCACCAACGTGGCCGCCTTCGGCGCCTTTGTCGACATCGGCGTCCATCAGGACGGCCTGGTGCATGTTTCAGCGCTTTCCAACACCTTCGTCAAAGATCCGCACACCATCGTCAAGGCTGGTCAGGTGGTCAAGGTCAAGGTGCTGGAGGTCGACCTTGCCCGCAAACGCATTGCCCTGACCATGCGCATGAGCGACGAGCCGAAGAAGCACGACGGTGGAGGCAGCGCCCAGCGCGGCGCACCGCTGTCACGGCAGCAGGCCCGCCACACCCCCCCACCGCCCGCCGGCAACGCCATGGCCAGCGCCTTCGCCAAGCTGCGCAAGTAAGCAGCCGGCAGCCCCGCAACCGGGGCTGCCTGTTTTCAGCACTTTTCCGGGTTCACCGCAGATCACCTTTGCAGTCGTGTCCCGGCCGGTCTGCGGACCCCGGCAATGTATAATTCCGCCTTTGCATTCAACCGGCTGAACGAACATGGAAGCGGAACAACTCAACAGTATCTCCAACAAGCTCGACGATCTGGCGCAGCGCGCCGACGAGTTACGGAGGTATCTTTGACTACGATCACAAACGTGAGCGTCTGACCCTCCTCAACCAGGAGATGGAAGATCCCAAGATCTGGGACGATCCGAAACGCGCCCAGGAATTGGGCAAGGAAAAGAAATCGCTGGAAGACATCGTTCTCGTCCTCGAAGCAGTCGATGCCGGGGTCAATGATGGTCGCGAGCTGTTCGCGATGGGCAAGGACGACGGCGACGAGGATACCCTGCTTGCGGTCGAGGCCGACAACGCCGAACTGGAAAAGAAGCTCGCCGCGCTCGAATTCCGCCGCATGTTCAACAACCCGTCCGACCCGATGCCCTGCTTCCTCGAAATCCAGGCCGGCGCCGGCGGTACCGAAGCCCAGGACTGGGCCTCGATGCTGCTGCGCATGTACCTGAAGTACGGCGAAAAGAAGGGCTTCTCGGTTGAGGTGATGGAAGAGTCCGAAGGTGACGTTGCCGGCATCAAGAGCGCGACCGTCAAGTTCACCGGCGACTACGCCTACGGCACGCTGCGCACCGAAACCGGCATTCACCGTCTGGTCCGCAAGTCACCGTTCGACTCCAACGCCCGCCGCCACACCAGCTTCACCTCGGTGTTCGTCTTCCCGGAAGTCGATGAGTCGATCGAGATCGCCATCAACCCGGCTGACGTGCGTACCGACACCTACCGCGCCTCCGGTGCCGGCGGTCAGCACATCAACAAGACCGACTCCGCCGTGCGTCTGACCCACGTCCCGACCGGTATCGTCGTCCAGTGCCAGAACGACCGTTCGCAGCACCGCAACCGCGATGAAGCCTGGTCCATGCTGCGCGCCCGCCTCTACGAGTTTGAACTGCGCAAGCAGCAGGCCGAGCAGCAGAAGCTGGAAGATGCCAAGTCCGACATCGGCTGGGGCCACCAGATCCGCTCCTACGTGCTCGACCAGAGCCGTATCAAGGATTTACGGACCAGCCACGAAACCGGCAATACCCAGTCCGTACTCGACGGCGACCTCGACCCCTTCATCGAGGCCAGCCTCAAGCAGGGCGTTTAAACAGGTCATTCCACACCGGAGTCAGCCATGCGTCTTACCGAACTCGTTGTCAGCCACTGCAAAAGTCTCGGCGATGTCGAACTCAAAGACATCCAGCCCGTGACCGTCCTGGTGGGCTGCAACGGGGTCGGCAAGAGCAATGTCGCCGATGTCCTGCGTTTTTTACGTGATGCAGTTAGCCAAGGTCTGGATCATGCCGTCAGCACACGTCTGGTCAAGGAATAAGAAACACACTTCCTGCACGACGAAGCCGCCACGCGCAGCGTCTTTACCGACTTTCAAAAAAATGTCGTTTTCCCTGAAACTCCGGAAGACAAACGGGTGGGCGAAGGAATGGCTCAGCAAGCAACGCCCTTCCGGCAAGGCCTACAAGGAAACCGTGCATCAGGAAAAAATCACGGCGCGCCTCAATCTCGATCATTTGCGCGAAAAATCACGCGACTTCGCCCATCTTGAACGGGCGGTAATCAGCCTGATCAATCTTCCATTGCCTGATTAGCAGTCCATCCCGTTACTGCTGACACGATGCGCAACGCTTTCCCTGACGGGCCAAATCGGCGAAAATTCAGGGTTTTACGCCGCCTGACGCAGCACACATCATTTTCCAAGGATTCTTCATGTCCAACGCCGAACAGCAAGCCCCGGTCCAGCAAGACGAAAACCAGCTTATCGCGGAGCGCCGCGCCAAGCTCGCCGAATGGCGCAAGACCGGCAAAGCCTTCCCCAACGACTTCCAGCGCGAGAACACCGCGCACAAGCTGCACGAAGTCTATGGCGAGAAAACGGCTGAAGAACTCGCCGAGCTGCCGGTGGAAGTGAAGGTTGGTGGCCGCATGATGCTCAAGCGCGTCATGGGCAAGGCCTCCTTCGCCACGCTTCAGGATGTTTCAGGCCGCATCCAGATCTACGTCGCCCGCGACAAGGTCGGCGAGGAAGACTACGCCGCCTTCAAGGGCTGGGATTTGGGCGACATCCTCGGTATCGTCGGTACGCTGATGAAGACCAAGACCGGCGAACTGTCGATCCAGGCCAATGAAATCCGCCTGCTGACCAAGTCGCTGCGCCCGCTGCCGGACAAGTTCCACGGCCTCGCCGATCAGGAAATGAAGTACCGCCAGCGTTATGTCGACCTGATCATGAACGAGGAAACGCGCTTTACCTTCCGCGCCCGTTCCGCCATCGTCGCCTCGATCCGCACCTACATGACCGGCCACGGCTTCATGGAAGTCGAAACGCCGATGATGCACCCTATCCCCGGCGGCGCCGCGGCCAAGCCCTTCATCACCCACCACAACGCGCTCGACATGCAGCAGTTCCTGCGCATCGCTCCGGAGCTTTACCTCAAGCGCCTGGTCGTCGGCGGCTTCGAGAAGGTTTTCGAGATCAACCGCAACTTCCGCAACGAAGGTCTCTCGCCGCGCCACAACCCGGAATTCACGATGATGGAATTCTACGAGGCGTATGCGAACTACCACACGCTGATGGATTTCACCGAAGGCCTGATCCGTCAGGCCGCGCGCGAAGCGCTGGGCAAGGAGGTCTTTGAGTATCAGGGCCGCGTTCTCGACCTGTCCAAGCCCTTCCATCGCCTGACCATTACCCAGGCCATCCAGCGCGAACAGCCGTCCTTTACCGACGCGCAGCTCGCCGATGCCGAATTCCTCAAGGCCAAGATCCTTGCCTTCGGCGAGAAGGTCAAGCCGGGTGGCCTCGGCAGCCTGCAGCTGCAACTCTTCGAAGCCTGCGCCGAAGCCCAGTGCTGGGAACCGACCTTCATCATCGACTACCCGGTCGAAGTCTCGCCGCTGGCCCGTGCATCCGATACCAACCCGGAGATCACCGAGCGTTTCGAGCTGTTCATTGTCGGCCGCGAAATCGCGAACGGCTTCTCCGAGCTGAACGATGCTGAAGACCAGGCGGCACGCTTCCAGGAACAGATGAAGGCGAAGGATGCCGGCGACGAAGAAGCGATGTACTACGACGCCGACTTCATCCGGGCGCTGGAATACGGCCTGCCGCCGACCGGCGGCTGCGGCATCGGCATTGATCGTCTGATCATGTTGCTGACGGACAGCCCGGCGATTCGGGATGTCATCCTGTTCCCCTCCATGCGCCCCGAGTGATGATGGTCGGCTGCGCTTGCCAACTCGGCGTTGCCGGTGACCTTGCATAGCGCTGCTATGCGGCGGCTACCGGCGCCTTGGTTTGGCTGCGGTCGCTCGACCATGGGGCACTGATTTTTCCTTATGCGTCATTCCCGCGACAGCGGGAATCCAGAGTTTTTGACCTGATCCAAGCCGAGTTCCCGGTGAACGAAAACCTGCAATCCCTCGAAGCGGCAGCCCGTACCGCGCTGGCGACCCACCATAGCCGGGCGCTGGTTTTTGACCATGACGGCCGACGCTACGTCGTCAAGAAACTGGCGGCCAAGCCGCGCAAGCTGATCCAGACGCTGTTCATGCGCTGGGCGGTCAAGCGCGTCACCGGCCAGCCGCTGCCGATGCGCACACTGGCGCTATCCGAGGCGGCCGGCAGCATGGATTTCGAAGCCAACCGTCTGAAGTCGCTGGCGGCAGCCGGCGTGTCGGTGCCGCAGGTGGCGCTGGTGACGCCCGAGTTTTTCGTGCTTGAGTACTGCGGCACGGTGATCGCCACGCTGCTGGAAAAGTGGCCGCCGGAAACCTTCCGTATGGAACTGACCGCCCTCGCCCACGAACTCGGCGAGTTCCACCGCGCCGGCCACTGGCACGGCGGCGCGCAGATCAAGAACCTGACGCTGCACGAAGGCCGGCATTTCCGCATCGACTTCGAAGAAAATTTTGGCGAGTTTTTGCCGTTGACCGCAACCCAGGCCGCCGATCTGGTGCTTTTCCTCAATTCCATCTCGCTCGCCGGCCCGGTCAATGAAGCCGAATCGAGGCGTCTGCTGCCGGAACTGATCACTGCTTACTTCGCTGCGCATCCGAACCCGGAAATCAAGGCCATCATTGCCCGCGCCATGCCGATGATGCGCACGCTGGCCGGCATTGCCCGGCGCTTCCAGCGTTTCTCGCGCAAGGGCATCCGCCGCGTGCTGATCATGGTCGATATTCTGGGCGCCATCCGCTGATGCAGATCCACCAGATCCAGATCGCCAACGACAGCGTTCAGGACCGGCTGCTGTTGCGCATCGGCACCCAGGCCAATGAAGAATTCCGCATCTTCATCACCCGCCGCTTCCTTCGTGAGCTGTGGCCGCACCTGGCGGCGATGCTTGCCGGCCATCTGCAGCAGCCACCGGCCAGCATCCCGGAAGGCGATGCACCGCTACCATCCGATTTCAGCCAGCCCTTTGCCGCCGACAACCCGCTCTTTCCGCTCGGCGCCAACCCGCTGCTTGCCAGCGAAGCGACGCTTGATGCCAACGGCCAGGGCAGTGCCCGGCTGACCCTGCGCGAAGCCCGCGAACGGCTTCTGACGCTCGACCTCAACGGCGAGTTGCTGCAAGCCCTTTGCGCCATGCTTCGCGCCGCGAGCGAACAGGCCGGCTGGGAACTGGCACTCGCCTACCAGCCACTTGCTCCACGCCCGGCGACGGGTCACAGCAACGGCCCCTCCACGCTGCTGCACTGAGTCCCGTGCCGGAAGTCCTCCAGCCCGCCCGCCTCGAATTCACCCCGGAAGGGACGCCCCGGTCAGCGGCATATGGCGATGTCTATCACTCCATCCACGGCGGACTGGCACAGGCCCGCCACGTCTTCATCGCCGGCAACGACCTGCCGCAACGCTGGCAGAACCGTGACCGTTTCGTTATCCTCGAAACCGGCTTCGGCCTCGGTCTGAACTTCCTCGCCACCTGGCAAACCTGGCGTGACAACCCGCAGGCCTGCCGCCGGCTGCATTTCATCTCGTTCGAGAAACACCCCTTCAGCGCCGCGGATCTGGCACACGCTCAGGCAGCATGGCCGGAACTGGCCGAACTCGCCACCGAACTGCGCGCCGCCTGGCCGCCCCTGATTCCCGGCATCCACCGCCTGCTTCTGGCCGGTGGCCGCCTGATCCTGACGCTGGTTTTTGGTGATGCCATGCAACGCCTGCGCACAATCGATGCCGCGGTCGACGCCTTTTACCTCGACGGTTTTTCACCGGCACGCAACCCGGAACTATGGACCCCGGAAACCTGCCGCGCCCTCGCCCGCCTCGCCGCACCCGGCGCAACGCTGGCTACCTGGTCGGTGGCCGGCCACCTTCGCGATGCACTGGCCGCGGTCGAGTTCGATCTTGAAAAACGTCCCGGTTTCGCCGTCAAGCGCCAGATGCTGCACGGCCGCTTCCGCTCCCGCCGTCCTTCCCGGCACACGCCGCCCACCGAACGCCGGGCCCTGATCATCGGCGCTGGCATCGCCGGCAGTACTGCCGCTCACCGGCTGGCCAGCGCCGGCTGGCAGGTCACGGTGCTTGAAGCAAACGCTGCGGCCGGCGATGGCGCCTCGGGCAATCTCGCCGGCGTGCTGCGTCCACTGCCCAGCGCCGACGATAACCGCCTGTCGCGCCTGACCCGCGCCGGTTTCCTTGCCACCCGCGCGCTGCTGCAGACACTCCCCGACGCCCGCTGGTCGCCCTGTGGGGTGCTGCATCTTGGGCGCGACGCCGAGCATGAGGCACAGCAACTCAAGGCTGTCGCCGCCCTCGGCTGGCCGGAGGATGTGCTCCGCTACGTCAGTGCCGAACAAGCCAGTGCACTGCTCGGCTGGCCGGTCAGCACCGGTGGCTGGCACTTTCCGGGCGGCGGCTGGGTGCAGCCCCCCAGCCTTTGCCGCGCTGTGCTGGCCGCCGCCGAGGGTATCGAGCTGCGCCTCAATAGCCCGGTCGCCCGGCTAAAGGCCACCGCCGACGGCTGGGCAGCGATCGGTCCCGACGGCGCTGCACTCGCCGAAGCGCCGGTCGCAATCATGGCCAGTGGCGTTGCCGCGCCGCAGTTCGAGCAATTCGGCTGGATGCCGCAACGCATTGCCCGCGGCCAGGTCAGCCATATTCCCGCCATCCAGGCGCTGCCGCTGCAGACGGTGGTTTGCAAGTACGGCTACGCCGCACCGGTGGTCGACGGTTTCCAGCTCGCCGGTGCCACCCTGCAATACCATGACGACGATTGCTCGGTCCGCGACATCGATCACTGGGACAACCTCGCGCGACTGGCGCTGATGCTGCCAAACAGCACCGCGCCGATCGATCCGGCCGGCCTCGGCGGGCGCACCGGCTTCCGGCCGATGTCACCCGACCGCCTGCCCATCGTTGGCGCGGTGCCCATCGCCAACGGCAGCAGCACACTGCCCCCGGCAAACACCCGCCTGCCCCCCCTCCCCCGCCACCGCGGCCTGTGGTGTCTGCAGGGCTATGGCGCCCGCGGCATTGTCTGGTCAGCACTGATGGCCGACCTGCTGCTGTCGCGTCTCGAAGGCGAACCGCTGCCTGTGGAAACCGACCTCGTCGATGCGCTGGACCCCGGCCGCTTCCTGATCCGCCCGGCGCGGCGGACTGCCGGCGGCGAAGGCTGAACCCGCCGTTCCGGATGCGTCAGGCACGCGCCTGTTGTGTGCTCCGGTAATGACTTGTAAGGCTTTGTTTCAGCTGTCTGCCCGCGGCCGCATGTCGCGTTATTCGGCTTGCCCAGGCAGCATTGGCTGAGACCACCGGAGACCCGCCATGAAACGCAAACACCAAGCCACGCACCCGATGATCGTCGTTGCCGCCACCGCCACGACCATCGCCGCCCTTGCCGCCACGGCCCATTTCACGGGCCTGCTGCCGTCTGCCTCGACCGGCACCACTGCCAACAGCGCATCGCTGGCCAGCGCGACCCTGCCGGCCGGCACCGCCCCGGCACTGGTCGCCGCCACGCCGGCACCAGCCACAAGCCATGCGGCCGCCCCGGCCCCCAAACCGCGCCCGGCGGCTGTCGCCAAGCAGCGTCCGGCCGTGGTTGAGGCTGCCCCGCAAACGGTAAGTTATGACGACTCCCCGGTTCGGCCTGCCGACTGGCGTTACGCCAACGACCGCAACACCGTGCGCGACTATCCGGCCAACGATAACGGCATCGACATCATCCCCACCCGTCCGTCGGCCCGTGCAGCAGCACCGGCCTGCTACGACTGCGGCACCATCGAGGCGGTACGCGAGGTCGGTACGCCGGCTGACGGCAGCGGCCTCGGCGCCATCGCCGGCGGCGTGCTGGGTGGTCTGCTTGGCACCAAGGTCGGCCAGGGCAAGGGCAACCAGGCCGCCGCCGTCGTCGGCGCACTGGGTGGTGCCTACGCCGGCCATCAGGCCGAGAAGCACTTCCGCGCCGAAAAGCAGCTTGAGGTCACGGTGCGCCTCGATGACGGCAGCACCCGCACTGCCCTGCTCAGCGGCCCCAGCCGCTGGCGTGCCGGCGACCGCGTGCGCCTGAGCAACGGCAACCTGTTGCCGGTCTGATCCAGCACCAGGCACTTCCGGTTTTGGGCAATTTTCCGGGTTCACCGTGGGAGGCTGCCGGCGGGTGGCCTCCCTGTTATACACTTTGCGTTTTCACGCCACAGCCATAAGAGAGAGACGCACGCATGAAGATCGAAACCCTTGCCGTTCATGGCGGCTACAGCCCGGACCCGACCACCAAGGCCGTCGCCGTCCCCATCTATCAGACCACCTCCTACGCCTTCGACAGCACCCAGCACGGCGCAGACCTGTTCGACCTCAAGGTCGCCGGCAACATCTACACCCGCATCATGAACCCGACGCAGGACGTGCTGGAAAAGCGCGTCGCCGCGATGGAAGGCGGCATCGCCGCCTTGTGCATGGCCTCGGGCATGGCCGCAATCACCGCCGCCATCCAGACCATTGCTGAAGCCGGGGACAACATCGTCACCTCCAGCACCCTGTACGGCGGCACCTACAACCTGTTCGCCCACACCCTGCCGCAATACGGTATCGATGTGCGCTTCGCCGACTACCGCGACCCGGCCGCGTTCGAGAAGCTGATCGACGGCAAGACCAAGGCGGTGTTCTGCGAGTCGGTCGGCAACCCGCTCGGCAACATCACCGACTTCGAAAAGCTCGCCGAAATCGCCCACAAGCATGGCGTGCCGGTCATCGTCGACAACACCGTGCCCTCGCCCTACCTGTGCCGCCCCTTCGAGCACGGCGCCGACATCGTCGTGCACGCGCTGACCAAGTACCTCGGCGGTCACGGCAACTCCATCGGCGGCATCATCGTCGATAGCGGCAAGTTCCCTTGGGCCGAACACAAGGCCAAGTTCAAGCGCCTCAACGAGCCGGATGTCTCCTACCACGGCGTCGTCTATACCGAAGCCCTCGGCCCCGCCGCCTACATCGGTCGCGCCCGCGTCGTCCCGCTGCGCAACATGGGCGCCGCGATCAGCCCGTTCAACGCCTTCCTCATTCTGCAAGGCATCGAGACCCTGGCGCTGCGCATGGACCGTATCTGCGAAAACTCGCTGAAGATCGCCAACTTCCTGAAAAATCACCCGAAGTGCAGCTGGGTCAACTACGCCGGCCTGCCCGACCACAAGGACCACGCGCTGGTGCAGAAGTACATGGGCGGCCGCGCCTCTGGCATCCTCAACTTCGGCGTCAAGGGCGGCCGCGAAGGCGGTGGCAAATTCCAGGATGCGCTCCAGCTGGTCACCCGCCTGGTCAACATCGGCGACTGCAAGACCCTCGCCTGCCACCCGGCCTCGACCACGCACCGCCAACTGTCGCTGGAAGAACTGGCCAAAGCCGGCGTTTCCGAAGACATGATCCGCCTGTCGTTGGGCATCGAGCACGTCGATGACATCATCGCCGATCTGGATCAGGCACTGAACGCCGCCTGATAGCTGTCATCGCCACGCGGCGGCAGACGTCCGCCCGCTCAGGCAATTCTTAAACGGAACACTGCGGTGTTCCGTTTTTTTCGCCCCCACGATAGACGAAACCCCGTGGTATTGCGCGCTCCTGTCCCTGTTAAGGATGACTTAATGCACGCCCCCTAGACTGTCGCGATCTCTCTCCGGGAATTGCGATGCGCTGTCTATTGTTACCACCGCCGGGTCGCCTGTTGGCACTGCTGGCGCTACTCTCCCTGCCTTTTGCGGGCATTGCCGACGAATCACTGAACCTGAGCGCAACGCAGATCAAATCGCTGCGTATTGCCAGCCGCGCGGTAGATGCAGGCAGCGACGGCGGTAGTAGCGCCCTGCCGGCACGGGTGCTGGTACCGACGGCGCAGATGCGCATCCTTGCCGCACCGGTCAGCGGCACCATCGAGATGCTGGTGGTTGCCCCCGGCAGCAGCGTTCGCCGCGGCGAAGCGCTGGCGCGCATGGCCAGTCCCGAGGCGCTGACCCTGCAACGCGATGCCCTTCAGGCCGCCAGCCAGTCCAACCTGCTGCAGGAGAGCCTGCGTCGCGACGAAACGCTGTTCAAGGAAGGTCTGATTGCCGAATCCCGCCTTCAAGCAACGCTTGCCGCCGCGGCCCAGGCCGCCGCACAGGCCGGCGAGCGCCGACAGGGGCTGGCCCTGGCTGGCGTCGCTCCGGGCCGCATCGGCGGTCCGCTGACCCTGATTTCGCCGATTGATGGTGTCATTCTCGAACAAGGTGTCCAGCTCGGTCAGCGCGTTGAAACCGCGGCCCTGATCTACCGAATCGCCCGCCTGTCACCGCTGTGGCTGGAGGCGCAATTGCCGGTCAGTCGCCTCGGCGACATCCGCATCGGCCAGTCCGTGCGCATTGCCGGCAGCGACATCGCCGGCAAGGTGATCGCGCTCGGCCGCGCTGTCGATACGGCCAGCCAGAGCGTACTCTTGCGTGCCAGCGTCGACCGTGGCGCCGAGCGGCTTGTTCCCGGCCAGGCACTGGAAATCGTGCTTGCCGGCGACGGTAGCGCCGGTCAGCCGGTTCCGTCAGCAGCCATTATTCGCCATGAATCGCAAACGCTGGTCTTCATCGAAGCTGATGGTCCGGACCAGGGGAAACGCTACCAGCCGCGGCCGGTGCGCATTATGCAACAGGGTGGCGACAGCGCGCTGATCGAAGGCGTTCGCCCGGGCGAACGGGTCGTCGTCAGCGGCAGTGCCGCGCTCAAGGCGATGCTGGCTGGCGTGGGCAAATCCTGATGCTACCCGGTCTGATCCGCTTCGCCCTGAGCCAGCGGCTGCTCATGCTGCTGCTCACCGTCATGCTGACGGCCGGCGGCATCCATGCCTTCCTTGGCCTGCCCATCGACGCCTTCCCGGATGTTTCGAGCACGCAGGTCAAGATCATTCTAAAGGCCCCGGGCATGACGCCCGAAGAGGTCGAAACCCGGCTTGCCGTGCCGGTCGAGCAAGAAATGCTCGGCATTCCCCACCAGCGCCTGCTGCGCTCGGTCTCCAAGTATGCCCTGACCGACATCACCATCGATTTCGAGGATGGCACCGACATCTACTGGGCGCGCCAACAGGTCGGAGAACGCCTGGCCGGTGCCATGGACAACCTTCCGCCTGGCGTTGGCGGCGGCTTGGCACCGATCACCACGCCGCTGGGCGAGATGTTCATGTTCACCATCGAGGGCGACCTGCCGCTGGCTGAACGCCGCGCCTTGCTCGACTGGGTGATCCGCCCCCAGCTGCGGACCATTCCCGGCGTCGCCGACGTCAACAGCCTGGGCGGCGAAGTACGCAGTTTCGAGGTCTCACCCAACCCGCAGTTGCTGGCCGCCCGCGGCATCACACTGCGCGAACTGCAGGCGGCACTGGCCGCCAACAACCGCAACGACGGCGCCGGTCGTCTCAACGATGGCGAGGAATCGCTGCTGGTGCGTGCCGAAGGCGCGATCCGGAACCTCGACGATGTCCGCGCCATTGTCGTCCGCGGCGGCAATGTCGCAGTGGTTCGCATCGGCGATGTCGCGGCGGTGCGCTTTGGCGCGTTGACCCGCTACGGTGCCGTCACCCGAAACGGCAGCGGCGAGACAGTCCAGGGCCTGGTCCTCGGCCTGCGCGGCGCCAACGCCCGGGCGGTGGTGGCCGGGGTCAAGGAAAAACTCGCGGAAATCGCCCCGGCGCTCCCGGAAGGCGTGCGCATCGAACCGTTCTACGACCGCAGCGAGCTGGTCGACCGGGCAGTCGCCACCGTCGCCAAGGCGCTGCTTGAAGCCATCGTCCTCGTCGTGCTCCTGCTGCTGGCCTTCCTCGGCAACCTGCGCGCGGCGCTGGTCGTGGCCTTGATGCTGCCGCTGTCGGCACTGGCCACCTTCATCCTGATGCGCCTGTTCGGACTATCAGCCAACCTGATGAGCCTCGGCGGGCTGGCCATCGCCATCGGCATGCTGGTCGATGCCGCCGTGGTGGTGGTCGAAAACATCGAAAGCGAATTTGCCGGTGCCGGCGACCAGCTGCCGACGCTGCACCTGATCTTCCGCGCCGCCCGCGAAGTGGCCGCACCGGTGACCTCCGGCATCGTCATCATCATTCTCGTTTTCCTGCCGCTGCTGACACTACAGGGGCTGGAAGGCAAGATGTTCGCGCCGGTGGCGCTGACCATTGTCTTCGCACTGGCGGCGTCGCTGCTGCTGTCGCTGACCGTCGTGCCGGTCATTGCCTCGTGGCTGATCCGTCGCGGCGTGCATCACGAACCCTGGCTGGTACGCAAACTGGCAGCCATCTACGACCGCCTGCTCGCCCTGACGCTGGCCCACAGCCGCCGCTTCATCGTCGGTGCCCTGATCGCGCTACTCGCCGCAGCCGGCGCCTTTGGCCTGCTAGGCAAGAGTTTCATGCCGACGATGGATGAAGGCGACCTGATCATGCAGCTGGAGAAGCTGCCGTCCATCGGCCTCGACCAGACCCTGGCCGTCGACAGCCGCGTGCAGCAGGCGATTCTTTCCAGTTTGCCGGAGGTCAAGGGCATCGTTGCCCGTGCCGGTGCCGATGAGCTGGGCCTGGATCCGATGGGGCTGAACCAGACCGATACCTTCATGGTGCTCAAGCCACGCGACAGCTGGCGCAATCCCGACCCAGCCTGGCTGGCCGACCAGTTGCGGGCGGTGATGAGCGATTTTCCGGGCATCGGTTACAGCTTCACGCAGCCGATCGACATGCGGGTTTCCGAGATGCTGACCGGCGTCCGCGGCGATCTGGCGATCAAGATTTACGGCCCCGACCTGGCGACACTGAACCAGCTTGCGGTGAACGTGGAAAACACCGTAAAAACGGTCAAAGGTGCCGAAGACACCTTCACCCTGAAAAACGATGGCGTCCAGTACCTCAAAGTCGCCATCGACCGCCTCGCCGCCGGCCGCCTCGGGCTGAACGTCGAGGACATCCAGAACGATCTCAAGGCACTGCTCGAAGGCCGTTCGCTGGGCATCATCATCGCCGATGGCCGGCGCACGCCGCTGGTGCTGCGCGGTCCCGCCAGCCTGCGCGACTCGCCGGCCGATTTTTCGGCCCTGCGCATATCGCTGCCGGACGGCGGCAGCGTGCCGCTTGCCAGCATCGCCCGCATCGAACGGATCGATGGCCCGGTCAAGGTTGACCGCGAAAATGCCCAACGCTACGTGGTCATCCAGTCGAATGTCCGCGACCGCGATCTGGTCGGCTTTGTCGATGACGCCAAGGCTGCCGTCGCCCGCGAGGTGCCGCTGCCCCCGGGCTATCACCTGGCCTGGGGCGGGCAGTTCGAAAACCAGCAGCGGGCAGCAGCACGGCTGATGATTGTGGTGCCGATTGCGCTGGCACTGATCTTCTTCCTGCTCTTCTCGACCTTCCGCTCACTGCGGCAGGCGTTGCTGGTGCTGGCCAACATTCCGTTTGCAATGATCGGCGGCATCTTCGGTCTGCTGATTACCGGCGAATATCTGTCGGTGCCGGCCTCGGTCGGTTTTATCGCGCTGCTCGGCATCGCCGTGTTGAACGGCGTGGTCATGGTCACCTACTTCAACCAGTTGCTCGCCCGCGGCATGCCATTGGCCGAAGCCATCGCCGAAGGCGCGCGACGCCGCCTGCGGCCAGTACTGATGACCGCCAGCATCGCCGCGATCGGTCTGCTGCCGATGCTGTTCGCCAGCGGCCCGGGCGCCGAGGTGCAACGACCGCTGGCCGTGGTCGTCATCGGCGGCCTGCTGACCTCGACCACACTCACGCTGCTGCTGCTCCCCATTCTCTTCAAACGCTATGGCGTCGAGCCGGGCGTTGCCTTCCGCGAGACCTGAGATGCCCGCAGAAATTCCTGATGTCCTGCTCACCCTGATCCTGCCCATCGATATCGCCGAAGCCGTCGAGGATCTGCTGCTCGCCCGTCCCGATCTGGTGCGCGGCTTCACCACCAGTGATGCCGACGGCCATGGCTCGGTCGTACCGCTGGTCGAGGCCAGCGAGCTGGTCACCGGCCATTCACCCCGCAAACTGATCCGCACCGTCGGCAACGAAACCGCGATGCGCAACCTGATGGCAGACATCCGCACCCAACTGCCGCAGGCCAATATTTACTACTGGCTGGTGCCGGTCATCGAGGTGGGAAAGCTGTGAAACGATCCGCCCACGCCCTCCTCTTTGCCACCGCGTTATCAGCCTTAGGCGCCCACGCCTCCGGCGAAGCACTCCAGGATTTCCCCAACCTGCCGCTGACCCGCGAAGTCGTGCGCCTGCTGGCTGATGCCCCGGCCATCCGCGCCGCACTGGCGCAACGCGATGCCGAAGCCGCCAACCGCAGCCGCCTCGAAGCCGGGCCACATGAATGGAATCTGCGCGCCGGTAGCCAGCAACACTGGACACGACCCAACAACCTGCCAGGAGAACGCTTCAGCGAGTGGTCGGCAGCCCTGGAACGACCGCTGCGGCTGCCGGGCAAGGCCGGGCTGGATGCCGAGATCGGCCAGGCCGGCGTGGCGCTGGCCGATACCGCAATTGGCGACGCCCGCCACGAACTGAGCCGATTCCTGCTCAAATCATGGTTCGACTGGCTGCGCGAGTCCGAATCGCTGGCGCAATGGAAGCAGCAGGTGGCGCTGCTCGAACGGCAGTCGGCCGCTGTCAGCCGTCGCCAAAAACTGGGTGATGCCGCAGGAATCGAGGCGATTCAGGCGGAGGCGGCGCTGGCACAGGCGCGAGCACAACTGGCGCAAGCTACCAGCCGCAAACAGGCAGCCCTCGCCACCCTGCAGCAGCGCTTCCCCGGCCTGCAGATGCCGGCACGCACACCGTTGAATGAACCAGAAGCGCTGAGCGGCGACGCCAAAAGCTGGGTCGCCCGCGTGCTCGAACACAACCACGAACTGGCCTTGGCCGAGGGTGAACGTACCCGCGCTGGCCTGCTCGCCGAACGTGCCCGGCGCGAACGCCTGCCCGACCCGAGCGTCGGCGTCGCCTGGTCACGCGAACGCGCCGGCGAGGAGAACATTGTCGGCGCCTACATCAGCATTCCGCTGCCCGGCGGTGCCCGCTCGGCGGCTGCCGATGCTGCCGGTGCCCAGCAGCTCGCCGCCGGCCACCGCGCTGGGGCGGTGCGCCAGAAAGTTGCTGCCGAAGCCGCTGCCCTCTTCCACAGCGCCCGCGCCGCCGTTCCAGCCTGGCAGGCGGCCCGCAGCGCCGCCCAGCGCCTGAACGAAAGCGCCCGCCTCAGCGAACGCGCCTACCAACTCGGCGAAGGTAACCTTGGCGAACTGCTGGCCAGCCGGCGTCTGGCCAACGAGGCAGAACTTGCCGCACGTACGCAGCAGATCGAGGCCTTGGCACTACACTACCAACTCTTACTCGACACCCATCAACTCTGGCCGCTGGACTGAACCGGGAGCACTGACATGGGCAGCTTCAGAAAGAAAACCGCACAGCGTATCGCCATCGTCAGCATGACACTAGCGGCCATCACTGCGCCAATGGCCGGCCTGCTGGTCAGCGAGAAGGCCGGCAGCCACTTCGATCCGGCCGTGCTCGAAGCCTTCGTCCGCATCGCCCCAGGCATTTACGAGCAGCTCGCCCGCTGCGACGAAGAAGCCTGCCGTCAGTTGCTGACCGAGGATATCCGCCTGCATTTCGGCCTGTAAGCTGCTGCGGCCGCAGCCGTTTAAGCGACCGTTAAGTTTCCCCTCATGCGCACTTAAGGCTGGCGGCCCAGACTCCAGTTCAAGCCAATGACTGGAGTTGAACATGAATTACCGCCTCGCCCTTGCCTTGCTGATCCTCCCCCTTCCGACCCTGGCCGAGACCCCGCAACAGATCCGTGCCGCCTATGCCAGCGAAGCGGCGGCCACGCAGCCCGGCTTCAGCGCCGCCGCCCAACGCGGCGAGCAGCTTTTCCGCCAGCAATTCGCCGTCACGGCCAAGATGCCCTCCTGCACCGGCTGCCATACCGCCAACCCGCTGCAGGCCGGCGAGCATGTCGTCACCGGCAAGGCCATCCGCCCGCTGGCGGTTGCCGCCAATGGCGAGCGCTTCACCGACCCGGCCAAGGTCGAAAAATGGTTTGGCCGCAACTGCAAGGAAGTCGTCGGCCGGGCCTGCACGCCGGCCGAGAAGGCTGACTTCGTCGCCTACATGAGCGAGATACGTTGAGATGAAAGCCATTTTCAGCCTGCTAACAATGCTGTTGGCCCTGCCGGCGCACGCCGACCGCCTGCCGTTGCCCGCCGACACGCCGCCAGCCTACCGCGCCGAGTGCGGCAGCTGCCACCTCGCCTACCCGCCGGTGCTGCTTGGCGCCTATGACTGGCGGCAGCTGATGGACAAGCTCGACAGCCATTTCGGCAGCGATGCTGCGGTGAACCCGGAAATTGGGGAAAAATTGACCGCTTTTCTGGTCGCCAATGCCGGCAATGCAAACCGGACTGGTGCCGCCGGCAACCCGCCCCGCATCTCGCAAACCACGCACTTCCTCAAGGAACACCGGAAGATTCCCGCCCGCTTCTGGACTGACACCCGCGTGCGCTCCGCCGCCAACTGCGAAGCCTGCCACACCAACGCCGCCAGCGGCCGCTTCAGTGAACACGACATTGCCATTGCCGAACTGAGGAGATAAGCATGCAAAAAATTCTCGCCTGGGACTGGCCGGTCCGCATCGGCCACTGGCTGATGGTCGGCGGCTTCATCCTCGCCTGGCTGACCTCGGAAAGCGAAAGCCTGCGTCTGGTACATGCGCTGGCAGGTGCCACCGTGATGGCCGTCGCCGTCTTCCGCCTCGTCTGGGGCGTGATCGGCACACGCACTGCCCGCTTCAGCGATTTCGTGCGCAGGCCGGCCGCCGTGCACACTTACCTGCTCGGCCTGCTGCGCCTGCAGCCGGCGCATTTCACCGGCCACAACCCGGCCGGCGGCTGGGCGATCCTGCTGCTGCTCGGCTGTGCGCTGCTCGCCGGTGCCAGCGGCTGGGCGATCTACAACGACCTCGGCGGCCACTGGCTGGAAGAACTGCACGAAGGCCTGGCATCGGCGATGTTGCTGGTCGTTATCGTCCATCTGGCCGGGGTTTTCAGCGGCAGCGTGCTGCATGGCGAGAACCTTGTCCGGGCGATGCTCAACGGCTTCAAGTTGGGGCATCGCGAAGAGGCCATCCCCTCGGCCCGCCCGCTAGCCGCCGTCGCGCTGCTGCTGTGGACCGGCGCCACGGCCTGGTGGCTAGTCCGCTGATAGAATCGTCATCATGCGCATACTCCTCGTTGAAGACGATCCGCTCCTTGGCGATGGCCTGACCATCGGCCTGCGCCAATCCGGCTTTGCCGTCGATTGGCTGAAGGATGGCCATAGTGCCGACCTCGCGCTGCAATCCGAGCATTTCGACCTGTTGGTGCTGGATCTGGGATTGCCGAAGATGACTGGCATGGAAGCGCTGCAACGCGCTCGCAGCCGGGGGAACACCTTGCCGGTTCTGGTACTGACGGCCCGCGATGCCACCGGTGACAAGATCGCCGGTCTCGATGCCGGTGCCGACGATTATTTGGTCAAGCCCATCGACCTCGACGAACTGAGCGCCCGCATCCGCGCCCTGCTCCGGCGCAGTGCCGGCCGGGCCGCCCCGGTGCTCAGTGTCGGCCAGATCAGCCTCGATCCGGCAGCGCATCTGGTGACACTTGAGGGCAAACCGGTCGATCTCGCCGGACGAGAGTTCGCCCTACTGCAACTGCTGCTGGAAAACGCCGGCCGCGTGCTCAGCCGCAGCCAGATCGAGCAGTCGCTCTACGGCTGGCGCGACGAGCCGGACAGCAATGCGCTGGAGGTCCACATTCACCACCTGCGCAAGAAACTGGGCAGTGAGCGGATTCGCACGCTGCGTGGCGTCGGCTATATGGTTCCCAAGTGACGACGGTCTGGTTCTCGCTGCGCAAGCGCTTGCTGGCGCTGCTGCTGGGCGGCGTCACCGTTGCCTGGCTGGGTACGCTGGTCTTCAGTTATCTCGATGCCCACCATGAGGTTGACGAGTTGTTCGATGCCCAACTCGCCCAGGCCGCGCAAACCCTGCTGGCGCTGGCCAGCCATGAGGACGGCGATCACATTGAGGATCTCGGCGATGCCGGTCACAAATACCAGCGTCAGTTGCGCTTCCAGCTCTGGTCAGCCGATGGGCGTTTGCTGCTGCGCTCGCAAAATGCGCCGGAATCGCCGTTGACCGCTATCAGCGGCTTTTCCGAAACATCCACCAAAAGTGACGGCCACTGGCGCCATTACAGCCAATGGAATAACGAAAAAAGCCTGCAGATCCAGGTCAGTGAAAACCACCGCATCCGCGACGAGCTGATCGGCCAGATCGCCTGGCGACTGCTTTTTCCTGCCCTGCTCGGCCTGCCGCTGATCGGCTTCTGGGTCTGGCTGGCCACACGGCATGGGCTGTCCTCGCTGGACAACATCGCCCGCGAGATCACCCAGCGCGACCCGCAGCAACTGTATGCACTGACCCCGGATGCGGCACCGGTGGAAATCCGCCCCTTGCTCGAGGCACTCAACGATCTCCTTGGCCGGGTCGGCCATGCCCTCGACAACGAGCGGCGCTTCACCGCCGACGCTGCCCACGAACTGCGCACGCCTCTGGCGGCATTGCTGGCGCAGTTGCAGGTGGCGCAACGCGCCCGGAATGACGAAGAAAGAACGCAATCGCTGGATCAGCTGCAAACCGGACTGCACAGGGCCGCGCATCTGGTCGAGCAAATGCTGCAACTGGCCCGCCTCGACCCGGAGAACGGCTTGCCGGATGCCGGCCCGGTCTCGCTGACAGCGGTCTGCGAGGATGTTTGTGCGGAACTGGGCAAGGATATTCTGGCGCGGCAGATCGACTTTTCGCTCGATGCCGACGGCGAAGGCAGCATCCACGGCAAGGCGGAATGGCTAAGGGTGCTGGTGCGCAACCTGCTCGACAATGCCTTGCGATACACGCAGCAAGGTGGCGCAATTCGCGTCGCCATCCGGCAATCGGCTGACGCTGCCACCCTGGAAATTGCCGACAACGGTCCGGGAATTCCCGCCGAACAGCGGGCGGAGGTATGCCAGCGCTTCCACCGTCTGGATCAGACCGGCCTGCCGGGCAGCGGCCTGGGGCTGGCCATCGTCGCCCGGATTGTCGAACTGCATGGCGCCAGCCTGCAGTTGAACGACAGCCCCTTCGGTCAGGGCTTGAGTGTTTGCCTACGCTTCCGGAAAGACTGACGTGCATCGCACTGTCTGCCTTGTTTGAAGGAAGCGCGGAACAGCGATCAGGAAATTGGCGACTTTTCCGGGTTGACCGCAGCACCCTCAGGGGGCAACGGTGTTTGCGGCCGGCTCATGGTGTAGAGCACGCCGGCGCAGCAGCCGAAAAACCCCACTGTGGCAAGCAGACTGGGCGTCCATGTATCGGCAAGGCCGCGGCTCTGCCACAGCCAGACGAAAGCAACGAGCGCCGGGATCATCATCAGAGCGCAAAAGATCGCGGTCGCCAGTGCAAACTTCTGGCCGATATGGCGGGTATTCCGGTTCATTCGACTTCCTCGACCATCAGCCAGATGGCGCGATTGTCGCGGGCATCGCTGGTTGAAATGCTGAAACTGCCACCCTGATTGCCGGCTGACTGCCGCCCGCCGCCACCCAGTTCAATCCACTCGCCGAGTTGCCCGGAAACAGTGGTCGACAGCCGCTGCTGGCTGATGCCGGCACGCGGATGATTACCCTCCAGGCTTTCCGATTGCTGGCTGATTTCCAGCGTCACGCGCTGACCATTCACCCGCGGCGAGGCGTAGAAGCCACGACCGATGTCACGATAGACGACGGTTTCATTGACGATAGCGCCACCTGGCCCGACGATCATCTGCCGCATCGGGAGCGGCAATGAGCGGCCGATCTGGATGAAAGCGTGCCCACCGTCGATGGTCTGGACCATCTGACCGGCGCGTTCGCCGCGCACGCTCTTGGTGTCCCAGACGGTGGCACCGACATCGGCCCGTCGGGTGCTGCCCAGCACCACCTGCCCGCTGGCAGCAGCACCGCGGTCGCTGCTTTCGGCCTGCCGGTTTTCAGTAACGCGGATGATCAGCCGACGCGAGGGTGCATCCATCGCCGCCAGCGCCCGCTTGATGTCGGCACGATTGCGCGGCGAGGCCTTGAGAAAAAGCTGATTGTTCATCCCGGTCAGCGTCCCGCCCGGCTCGACCAGCGGCAGCAAGGCGGGCAATACCTGCTCGGCCGACTTGCTACGCAGTTCGATGATTTCCATCTGTTGGGCAAAGGAAAACAGCAACCACAGGCTGATGACTGCGGTAAACGCGGATTTCAGGGCAATTTTAAGCATCAGGCCGACGCCACATGGGGTAGCGCGAGATATTCGCGAGAGTTCATCTCGGTGAGGCGACTGACCGTGCGCTTGAACTCACTGGCCTGCGTACCTTCAGTGTACAAATCCTCGGCCGCGCAATCGGCCGTGGCGATCAGCTTGACCTTGTGATCATAGAAAACGTCGACCAGCCAGGTGAAACGGCGCGCTTCGGACGCCTGATGCATGGTCATCTTCGGGATGTGCGACAGCAGCACGGTATGGTAGCTGCGCGATATCTCGAGGTAATCGTTCTGCGAACGCGGACCGCCGCATAGCGTCCGGAAATCGAACCAGATGACGCCATTGCCCCGACGAATGGTCCCGATATCACGACCGAGAATCTCGACCTTGCCGCCCTTCTTGCCATCCTCACCGGCAACCATACGGAAGTAATCGAGCATCTTGCGCTCGGCAGCATCGTCAGACGGGTAATGGTAGATCTCAACCTGCTCCAGAGCCCGCAAGCGGTAGTCGATGCCGGCCTCGACCTCGAAGACATCGAGGTGCTTGTTGAGCAACGCAATGGTCGGCAGGAAGCTCTCGCGATGCAGGCCGTTGGGGTAAAGCTTGTCAGGCGGGTAGTTCGAGGTCATGACGATGATCACCCCCTTGCTGAACAGGCCTTCCATCAAACGTCCAAGAATCATTGCGTCAGCAATGTCGGAGACGTGAAACTCGTCGAAGCAGAGCAGCCGGACCTCGCGACCGATCTCCTCGGCCAGCTTGAGCATCGGATCGGTCTCGCCCTTGAATTTTTCGAGATCGCGGTGGATCTGCTGCATGAAGGCATGGAAGTGAATCCGCTTCTTGCGCCGGTAGGGTACGGACTCGTAGAAGCAATCCATCAGAAAGCTCTTGCCACGGCCCACACCACCCCAGAAATAGACGCCCTTGGGCGGCTTGGGCGGCGACAGCAGGCGCTTGAAGGTGCTGGCGCGATTAACCTTGAAAAACAGGAGATTGGTATACAGAGTTTGCAGCGCAGTCGCCGCTGTCATCTGCGCGGCATCGGCAACGTAGCCGCGACTGTCGAGCAGGGCCTTGTAGGCGTCAAGCATGCCGTTGGCGGCAACCTTCAACTTTGAGTGGGGCATGGTGGAGCAAATGAATGAAACGATCTGCTATTTTGCCAAAGAAAAAAGGCGGGTGCGTATCCGCATCCCGCCTTTTGCTACGCTGAGTTCAGTCAGAAGTTCAGCGTGCGCTTGTCGCAGGCCAGGGCCGCTTCGTGGATGGTCTCGGAAAGTGTCGGGTGGGCGTGGCAGATACGAGCCAGATCTTCCGATGCACCACCGAATTCCATGGCAACGACGCATTCGCCGATCATTTCGGACGCATTCGCACCGATGATGTGGGCACCGAGAATACGGTCAGTCTTCTTGCAGGCAAGAATCTTGACGAAACCGGACGGGTCGCCCATGCCCAGCGCACGGCCGTTGGCCAGGAACGGTACCTTGCCAGCCTTGTACTCAACGCCCTCAGCCTTGAGTTGCTGCTCGGTCTTGCCGACCCAGGCGATTTCCGGCGAGGTGTAGATGACCCAGGGAATGGTGTCGAAGTTGCAATGACCAGCCTGACCGGCCATCAGTTCGGCAACCATGACGCCTTCTTCGTGGGCCTTGTGGGCCAGCATCGGGCCGCGCACGACGTCGCCGATCGCCCAGACACCCGGCAGGTTGGTCTGACAGTGGCCATTGACTTCAACAAAACCACGCGCATCCAGCTTCAGGCCGACGCCTTCGGCATTGAGGCCGTCGGTGTTCGGCACGCGGCCGATGGAGACGATCAGACGGTCGGCATCCAGCTTGGCCTCCTTGCCATCCTTGTCAGCATAGGCAATCGAGACGCCCTTCTTGGTGGTCTTGATCTCGCCGATCTTGACACCCATCTGGATGTTCAGACCCTGCTTGGTGAACAGCTTGAGTGCTTCCTTGGCGACATCGGTATCGGCAGCGGCCAGGAAGTCCGGCATGGCTTCGAGGACGGTGACTTCGGCACCGACACGACGCCAGACCGAACCCATTTCCAGACCGATGACGCCGGCACCGATGATGGCCAGCTTCTTCGGCACGGATTCCTGGTTCAGGGCGCCTTCGTTGTCCATGACGATCTTCTGGTCGACCGGCACGTTCGGAAGGTGACGGGCCTTCGAGCCTGTGGCAACGATGACCTGCTTGGCCAGCACTTCCTCAGCGCCAACCTTGACCTTCCAGAAATCGCCTTCCTTGCCGACGAAGGAACCGTGGCCAGCCAGGAAGGTGACCTTGTTCTTCTTCAGCAGCATCTTGATGCCGCCAGTCAATTGATTGACCACGCCATCCTTGCGTGCCTTCATGGTCGGCACGTCGATGGAGGCCTTGCCGACCTTGATGCCCTGCGATTCGAAGCTGTGGTTGGCTTCTTCGAACAGGTGCGAGGTATGCAGCAGTGCCTTGGACGGGATGCAGCCGACGTTCAGGCAGGTACCGCCGAGACGCGGCTCACCCTTGGGGTCAGCATAGGGATTGGATTCGGCGCAGGCGGCGGTGAATCCGAGTTGCGAGGCGCGTATGGCAGCGATATAACCGCCGGGGCCGCCACCGATGACGAGCACGTCGAATTGCTTGGACATGTTTGAACCTTTCAGATTGCAGATGCGCAAAAGCGCCAGCGCCCGAAAAGGGGCACTGGCGCCGGCAACGATCAATTAGACGTTGAGCAGCAGGCGGGCCGGATCTTCCAGCGCTTCCTTCATGGTCACCAGACCGAGGACAGCTTCGCGGCCGTCGATGATGCGGTGATCGTAGGACATGGCGAGGTAGTTGATCGGACGCACGACAACCTGACCATTTTCAACCACGGCACGGTCCTTGGTGGCATGGATGCCGAGGATCGCGGACTGCGGCGGGTTGATGATCGGGGTCGACAGCATCGAACCAAAGACGCCACCGTTGGAGATGGAGAAGGTACCACCGGTGAGTTCTTCCATGGACAGCTTGCCGTCCTTGGCCTTGTTGCCGAACTCGGCGATCTTCTTCTCGATGTCGGCAATGGACATCTGGTCAGCGTTGCGGATGATCGGCACGACCAGACCACGCGGCGAACCAACAGCGATACCGATGTCGATGTAGCCGTGATAAACGATGTCATTGCCATCGACCGAGGCGTTCAGGATCGGGAACTTCTGCAGCGCGGCACAGGCGGCCTTGACGAAGAAGCCCATGAAACCGAGGCGAACGCCATGGGCCTTTTCGAACTTCTCGGCATACTGCTTGCGCAGTGCCATGACCGGGCCCATGTTCACTTCGTTGAACGTGGTCAGGATGGCGTTCTCGTTCTTGGACTGGATCAGGCGCTCGGCGATGCGGGCACGCAGACGGGTCATCGGAACGCGCTGTTCGGCACGATCACCGAGGCTGACGGCAACGGCCGGAGCCGGTGCGGCAGCAGCCGCCGGCTTGGCGGAAGCAGCAACAGCGTCTTCCTTGGTGACACGACCGCCACGGCCGGTACCGGCGACGTCAGCAGCGGACACGCCCTTCTCGTCAAGGATCTTGCGGGCAGACGGGCTGGCGGTGCCAGCCGGCGCAGCGGCAGCAGCAGCCGGGGCGACTGCCGGAGCGGCAGCCTTCGGTGCTTCAGCAGCGGCGGCCGGAGCGGCAGCGCCAGCAGTCGCGGCGGTGTCGATCTTGGCGATCAGTTCGCCGGAAACGACAGTGTCGCCGTCAGCCTTGATGATTTCAACCAGAACGCCGGCAGCCGGCGACGGCACTTCGAGAACGACCTTGTCGGTTTCGATGTCGATCAGGATTTCGTCGCGGGCGACGGCTTCGCCGACCTTCTTCTTCCAGGAGGCAAGCGTGCCTTCGGCAACGGACTCGGAAAGTTGCGGGACTTGGACTTCGATAATGCTCATGGTGACTCCACTCTGCTGTAGTTATCAGTACTCGATCTTGCCCAGTGCGGACTCGATCAAAGCCTTGGTTTGCTCGTTGTGCTTGGCCAGGTAGCCGACAGCCGGCGAAGACGATGCCGGGCGCGAAACCAGCAGCATCTTCTGCTTGCTGCTGATCTGCGAGTCGAGGTGGTGGCGAGAAGCGATCCAGTACCAGGCGCCCTGGTTGCGCGGCTCTTCCTGAGCCCAGACGATTTCGGTCGCCTTCGGGTACTTGGCCAGTTCCTTCTCGAGGGATTCCTTCGGGAAGGGATAGAGCTGCTCCAGACGGATAATGGCGATGTCCTTGATGCCCTTCTCGCGGCGGGCATTGACCAAGTCGTAGTAGACCTTGCCGCAGCAGAGAATGACGCGCTTGACCTTCTTGGCATCCAGATCGTCCACTTCGCCGATGACGCGCTGGAACTCGCCCTTCGCCAGATCTTCCAGCGAGCAGGCGGCATCCTTGTGGCGGAGCAGGGACTTCGGCGACATGACGATCAGCGGCTTGCGCTGCATGCGGACGGCCTGACGGCGCAGCATGTGGAAAACCTGGGCTGCCGTAGTCGGCACACAGACTTCCATGTTCATTTCCGCGCAAAGCTGCATGAAGCGCTCGAGACGGGCAGAAGAGTGTTCTGGGCCCTGACCTTCGTAGCCGTGCGGCAGCAGCATGACAAGACCACAGGCACGACCCCATTTCGCTTCGCCAGAAGCGATGAACTGGTCGATGACGACCTGCGCACCGTTGGCGAAGTCGCCGAACTGGCCTTCCCAGACCACGAGTTCGTACGGGTTGGCGGTTGCATAACCGTAATCGAAGGCGAGGACTGCTTCTTCCGACAGGACGGAATCAAAGCACTGGAAGCCAGCCTGCTTTTCCTGCAGGTTCTTCAGCGGATGGTAGGTGCCGACATCCCAACTGGTCCGGTTCTGGTCATGGAAAGCTGCATGACGGTGGAAGAAGGTGCCGCGACCGACGTCTTCACCCGAAATACGAACACCGTAGCCGGAAACCAGCAACGAAGCATAGGCGAGGTTCTCGGCCATACCCCAGTCAACCGGCAGCTTGCCCTCGCCCATTGCGGCGCGATCCTCGACGATCTTCTTGACACGCGAATGCAGCGTGAAACCTTCCGGCAGCGTGGTCAGGCACTTCGAGAGGCGCTGCAGTTCCTTCATCGGAACCGTGGTATCGCAGGTCTCGATGTAGTTCTTGGTCAGGAACGGCGTCCAGTCGATGGTATTCGGGTGCTTGTAACCAGCCAGGACCGGGTTGTACAGCAACTCACCCTTGTCGAGGTGGGCACGGTACTCGGCGATCATTGCATCGGGACCATCAGCCGGCAAAGTACCTTCGGCAACGAGCTTTTCGCCGTAGAGTTTGCGGGTACCTGGGTGCTTGGCGATGATCTTGTACATCAGCGGCTGGGTGACCATCGGCTCATCCTGCTCGTTGTGGCCGAGCTTGCGGAAGCAGTTGATGTCGATGACGACATCCTTCTGGAACGTCTGGCGATACTCGACGGCGATCTGGGTAACCAGCGCAACAGCCTCCGGATCGTCACCGTTGACGTGGAAGATCGGCGCATCGACCATCTTGAAGATGTCGGTACAGTAGTGGCCGGTGCGATAGTCGCGCGGATCTGAGGTGGTGAAGCCAACCTGGTTGTTCACCACGATATGCAGCACGCCTCCAACACCGTAGCCACGGGTCTGGGCGAAGTTGAGCATTTCCTGGTTGACACCCTGACCAGCAACCGCCGAGTCACCGTGAATCAGGATTGGCATGACCTTCTTCTTACTGCCCTCGCCGCGACGAACCTGACGGGCATAAACTGAACCGGCAACCACTGGGTTGACGATTTCAAGGTGCGATGGGTTGAAGGCCAGCGTCAGGTGGCAGGGGCCGCCCGGGGTGGACACGTCAGACGAGAAGCCCATGTGGTACTTGACGTCACCGGCCGACAGGTCACTTTTCTTCTTGCCTTCGAATTCGGCGAAGAGCATCGACGGGGCCTTGCCCAGCGTATTGACGAGGACGTTCAGGCGACCACGGTGAGCCATGCCGACAACTACTTCGTCGACACCATTAGCGCCACCGGCACGGATCGCTTCGTCCATGGAGACGATCAGCGATTCACCACCTTCAAGGGAGAAGCGCTTCTGGCCGACATACTTGGTGTGCAGATAACGCTCAAGCGTTTCGGCAGCAGTCAGGCGCTCAAGGATGCGCTTCTTCTGGTCGGCATTGTAGGTGGGACGCGAACGAATGCTTTCGAGGCGCTCCTGCAGCCAGCGCTTCTCGTTGTAGTCGGTCATGTACATGTACTCGACGCCAACGGTACCGCAATAGGTCTGACGCAGGGTTTCCAGAATGTCGCCGAGCTTGGCTTCTGCCGGCAGACCCTTCAGCGAACCGACACTGAAGGACTGATTGAGGTCGCCATCGGTAAAACCGTAGAAAGACGGCTCAAGCTCATCAATTTTCGGACGGGCCACTCGCTTGAGCGGGTCAAGATCGGCCCAGCGGGTACCGAGGGAACGGTAGGCGGTGACAAGTTGGCCAACAGCAGATTGTTTCTTGTGTTCAGCGGCAGAAGATTGAGCCACCGGACGGAAGCCACCGTTCTTGCCAATTTCGGCGAACGCTGCCACAACCGGGCCGTGCGCAACGTCACGCGAGGCAGCACCTGGAGTCTGTGCGAGCCTGTCAAAGTATTCACGCCACTCACCCGGGATCGACGTCGGGTCGTGGAGGTAGTTTTCGTAAAGTTCTTCGACGAACGGCGCGTTGCCGCCAAAGAACAAGGAGCTATCGAATTTCTGCGTCATCGTAGTCATAGGCATCCCCTTCAGGGTGTTGTTATTCCGGCTTGCCGCAGTGCAGCAATCCTTTGAATGCAAAAAAGGCGGCCTCGCGGCCGCCCCTTTCTTGCGTAAATTAAGCGCGTTGCGCCAGCGGTACCACGTCGCGCTTGGCAGCGCCGATGTAGAGCTGACGCGGACGACCGATCTTGTATTCCGGATCGGTGATCATTTCTTCCCACTGGGTCATCCAGCCAACAGTACGGGCGAGCGCGAAGATGCAGGTGAACATCTCGGTCGGGATACCGATGGCCTTCTGAACGATACCGGAGTAGAAGTCGACGTTCGGGTAGAGCTTCTTCTCAACGAAGTACGGATCTTCAAGAGCGATCTTTTCCAGCTCCATGGCCAGCTTGAACAGCCGATCATTTTCCAGACCCAGTTCAGCCAGAACCTCGCCGCAGACCTTGCGCATCAGCTTGGCGCGCGGGTCGAAGTTCTTGTAAACACGGTGACCGAAGCCCATGAGCTTGAAGGAATCGTTCTTGTCCTTGGCGCGGTTGATGTACTCACCGACCTTGGAAACGTCGCCGATCTGCTCAAGCATCTGCAGGCAGGCCTCGTTGGCACCACCGTGAGCTGGGCCCCACAGACAGGCGATACCGGCAGCGATACAGGCAAACGGATTGGCACCCGACGAACCGGCCAGACGGACGGTCGAGGTTGAGGCGTTCTGCTCGTGATCGGCATGCAGCGTGAAGATGACGTCGAGAGCACGAACCAGCACCGGGTTCGGGACGTACTTTTCGCACGGGTTGCCGAACATCATGCGCATGAAGTTCGCGGTGTAATCCAGATCGTTGTCCGGGAACATGAACGGCATGCCGGTGTTGTACTTGTAGGCCATCGCGACGATCGTCGGCATCTTGGCCACAAGGCGGTTGAAGCTGATGTTGCGATGCTCGGCGTCGGAGAAGTCCATCGCGTCGTGGTAGAACGCCGACAGGGCACCAACAACACCGGTCATGACAGCCATCGGGTGAGCGTCGCGACGGAAACCGGAGTAGAACTTGGAGAGTTGCTCGTGAACCATCGTGTGCTTCTTGATGGTGTTCTCAAAGCTGGTCTTTTGGGTGGCGTTCGGCAGTTCACCGTTCTTCAGCAGATAAGTAACTTCGAGGAAGTTGCACTGTTCGGCCAACTGTTCGATCGGATAGCCACGGTAAAGCAACTGACCGACATCGCCGTCGATAAAGGTCACCTTGGACTTGCAGCTGGCAGTCGACAGGAAGCCGGAGTCGTAGGTAAAGAGGCCGGTTTTGGCGCCAAGGGTACGGATGTCAACACAATCGTTGCCATGCGTCGGGGACATGATCGGAAAATCAACGGGCGCTTGTCCGTCGATGGTCAAAGTTGCCTTGCGTTCGGTCGTCATAGTGTTCCCTTTAACAGGTGTTGGTTATCACTGCACTGCCAAAAAAGCGGTCAACGTCGAAAATTAGAGCATCAACCTTACTCAACTCTTACGAATCGCCGCCACAATCGGGGCGAAGCGCGGATCATCACACTCGGTCTTGCCACTTAGCCAGTACCAGAGTTCGTGATCTTCCATATCTGCGAGCTCGACAAACACCTCTTTCTCGTCTTCGGTCAGTTTTTCAAAGCCGTTATCAAGAAAACGCGTCAGCGTTATATCCAGTTCGAGCAAGGCTCGACGGATACAACGCCAACGCAGGCGCTCATATTCGGCACGCTCCATCAGACGGCACGACGAACCATCATGTCCTTGATCTTGCCTATGGCCTTGGTCGGATTCAGACCCTTCGGACACACGTCAACGCAGTTCATGATGGTATGGCAACGGAACAGGCGATACGGGTCTTCGAGGTTGTCGAGACGCTCGTTGGTTGCCTGATCACGGGTATCAGCGATGAAACGATAGGCAGCCAGCAGACCGGCCGGACCGACGAACTTGTCTGGATTCCACCAGAACGACGGGCAAGAGGTCGAGCAACAGGCGCACAGGATGCACTCATAGAGTCCGTTCAGCTCTTCGCGATCTTCCGGCGACTGGAGGCGCTCGCGCTCCGGAGCAGGATCGTTATTGATCAAATACGGCTTGATCGAGTGATACTGCTTGAAGAACTGCGTCATATCGACAATCAGGTCGCGAATGACCGGCAGGCCCGGTAGCGGACGCAGGACAATCGGCTGGCTCAGCGAGTCGATATCGGTGAGACAAGCCAGACCATTTTTGCCATTGATGTTCATCGCATCGGAACCGCAGACACCTTCGCGGCAGGAACGACGATAAGACAGGGTATCGTCCTTCGCCTTCAGCTTGGTCAGTGCGTCCAGCAGCTTGCGGTCGGTCGGCTCGAGGTCGACCGAAATTTCCTGCATGTAGGGCGCGTCGTCCTTGTCCGGATCGTAGCGGTAGATGCTGAATTGAACCGTACGTTTGCTCATTGTCTTCTCCGATTAGTACGAGCGCGTCTTGAGCGCAACAGGCTCGACGGTCAAGGGTTGCATATTCACCGGCTTGTAGGTGATCGAGTTGTCGACCGGCGAGAACAGCGTGTGTTTCAGCCATTCCTTATCGTTACGACCATTCGGGAACTCGGCAGTATCCGGGGCATCGTCACGAACGTGTGCACCACGGGACTCCTTGCGAGCCTCGGCAGAGATCATGGTGGCCTTGGCGACTTCGATCAGGTTTTCCATCTCGAGCGCTTCGGTACGTGCGGTGTTCCAGGCCATCGACTTGTCCTTGATCTCGAGCTGGTGTGCAGCCTTTTCGACTTCGAGAATCTTTTCGACGCCCTGCTTGAGCATGTCACCGAAACGGAACACGCCAGCGTGATCCTGCATCGTGCGCTGCATGGCGAGACGGGTTTCGTGCACGTTGGCACCACCCTTGCGACCGTCGATCGCAGCGATACGCGCCAGAGACTTCTCGGCGGCATCCTTCGGCAGATCGCGGTGGGCCTTGCCGGCCTTGAGATCTTCAACCGCAGAGTCACCAGCGGATTTACCGAAGACCAGCAGATCGAGCAGCGAGTTGGTACCGAGACGGTTGGCACCATGCACCGAGGCACAGGCACACTCACCGCCAGCATAGAAGCCCGGCACGACGGTATTGAAATCGCCATCCTTCGGAACGACAACACGACCAGAGTAGTGGGTCGGGATACCGCCCATCTGGTAGTGACAGGTTGGCACGACCGGCAGCGGCTCTTTCAGGCAGTCGACACCGGCAAACTGGATGCCGATTTCGTGAATGCCTGGCAGACGCTTCATGATGGTCGCCGGATCGAGGTGGGTGATATCGAGCAGGACGTAGTCCTTGTTGACGCCGCAACCGCGACCTTCCTTGATTTCGGTCGCCATGGCGCGGGAGACCACGTCACGCGAAGCCAGATCCTTGGCGTTCGGCGCATAGCGCTCCATGAAGCGCTCCTTGCTGGAGTTACGCAGGATACCGCCTTCTCCACGAACACCTTCGGTAATCAGCACGCCAGCACCGGCGACGCCGGTCGGGTGGAACTGCCAGAACTCCATGTCTTCCAGCGGAATGCCGGCACGAGCCGCCATACCCAGACCATCACCGGTGTTGATGAAGGCATTAGTGGAAGAGTAGAAGATACGGCCGGCACCACCGGTCGCGAAGATCGTGGCACGGGAGTGGAAAATCACGACCTGGCCAGTTTCCATTTCCATGGCGGTGACGCCAAGGACGTGGCCTTCCTCATCACGGATCAGGTCAAGCGCCATCCATTCAACGAAGAACTGGGTATTGGCCTTGACGTTACGCTGGTACATGGCATGCAGCATGGCGTGACCAGTACGGTCAGCGGCAGCGCAAGAACGACGCACCGGCTTTTCGCCGAAGTTCGACATGTGGCCACCGAACGGACGCTGGTAGATCTTGCCGTTGTCGGTACGGTCGAAGGGCATACCATAGTGCTCGAGTTCAACAACAACTTCGTTGGCCTTCTTGCACATGAATTCGATCGCGTCCTGATCACCGAGCCAATCGGAACCCTTGACGGTATCGTACATATGCCAAGTCCAGTGATCTTCCTCGGAATTACCGAGCGATGCAGCAACACCACCCTGGGCCGCAACCGTGTGCGAACGGGTCGGGAAAACCTTGGACAGAACCGCGGTCTTCAGACCGGCTTCAGACAACTGGATTGCGGAACGCAGACCGGCACCACCAGCACCGACGATAACTGCGTCAAATTTAAGAACAGGAATACTCACGCTTACAGCCTCCAGAGAATCGCAGCAGCCCACGCGGTGTAACCCACCAGCGCAGTAACGGTCAGAACGTGCAGGGTCAGCCGCAGGCCAGTCGGCTTGACGTAGTCCATCCAGATGTCACGCACACCGATCCAGGCGTGGTAGAACAGGCTGACAAAAAAGAGGAAGGTCAGGAACTTCATGACGCCATGGGCAAACACGCCCTGCCAGGCCTCAAAGGTCGACGGACGGACGATAATCAGCACAGCGGCAAGCAGCACGGAGTACACCGCCATAATGACTGCGGTGGCACGCTGGGCAATCCAGTCCTTGAGGCCGTAATGAGCCCCGACAACGGTACGGTTAATCACAGCAGAACCCCCCACAGAACCAGGGTCAGCGGAATACTGACCGCAAGAACAACCGCTGCGGACTGACGGGCAGCCTCTTTTTCGATACCCATGTGCAGATCAAGCAGCAGGAAACGAATACCGGCACAGAAGTGATGCACGAAAGCCCAGAGCAGGCCGGCGAGAATCACCTTGACCGGCAGCATGCCGGCGATGGCCTTGAAGGCCGCGAACGACTCGGGGGACCCCACGCTGGCGCCAAATAGCCAGAGCATGACCGGAAAGCAAAGGAACATGCCCGCACCGCTGACGCGATGAAGGATGGAAACCTTGCCCGGTAAAGGCAATTTGATGGTGGTCAAGTCCAGATTCTTTGGACGTTTCTTAATGGTCATTTCTGCCATGAACTTCATTCCTCGCGTAAAGGTGCGGTATTCCGCTTGTACGTGGTTTGAAAAGAACTGTAATTATACATTCAAAATGTAACGGGCGTGAGGTCCCGAAAGCATTTCAAAAGACTTGAAAACCCCGACCCGCAATGCGTATTTACCCTAATTCATTTCGATAGTAGTGATGGTGGGTGCAATACAGCCCGCGACGCCATTCCACCGGCCGGTTACCGTAGGTATAGGCTGTCCGCTCCACCAGCAACAAGGCCTCACCAACCGCAACCCCGAGACGCGCCGCGCTCTCCTCATCGGCACCCACCGCGCGCAGACGCTCCTCGGCGCGAATCATGCGCACACCGAAATCGCTTTCGAAAAGCGAATACAGCGAGCGCTCGCCGCCACGCAGCCGATCCAGCGTCAGACCATCAAAAAGCTCCGGCACCAGATAGATCTGGTCAAATACGACCACTTCACCATTGAAGCGCAGCAAGCGCTTGACCAGCAGCACCAGTGAGCCAGCCGGGAGTTCAAGCGCGGCGGCAACATCTGGGGCTGCCGGAATCGACTCACAGGAAAATGGCTCGCTGACCGCCTGCGCCGTACGACCATCATCCGGCACCAGGCGCAGAAAGCGATAGAACGAACGCGGATCATCATGGGTGGCGACAAACGTCCCCTTACCCTGGCGCCGGACCAGCATGTTCTCGGCCGCCATCTCATCGATGGCCTTGCGCACGGTCCCCTGGCTGACATTGAACCGCTGCGCCAACTCGCCTTCACTGGGGATCGCGTCACCCGGCCCCCATTCGCCGGACTCCAGACTACGGATCAGAAAATCCTTGATCTGCCGGTAAAGCGGACTGAATGTCGGAGCCGGCGCGCGAGCCGGTGAGCGTGAGTTATAACGGGTCATCGGCTGGATTTCAGCACATTTCCCCCCCAGCGTCCACGAAAAGTTGTCTTATATAAGACACATGATGAATTGACATGACAACGCCGAACTTCTAACATCGTCAGTCTCTCGAGCCCCCTGACGCAAGGGAAGAAAAACGGGTGGCCTTTCGAGCGAAACCGAACAATTTCAACCACGCTGTTTCATACAGGAGCGATACATGTCCAAAGCCCCCATGCGCGTTGCCGTTACCGGCGCCGCCGGCCAGATCGGTTATAGCCTGCTGTTCCGCATTGCCTCCGGCGAAATGCTCGGCAAAGACCAACCGGTCATTCTCCAGTTGCTCGACCTGCCGCAAGCCCAACAGGCCGTCAAGGGCGTCATGATGGAGCTCGACGACTGCGCTTTCCCGCTGCTCGCCGGCATGATCGCCACCGACGACCCGAACGTTGCCTTCAAGGATGCTGACGTCTGCCTGCTGGTCGGTGCCCGTCCCCGTACCAAGGGCATGGAACGTGCCGACCTGCTGACCGCCAACGGCGCCATCTTCACCGTTCAGGGCAAGGCCATTGCCGAGAACGCCAAGGAAGACGTCAAGGTTCTGGTCGTTGGCAATCCCTGCAACACCAATGCCTACATTGCTGCTGCCGCCGCCAAGAAGGTTGGCCGCACCAACCCGAACAACTACCACGGCATGCTGCGCCTGGACCACAACCGTGCCCTGTCGCAACTGGCCGAGAAGACTGGCCGTGCCGTTTCTTCCTTCAAGAAGCTGGTCGTCTGGGGTAACCACTCGCCCACGATGTACGCCGACTACCGCAACTGCGAGTCCAATGGCGACAACGTCAAAGCCCTGATCAACGATCACGCCTGGAACAACGACGTCTTCCTGCCGACCGTCGGCAAGCGCGGCGCCGCCATCATCGAAGCCCGAGGCCTGTCCTCGGCTGCTTCCGCTGCCAACGCCGCCATCGACCACATCCGTGACTGGGTGCTGGGTTCCAGCGACTGGGTCACCATGGGTGTTCCGTCCGATGGCTCCTACGGCATCCCGGCTGGTATCGTTTATGGCTTCCCGTGCGAGTGCAAGGGTGGTTCCTTCAAGATCATCCAGGGCCTGGAAATCGACGATTACAGCCGCGAGAAGATGAACCTGACGCTCAAGGAACTGACCGACGAAGCCGAAGCCGTCAAGGACATGCTGTAATCCACAGCCTCCCTTAGCTTCACCCGAAAGGCCGCGGTAAAATGCCGCGGCCTTTCTTGTTTACGGATTACCGCCATGCGCCACCCTAAAGACGTCCTCTTCGCCGGCGAAAAGCCCTTCCCCGTCCTGCCCGCCGTCGATCATTACGCCGGCTCGGAAAAGCTGATGAAGAAGGCGCTGCAGTTGCAGAAAGAGCTCGGCCCGATCTTCGACATCACCTGCGACTGCGAAGACGGTGCGCATGCCGGCGCCGAACGCGAGCATGCCGAAATGGCGGCCAGCGTGATCAACAGTGAAGACAATCTCTTCAACCGCGTCGGCGCCCGCGTCCATGACGTTACGCATCATCACTGGCAGCAGGACATGGAAATCCTCGTCGGCCGTGCCGGCGACCGCCTGCCCTTCATTACGCTACCCAAGCCCTGTTGCGCCGAGGACGTACAGATCCAGACCGAGGCCTTGCGCGCAATCGAGCAAAAATTTGGCGTCGACCGCAGGATCCCGGTACACGTACTGATCGAAACCCACGGTGCGCTGCGCGAGGTGTGGGACATTGCCGCCCTGCCCGGTGTCGAGTCGCTGGATTTCGGCCTGATGGATTTTGTTTCCGGCCACCATGGGGCGATCCCCGGCAGCGCGATGAAAAGTCCCGGGCAGTTCGAACATCCACTCGTCGCGCGAGCCAAATGTGAAATCACTGCAGCCGCACTGGCCAACGGCGTCATCCCCTCGCACAACGTCACTACGGAACTCAAGGATCTCGACTACATCCGCAACGATGCGCTGCGGGCACGGACCGAATTTGGCTACCTGCGCATGTGGAGCATCCACCCCAACCAGATCCAGCCGATCGTCGAAGCGATGCGCCCGGACTTTTCGGAAGTCCAGGCCGCCTCGGAAATTCTGATCGCTGCGCAGGACACCGACTGGGGGCCGACCCAGCACGCGGGCAAGCTGCACGACCGTGCTTCATACCGCTATTACTGGGAACTGCTTGATCGCGCCCACATTACCGGCATGACGGTTCCCGAGCAGGCAAAGGCCCGGTTTTTTGCCTGATTTTCAGGTTTACCGCAGGGGGCAAGCGGTTGCGATGCCGGATGGCACCGAGCCGCCGCTCACCCTCCTCTATCGCGATGAGCACATCGTCGTCATCGACAAGCCGCCGAACCTGCTCGTCCATCGTTCCGAGATCGACCGGCACGAAACACGCTTTGCCATCCAGATCCTGCGCGATCAGATCGGCCAGCGCGTCTGGCCGGCGCATCGGCTCGACCGGGGCACTTCGGGTGTCCTGCTGTTCGGCCTCAACGCTGAAATCGCCAGTGCGCTGGGACGACAATTCGAGGCAGGCACCGTCGACAAACGCTATCTTGCTGTTGTTCGCGGCCACCCACCGGAGGCCGGCTGCATCGATCATCCGCTCAGTCGCCAGCGCGATGCCTACGAGTTTGTCGGTGAACTCAGCAGTGACGCCCCGCAGCCCGCCCGCACGCGATTCCGTCGGCTGGCTACTGTCGAGTTGCCGGTCTGCGTCGACCGCTACCCGGTCAGCCGCTACGCCCTGCTCTCGCTCAATCCGGAAACCGGGCGTCGCCACCAGATCCGCAGGCATTTCAAGCACATCGCCCATCCGATCATCGGCGATTCGACCTATGGCAAGGGCCGGCACAACCGCTATTTTGCCGAATACCTGGCCTGCCCGCGCCTGTTGCTGGCGTGCACGCAGTTGAGTTTTGACCACCCGGTCAGTGGCCAACGCCAAACGGAAAACGCGCCAGTGAGCGGCGATTTCGCCGCCCTGCTGGCGCGCTTCGGCTGGTCAGCCGCGGTCGCGGCGAATCAGTAACCGATCGAGCCTTCCAGGCTCTCCATCCGCTTGATGTCGCTTTCCAGATCGACCAGATCCTGGCCGAGCGCGTCGCGCGCCGATACCATGCCGACCGGCGCGCCAGTGGCATCGACGACCGGCACGTGGCGGAAACCACCATCGGCCATCATCAGCAGCGCGTAAGCCAGCGGCTTGTCGGCACCGATGGTCTGCGGATCGCGCACCATCACCCGTTCAAGCGTTGTGGTATCCGGGTCCAGGCGACCGGCGAGCACCTTGTTCAGTGCATCGCGCTCGGTGAAGATGCCGGCGATGCGCCCACCTTCGACGATCAGCAGGGCACCGATCTTCTTGCTGGCCATCAGTTCGCAGGCTGCTCGCACCGTCGTGGCCTTGCTGGCAGTGACGACGCTCTGGCCGGAAATCAATTGGCTGATCATTCTTCTCGGCATGTTTGTCTCCTTTATTTTGTTGGGGTGAAGGTGACATCAGTTTGTCACAACTTCAGGAGAATGCACACCGCCTATTGCGACTTGATGACAGCAATCACGATCGCCGCAAAGATGACGAGCATGCCGATCAGTTCGATATTGACGCTCACGCAATCAGCAAGGCGTGCCGGCCTTGCACCCCTTGAGTATCCACAGCGAGATGACGCCCGAAGCCTCGTTGGCCATCGCCTTGCGTGCCATCGAGGTGGGATCCCGACCGACATTGGTCTTCGCCATCGGGTCAGCGCCGGCCTCAAGCAGCAGGCGGGCATGTTTGGCATTTTGCGTGTAGGCCGCCATGTGTAACGGCGTCGCGCCATCGTTGTCGCGGGCATTCGGGTCGGCGCCGGCGGCAATCAGCACCTGCAGCGCAGTCAGATCCGGATTGGTTGCCGCCAGATGCAGCGGTGTCGAGCCGAAGCTGGTGCGGGCATCGCGCTGCCCCGGATCGGCCTGCAACAGGCGCTTGATCTCGCTGCCACTGCCGATACGTGCCAGGTCATGGATCGGCCGGTCGTTGGCACCGAGCGTCCCTTCGGCATGAGCGACGGCAGACAGGATCAGGAAGAATACGAGGCGCAGCAAAGTCGGCATGTTCAGGCTCCGGCAAAACGGCAGCCCAGTGTAATCCGCTCCGCTTCGCCTGCCTTGATGTTGCTCAAGCGCCACCTCCAAAAAGAAACCCGGCCGCAGCCGGGTTCTCTCTGACCAACAAAAATCCCTTACAGCGGCGGCAAGGCTATCTTGTTGTCGGTGCTGAACTGGTAATCCTTGAAGACGTGCTCGGCCGACAGGATCTGGTAACGACCGTCGTCCAGCTTGTGGGTCGTGTCCTTGAGGCGATAGGTCAGGTGACCGCAGGTCCAGATTTCGAAGTTGCGCATGTGGGTGCAGAGGCAGGTCTTGTCCCAGACCTTGACCTTGCGCGCCTCGGGGTGCGCCGCAACTTCGCGGTTGTACGAGGTGATGTAGGCGCACTTTCCGTTAGCGTCGAGCAGATAGCCGTAGGCTTCACAGTTCGGGCGGATGCCGTCGCCGATGCCCGGGCTGGACTTGATCATCCGCATTGGGTAGCCGGTTGGCGAAATCTGGTTGACCTCGATGTCTTCCTCGTTGGCCTTGAAGTACTCCTGCTTGGAATCATCAGGCAGGCCGCATTCGCTAGTGACGGTAAAGCGCGTCGCCACCTGCACACCGGCCGCGCCGGCCTCGAGGAAGCCGGCCGCATCGGAACCGGTGAAGATACCGCCCGCGGGCAGAACCGGAATGTTCAGGTTTTCGTTCTTCAGGTACTGGATCACTTCGGCGACGATGGTCGCCAGATCGTACTGCGCCCAGTCCATGCCGAAGCCAAGGTGACCGCCGGCCAGCGGGCCTTCGACAACCACGTAATCGGGCAGGCGGTTGGTACGGGCGCTCTTTTTCAGGAACAGCTGCAGGGCGCGCACCGACGAGACGATGATGCCCAGCTGAACGTCGCGGAAGCGCGGGTGATCCTCGATCAGCGCAAAGGAACCGAGGTGCAGGCCGGCCGCCAGCGTGATGCCTTCGATGCCGGCGTCCATGGCGGCAGTCATGCGGACCTTGAGCGTCTCTTTCGGCGCGTTCATGGTCAGCTTTTCCATGCAGTTGATGAAGACCAGACCGTTGCCCCGCTTGCGGTTCATGGTCGCTTCAACGTGCAGCTTGGTCGCTTCCTCGACACGGCCGAGGTCGAATTTGACCGCCGACTTGTCTTCGTTCTGGACGTTGAACTTGTACTGCGCCAGCTTTTCCTTGACGTGCTTGGTTTCGTAGCGGCGGTCGGAGACGGTGTTGATCATCGCATCCGAGATATGGCCGACACCGCCAAGGCGTGCAGCTTCGAGGGCCAGATCGGCTGTCGAGATATCGACCCCCATGCCGCCGATCATGATCGGCACGAGTTCATGCTTGCCCAGTTGCAAGCGGAAGTCATCCACACGCTTCATCTTTATCCTTATGGAAAGCCAGCACCTGTCCATCTCCCGGCGGCGCCAAGAGTTGAATTTTACGCGATTGTGAAGGGCTCTGCGCGCCTCTTCGGGGATAAATCAAAAGCGAACCGGCGCACAGTCGCTAAACTCGCGACACTTCCTGAAGCACTGAAAGGCCTTTCGATGTCGCCGTCGATTCTCTCTGTTGCCCATCCCCTGTGGCTGGTCGGCTTCCGCCCCTTCTTCGCCCTCGCCTGCCTCGCCGGACTATCGCTACCGATGCTCTGGGCGCTCATCTTTGGCGGCCAGTTACCGGCGCCGGCAACACCGCTGAACAGCATCCAGTGGCACGCACACGAAATGTTCTTCGGTTTCGGCTGGGCGGTGCTTGGCGGCTTTCTGCTGACCTCGACCAAAAACTGGGTGAACATCCGCGGCTACCACGGTCCGGCCTTGATGCTGCTCACCTTCGCCTGGCTGGCCGAACGCCTCGCCGTCAGCTTCGGCGCCGGTCTGCCCAGCTGGCTGTTCATGCTCGCCGCCAACCTCTTTCTCGGCACCATCGTCGCCATGCTGGTGTGGACACTGCTGCGCTACCGCAACCAGGACAGCTATCGCGACAATGCTTTCTTCTTGCTCATGCTGCCCGCCTTTCTGGTGGCCAAGAACCTGCTGCTCAGTGGGCCGGACTTCACGGTCGGCTACGGGATGACACTGGCGCTGTTCCGTCTCGCCTTTCTCGTCATGCTGGAGCGCACCCTGACGCAATTCATGAAGGCCGCGTTTTCGGCGCAAATTTTGCGTTCACCGCGGCTGGACATGCCGATCAAGCTGCTTGGCCTGCTGCTGGTCTTCGAGTTTGCCTATCCCCGCCTTGTCACCGCCGGCCTGTCGCTGGCACTCGCCATCCTGCTGCTGATCCGCTTCTTCTTCTGGAAGCCGCAGCTCGCAATCAAGCGCATCGACATCGGCATCATGTACGTCGGCTACCTTGCCATCGTCGGCCAGTTGCTGATCGAAGCCCTCGGCCATGTGATCAATTTCGTCTGGATCGGCTCGGTCTCGGTGCATCTGTTCACCTTCGGCGCCATGGGCTGCGTCATCCCGGCGATGATCGTGCGCATCGCCAATGGCCATACCGGGCGCAAGGTGGTCTTTACTGCGCTCGACCGCGCCGTACTCTGGATCATGCTCGCGGCGCTGTTCATCCGCATCGGCATCCCACAACTCGCCCCCGGCGCTTACCTCGCCTGCATCCATGCCGCGGCCACCTGCTGGCTGATCGCCTTCGGCATCCTCACCGTGCGCTTCATTCCGATGCTGATGCGACCGCGGGTCGACGGCCGCGAACACTGATGGGATACTTGCGGCCCGCCTCGAGGATCCCCCATGCACCCACGCAACAAGAATGCCGCCGGCTATGACTTTGCCGCGCTGACCGCCACCTCGGCGGCACTCGCCCGCTACGTCAGGACCACGCCGGCCGGCACGCCGAGCATCGATTTCGCCAACCCGGCCGCTGTGCGAACCCTCAACCGGGCCATCCTCATGCATCACTATGGCGTCCGCGGCTGGGAACTGCCCGAAGGCTACCTCTGCCCGCCGATTCCGGGCCGTGCCGACTACCTGCACGCCGTCGCCGACCTGCTCGCCACCTGCAACCGCAAGACCATTCCCACCGGGCCCGGAGTCCGCGTCCTCGATATCGGCACCGGCGCCAATCTGGTGTATCCACTGATCGGCCATGCCGAATACGGCTGGTCCTTCCTTGGCGTCGACATCGACGAAGCCGCACTGGCCAATGCGCAAGCCATTCTGGGCAAAAATCCGGCGTTGACCGCAGACATCGAATTGCGCCACCAACCGGTCTGGGACAACATTTTCACCGGCCTGCTGCGCTCGGGCGAAAGCTTTGAACTGTCGGTCTGCAACCCGCCCTTTCACAACTCGCCGGATGAGGTGCTGGCCGTCAGCCAGCGCAAGTGGAACAACCTGGGCAAACCCGGCGCGGTCAAAGGCTCGGCGCAACCGCGGCTGAACTTCGGCGGTGGCGGTACTGAACTCTGGTGCAATGGCGGCGAACGCGCCTTCGTCAAAAACATGGTCGAACAGAGCGCGGCCATTCCGAAACGGGTACTGTGGTTCACCAGCCTGGTGTCCAAGGCGGAGAACCTTGTGCACATTGAAGCGGCGCTGAAAAAAGCCAAGGTGGTTGAATCGCGCATCCTGCCGATGACGCAAGGGCAGAAGCAAAGCCGGATTGTCGCGTGGAGCTTCTGCGCCAATGGCGAGCGTGAAAAATGGCGGCGCGAACGCTGGGCCACGCCCACCGACCCGACGGCACCGACAGCCGAGCCCGTATAATCCGCCTTTTTTCACCGAGACTTGCCCGTGTCCGACCGCCTTGCCGTCCTGCCCCAATATCTTCTGCCCAAGCAGGCGCTCACCGTCCTCGCCGGCAAACTTGCCTCGGCAGAAGCCGGCAGCCTGACGACCTCGGTGATCCGCTGGTTTGTCGGCCGCTACAACGTGAACATGGCGGAAGCGGCGAATCCGGATATCGCCAGCTACAAGAGCTTCAACGAGTTCTTTACCCGGCCATTGAAGGACGGTGCCCGCCCCTTGGCCGAGACTGATTTTCTCTGCCCGGTCGATGGCGCGATCAGCCAGTTCGGCGCCATCGAGCGCGACCAGATTTTCCAGGCCAAGGGGCATTCGTATTCGACGACGGCGCTGGTCGGCGGCGACCGCGAACTGGCAGCGCAGTTCGAGAACGGCAGTTTTGCCACGCTCTACCTCAGCCCGCGCGACTACCACCGCATTCATATGCCCTGCGCCGGCAAGCTGACGCGGATGATCTACGTCCCGGGTGCGCTGTTTTCGGTGAACCCGACCACGGCGCGTGGCGTGCCCGGGCTGTTTGCCCGTAACGAGCGGGTGGTGTGCGTCTTCGAATCGGAATTCGGGCCTTTTGTGCTGACGCTGGTCGGCGCCACCATCGTCGGCAGCATGGCCACCGTCTGGCATGGCCAGGTCAACCCGCCGCGCCCCGGCGTCATCCGCGAGTGGCGCTACGATGCAACATCTGCGGTGAACCTGGAAAAAGGCGCAGAAATGGGACGCTTCCTGCTCGGCTCGACGGTCGTCATGCTCTTCCCGAAGGACAGCCTCGCCTTCAACCCGGACTGGTCGCCGGCTCGCCCGATCCGCATGGGCGAAGCAATGGGGCGTCGCCCGGCCTGAGCCGGCTTACTGGAAGGCTCCGGGCAGCAAGGCACTGCCGGCACGCGCCGGTTGCGTGCCCACCGGGAAGCGGAAAGCCGCCGTCGGAAACAGGCTGACACCGTTGGCACTCCCCGGCACCCTGACCGCACCGCGCAGCGGCGACAGCACCGGCACCTTGGCCGGCACGCCGCCAATCTCCAGCATGTCGGCGCGGGGCGCCGTGAGATTCCCCTCGAAGCGTCCCTGCGCGGGCTTGAAGAAATCGCCACGTCCGACGCTCAGGTTATTGATCGCCCAGACCTCGATGTCCGCCGCCATGCGGTCGGTTCGCACATTCAGGAAATTGCCGGCGTGGTAGTCATTGATCAGCGTGTTGTGGGCAAAGTACAGCGCATTCTCCGGCCAGCGCGGCCCCTCGGCGCCATAGGCAACGATCGCCGGATTCTCGGTGCCGGCGCTCTGGCCAATGGTGTTGCCGATGACATAGGCGACGCCGCCATTGGGAAACTCCAGTTCATACGATGCCTTGCCGCCAGCGCCATCGACCAGCATGTTGTACAGGATATGGTTTTCGGCGGCGCGCGATTTGACGAGGTGGCCGTAATAGCCATTGCTGAAGCGGCTGCCGCGCAGGGTGAATTTGCCGATGGCGCCGACGTAAATGAGGTGATGAAAATCCGTCTGCGTTCTCGGCGCATCGCCGAACTCGCTGTCAATCACCGTCAATTGCTGCTCGCGGTTGTTGGCAGTCAGGATGCCCATTTCGTTGTCGAAGAAACCGCAGTTGCTCACTGTCAATTCGCCACGCTCAAAGCGAATGCCGGCACCGTTGAGACTGGGAACCCGCGCGCCGCGAAACTCGATGTTTTCGATGCGCACCTTGCCGCCGCGCACTACCCAGATCGCCTTGCCTTCGGCACTCTTGCCATCAGCCAGCATAACCGGCCTGCCGCCGGCGCCGCGGATGGTCAGATTGTTTTGCGTCCACACCGCGCTCTGGCCGCGATAATCACCGGCGCGAATCTCGATCACCTCGCCATCCCGCGCCAGCCGGGCCGCCTCCGTCACCGTCGCCACCTTCTGCCCCGGCCCGACGACCAGCGGTGCGGCGGCCGCCGGCTGCGCGGCATCCGTCGCCGGCGCCTCGCTAATCACCTGCAGCTTGCCATCCGGCCCGCGGCGGATTTCACCCAAATAGGCCGACTCCCGCGGCAAACGGTCCTCGCTCTGGGCAATGACCAGCCCAGCCAGCAGGGTCAGCCCGGCAGCCAGCAAGTGACGAATAGATCGAGGCATGAATTTCTCCCGCGAAGACGGAGGCAATGAATGGCGCCACATGGAATGCGATGGGCATCCGATGGTCAAGCCAGCGCATCATGGCACAATGCGCCCACGCCGATGACTTTTATCCACCGAACCGTCCGCGCTCCGGTGCGTGAAGGAACCGCCGGACCTTCCCGAAATCGCGCACTTTTTCGCGTTCACCGCAACTGAAGATCACCATGTACATCTGGGTCGATGCCGATGCCTGCCCCGGCGTCATCAAGGAAATCATCTATCGTGCCGCCGAGCGGCGGCAGATCCCGACGACGCTGGTCGCCAACCAGATGCTGCGCACGCCGCCGTCGAAGTTCATCCGCGCCATCCAGGTCGCGCATGGATTCGACGTTGCTGATGCCCACATCGTCGATCAGGTGACAACAGGCGATCTTGTCGTCACTGCAGATATCCCGCTCGCCGCATTGGTCATCGAAAAAGGCGCCCACGCCCTCAACCCGCGCGGCGAAATGTACACCACCGCCACCATCCGCGAACGGCTGACCATGCGCAATTTCATGGAGGAGCTGCGTAGCGCCGGCATCGAGACCGGTGGCCCGAACGCCTTCAGCCAGAGCGACCGGCAGGCCTTTGCCAACCAGCTCGACCGCTTCCTCGCCAAAATTCCGGTCGCCTGAGTGGCGCACCGGGCGTAAACTGTCGCCCCTCGCGCCGCCAATGGGCTGCGCCCCGCCTCAGCACAAGGAACCCCTATGTCCAGCATCCCCGCATGCCCGCAATGCACGCTTGAAAACACCTATCCGGACGGCGACAACTACGTCTGCGCCGACTGCGGTTTTGAATGGCCGCAGGCAGCTGCGGAGAGCGGCGAAGAAGACGGCGAGCGCATCGTCAAGGATGCCAGCGGCAATGTCCTGCAAAGCGGCGACAGCGTCACGCTGATCAAGGATCTCAAGGTCAAGGGCAGCTCGATCACCCTCAAGCAGGGCACCAAGATCAAGGGCATCCGCATCGTCGACGGCGACCATGAGGTCGATTGCAAGACCGACGCCGGACAGATGCTGCTCAAGGCCTGCTACCTGCGCAAGGCCTGAGCAGCAACTCTGTTTTTCGGCAAACGGGCGCTGTAGTACATTATCTCGCCAGTGAGTTTCTGAAATAAATCAACATGAACACAAGCCAAACAACGGTTCGCTGCTACGGCATCAAGAATTGCGACACCATGAAAAAAGCCATGACCTGGCTGACGGAAAGCGGCATCGCCTTCGAGTTTGTCGATTACAAGAAGGCCGGTGTCGCCGAGGCGAACCTGCCGGACTGGATGGCCCGTGCCGGCTGGGAAACCCTGCTCAACCGCCGTGGCCTGATGTGGAAAAAACTGACGAATGAGGAGCGATCTGCGGTCGACGCGAAAAAGGCACAAAAATTGATGGTCCAGTATCCGGCGCTGATCAAGCGGCCGGTACTCGATACCGGCGACGCGCTGCTGGTCGGCTTCTCGCCGGAAACCTACGCGGAGCATTTCGCATGACCAGCACCGTTCGCCGCTTCCTGTTTGAAGGCCTCGATATCCGGGGCGCAATTGTTCATCTCGGCGACGCCTGGCAGCAGATGCAGGCCGGGCGCGATTACCAGCCCACCGTCGCCCAGCTGCTCGGCGAAACCGCCGCCGTCACCGCGCTGATCGCCGCCCAGCTCAAGCAGCCGGGCCGGCTGACGCTGCAATTGCGCGGCAACGGCCCGATCCAGCTGCTGGTCATGGATTGCAACGAGCAATTGCAGATGCGCGGCATGGCGCGCAGCAACCCGGTGGTGCTGCCAGCGCCGGTGCCGGAACTCCTCGGCGCGCATCAGGGCGGGCAGCTGCTGATGAGCCTCGACCTGCCGACCGCCCGCCAGCCCTACCAGAGCTATGTGCCGCTGGTCGGCGACAGCATTGCGGCAATCTTCGAGCACTACCTGGAGCAATCCGAACAGCAACCCTCGAAGCTGATCGCCAGCGCCAGCCCGCGGGCCGCGGCCTGCCTCTTCCTGCAGAAAATGCCGGATGCCGACAAGCACGATGCCGACGGCTGGTCACGCATTACCCAGCTGGCGGCGACGGTGAAACCGGCCGAATTGCTGGAACTGGATGCCGAAACCCTGCTCCGCCGCCTGTTCCATGAAGACATCGAGGCCGGCGGCATCCGCATCTACGACGCGCAGCCGGTGGTCTATCACTGCCCCGAAGACTGGGACAAGGTGCGCGACATGATCCGCGGCATCGGCAAGGCCGATGCGGAAACCATTCTTGCGGAGCATGGCGAGATCCTGATCCGTGACGATATCTGCAATCGCGAGTATCGTTTCGACGCGGCAGCCGTTGCCGCGCTGTTTGCCGAATCCGCCCCGGAAAACCTGCATTGAACCCTCAAGACGATCCGTTCATCCTCGGCCGTCAGGTCGAGCTGCTCTTCCGCAACCTGCGGCTGGGGCAGATCACGTCGATCGTCAATGCCAGCTTCCTGACCTGGATCGCCTGGGGCTAGGTCGATCACCGGGCGCTGCTCGCCTGGCTGGCCACGGCCTGGCTGGTAGCCGGTCTGCGCCTGCTCAGCGGCGCCCGTTACTTCCGCTGTGGTGAAGAGAACCGCCGGCAGCAAGCAGCCGACTGGCACCGCCAGGCGCTGATCGGCGCCGGCTGCGGCGGCCTGGTCTGGGCCGCCGGCGCCCTGCTGCTAATGACCGGCAGCGACACCACGCTACAGCTATTTACCGCCTTCATCATGGCCGGGATGATCGCCGGTGCCGTACCGGTGCTGGCAGCCGACCGCCCCGCCTTCCGTCTGTATGCCTGGCCGATCGTGCTCGCCGTCGCCATCGGCAGCCTCGGCAAGGATCCGCTGCACATCGCCTTTACTGTGATGACGCTGCTCTTCATGGTTATCGCCACGCGCAGCGCCGATTACTTCAACCAGACCTTGCAAGACACGTTCCGCCTCGAACACGAAAAGGACGAACTGCTCGCCCACCTGGCAGCGGCACATCGTCAGTCCGAACAATCGGCGCGGATGAAAACCGAGTTTCTTGCCAATATCAGCCATGAACTTCGGACGCCGATGAACGGCATCATGGGCCTCGCCGATCTGCTCGACATGGAGGACCTCAACGACACTCAGCGCGAGTTGCTGACACCGTTGCGCCAATCGGCAGACCAGCTGATGCACCTGATCGCCAACCTGATCGAACTCTCGGCCCTTGACGCCGGCCTGATTCAGCTCAATCCTGCCCCCTTCGCTGTCAATGAGTTGCTGACCGGGCTGGTCTATAGCCACCGCAAGGCCGCGAACAGCAAGGGGCTGCGTTTCGAGGAATCCGCCAGCGGCGATCTGCCGCCGACGCTGCGTGGCGATGTCGACCGTCTGCGGCAGGTGTTCCGACATCTGCTGGAGAACGCCATCAAATTTACGGAGCAGGGCCAGATCAACGTCCGCGCCGAAACCGTCGGCACCAGCAGCGGCAAAGTCCGCTTGCGTTTTTCGGTCACCGACACTGGCATTGGTATCTCACCGGAGATCATTCCGCAACTCAACGGACTGATGGTGCAGGCCGATGGCTCAAGCGTCCGCCGTCACGGCGGTGTCGGCGTCGGGCTGCCGATTGCCCGAAAGCTGATCGAACTCATGGGCGGGCAACTGAGCATCACCAGCACGCCGGGCGCCGGCAGTTGCTTCAGTTTTGAAATCGACTTTCCGATCGTTAACGACGAATCTGACAACACCGCTTGACCGGCCCGCTGTAAGGAAACGCTACAACACCTTGCCCGGATTCATCAGGCCCAGCGGGTCCAGTGCCTGCTTGATGGCGCGCATGATGGCCATTTCCGTTGCCGACTTGTAACGCAGGATCTCCTCGCGCTTGAGTTGGCCCAGGCCATGCTCCGCCGATATCGAACCGTTCAGCGCATGCACGATGTCGTGCACCACGGCATTAACTGCCGGCTGGCTGGCGATGAAGGCGGCGTTGTCACCGGCGGTCGGCTTGGACAGGTTGTAGTGCAGATTGCCGTCGCCGACATGGCCGAAGGCAACGATGCGGATACCCGGCCAGCCGGACAATAGTGCGACATCCGCTGCTGCCAGAAAATCGGGAATCCGCGACACCGGCACGGCGACATCGTGCTTGATGCTGATCCCCTCGATTTTCTGCGCCTCGGAAATGTTCTCACGGAGCGACCAGAGCTTTTCGGCCTGCGTCGCGGACTGGGCGATCACGCCATCGCTGAGCAGCCCGCGATCGAGACAATCCGCCAGCCAGTGTTCGACGTCCGCCAGGGCGGTATCGGAGAACTCCGCCAGTACGTACCACGGCGCCGGCGCCACCGGCCGTTGCGTCTGCGGAATATGCTGCAGCACCAGGTCGAGCGCCGTTTCGGAGACCAGCTCGAAGGCGGTCAACCGGGCATCGAATGCCGATTTTGCGCGATTTATCAGGTTCACCGCAGCAGTTGCATCCGGCAGGCTCAGCCAGCAGGTCGTCTGCGCCTTAGGTAGCGGAAAGAGCTTGAGCACCGCCGCGGTGATGATGCCGAGCGTGCCTTCGGCGCCAATGAACAAGTGCTTGAGGTCGTAGCCGGTGTTGTCCTTGCGCAAACCGCGCAGGCCGTTCCAGATTTCGCCATTGGCCAGCACGACTTCCAGCCCCAGCGTCAGTTCGCGGGTATTGCCATAACGCAGCACCTGCACGCCACCGGCATTGGTCGACAGGTTGCCGCCGATCTGGCAGCTGCCTTCGGAGGCCAAGGCCAGCGGAAACAGCCGATCCGCGGCCCGTGCCGCCGCCTGCACTTCGGCCAGCGAACAACCGGCCTCGACCGAAATCGTGCTGTTTTCCGGGTCGACCGCAAGAATTCGGTTCAGCCGCGACAAACTGATCACCACCGCCCCGCCGGATTCGTCCGGCGTCGCCGCACCACACAGGCTGGTATTGCCACCTTGCGGAACCATCGGCACCCCGGCGGCGGCGCAGGCCTTGACCACCTCCGCGACTTCGCCGGTGTTGCCCGGGCGAACGACGCAGCGCGCCGCGCCGCGATAGCGGCCGCGCCAGTCGGTCACGAAAGGCGCAATATCGGCCGGCGCGCTCAGCACATGGCCGGCACCGACAATGCCGGCCAGCGTTTCGATCAGATCAGGCGATCTCGGCGTAGAGGTCATGGTGGTCGGCGTCGATAACCTTGACCTGCAGGAAGTCGCCTGGCTGGGCGTCAAAATGACCGTCGATGTAGACCAGACCATCGATTTCCGGCGCATCGGCCTTGGAACGGGCGATCGTGCCTTCCTCGTCCACCTCGTCGACCAGAACCTCGATGACGCTGTCGATCTTGGCCGCCAACTTCTCGGCGGAGATGTCTTCCTGAACCTGCATCAGCCAGCGGCGACGGTCTTCGCGAACGTCTTCCGGCAGGATCAGCCCGAGGTCGTTGGCGGCCGCACCCTCGACCGGCGAGTAGGCGAAGGCGCCGACACGGTCGAGGCGGGCATCCTCAAGGAACTGGATCAGCATGTCGAAATCCTCTTCCGTCTCACCGGGGAAGCCGGTGATGAAAGTCGAGCGGATAACGATTTCGGGGCAGATCGAGCGCCACTTGGCGATGCGTTCCAGCGTGTTCTCGGCCGACGCCGGGCGCTTCATCGCCTTGAGTATCTTCGGGCTGGCGTGCTGGAACGGCACATCCAGATAGGGCAGGATCTTGCCTTCGGCCATCAGCGGAATCACGTCATCGACCGACGGGTAGGGGTAAACGTAGTGCAGGCGGACCCAGATGCCGAACTGCGCCATCGCCTCGCACAGCTCCTTGAGGCGGGTCTTGACCGGCTTGCCACCCCAGAAGGCGGTACGGTACTTCACATCAACACCGTAGGCCGAAGTGTCCTGCGAGATGACCAGCAGTTCCTTGACGCCGGCACGGGCGAGATTTTCGGCTTCGGCCAGCACGTCGCCCACCGGGCGCGACACCAGCGGCCCACGCAGCGACGGGATGATGCAGAAGGTACAGCTGTGGTTGCAGCCTTCGGAAATCTTCAGGTAGGCAAAGTGATCCGGCGTCAGGCGCACGCCCTGCGGTGGTACGAGATCGGTATAGGGATCATGCGGCTTGGGCAGATGCTGATGCACGTAGCCCATGACCTCGTCAGCCGCATGCGGGCCGGTGACGGCGAGTACGGAGGGATGCGTCGTCTGCACGATGTCGCCCTTGGCACCGAGGCAACCGGTCACGATAACCTTGCCGTTTTCCGCCAGCGCCTCGCCGATGGCATCGAGCGATTCTTCAACGGCCGCGTCGATGAAACCACAGGTATTGACGATGACCAGATCGGCATCGTCGTAGTTGGGCGACAGGTTGTACCCTTCAGCGCGCAGCTTGGTCAGGATGCGTTCGGTGTCGGAACCGGCCTTCGGGCAGCCGAGGGATACGATGCCGACGGTCGGCACTTTGAGTTCAGAAGTCATGCAATAAAAACCTTATCCGGACCTGCCGGCGAGCAAAGCGGGTATTTTACCGGTAGAACCGCAAGGGCAAGAAAAAACTGGCCATTCCGTCGGAATCGGTTAAAATTCGCGCCCTTCGCGTTCTTAGCTCAGCTGGTAGAGCGCTAGCCTTACAAGCTGGATGTCGGCGGTTCGAGCCCGTCAGGACGCACCAGGTTGCCCATGTGGCTCAGTGGTAGAGCACTCCCTTGGTAAGGGAGAGGTCGGCAGTTCGATCCTGCCCATGGGCACCACCCGCCTGCCTGAAGACTCAGGCGTTCAGGTGGTCTGCCAGATAGTCCATCAATACCCGCACCCGATGCGGCACCTGCCGGTTCCCCGGCAGCAACACATAAATCCCCAGTTCCGCTACCGGAAAATTCCCGAGGATCGCCCTGACGCGACCATTCCGTAGATAGTCGTCGGCGACGAAATCCGGCTGCAGCGTGATGCCCAGCCCCTGCGCCGCCGCTTCCGTCAGCACTTCGCCATTGTTCGCATGCAGTCGGCTGCGGACCTGAATGGTCGTCAATTCGCCGTCGACCGAGAATTGCCAGATCTGCGCACTGCCGCCCGAGGTATAGCCGAGGCACTCGTGATGGATCAGTTCCTGCGGATGCTGCGGTTCGCCATGGCGTGACAGATAGTCCAGCGAGGCCAGCACGAGCAGGCGGCTGCTGCCGATGCGGCGGGCGACATCGTTACTGCCCAGACGCCGCGTAATGCGGATCGAGAGATCCAGCCCTTCCTCGATCAGATTACTGCGCCGGTCGCTGAAATCCATATCGAGCGCCACTTCCGGGTACTGATTCGAGAACTCCAGCAGCAGCGGCGCCAGCCGTTTCAGGCCAAAGCTGAGCGGCACGCTGAGGCGGATGCTGCCGCGTGGTGTCTGCCTTTCCTCGGCGATACCGGTTTCGGCGGCCTCGACGAGATTGAGGATGACCCGGCATTTTTCCAGATAGGCCGTGCCGGCCGAGGTCAGCGTCAGGCGTCGGGTGCTGCGCGCCATCAGCTTGGCGCCAAGATGGGCCTCCAGTGCAGCAATCTGCCGCGTCACCACCGAGCGTGCAACGCCCAGTTGCTGCGCCACCGCAGAAAAACTGCCCAGTTCGGCCACACGCACGAAGAGATGCATTGCATCGAGACGATCCATTGTTGTCAATCCAGCAACAAATAATTGCGAATTGTCCGCTATTTCGCTGCGACGATGGCGAATAAAGTACGCCCATCGCCAAACACGAGGCAGCAGACCATGAACCGCCAAGACCCGCTCCCGACCCTGTACGTTCCGCACGGTGCGCCGACCTTTGCGCTGCGCCCCGGTGCCGCCGGCGCGGCCCTGAGTGCCCGTGCCCGCCAGTTGCCGACACCGCGTGCCATCCTCGTGGTCAGCCCGCACTGGGACACCGCCATCCCCACCGTTGGCTATGCCGAGCGCCCGGAAACGATTCACGATTTCTGGGGCTTTCCGGAAGCGCTCTACGCGCTGCATTACCCGGCCACCGGCTGCCCGGAAGCCGCCCGCCTGGTCAGCGCTGCGCTGCAGGCCGCCGGCCTGCCGATGGCTACCGACGCCAGCCGCGGCCTCGACCACGGCGCCTGGGTGCCGCTGCGCATGATGTTTCCCGAGGCTGACATCCCGGTGATCCCACTGTCCATTCAGTCTTCGGGCGATGCCGCGTATCACTACCAGCTCGGCAGGGCGCTGTCCGGGTTGCCGGCACAGGGCATCCTCATCGTCGCCACCGGCAGCATTACGCACAATCTGCGCGACTACCAGCTGGCGGCAATGAATGGCGGCCAGACCCCGGCTTACGTTCATGAATTCGCCCGCTGGATCGCCGATCAACTCGCCGCCGGTAATACCGAGGCCCTGCTCGACTACCGCCAACGTGCCCCGGAAGCCCGTCGCGCCCACCCCAGCGATGAACATTTGCTGCCGCTGTATGTCGCACTGGGCGCAGCCGGTAAAACTGCCACCGCCGAACGCTTTCACGCCGGCATCGATGACTACGTGATCGCCATGGATGCCTACGCTTTTACCCCGGGAGCACAACAATGAGCACGCACTACACCGCAACCGCCAAGGCACTGCACTGGCTGATGGCCGCACTGATCTTCGGCCTGCTGGCGCTGGGTTTCTACATGCACGACCTGCCGCTGTCGCCGGAGAAGCTGCAGTTGTACTCCTGGCATAAATGGGCCGGCGTCAGCGCCTTCCTGCTTGTGCTCTTCCGCCTGGCCTGGCGCGCCGGCCACCCGCCGCCAGCGCTCCCGGCAAGCATGCCGGCGATGCTCCGCGTTGCCGCCCATGCCGGCCACATCGCGCTCTACGGCCTGATGCTGGCGATCCCGCTTTCCGGCTGGCTGATGAGTTCGGCCAAGGGCTTCCAGACGGTCTGGTTCGGCGTCCTGCCCATCCCCGACCTGATCGGCAAGGACAAGGCTACCGGCGATTTGCTGCAACAGGTGCACATGCTGCTCAACCTGATCCTCGTCCTCACCCTCGCCGGCCACATCGGCGCCGCCCTCAAACACCATTTCATCGACCGCGACGACATCCTGACCCGGATGCTGCCGCAACGTCACCCGGAGAACTGACATGAAACATCGACTGCTTGGCCTCGCCTTGGCCACCGCCCTCGCCATCCCCTTCTCGTCCCACGCCGTCGAATACACGACGGTGCAGAAGGACAAGAGCCGCATCGATTTCACCTACAAGCAGATGGGCGTTACGGTCGACGGCAAATTCCGTCGATTTTCGAGCACCCTCAGCTTTGACCCAGCCAAGCCGACCGCCGCCAAGGCCAGCTTCGATGTCGAACTGGCCAGTGTTGATACCGGCGCCCCCGAAGGCGATCAGGAAGTCATCGGCAAGCCGTGGTTCAACGCCGCGGCCTTCCCGACCGCCCGCTTTGTCTCCGGCGCCGTCAAGCCGCTCGGCGGCAACCGCTACGAAGTGGCTGGCGAACTGAGCATCAAGGGCAAGATCCAACCGGTGGTCGTGCCCGCCACCTTCACGGCGCAAGGCAGCAGCGGCGTCTTCGAGGGCAGTTTTACCCTGCGCCGGGCCGATTTCTCGATCGGTGAAGGCAGCTGGGCCAAGTTCGACATCGTCGCCAACGACGTGGTCGTCAAATTCCGCATCACCGCCAACAGCAAATAACCCCAACCTTCTCAGGAGAACAGCATGACCAATCTCAGCAAACTCGCTACCGCCCTCATCCTCGCCGCCAGCATTGCCCCGGCGATGGCCGCGCCGGAAACCTTCGTTGTCGAGGGTACGCACACCTTCCCGCGCTTCTCGTACAGCCACTTTGGCTACTCGACCCAGCTCTCCCGCTTCAACAAGACCAGCGGCAAGGTGGTTTACGACAAGGCCGCGAAGACCGGTTCGGTCGACATCGTCATCGACACCAAGTCGGTCGATACCGGCTACGCCACCTTCGATGAACACATCCAGGGCGAGGACTTTCTCGACACTGCCAAGTACCCGACCGCAACCTTCAAATCCACCAAGGTCAATTTCGACGGCGACAAACCCGCCAGCATCGAAGGCCAGCTGACGCTGAAAGGGGTCACCAAGCCGGTGACGCTGACGGTCAGCTCCTTCCACGCCATGCCGCACCCGATGCTGAAGAAGGACGCCATCGGCGCCAATGCCTGGACGCTCGTCAAACGCTCCGACTTCAATGCCGGCAAGTACGCCCCGTATGTCGGCGACGAAGTCCGCATCGACATTGCGATCGAAGCGATCAAGGAGTAAGTTGTCCATCCCCCTTCCGGGATCACCCGGGCGGAGGATTCTCCCGGGCCAAAAGGCAGAGTAGAATTTTGGCCCGATGCAGGAATGTGCATGCAGGCAATCCGTTTCACTCACCGCCGGCTCGGCTCCCGCCGCCACCAGCCGGTCACGCAGGACTCTGGCCATGACCCTTGTCGTCAATCTCGACTGCCGCGCTCCCGGTGCGGCAACGATCCCCGAAGGCACCCGCCGCATCGTCAATGGTGAAGAGCGTGTCTTGTACGACGGCTACTGGATCAAGACCTACACCGTGCCGGCGGATACGCTGGAAGCCAAGAAGCGGCTGATCGAGGCGCTCACACGCCGCCTCTTCAACCATACCGAACACGGCCTCAACATCCCCGGCACCCGCCTCGCCGAGGCTCGCGCCACCTATGAAGCCGAGAGCGACCCATGCCGCAAGCGGGTCAAGGCAGCGATGCTCGCCGGCGCCATGTTCAACCGCGCCACCGACATTTTCCGCAAGCTGGTCGAGCTCCAGGCCTGCGGCATCGAAATTCTCAGCGACAACCCCTTGATGCGTGAATGCGGCCGCTGCCTGCTTGAAGCCATGGACCTCGGCCGCAATGTCCTGCACCGCAGCGGCGAGGAAGGCATCGACGAACTCTGGGGCGAACCGTTTCGCGCCTTTTCGATCCCGCTCGAGGATTTTTACGAAAGCCGCTATATCAAGATCGGCCAGGCAATGCGCGACATCGACCGCATCGCCGCTGCCATCAGCAGCCACTTTGCCGGCCTGCCCGCTTTTGCCGGCATCGAGGCGCCGGTCGGCGAACTCGCGGCGGCTGCGCGGATCAAGACTGAAACGCTGCGCACCGACGCTGATATTTTTGATGTCTGGTCGACACTGGTCACTGCCGGCGAACGACTGGTCAATTTCGGCCCGCAGCCCAGCCTGGCCAGCGACCAGACCGACAGCCACAACATCATCGACGGCCTGCAGCTGATCCGTCAGGGCCGCGACCTGATCAATTACATCGCCCGCGCCCGGACGCCGATGCCGAAAAGCACGCGCGATTTCATCGCCCGCTGCGATACCTACGTTAAAACCGGCCACGCGCCGCTGGCGCCCGCCGGCCTGCCGGTCTGAAACCGGCCGCTCAGTCGACCACGAAAATCAGCCTGCCCTGCGCGCCGGCCTGAACCCGCCGCGCAAAGCGAACGCGGCGGGTCTGTCCGTCTTGCGTCCAAACCACGTCAGCCTGCAAATCCGCCAACCCGGCAACCACCGCCGCCGGCAGGCGCTCTTCGGCAAAGCTGCCAAGCAAGGGGACAGCCCGCCGCCGAATAGCACATCTGCCTCGGCATTGGCCGCAACGATCAACCCGTCAGCATCGACGCCGACATTCGGCAGCGGCAGCAACTGCAGGATTTCCTGAGCCACCGAGAGCACCACCTCATCGCGCTGCAACTGCCGCTCGCGTTCGGCCAGCAACTCGCGCAGTTGCTCATTCGCCAACGCCAGTTCCTGACTCAGGCGCTTGTGCTCGACGACCATCTCCTTGCTGCGGGAGGCATCGACGATATGCCCTCGCAGCAGATCGTCATCCCAGGGCTTGGTCAGGAAACGATAAATAGCGCCCTCGTTGATGTCATTGGTGATCGACTGCAGTTCGGTGTACCCGGAGAGCACCATATGCACGGTATCCGGATATAGCGGCTTCACATGCCGCAGGAACTCGACCCCGGCCATCTGCGGTATGCGCCGGTCGGAGATGATCACATCGACCGGCTCGCTCGCCAGCATTGCCAGACCTTCCAGGCCACCACCGGCAGTCAGGATGCGGTAGCCATCACGCTGCAGCAGACGCTTGAGCGCGGAGAGAATATTTTCCTCATCATCGACCAACAATACGGTGCGGGTCGCCAGGACGGCATTGGCATTTTCCAGAGTCAACACAATCTCCATTTATGCGAGCAATCTAGTCAGGGCCGGCGGCAAAAACCGCTGCCGGCGCTGTCGCCACCTGACGAATCCGCTTAGAATGAAATCCAACCTGTCGCCTAACCTGGCGCTACTCGCTGACGCCTTTGCGCTGAAGATTCGATCATGACGCACCGCTCCCCCCTCGCTGCCCGCCACGCCAGCCCACTTTACGCGGTCGCGATGCTGGTTTTTTGCGGCTTTTTCGCGTCGACCGCAGCCGGCGCCGACGATGTGACGAATGCCGACCTCGGCAAGCCCTTCGCCCAGGTCTGGCGTCTGCAGGGTGATGTCTTCGCCACCGGCAAGCTGGGCACGTCGCGCCGCCTGCGCGAAGGTGCGACGGTGCATGTCGGCGAGCAGGTCAAGGCCAGCAGCAATGGCGAGGCAGTTCTGAAGACCAGCGATGCCGGCATCGTCGCCGTGCGCCCGAATGCGGAGTTCGTCGCCGAGCGCTACGCCGCCGAAGGCAAAGCCAGCGACCGTCAGGTGCTGCGCCTGATCACCGGTTCGCTACGGGTGATCACCGGCTGGATCGCCCGTTTCAACCGCAACGATCATCGCATTGTCACCGCCACCGCCACCATCGGCATCCGCGGCACCGACCATGAGCCCTATGTCCTCAGTGCCGACACGGCAACCGGCACGAACAAGCCGGGCACCTACGACAAGGTCAACCGTGGCGAAACAGCCGTCGAGGCTGGCGGCGGACAGGTCATCGTGCCAACAGGCAAGGTTGGCTTTGCACGCGCCCAAGATAAGGGCGTGCGCACGCGGGCCCTGATGACCGTGCTGCTGCCGACGCTGCTCGACCGCGTCCCCGATTTTTACATTCCCGGCGCCTTTGATGCCGCACTCGACCGTCACG
>NKXK01000034.1 GCA_004379165.1 Rhodocyclaceae bacterium | reverse complement strand
AAAAGGCGATGGCCAACCCGGCGTCAAAACCGTCTGGCTGGGCATGCAGCGTTTGCGAGACTTCGTCGAGGGAATGGAGCATATGCAGGCGATCTACAATGCTAATTGAGTTGTGTAGAACGGCATGCATTTACCGTTTCTTCCAGTTTTACTTGACTGACGCTGACTGGAGTCAAAGTGGAACGGGGTACCGAATATCTATGTGGACGTCTAGGGTCGGCTGTTTGTTAGAGTACTTCGTTGAGGATGAAATCATTCCATGCGATGTCAAGATTCCAAGAATCGAAAAAAAGAAAATCCATAGTCTTAGCAAAAACCAACCGCTGCTAGGTCACCCCCGCGCCAACATAGCGTCACAGCCCAAAAAATTGTTGGTAGAAATAAATTTCGGAATCACCGATGCTGACTACCTTGATGCCGTAGAAAAAAAATGTCGGCACCTTGTCGGAGTTGTCCGTGACACCTGTCTGGCACATTGGGACGCACTTATGCGAGATGGGGAGACTGGTCGGAAGTTAGCTGAACTAGTGTAAGCACCCGATGAACCCATCTGTAAATTGACGCGTTAGACCGGGAAGATCGTGTCCCCTTTAAAACGATGGTGGACACTTTCGATGGAAATCCAGAAGCCTGGCCGGCGCCGACGGCATCACGCGGAGGAATTCAAGCGCGCGGTCATTGAAGCGTGCAGCGAACCAGGCGCCTCGGTCGCTGGCATTGCGATGGCCAATAGCGTCAACGCGAACCAAGTCCGACGGTGGATGCGTGAGCGCGGTATTGAACCGCCGACGCGGCGCGTGTCGATGCCCGTGCTCGAGACAGCCCCCGCCTTCGTGCAGTTGCCGATGGCCCCTGCTGCGGTATCGGGTGACATCCGGATTGAAATCCGCCGGGGCAACACCGCGATCAAGGTCGAATGGCCGGTCCAGGCATCCGGCGATTGCGCTGCCTGGTTGAGTAACTGGCTGCGATGATTCGCGTTGATGCCTTGTGGCTGTCGACCCGGCCACTGGACATGCGGGCAGGAACGGAAACGATCCTGGCTCAGGTCGTCCGGATATTCGGCGAAGCGCAGCCACACCATGCCTATCTCTTTGCCAACCGACGCGGTACCCGGTTGAAGGTGCTGATCCATGATGGCTACGGCATCTGGCTGGCCAACCGGCGACTGAACCAGGGGCGGTTTCAGCTTCGACCCGGCGATGGCTGTACCGGACTCACCCGGGGGCAGTTTGATGCGCTGATTCTGGGTTTGCCCTGGGAGCGGCTGGCCGATGGCGGCGTGATCCGGGTTCTGTGACGGTCCACCATTGGGGAAGTCCACGATAGTCAGTTCGCCTTGCTGGCGGCATGATGTCGGCCATGACCTTGCCCGCCAACCTCGATCAACTCAGCGCCGACGAACTGCGCGAACTGGTTCGTCAGCAAGCCGAGGTCATTACCCGCAATGATCGGGAACTGAACTGGCGCAAGATCAAGATCGACAAGCTGACGCATGAAGTGGCGTACTACAAGCGCCACTACTTCGGCATCAAGGCCGAACGCCTGCCGGTTGAACAGGGTCGGCTGTTTGAGGAAACCCTCGCAGCCGACATGGCAGCGATCACCGAAGAACTGGAGCAGCTTTCCGAATCCAAACCGAAGGGTCAGGCCAAACGCAAACCGCTGCCGCCGGAGTTGCCGCGCACCGAGATTCACCACGAGCCGGATTCGACCACCTGCGCCTGCGGCTGCCAGATGCAGCGCATTGGCGAGGATATTGCCGAGAAGCTGGACTACACGCCGGGCACCTTTACCGTCGAGCGCCACATCCGCGGCAAGTGGGCTTGTACCGAATGCGAAACCCTGATCCAGGCACCGGTACCCGCCCATGTGATCGACAAGGGCATTCCGACCACCGGCCTGCTCGCCCATGTGCTGATCGCCAAGTATCTGGATCACCTGCCGCTGTATCGTCAAGAAGGCATCTTCGGCCGGGCCGGGTTACCGATTCCGCAATCGACGCTGGCCGAGTGGGTTGGGCAAATGGGCGTCACCCTGCAACCACTGGTTGATGCCCTAAAAACAGAGATGCTGACCTACCCGGTGTTGCATGCCGACGAAACCCCGGTGGCGATGCTCGACCCCGGCAAGGGAAAGACGCATCGGGCCTATCTATGGTCGTACAGCATCGGTGCCTTCGAGCCGATCAAGGCGGTCATTTACGACTTTGCCGACAGCCGGGCCGGCAAGCATGCCCAGGAATTTCTCGACACCTGGCGCGGCACGTTGGTTTGCGACGATTATGCTGGCTATAAGGCACTGATTGCCGATGGCGTGACCGAAGCCGGCTGCATGGCGCATGCGCGCCGCAAATTCTTCGACCTGCATGCCAATAGCCAGAGCCAGATTGCCCAACAGGCGCTGGTCTACATTCAGAAGCTCTATCAGGTGGAGCGGGAGGTTGCTGAATTGGACCCGGACGAGCGACAGCGAATACGGCAGTTGCAGGCCAAACCAATTCTCGATGAATTCCACGGCTGGCTGACCCGGCACCGATTGCAGGTGCCCAACGGATCATCGACGGCCAAAGCAATCGATTACAGCCTCAAACGCTGGATGGCGCTCGTCCATTACCTCGACGATGGTCAGGTACCCATCGACAACAACTGGATCGAGAACCGCATCCGCCCGATTGCCACGGGCCGGAAGAACTGGCTATTTGCCGGCAGCTTGCGCGCTGGCAAACGAGCGGCCGCCATCATGAGCCTGATTCAGTCGGCCAAGCTCAACGGCCAAGATCCCTTCCTTTATCTGAAGGACATCCTGTCTCGCTTGCCGACTCAGCCCAACAGCAGGATCGGCGAATTGCTCCCGCATCGCTGGTTGCCAGAATCCACTATCTGAATCAGAAATCAACCTGGGTTTGCCGGGCGCTTACTTTACATTTACGAGGAAATGCCGACCTCTTCAGAGCCAGGTGGCGTCACTGGGCGTCGTATCGGCGGCACATTAGATGCGCTTATGAAGGTGGTTGGTCTCTAACCCCAGAGAGGGTGAGTTTGCGCGTTTTGCCTGCTCTAGTCAGAACAGCGGATTCCGAAAACAAGCAGTTCGGCCACGCTTAGAGAATTAAACCCTTGGAAACAAGCGTGTGAATTTCCCGTTGTTACGTAAACGGTTTCGAAATTTAACAATTGTCTCTTGAGCAACCTCTGGAAATACCTTTAGTAGGCTGGCCTCAATTTCGGATAAAGCCTTCTCCAAAATAGGCTCAGGTCGAAGATTTTCCAACTCATCCGGTGTCAATGCATCAATATCGAGCTTCTTGACCTTAGCCTCTCTGATAAGCACATCGTCAATCCAAGTTACGCCAAGGCTATCATTCTGGGCACCTACTCCGCCAGAATAGGTCGCAATTAACTCCTTTAGCTTTTCTTTACCACCATCATAGTCAGGCCAATCTGGTGTCGCCGGTCGGTTATACAGGTTACCAAGTAACCATCCGAGCTTAGCTTGAAATTCAGGTTTTAACCCACCAACACGAGCTCTGGTGAGGATTTCGTAGTGCTGACTTCTAACCGACACTGTCACTCTGAGCATGGCAACAGCCTCTTCGCCAAGCTTCAAGTCTCCATCTGGATACAAAAAAAACAGGCCGATAGCCTGCTCATTTTGATTAAAAATTCGTTCAAGTAACCGCTTGAGGTCGCCTAAGCCACTGCTAGGAAATTTTCCATTTCCTACGGGTGCAGTCACTTGTGCAACAAGTTTTGGCAATACAGACGAGAGTGGACGAATTGCAGAAAGGGCTATATATCCAGCCTTTGGCACTCCGCCCCTTCGAACCAAATCACAGGACTGACTTGCCACCATAAACCCCAAGTATTTATCTCGGCAAAAATGGGGGTGAACATCGGCGAAGAGAGTTAATAAATCAGGCGAAGGTGAAAGTATGTCACCCTGAGAGAGGTCTTCCTCTGTAGGGACATCTTGGTACGTCCAGTGAACTGCCATAACGAAGCAACTATTTGGTACTTCCTGTAGGGGTTTTTGCCGGTCTAGTAGACGAACGAATAGCAACGAACCCGGACAATTTGCTCGTAGAAACGACTCGCCCTTGAGATGATGTCACACCTCCGGTAACGATTTTATCCCTCGATTGCCCTGGAGAGGCTGATTGAAACTGGGGTTTAATTACGCCGAAAAGCGAACTATTAGCCACGATTTTCCCTAAAATTATTGGCCAAGAAATAAAGCGTTCATAAGAGCATTTGTTCTGTCGTTGAACGCTAAAATTTTCGTTAGCCAAGTACTCAATTGAGTGGGTGCTACCGCGTTAAGATGATAATTGAATCCTAATAGGCCGTTGCCCTCATTTTCCCATGAGAGTTCGATATTTAGATTCCCTTCGTCGTGCTCAAGAGTCCTTTTAATGGACCTGCCCAGTATCGTTGCACCTACATCGGATAATGCATCATCCAATGGACAATCAACTAGCGCCAAGCTTTCATCTGGAAGCTCTGTAATCCGATACTTAAAGTTCACCCCTATGGCTGACAATGGTGTTTCAGGCAACCCAGACAGCGCTTTTGTCGCAATATTACAAGCGTTTTGAATTGATTCAGGGGTGCTTTGCTCAGAAATTATGTTCAGGCTTAGCGGGGTCGGTTCAATAATCAGTCCACCGTGACGTACACGGAACGCACCAGGACGGTCGACTGCAAGTTCAATGTCTAGCGCACTACCTTCAGGTAGCTCAAGCAGGCGCTTACGAATTCCATCTGGAGTCAGGATGGCTAAGTTCCATGCTCCCACCACCACAACACTCCAGTCAACAGATTCAATCGTCATTTTGGTGGGCTGTTTTGAAGTGGGTTCTAATTGTATCTGACAAGCTATTTGCTTTAAAGCTCAGTTCAATAACTCTCCAAAAAGACAAGACCTTCATTGTTGAGAGTTGGTCTTTGCAATTCTGCGCATGATTCTTCATGTCTCCTCGTAATCGAGATAGCCAGAATGGTCCACCCACTTACGCTGCGGCTCTGTCACGAATAATCTCCAGCACGTGAACAATCTGCAAAACCGTTGCTTGGGGAAAAATGCCCATCGGCCCCGCAGAATGGAGATTGGTGAATGGTTGCTCAAACAAGCGGTCAGGCTCCATCACGCCGTTCTGGGTCAACTCCTGAACGACAAGATTGATGAACTCAATCTGGTTCGGCGTAACTGTCGTACCGCTAATGAACTCGCTGAACGCCTGCATGGCAGCCTCATGGTCGAGGCCGACCAGGGAGCGGATGAAGATACCCAGCCCATGGCTTTTCTCTTTAGCTTCGCTAATGAGTTCGGGAGAACCACCCGCCTCGATAAGCATCTTCTCCAGCTCCACGAGGTCGGTTGCGGTTAGCGGCTGGTTGCGGCGTAGCCGTTGCAGTGACAGGTGCGACTCGTGGGCTTTGAGGAAGGCCCGCGCTTTGTCTTTGAACTTCGCCATGTTGAGGCCGGCCGTCACCTGCGGCAGATTCACGGTCGTTGTCTCGCCCAGCTCATCTTCGAAGTTCGTATAGACGATGTACTTCTCTCCCTTCGGGATGAGTTTAACCAGCAGGCGCAACTTGCGCCGGGCCGTCTCCAGCATCGGTACAGTGACGTCCTCCCACCAGTCGTCACTGGCGACCATCTGTATAAAAACTATCTCAGCCTTGATGGCAGGAATGGCTGATTGCTCCTCCAGTTTGCTGGCGATGGCCTGAATCTTCTCCTTCAGGCTGGTGAAGTCCGGCTTGGCTTGCAGGATGGCGAGCTGGGTGCGCAGCACCAGCATGTCGAAGCGCTTCGCTTCCTCGTCTTCGTCCGCCAACTCAGTCGGCAGGCCCGCTACCTTGGTAGTCAGCTCATGAAAATCTTCTGGCCCCAGCTTTTGCCAGGTATCCGCCTTAGCGAACTTGTCGACGTACTTGCGCTGCGGCCGGACGACGAAGTTATCCACCTTCATGGCCGCAACATTCTGGTGCAGCAATGCGGCTGTTTCGGCACGTAGCTGTTCTTCGGTCAGGTGACCGCCATAGGGTGGTGGCTGTTTCTCACCCGCTTGGTTGGCGCCGATGAGCTTACTGTCGAGTTCAGCAATGATTTGCAGCCGTGCCTTGAACAAGCGAGTGCTGAGCGGTTCAGCAGCGGCGCCATCCGAGACGTTCGGGTTCTGACTGAAAAATTCGAGGTTCTGGCAGAAGTCGAAGATGAAGAACTCTTTCTTGTCCTCGCCGGGGCCGAACAGGTCCTTGCACAAACGGGTACCGCGCCCGACCATCTGCCAGAACTTGGTCTTAGAGCGGACAATTTTGAAGAAGACCAGATTGACCGCTTCGGGCACGTCGATACCGGTATCGAGCATGTCCACCGAGATGGCGATATGCGGCATCTTGTCCTTGTTGGAGAAATCGTCGATGAGGCTCTGGGCGTATTCGGTCTTGTAGGTCACCACCCGTGCGAAGTGTCCCTTGTAGTGCGGGTAGTTGGCATCAAAGCGCTGGGAGATGAAATCGGCGTGGTCGTTGTTCTTGGCGAAAATAATGGTCTTGCCCAGGCGGTCGCCACCGGCCACTTTCAGGCCCTTGGTCATCAGGGTCTCAAGGACCTTATCAACGGTGTCCTGATTGAATAGCCATTTATTGACGGCCTCGGCATTCACCTCATCAGGGGCGGTGCCGTCCTCGTTCCACTCCAGTGCGTCCCACTCTTCCTTTTCTTCTTCGGAGAGGTCATCGTATTTGATGCCTTCACGCTGGAACTTGAGCGGCACGGAGATGGCCACTGGCGGCACCAGATGGCCGTCGGCTACCGCCTCGTCAAGGCCATAAGCATCGGTCGGCACCCCGGTTTCGAGGTCGAACAGGCCATAGGTATTGTGGTCGATTTCGTCCTTGGGCGTGGCAGTAAGGCCGACCAGCAGGGAATCGAAGTAGTCGAAGATGGCGCGGTACTTTTGATAGACCGAGCGGTGGGCCTCGTCGATGATGATGAGGTCGAAGTGGCCGACGCCGAAGCGACGCTGGCCATCGAAGGCTTCATCAATCAGTCCCATCATGGTTGGGTAGGTCGAGACATACACTCGGCCTTCGGTGGTCTTGTCAGTCACCAGATTGACCGGGGAGGCATCCGGCAAGTGCACCTTGAAGGCATTCACCGCCTGATTGACCAACGCTACGCGGTCGGCAAGGAAAAGAACCCGCTTGACCCAATTGCAGCGCATCAGCACATCGGCCAGGGCGATGACGGTACGGGTTTTACCAGCTCCGGTGGCCATGACCAGCAGCGATTTGCGTAGGTTGTCGACTTCAAAGGTTTCGCCGACCCGGCGCACGGCGCGGGTCTGGTAGTAGCGCTCGATTATGTCGCCATTAATGGGGGCCTCGGCCAGTTTTTTACGGCTGGTACGGCGCTGGATGGCAAGTTCGAGTTCCGGTTTCTTGTAGAAACCTTCGATGGGGCGCGGTGGATAGGCCTTGTCGTCCCATAACCAGTGCTCATATCCGTTGGTGTAGAAGATGACCGGACGCTGGCCATACATCTTCTCAAGGCAATCAGCGTAGAGCTTGGCCTGCTGCTTCCCCTCGCCGGGACTCCGCGTGGTGCGCTTGGCTTCAATCAGGGCCAACGGCTTGCCATCGTCTCCCCATAGCACGTAATCAACAAAGCCCTTGTTCTGGGCGTTCGGCATACCGGTAACTTCAACCTCGAAGTTCTTGGCCGGGTCGAGATTCCAGCCAGCTTCCTTGAGCAAGGTATCGATGAAGAGCTTACGGGTGTCGGCTTCTGAGTAATCGTGGGTGTCGGGCTGGGCGGCATTGACCTTCTTGGTAGCCGCGATTTCCTCTCGCAGCTTTTTAAGCTCGTCGCTCAGCGCGGCCTTGTCGGCCAATACGGCTGAGAGGTGCTCATCCTTGGCTTGCAGGCTGGCTTCGAGTTTTTGAAGCTGCTCGGTGGTTTGCTGAGGCGGTTGTGGCGTATCCGCCGCTGCTTTGGGCAGCAGATTGATGTCAAAGCGCTGGCTGGGGTCGGGGCGCGATGTGCGGCCATAGGTCCGGGCCAGCCAGTAGCAGATGTGGAACAGTTCCCGGGTAGTATTGATGGCATCCAGAGGCACCATTTTCTTGGTGCTGTGGACGGCCATGTTGCCAAGGTCCTTGATGAGTCGAGACTTGGTAAAGAGTGCATCACCTACCGTCTGACGGAAGGTTGGTTCGTGAATCAAGGCGCTAAGGTTGTCCTGGTAGGGCAGGCGTAGCGAGCGGTCATGCTTGTAGAGCCAGGCAATTGCCAACTCCAAGGTGCGCCGGGCGTAGAAGCAGGATGCCCGGGCATCGGTGTTCGCCAGTTCCTCCGCCTTTGAGGCCGACTCGAAGAGGAAGGACCATTCGGGCTGCTGGAGGAAGGCGAAGTTGCTCACTTATAGCTCTCCTCGGAAGGCGCGGTGTTGGAGGGAGGCAAAAAGCGAGTCGCTTTCGTCTTGAGCGTCATTCATCGATTTCGCCATAGTTTTCAACTGGGCCATTTGCTTTGAAAACTGAATTTGGAGTTCTATCGGTGGAAGGTACGCCTGATATTTCTCAAGCAGCTCCAGATTCACGCCACTCTGACCTGCTGTCCGCTCAGAGTTAGCTACAACAAATTTGTGAAGCCGCTCTTCTTTCAGTAGGTGGAAGACGAAATCTTTTGTCACCCCATCCCGTGGAACTGCTTTCATCAGGGCTACGTTATATGAACCCGCTAATCCCCTGAGTATCTGAAAAACAGGTGGGCCGTAGCGGCCAATCATTACGTCATCCTCTTCGAAGAATCTTTTGCTCAGTTTTCTGGGAATGTATGTCTTGAAGCGGTCAGACTTAAAGTCCCTAATCTGGACGAGTCGGATACGGTCAGGTGCGTCTTCAGAGCTAAACGTTGAGGCCGGAGGTTGAGAACCGCCCTCAAACTTAATGATTTCTCCTAACGTCTTTGCTGGAAACCTCTTCGGATTTGCCACCGGGTCACCAAACATCTCAACGAAAATCGACTGCGAGAGGCTTTCGAGTTGTGCCAAGGCTTCACGGCGCTTAGCGCGTAGGGAATCGGCTTGGTCGAGGATGGCGGCGATGCGGCGTTGTTCTGAGAGGGCAGGAAGGTATATGGGGAGCGACTCAAGATAATGTTTAGGCACTCGCCGTTGCCCTGCACTACCCGTCATTTTTCGTGCGCCATCTATCCGGATTTCGTCACGTCGTAGGAAATGGACGAGATACCTTCCGTCTAACTTTTTGGCATGAGGCCTGAGCACATGAAACTCAGTCGAGCCGAAACCGCAGCGATGCTTTAATCGGACCTGTGCAATTTTTCCGTTTTCAAAACAGGGGGTGATTTTTGCCAGCAAAACATCGCCGTCGTTAAAGTTCGTATAACCCTTCTGAACATCTGACAAAGGTCGATACTCGGTTGCCAGTGCCACGGAGTTTCCTTCGTCGACAGCAGCCATTGGCAAAAAATCGACAAGCTCATCTGGCGAGATGGTTGCTGATTTGAAGGTTGGGTTGATGTCAGCAACCTCGCCAACTGGAACCGTAAATGCTGAACTCAAGACAACATCCCCTCTAGCGCCTTCATTCCGGCCTGAATCTCCTCCTCCAGCTTCGCCAGCTTGGCGAGAATATCCCTCGGGGGAAGATGCTCGACCGCCTCATGCACGACTTCCTTGTAGCGGTTGATGGAGATGTCGTAGCCTTGAGCGGCGATGTCAGCCTTGGGGACACAGAAGCTCTGCTCGGTCCGTAAGCGTTGCCGTTCTGCCGTACCCCGCTGCTGCCAGCGATTCAGTACATCCGGCAGATTGTTCTTGGCGTGCTCGTCCTTGGTTAACGTCAATCCCGGCGAAACGCCGAGCTTGTCTTCCGAGAGCAACGGCTGGCGCTTGTCGTCGAGACTCCAGCCATCGGCCTGCATGTCGTAGAACCAAACATGGTCGGTGCCGCCAGAATTCGTCTTCGTAAAAATCAGAATCGCCGTCGACACCCCGGCATAGGGCTTGAAACAGCCGGAGGGCAACGAAATCACTGCATCCAGCTTCTGCTCTTCGACAATCATCCGGCGTAATTCCTTATGCGCCTTGGAGGAGCCGAACACCACTCCATCCGGCACGATGACCGCCGCCCGGCCACCGGGCTTGAGCAGCCGCAGGAACAGAGCAAGGAACAGCAGTTCGGTCTTCTTCGTCTTGACCAGCGCCAGCAGGTCCTTGGCGGTATTCTCATAGTCCAGCGACCCGGCAAACGGCGGATTGGCGAGGATAAGAGAGTATTTCTCTTCATCCCCGGCATGGTCTTGTGCCAGCGAGTCCTTGTAGCGGATGTCCGGGTTCTCGACGCCGTGCAGGGCCATGTTCATGCTGCCAATGCGCAGCATGGTGTTGTCGAAGTCGTAGCCGTGGAACATGCCGGTGTGGAAATGTACACGGGCATCAACGTCGTTGAACAAGCCAGGATGTTTGTCGCGCAGGTATTCCCCGGCAGCCACCAAGAAGCCGCAGGTACCGCTGGCTGGGTCACAAATGACATCCTTGGGGGTCGGGGCAGTCAGCTCGACCATCAGCTTGATGATGTGCCGAGGCGTACGGAACTGGCCATTCTGGCCGGCACTGGCAATCTTGCCCAGCATGTACTCGTAGAGGTCACCCTTGGTGTCCCGGTCTTCCATCGGAACGTGGTCGAGCATATCGACCACCTTGGACAGCAGAGCTGCCGTGGGGATTGTGAAACGGGCATCCTTCATGTGGTGGCTGTACGTCGAGCCATCGCCGCCCATGCTCTTCATGAACGGAAAAACGTGCTCGGCCACCACGTCGAACATGACGGCCGGCGCAAAGTTTTTAAAGCGGGACCAACGTAGGTCGTTGTAGTCCCGGCCTTTGGGGTCATTGCCCTCGGGAAATACGCGATTAGCCATCGGCTTCTTGAGGAGCAAGGCTTTGCTCTCTTCAAGGGTATGGGCGTCATCCAGCCGGCGGATGAATAACAGGTAGGTGACTTGCTCCATCACCTCCAGCGGATTGGAAATACCACCCGACCAGAAGGCATTCCAGACGGAGTCGATTTGGCTGCGAAGTTCGCCAGTAAGCATGTAAATCCTGTGAATGTAATTTTTATTAGGCCATTCGCATTATGGCCGAAGAGCCCAATAACGAGGGCCGCAAAAGCATTAGATGGGGTTGAAGAATGCCTCAATTACGCCAATGCCTCCGTGTTGCCAGGCGGCGAGGACTACGGTACGGTTAACGCTGGCTCATATGCCAACATAGTTCTACGAGTTGCTTAATTGACTGCATCCAGCCTTCAAAAGGCCGGCGGGTCGCCATTTTGTGAACGGACACAATGGCGAAACCAATGCAGAAACTGGAATTTGAGCGAATATCGGAATGGCAGGCGCAAGCGGCGTCCGCGTGCCCCAACCTGTCATCTCGGATACCCCTCTGGCGTACCGAGTTGCGATGGCACCTTGAGCAAATCAACCCCCATCGCCGCCAAGCACGCCAGCAGAAATGCCGCCGAGAACCGCTTCCGATTTACCTTGCGGTTAATCTGGTCTGGCGTTTCATCGATGCCGTAAGGCTCCAAGAGGCGCGCCAACTCCTTGTAGCCAAGTTTCCTCTTCCCCATCTCCGCGACCAACAATTCCTTGGCGCGGTCCTCCCAGGGTGCGTAGGCGGCCTCCGGACGCAGTTTCAGCGGCCCGGTCACTATCTTCGGTGGCGGTGCCGCACGGCGCATCGGGCTATAGCTCTCCATGACGATGAGGGAAAGAAGTCAATAATCGGTCATATACGACCGAACCGACATTTTAGCGTACGCGCCCTTCCTACACGTTCACATCAGCAGCTTTTGTAGGTCAGCGATGTTGGACAAGGAACAGATTACAGAACTCTTCGAACACCTCGGCACACCGCGTGCCGGGCGAGAACTCATACTGAAGGCCCGCACCCTGGCCCCGGTACGCGACGTCAAATCCCGTGGTGGCAATGTCATCACGCTGCTGGCAAGCCGGAAGATGGGGCGCGAAATCCGCACGGAGAGCCGGCATATCGAGTTTGCCGCTGCGGTCGACCATGAGTTCAACAGCCAGGTCATTGAGTATTACGCCCAGCCGTGCGAACTGAAGCTGGAGCTTATAGATACCGCCACCGGGGAAATCCGCAACATTCAGCATTTCCCGGACTATCTGGTGCTTCGAGAGGACGGTTTCACGCTCGAGGAATGGAAGTCGGTACAGAAACTGACTCGCCTCGCCGAACAATACCCTTACCGATACATCCAAGACTCAGACGGGAGATGGTCATCGCCCCAGATTGAACGTCAATTGAGCGAACTGGGCATCCGTTACCGCATCTACAGTGACGAAGCTATCCCTCGCCGCCGGGTCGAGAACCTGCTGCATCTCGCGGACTATTTCCATCCAGGCGCTGAGCCCTGCCCTGAAAGCGATTTGCAGCGATTGGCTGCGGCACTTGCCGAACATGGTGCCTGCTATCTCGCCGAGTTGATGGCCGAGCCCTATGGCTTTTCGGCTGACGTCCTGCTCAAGGCCATCGCCGACCATCAGGTTATCGCCGACCTCGACCGTGAAACACTGACGGAACCGAGACGCTGCCGACTGTACCGCGATACTACGGTACGCGACTTCATGGCGGGAGAGGTTGCCCCAGCCACACTCCCCGGCCAGGAGCATTTCGTCCTCGACATTGCCGAGGGAACGCGCTTCGAGTACGAATCCCAGGAACTAACGATTTCTCTGGTTGGTGAATCGGAGGTCGTTTGCACCCGCCGCGCTGGTTCGCCAGTAACACTGCCCCGCGAATGGCTGGCCGATGCACTCAGGCACAAGCGCATCGTGCCGGTGACTGAGACTGGTAGGACCAAGCTGGACCTGGCCCGCTATGACCAGGCACAACTCGACATTGCGTTGCAGCGCCGGGCCATACTGCAATCGGATTGCACCCCAGCCATTGTTTGCGACCGTACGGTGCGACGCTGGCTGGCACGCCAGAACGCTGTATTGCTTAATGGTGGCCATGAGGTGCTGGCCTTGGTGCCGCATACCGATGCCCGGGGCAATCGCACAGCACGACTGACAGAACAGCAGGAGGAAATTCTTCAAAGCGTCATCGAGACTCACTGGCGTAGCCATGAAGCCATTAACTACAAGGCGTGCTACAGAATACTCAAGGCGGCATGTGACGAAGCCGGTATCAAGGCTCCGTCCTACCCGACCCTCATCGCCCGCATCAAGGCCGAAGAAACTGCCCACGACCTGCGTGTTCGTCATGGCAAGCGCATGGCTTATCAAATGAGTGAGTTTGTGGATGTGCTGTACGTCGACACCCCTGTCCATGGTAGCCGCCCGTTCCAGTATGTACATATCGACCATACCCAGCTCGACATCGAGTTGGTTTCAAGTCGTACAGGCAAACCATTGGGGCGCCCCTGGCTCTCTCTGGCCGTGGATGCTTGGTCGCGCCGCATCGTTGCGATGTATTTGACTTTCGACCCACCCTCCTATCACTCGGTGATGATGGTGATACGCGACATGGTTCGCCGCTTCGAGCGGCTGCCCGAATTCATCGTGGTCGATAACGGCCGTGATTTCATGTCGTCGGCGTTTGAGACCTTTCTCCAGGTGATGGGGGTGCATCTGCGTTTTCGGCCGGCCGGCCAGCCGCGGCACGGCGCAGTTCTCGAACGCATGTTCGGGCGGGCGCACAGCGAATACGTCCACAACTTGTCCGGCAATACGAAAGCCACCAAGAACGTGCGCATGGTGACCGGCAAGCATCTGCCGGTGAACTTTGCGGAGTGGACGCTGGAAGCGATGTATTTTGGTCTCGAATATTGGGCGACCGAGTATTACGACGACGAGCGCCATCCAGCTCTGGATTTCAGCCCCCGAGAAGCTTTTCGGCGTGGCTTGAAAGAAAGCGGCGCCCGGCCGCAACGGCAGATTCTCTTCAACCAGGATTTCCTGATTGCCACCTGCCCGCCTGTCGACCGCGGTGGAGTTCGCCTCGTCAACCGCCAACGCGGGGTCAAGGTCAATGACCAGTTGTACTGGCACCCGGAGTTCCGCGACCCTCGCCTCGCCGGCCAAAGTCTGCCCGTCCGCTATGACCCGTGGGATGCCTCATCGGTATACGTCCGCTACAAGGACCGCTGGCTCCATGCGACCTGCCGCAATCTACTCGGCCTGGGCCAACTGACCGAACTGGAACGGCGAGCACTGACTGAGGAATACACCCGCCGTAGTGGTACCGCCGGCGACGATGAGCGCGCCAGCCAGCGTCTGCGGGAATTCATGCAGGTGTTCACCCCCGAGGGGGCGTTGGCCGCCGCACTCGAACGCCAGCAAGAAAACAAATCGCTCTACAACACATTGCAAGTGGGCAGCATCAACCCCGTTGCTCCCCTGAAAAAATTCAGCCTCACCAAGGAAACATCGAATACCGCCCCTTCCATGGCGGAAGACAGGTCATCACCTTCCATCCCTTCCTGCGGTTCGCTGCCTGAGGCGACAGCACCGCAAACCCTTCCTGACTTTGACACTTTTTAAGGTGACCTATGATTCACAAACCTTCTCAACCTGCCTTGACGCCGGTTCCCGCCTCAGCTGAATCCCTGCTGAACCTGCGCATCAAACACACCCGCATCAAGCAGGTCATTAATGAGCTCAACACCCTGATTTACCCGGGCAGCCAGGACAGTATCCTGCTCGTGATTGGCCCTACCGGTGCAGGCAAAACCACATTGGCCCGCTACATGGTCGAGCAAGCCGTGGACGGCGCCACCCCCGAGATGAACACGGATGCGGGGCTGATTCCTGCTGTCTATGTCGAAGCCCCGTCATCGGGTGAGGACGATTTCTCTTGGCGCCTGTTTTATACCCAAGCACTTGCCGAACTGGGGGAAGACTTGAGCGCCCCCAAGGTTGCATATGGGATTGACCCAACCACAGGGAAAATGGTCCGTCCTCGCGGAATCAGCCCTGGTGGACTAGCTGGCCTGCGGACCGCGGTAGAGCGCTGCCTGAAGGAGCGTGATACGCGCTTTGTTGTCATCGATGAGGCAGCGCACATCATTCGTCAAACGCGGCGTAGCCGACTCGAAATCCAGCTCGACACCCTGAAGTCGCTGGCCAACAAGGGGTGTTCCCAGATAGTTATGGTGGGCTCGTATGACCTTTACCAGTTGGTTTCACTCTCTGGGCAACTGGCACGGCGCATTCACGTTGTGCACTGCGAGCGTTACCGCCAGGACCGTCCCGAAGATGTATTGGCATTCACCGCCTGCGTGCAAAAGTTTCAGTCGGTACTCCCGCATTTGTGGGGCGACCAGCTGGTTCAATATGCCCAGGCGCTCCACGAGAACACGCTGGGTTGCGTCGGCACCTTGAGCAGCGTACTCACGCGCGCCGCCAGGTTTGCAGAAGCCGATGGGCGATGGACGGTTGCAGCATTGGAGCGCGCCCTGCTGACCGATGCGCAGAGAACTCGAATCCTTGAGGAAATTCTCGAGGGTGAGGCCGCTATCAATCCGAGCTTGACCCGGAATCTGCCACCCATCAAGACGGCCAAGCCGCACCGTAACCGGGAGGCCGCATGAATTCCGTGCTCAACAACCCACGCTCCGAGCTGCATGCCCTTCAACCTTTGGGCGAAGGCACCAGCGATGTTGAAAGCCTACCCAGCTACTTCTGTCGGCTGGCAGTATCCCACTCGGTATCCACCTTGGCGCTTTCTCGCTCGATTGCACAACGTATCGAGCACGATGTCAGCCATCAATTCGACTGGCATCAACGGCGATTGGCTAGCACTTGCGAGTCGGCTGAAACCTGGTCGGCCGCACTGTCGGAGCTCACCGCTGTCCCGAACCTGGACAAGCTAACCTTCCTGTCATGGCAAAACGTCATTTCCCGGAGTGGCCTTTCCATCGTCACGCGAGGCCAATTCTGTCCTTCCTGCTTTGCCGAAGACCTTGCAAAAGGCCGGACTCCATATTTCCGCCTGGTTTGGGAGTCCGCCGAGGTTTTCGTTTGTTCGAGACACGCTTGCTCGCTCGAGACACATTGCCCTCATTGCGGTAAAGATAATATTCGCCATACCGCTGCCTATGTAGTTCCCGGCTGGTGCACTCATTGTGGAGAGTTCCTTGGGAAAGAGGGGGAAATGCCAGCTACGGCTTCAATCGACCCTGCCGCACGATGGGCTGCACGGCAAATCGGTGAATTGGTTCATGCTCAGCAAACTTTGGCGAGCACACCAACGCGCGACAACCTCATCAATGCAATCTCGCAAATCATCGAGGAGATGGACAACGGGCAAAGTGCTCTCTTCGCTCGACGTATTGGCGTCGCCAAAAGCACTGTCCACAACTGGTTGAAGGGTGATGGCACACCAACCCTGAAGGCCAGCCTAAAGATTGCAGCTCACAGTGGAGCCAGCCTGACACAGCTTTTGAGCGGAGATTTATCGACGTGGGTGTGCCCGCAAATTGAGCCTCAGCTAATTCTGAACCTGCCCCAGCCCAAACCACGAACTCGCACGGTAAAGCGTGAGCGAAACTGGGCAGAAATTGAAAACCAACTCCAGGCATTTCTTGTGTTGCCGACGCCAATCACCGTGCGCGAAGCCGGGAGGCGGTTAAATATCGACCCCAGACTGCTTTATCTGCGCGCGAATATGCTCACTCGACAACTTGGCGAGCGCTGGAAGGAATATCTACGCCGGCGCCAGGATGAACATGTCGTCAATGCATGGCCACATCTCGAGCAGGCTTGCATTGATATTTGGGCAGAGGGGAAGTCTGTCACCCTACGTGAGGTCATCGCACGGGTGCCAGCTCCAATTCTCGCCCCCTTGAGCAATCTCCTCCTGAATCTCAAGGACGTACAAAGTCACCTGATGAGGCCAGATTTCGAGTCTGAAGCTGCAAAATAACCGAACGATTTCGGAGCACACAAAGAACCGGCTACATGGCCGGTTTTTTTACGTCTGGTGCTTGGGAGCCCGGAAAAACCGTCTGACGACAGCCATAAATTTCCGATAAAGCAAAATGTGTCCTATCGGGAATTAAAGCATAAGCTGTCCGGGCGGACACTTTATGCTTAACGGCACATCAGATCAATGACCTGAGTAAATTCTGATGGAGCGGGCGAAGGGAATCGAACCCTCGGCATCAGCTTGGGAAGCTGAGGTATTACCATTATACGACGCCCGCTCAGGGCACGAAGGCTGCATTCTAAGCGCAGAACGCAGCCAGTTCAATGCAATCAGCTTTCCGCCAGTCCCCGGTACTGGCCAGCGTGAAAGAGCAGCGGAGCGAGGTCGACCCGCTCGCCGAAGCGTTCGACCCGACCGACGAAAATGGTGTGATCACCTCCGGCATGGGCGGTTTCATTGGCGACTTCAAAGGTGGCACAACAACCGGGAAAAACCGGTGCGCCGCCGATACCGGTTTGCCAGGGCAGGCCGGCAAAGCGGTCGGCTGGCCAGGTGGCGAAGCGGTTGGAGAGTTCCTGCTGGTTGGCAGCCAGGATGTTGATGGCGTGGTGACTGGCCTTGCGGAAGGCGGCAAGGTTGTGCGAGTTGTTGTCGAGGCACCAGAGCACCAGGGCCGGATCGAGCGAGACGGCAGAAAAGGAATTGACGGTGAGCCCGACCGGCTGGCCGTCGGGGTCGATGGCCGTGACGATGGCGACGCCGGTGGCGAAGCGTCCGAGCGCGTTGCGCAGCGCGCGGGTGTCTGTCTGGGGTTGGGTCATCGGGCGTTGTTTTTATTGAAAAGTCGTATTATCCGTGCTCCCAAGCCCCCCGTCGAGGCAGATTTTGAGCATGGATGTCCCGTTCGCCGCCCCGTTGATCGCCTGGCAGAAGCAGGCCGGTCGCCATGACCTGCCCTGGCAGAACACCCGCGATCCTTACCGGATCTGGCTTTCGGAGATCATGTTGCAACAGACGCAAGTGGCGACAGTGATCCCGTATTACACCCGCTTTCTCGCTTCTTTCCCCGATGTAGGCGCGCTGGCGCGGGCGCCGGTCGAGGCGGTGCTGGCCCATTGGGCCGGCCTGGGTTACTACGCCCGCGCCCGAAATCTGCATCGCTGTGCGCAGACGGTTGCTGCGGTCTACGCCGAAAACTTCCCGAAATCGGCAGCGATCCTCGCCGAACTGCCGGGGATCGGCCGCTCGACGGCGGCGGCCATCGCTGCTTTCAGCGCCGGGGAGCGGGTGGCGATTCTGGATGGCAACGTGAAGCGGGTGCTGTGCCGGTTTTACGGGATTGAAGGCTTTCCGGGTGCGGCCTCGGTCGAGCGCAAGCTGTGGGCCGTGGCCGACGCACTGCTGCCGGAAAGCGATATCGAAGCCTACACACAGGGTTTGATGGACCTGGGCGCGACGGTGTGCACGCGCAACCGGCCCAAATGCGAACATTGCCCGCTGGCGACCGGCTGCATCGCCCGGCGCGATGGACGGCAGGCGACGCTACCCGAGGCGCGGCCGCGTGCCAGTGTGCCAACGCGCAGCAGCCAGTTCGTCTTCATCACCGATGGCGAACAACTGCTGCTGACACGGCGCCCCGATAGCGGACTATGGGGCGGACTACTGGTGCCGCCTGAGGGCGATCCGGAGACGATTCTCGGCCAGCTCGGGATGACCGCGCTCAGTACCGAAACGCTGCCGCCGCTGAAACATGCCTTCACCCACTTCCGTCTGACCTTGCTGCCGGTACTGAGCCGGGTGGCGCCAGGGTTGGCTTGCCTGGAGGCCGGCTGGCAGTGGCTGCCGCTGGCGGAGGCTGCTGATGCCGGCGTACCGACGCCCATCCGCAAGCTGATCAGGCGGGTTGCCAGCGCTGCGGACTGAGCCCCCAACGCTCATAGGTTTCGGCATGCTGGATCAGGCCGTAGTGGTTACCGACCTTGCGCGCCAGATCGACACGCATCGGCGTGACGTACTGGCGCCGCCGGGCATGGTAAATGACCCGCACTACCGGCTGCAGCAACTGCTCGGGATGCAGTTCCTCGACGACGGCCAGGTGGCCGCTTTCAAGCATGACCAGCGTGCCGACCGGATAGACGCCAACCGTCCTGACAAAGGCGGCGACCAGCGCCGGGTCGAACTGGCTACCGCCCTGATCGTAAAGCTGACGTAGCGCCTGTGCTGGCGAAAGCGCCGCCCGGTAGGGGCGATCGGAGGTCATCGCGTCATAGGTATCGACGATGGCAGCCATCCGGCCGGCGAGCGAGATCTCGTCACCGGCCATACGGTAGGGATAACCGCAACCGTTATAGCGCTCGTGGTGCTCGAGGACAACCGCCACCGACATCTCGGGCAAGCGTGCAGTGGCTTCAAGTACGGCCAGGCCTTCCTCAACATGGCTCTGGACGAGCGAATATTCATCCCGCGAGAGCATGCCCGCTTTGCTCGTCAGCCGGGCATCGAGCGAGGCGTGGCCGACATCCTTGAGCAGGGTGCCCATCGCCAGTTTTTCGAGCTCGCTGGCCGTGAGGCGTTGCTGGTGGCCCAGAGCGATGATCAGCGCTGTCGTTGCAACGGCGTGCTCGGTGGCATAGGCATCGAGTTGCTTGAGGCGGGCCAGCGGTACCAGCGCGTCGGGATTGCGCAGGACCGATTCGATCATTTTTCCGACCACCGGCTCCAGCCGGCCGGCCTCGACCTGACGCCCGGCTCGGGCAGCAAACATCAGTTCTGTCAGGCTGTCGTTGGCGTCGGCCAGCAGGCGACCGGCACGACGCCGCTCCTCGCCCAGCGAGACCTTGCGCGGCGCTGGCGGGCGCGGCCGCTCCGCGAGCCGGTATATGCGCTGTTCAACATCATGCAGGCGCGACGTGGGCAGGGGCGGCAAGTCGATCCCCTGATCGGTGTCGATACTGACTTCGACAATGCCGGCCTCGCGCAGCTTGCGGATATGCGCCTCGTCACGAACCCGGAACCGGAAACGCCAGATGGCATGCTCGATCCACGGTTTGTGCAGGTCGACGACGAACATCTCGGGCAGCAATTCGGCAAGTGGAATCTTGCGGATCACGCCGGTCCCGTTTCAGGGCTTCTTTGCTTCGGCGGCACGCCGTTCGGCTTCGGCCATCCGCCGCGCGACCTTAACTTCGTGCTCTTCACGCTTCTTGCGCAGGCGCTCGGCATCGGCTGCCTTGCGACGGGCACCTTCTTCTGCCTGGCGGGCCTTGTCGGCCTGGCGGGCCTCGGCAATCTGGCTGGCCGCGGCCCGGGCTTCCGCGGTTTCCGCTTCGCGTGCCTTCAACTCGGCTTGGCGGCGCGGGGCATCGGCTTCGCGGCGTGCTGCCTTGTCGGCCTGCTGCTCCTTCTTCACCGTGCGCTCAAGTGCGGAGCCTTCGGTTTCCAGCTTGCGCGCCGCGCGGGTCGCCGCGACATGTGTCTTTTTTGCCGCTTGCTGACAGGAAGTGACCTGAAAACGGCTGAAACAGGCCTTGCTTTCCGCTTCAAACGCTTGATCGGCGACTTCCTGCAGGCGCCGGCCTTCACGCTGCAATGCGCTCGCCCGCTCCAGTCGCTGCGTCCAGTCAGCAGTCTGCTGCGCATCGGGGCCAATGTCAGCAAGTACCGGCAGCGGCATCAGGAGCAGGCCGCTCAGGAGGGCAAGCACTGATAGGGATCGATTTTCCATTTGTCGTAATTCTCGAAGCTGACGATGCGATCCGGCACCTTGGACAGATCGACGATTTCCGGCGGGACGTAGTGTTGCTTGACGGCGTGATAGAAGACCCGCACCACCGGCTCGAGCAGTTTGCCTTCGTTCTGCTCGATAACCAACCCATGCGGTTGCTTTCCAGCCGCACCAGCGTCCCGGTTGGATAGATGCCGATGGCACGAACGAAAGACTGCACCAGCTTCGGATCAAAGTGGTGATCGCTCCACGGCAGCAGCGCGTCCTGATTGCGGAAATCGACTCGACCATAATGTCGACCAGCGGCTCGATTCGCACAATGCGGATCTGCTGGCCCAGGCGGACATCGTCCATCATCACCCGCACGATCTTGTTGGCTTCGCCATGCAGCCGCCGGGCGCCGGCAGTTTCGTCCTTGGGGTCGAAGACAATCGGCTTGTCGGTCTGTTTGGCAGCAATTTCCTGCAGCCGGCGCTCCATTTCCGCATTGACGTCGGCCTGCGGTCGCGCTAGCCAGACGTCGGCGCCCTTGAGGGTGTCGATATAGACTTCGCGGATGCCCAGCGAAACGATCTTGACCACCGTCGCCTGGCCGTGCACGGCAAATGCATTCGTCATGAAGGGATGATCGAGCCAGCCACAATTGAGGTCGTCGATGTACATGCCCGGCAGGAGCTGGTCGGTGCAAATCTGCTTGATCATGCAAGGATTCTAGCAGGCCACCGCTATAATTCGCCCCCCTCCCGGTAGCCTCGCCATGATCGCCTTACGTCAAGTCACTTTCGCCCGCGCCGGCCGTCCGCTGGTCGTCGACGCCTCTGTTCAACTTCATGCAGGATGGAAGGTCGGTGTCGTTGGTGCCAACGGCTGCGGCAAATCCAGTTTGTTTGCCCTGCTCGGCGGCGAACTGCATGCAGAGTCCGGTGATGTCGAACTTCCAGCAAGCTGGCAGATCGCCCGTGTGGCGCAGGAAACGCCGGCCCTGCCAGACAGCGCACTCGATTTCGTGCTCGACGGCGATGCCGAACTGCGCCGGGTCGAGTGCGAACTTGCCGAGGCCGAGGAAAAGGGTGATGGCGAGGCCATCGGCCACCTGCATGCACGCTATGGCGAAATCGGTGGCTATTCTGCCAAGGCACGCGTCGCCGAGGTGCTGCACGGCCTCGGTTTCACCGACGCCGACTTTTCCCGACCGGTGGCGGATTTTTCCGGCGGCTGGCGGGTCCGCCTGAACCTTGCCCGCGCCCTGTCGTGCCGCGCCGACCTGCTACTGCTCGACGAACCGACCAACCACCTCGACCTCGATGCCGTGCTCTGGCTGGAGCAATGGCTGAAAAGCACGCCGGCGACACTGCTGCTGATCTCGCACGACCGAGACTTTCTCGATGCCGTCGTCGGCCAGATCATCGCCATCGACCAGCAGCGCCTGAACCTGACCAGCGGCGGTTATTCCGACTACGAGCGTGCCAAGGCCGCGCGGCTGGCAACGCAGCAGGCGGCTTTCGAGGCACAGCAGCGCGAAATCGCCCACCTGACGCGCTTCGTTGAACGCTTCAAGGCCAAGGCAACCAAGGCCCGGCAGGCGCAGAGCCGGGTCAAGATGCTCGAACGCATGGAAATCGTCGCCGCCGCCCATGTCGACTCACCCTTCCATTTCAGCTTCCGTGAGCCAACCGCCCTGCCCGACCCGCTGCTGGTGATCGAGGGTGCCAGCGTCGGCTACGGTGAACGCGAAATTCTCGCCAAAATCAGCATGACCCTGCGCCCCGGCTGCCGCATCGGCCTGCTCGGTCGCAACGGCGCCGGCAAATCGACATTGATCAAGCTGCTGGCCGCCGCCATCCCTCAGCAGGGCGGTGAGCGCAAGGAAGCCAAGGCGCTGAACATCGGCTACTTCGCCCAACACCAACTGGAACAACTGCGCGAGGACGAATCGCCCTTGCAGCACCTGCAGCGACTGGAGCCGCTGACGCCGGAGCAGGAACTGCGCGACTATCTGGGCGGCTTCGATTTCCGCGGGGAGATGGCGACGCGCGCTGTCGCACCTTTCTCCGGCGGCGAGAAATCGCGGTTGGCGCTGGCGCTGCTCATCCGCACCAAACCCAATCTGCTGCTGCTCGACGAACCGACTAATCACCTCGATCTGGAGATGCGCGAGGCGCTGACCTTCGCACTGCAGGATTTCGAGGGCGGCATGGTTTGCGTTTCACACGATCGTCACCTGCTGCGCACCTGCGCCGACGAACTGCTGCTGGTGGCCGATGGCAAGGCAGAACCCTTCGACGGCGACCTCGACGATTACGCCAGTTGGTTGGCCGCCCAGCGCAGTGCCGAGAAGGCACCGGAACCGGATGCCGTGGCCGAAAAAGCGGGGCGCCTGCAACAACGCGCCGAGGCCAAGGCCAACCGGCAGGCCCTGCTGGCCGAACGGCGCAAGCTGACGCGGGAAATCGAGAAAATCGACCAGCGACTGGCCCAATGCCAGACTGCCAAGGCAGCACTCGACGCGCAATTCGCCGACCCCGTGTTCTACGCCACGGTCGACCGTGAAAATAGCGAAAAGCTGCATAAGGATGCCGCGAAGCTCAGCGATGAAATCGACGGACTGGAGCTACACTGGCTGGAGTTGCACGAGGCACTCGATGCCTTGCCGTCTCCGGATTGAGGCCGGGACGCGGTTGCAGCGTCTATAATCCGAAAGAGCGACTGAATTTGAGGGGGTTCGGATGCGTTTCTCGCCAGGGATGGTCTGGGCACTCTTGTGCACGCTGCTGACCGCCGCCTTGCCGACGTACGCCAATGATAGCGAACGCAACCTCCGCCCCTTGACGCTGGGCATCGTGCCCTACCTGAGCACCCGCAACCTTCTGGCCATTCACCAGCCGCTGGCGCGCAGGCTCGAAACCAGCCTGCAGCAGCCGGTCCAGATCCAGACCGCCCCCGATTTCGATACCTTCGTCAAACGACTGGTCAGCGGTGACTTCGACCTGGCCATCGCCCCGCCGCACTACGCCCGACTGGCGATCCGGGAGTACGGCTACCAAGCCCTGCTGGTGCACAAAGCACCGATTCGCGGCATTCTGGTCACCGCCCGGCAGCAACCGCTGGCCAGCGCCGACGATCTGCGCGGCAAAGCCATCGCCATCGCCGACCGCAGTGCCCTGCTCGTCATCCTCGGGGCTGCAGCCTTGGCAGATCTCGGCCTGCGCGAGGAAAAGGACTACCGATTTGTCGAGGCACCCAGCCATGCCAGCGCATTGCACAGCGCGGTTTCCGGCAAGGCCGCGGCCGCGCTGGTGACGCAAACCGCGCTGCTGCTCGCCCCTGCAGAATTGCAACGGGATGCCTTGGCCTGGCGAGAACTGGCGCAGATTCCCGGTCAGTTCTATGTCGCGCACAACCGCTTGTCCGACGCCCGGCAAAAGGCGATCAAGGCAGCCTTGCTTGCCTTTGAGCGCAGCGCCGAAGGACAGACCTTCTTCGACAAGACTCGCAATGAAGGTTTTCGCGAACCGACGTCCGCCGATAATAGCCAACTTGACCGGGCGCTGCCGGAGACCCGGCGCCTGCTCGGGCCGGTGCTGCGTTGATGCTCATACGCATGTTCACGTCGCTGCGCAGCCGGCTGATCGCGCTGACAGTCGTCGTCGAGATCGTGATGATCTCGGCCATTGTCTGGAACAGTCAGCGCCTGACCGAGGAACACCTGGTCCGACAGTTCGAGCTGCGACGCGCAGAAATCAGCCTGTTGTTGCAGGCGGCCATCGCGCCGGCCATGGCACAGCGCGATTACGCGGCAATCAGCGAGACCCTCAACAATGCCCAAAAACTGCAGGGCATCAGTGCACTGGTGATGTATGACGGCGACGGTCAGCGCATTGCCTCGGCCAGCGCCGACCGGATGGCCAACCGCGAAGATCTGCACGAATTCCGCATCGCGATCGCACTGGAGCAACAGCGCTATGGCGATCTCGCCATCGGGATGGATCTCGGCTTTCTCGACGAAGCGCGCCGGGAGATCCTGCTCCAGAACATCGCGTTGGCGATTTTCGGCGTCCTGGTCTCCTCGCTGGCGCTTGGCAGTATCGCGCTCTGGCTGACGCGGCGACTCGCATTGCTCGCCGATGCCAGTCACCGGCTGGCCAGCGGCGAGGCATTTCAGCAAGTGGGGGGCAGCAGCAATGATGACATTGGCGAGGTCATCAACGCCTTCAACCAGATGGCCAGCACCCTGGAACATCGAATGCACGAACTGAAGGATGCCGAGTCGCGACAACGCCTGCTGGCAACCACGATTGACGCCGAACGCGCTCGGCTGGATGCGCTGTTGTCGGCAATGCGACTCGGTCTCGTCTTCGTTGATCCCGACGAGCGCCTTGCCTATCTGAACCCGGCCTTTGCCGGCCTGTGGACTGTCGATCTCGATCATCTTCTGGCCAGCCTGCCCGTCGCCGATTTGCGCCGATGGCTGGGTGAAAGCCTGAGCGATGTCAGCCGCAAGCAACTGTTCGAAGGTGACGGCACGCCTTGCGAACTGCAATTGCCCGAGGGACGCCTGATTACGCAACAGAGCGTGCCGGTGACCAGCCCCGGTGGCGGTACGCTCGGGCGGCTGTGGATTTTCGAGGACGTCACCAGCGAAAGACAGATCGCCGAACGTCTGGTGTTCATGGCGGAACGGGATGCCTTGACCGGGCTCGCCAACCGCAGCCGCTTCAGCGCCGAACTCGAACGCCTGATCGGCCATGCCCTGCGCGTTCCGGGGCATCGTGGTGCCCTGCTCTATTTCGATCTCGACGAATTCAAGACAATCAACGATACCTTCGGCCACCGGGCGGGCGATAGCGTGCTGGTTCGCACCGCCGATGCGGTCGGCCGGCTGGTTCGCGGTGACGAGGTCTTTGCCCGGCTCGGCGGCGACGAATTCGCGATCATTGCCCCCGGCGCCGACCAGGCCGGTGCACAAGCACTGGCCGACCGCGTCGTTCGCGCACTGACCGGCCTGCATTTCGATTTCGACGGCCGCCGCTTCGCGCTCACCATCAGTCTCGGCATCGCCCTGCTACCCGATCACGCGCTGGACGCCGAAACACTCGTCGCCCATGCCGATGCCGCGATGTATCAGGCCAAACGCAGCGGCAAGAACTGCTGGCGGCTCTACCGGCCGGAGCTGGATGAGTCGGCTCACATGCTCAGCCAGCTTGGCTGGAATGAAAAGATTCAGGCAGCGCTCGTCGAGAATCGCTTTGTCCTGCATTTTCAGGGCGTACATGAGACCCGCAGCCGTGCCGTCAAGCACTACGAGGCACTGATCCGGATGGTGGATGCCGATAATCCGGAGCAACTGATTCCCCCCGGCGTATTCGTTCCGGCGGCGGAACGTACCGGCCGCATTGTCGATATCGACCGCTGGGTGATCCGCGCCGCCATTAACAAGCTGGCCGCGATGCCGAGCCTTCCGGGACTGGCGGTCAACATTTCCGCGCGATCTTTCGATGATCCAACGCTTTCAGGAGTCATCAGCGGGCTGCTTGAGGAATTCGGCGTCGCGCCGACTCGACTGATCATCGAGCTGACCGAAACTTCGGCACTGGCGAACATCCAGGATTCCGAGCGCTTCATCGATGACCTGCGCCACCTCGGTTGTACCGTCTGCCTCGACGATTTCGGCGTCGGATTCTCGTCCTTTGCCTACCTCAAGCACCTTTCGGCCGATGTACTGAAGATCGACCGCATGTTTATCCGTAGCCTGGTCGGTAACCGCGAGGATCAGGTTTTCGTCCGCGCCATCGTCGAAGTCGCCCGCGGGCTGGGCAAAAAGACCGTGGCCGAATTTGTCGGCGATGCCGAAACGCTGGCGCTGCTTGCCGAGATTGGCGTCGATTACGCGCAGGGTTATTACCTTTCCTTCCCGGTCGGAGAAATTACCCCATCCTGATCGGGTAAAATCGACGCTTTTCCGAATACTGCGCAGGGAGTTTTACCGTGAAGATCGTCTGCCTTGACCTCGAAGGGGTCCTTGTTCCTGAAATCTGGATCGAATTTTCCAAGCGCACGGGCATCCCCGAGCTGATGCGGACGACGCGCGAAGAGCCGGATTACGACAAGCTGATGACCTATCGCCTGAACATCCTCCGCGAGCACAAGCTGGGCCTGCCGGATATTCAGAAGGTGATCGCCGAAATGGGCCCGATGGCCGGCGCCTGCACCTTCCTCGACCAGCTGCGCGAGGACTATCAGGTCATCATCCTGTCCGACACCTTCTACGAATTTGCCCATCCGCTGATGCGCCAGCTCGGCTGGCCGACGCTGTTCTGCCATTCGCTGGAAGCGGACGCGTCCGGCATGCTGGTCAATTACCACCTGCGCATGCCGAACCAGAAACAGGAAGCCGTGAAGCGTTTCAAGGAACTGAACTTCACCATCGTCGCCGCCGGCGATTCCTACAACGACACCGCGATGCTCGGCGAGGCCCACGGCGGCATCCTCTTCCACCCCCCGGAAAACGTCATCCGCGAATTCCCGCAGTTCCCGGTCGTGCTCTCTTACGACAATCTGCGCGCCGAAATCGACAAGGCCTTCGCAAAAGTCGCCTGACTTTCGCCCCCGCTCGCCAGCGGTTGCCGGTTCCCCTCGGAGCCGTCGGCGGCGCGAGTCAGCACCGAGCCATCATGCATAAAGACCGCTTCTATACCCTGTCCGCCTCCTGCCCCGATCAGGTCGGCATCATCGCCCGTGTTTCGGGTTTCATTGCCCAGAATGGCGGCTGGATACTCGAGTCGAGCTTTCATGCCGACGCGGTGGACGGTCGCTATTTCATGCGCATCGAGATCAAGGCCGATTCGCTACCTTTCCTGCTCGCCGAATTTCGCGAGCGCTTCCGCAAAGAAGTAGCCGATCCGTTGCAGATGACCTGGCGGATCAACGACAGCGCGGTCAAGAAACGCGTCGTCGTCATGGTATCGAAGCAGGAACACTGTCTCTACGACCTGCTCGCCCGCTGGCAGGCGAAGGAACTGGACATCGAGATTCCCTGCGTGATTTCCAATCACGACACCTTCAAGGGTTTCGTCGAGTGGCACGGCATTCCCTTTATCCACGTTCCGGTGACCAAGGACAACAAGGCCGGTGCCTATGCGGAAATCCAGCGGATTTTCGATGATGTGCGCGCTGACACCATGGTGCTGGCGCGTTACATGCAGATTCTTTCGCCGGAACTGTGTGAAGCCCTCTCCGGCCGCATCATCAATATCCATCACAGCTTCCTGCCCAGCTTTGCCGGCGCCAAGCCCTACCATCAGGCCTATGAGCGCGGCGTCAAGCTGATCGGCGCCACCTGCCATTACGTCACGGCCGAACTCGATGCCGGCCCGATCGTCGAACAGGACGTCATCCGCATCGACCATTCCGATTCACCTGAAGACATGGTGCGCTACGGCAAGGACATCGAAAAGACGGTGCTCGCCCGCGGCCTGCGCTATCACCTCGAAGACCGGGTGCTGGTCCATGGCAACAAGACGGTGGTGTTCCGCTGATGCTGATCCGCCGCGAAGATTCCCTGCTGCTGGTGGTCGATGTTCAGGAGAAACTGGCGCCGGCCATTCACGATGCCGAGACGGCAACCGCCAATAACGTTCGACTGCTGACAGCCGCCGATCAGCTCGCGGTACCCGCCTTCGTATCCGAACAGTATGTCCGCGGACTCGGCCACAGCGTGCCCGCAATCCGGGCTGCTGCGGTGAACGCGGAATTCTTCGAAAAAATCCACTTTGGCTGCGCCGCCGAACCCGGCGTGGTCGAGCGACTGCTTGCCACCGGCCGTCGGCAGATTCTCGTCACCGGCATGGAAACCCATGTCTGCGTGCTGCAGACGGCCTTGGGGCTGAAGGCGCTGGATTTCGACGTCTTTCTCGTCGCCGACGCGGCTTCGTCACGGACCCTGGAGAACCGCCAGCTGGCCATCGATCGCCTGCGCGCCTGTGGCGTACACATCGTGACGACCGAAATGGTGCTCTTCGAGTGGCTGGACCGGGCCGGCACGGATGACTTCCGCAGCATCCTGCCACTGATTAAGTAGCCTGGCCGTAGCGCCACGCGTGCCAGGGTTACAGCTTGGCTCAGAACTTTGCTGCGACTCGATTGAAGGTCAACATTAGCCTTCCTCGCCGCACAGCGTAGATTCTCACCTCACAAAAAAAGTGGGCACCCGAAGGTGCCCAAAGGGAGAGAGACTACGAATTCTTTGCTTAGTGGTGGTAGGCGCTTTCGCCGTGCGAGGTGAGGTCAAGACCTTCACGCTCTTCGTCTTCCGGCACACGCAGACCGATAACGATATCGACCAGCTTGTAGGCGACGATGGAGACCACGCCAGACCACACGATGACCGTACCGACACCCCAGAGCTGGGCGATCACTTGCGTGGTCATGTCGAAGTCGCCGACCTTGTTGGCCACGTAGTCATAGACACCCGTACCACCGAGCGCCGGATCAACGAACACGCCCGTCAGGATCGCACCGAGGATGCCACCGACGCCATGGACGCCGAAGACGTCGAGCGAGTCATCCGCACCGAGCAGCTTCTTCAGGCCATTGACGCCCCACAGGCAGACCACACCGGCGATCAGGCCGATGATGATGGCGCCCATGACACCGACGAAGCCAGCTGCCGGGGTGATCGCCACCAGACCGGCAACAGCACCGGAAGCAGCACCCAGCATGGAGGGCTTGCCCTTGAGGATCCACTCGGCGAAGGTCCAGGACAGCGCGGCAGCTGCGGTCGCAACCCAGGTATTGACCATGGCCAGCGCAGCACCGCCGGAGGCTTCGAGGGCGGAGCCGGCATTGAAACCGAACCAGCCGAACCACAGCAGCGAGGCACCGATCATCGTGAAGGTCAGCGAGTGCGGGGCCATGGCCACGTTACCGAGGCCGGTACGCTTGCCCACCATGTAGGCACCGATCAAACCGGCGATGGCGGCGTTGATGTGAACCACGGTGCCACCGGCGAAGTCGAGAGCCCCCTTCTGGAACAGGAAGCCAGCCGTTTTGCCAGCGGCTTCAGCAGCAGCGGCATCGGTGTAGGCATCCGGACCCGCCCAGTACCAGACCATGTGAGCCATCGGGATGTAGGACAACGTGAACCAGATGACCATGAAGACCAAGATCGCGGAGAACTTGGCACGTTCAGCAAAGGCACCGACGATCAGACCGCAGGTGATGGCAGCAAAGGCGCCCTGGAAGATCACGAAGGCCAGTTCGGAGATGACGACACCCTTCGAGAACGTCGCACCCACCGATTCCGGCGTGATGCCCTTCAGGAAGAGCTTGTCCAGCGTGCCGAAAAACTCGTTGCCCTCGGTGAATGCCGCCGAGTACCCGTAGATCACCCAGAGCAGGGTAATCAGCGAGAAGACCGTGAACACCTGCATCAAGACCGACAGCATGTTCTTGCTGCGGACCAGACCGCCATAGAACAGGGCGAGGCCAGGAATGGACATCAGAATGACCAGCGCAGCGCTGACCATCACCCAGGCGTTGTCGCCCTTGTTGGGCACGGGTGCCGGGGCAGCTTCTGCGGCAGGGGCGGCTGCAGCAGCCGCAGCGGGTGCAGCCTCAACTGCAGCGGCCACAACCGGCGCCGCCACCTTTTCTTCAGCCCAGGCCGGCGCGCCGAAGGCGACGGCGCTGACCAGGGCCAGTAATGCGAGTACGCGTTTCATGGTGCGCTCCTTAAAGGGCATCGGTACCGGTTTCGCCGGTCCGGATACGAATGACTTGTTCGAGGTCGAAGACGAAGATCTTTCCGTCGCCGATCTTGCCGGTGCTGGCGGACTTTTCGATGGCCTCGATGACCTGATCGATATGCTCGGCCTTGACGGCGGCTTCGATCTTCACCTTGGGCAGGAAGTCGACCACATACTCGGCTCCCCGATACAGTTCGGTATGCCCTTTTTGCCGGCCGAAACCCTTCACTTCCGTGACGGTGATGCCCTGCACGCCGATGGCGGACAGCGCCTCACGCACTTCGTCAAGCTTGAACGGCTTGATGATGGCGGTTACGAATTTCATGAGATTTCCCCATTGATATAAGAAAGGTTTGCTACGCCCCCGCCAGCGCCGGCCGGAGTACCGGCGGGGGTGTGATAAAGCAGATTAGAAAGACTTGGAGATCGACAGCACGCCAGTAGCACGACCAGCATTCATGGTCTTGGAACCGAGATTGCCTGCGGCATCCAGGCTATTGCTGAAGCAGTAAAACTGGCCCTTGTTGCAATCGCCCTTAGCGTTGGTGTCAATGTAGGACAAGCCAACTACCCAGCCATTGATGTCCTTCGTCACGCCAAGCTTCCAGTCGGTGTAGTCAGCGTTTTGGACCTTTTTGAAGTCAAGGTAGCCAACGTGAGCATTCACACCCCAACCGCTACCGAGGTCATAGTTGAAGCCAAGGTCGTAGTAGCTCGTTCCGTCAGTCTTTTCACCATTCGGACCCTTTGCATTGAAGTAGTCGGTCAATGCGTAGTAGTACTTGAAGGAGATGAATTTCCAGCTGGCACCAAGATAGACTTCGCCGTTCTTGACGGTCTTGCCGCTGAGATTGGTACCTGGGTAGTAGTAATAGATCCCACCCACATCAACGCCGAAATCACCGAAGGATTTCTTGAAGCCACCGTAGAAATCCATTTCGAGGTTACCTTCGGGGAAGCCTGCACCGGAGTTCACATTGGAGTTCCAGTTGCCAAGATAAACACCCGACTCATGCGAATAATCAAAGCCACCTTGCAATGCCGGCTTAGCAAAGGTCTGTGCGATACCACGGAAACGGTATTCACTGAACAATCCAGCGTTACCAGTAAAGGTGTGCGGACCGGCCGGGGCAGCTTCTTCAGCAGCCATAGCGGTTTGGACGGCTGCCGGGGCAGCAAAGGCGCCGATGAGGGCGAGGGCGATCAGTGACTTTTTCATGTGGTCTCTCCTGAAATAAACGATCAAGTAGCAAAAAGAAGTTTTGTGCAACACAGCAAAAGCATGAGCCGTGCCAGGTCGGTTTTTTGATGTTTATCAAAGAAACTTGGCCGAAACCACCGATCACGCACCAACCCGGCGCACCATTACGGTGCCAACTAGACCTTGCGCGCACCAGCTACGGGCGGAAGGTTGAGCGAGGCGGGATAGGACGCTGTGTTAAACTGTTGCGCCACGGAGGAAGATCATGCTCGACCCAAAAATCCTTGAAGAATTCAGCGCCAAGATGAGTGCGCTGCTCGCCAACTCCCCGGCACGTGACATCGAGAAGAACGCCAAGGCGGTACTCAGCGGCGTTTTCTCCAAGCTCGACCTGGTCACTCGCGAGGAGTTCGACATCCAGTCGCAAGTGCTGGCCCGGACGCGCGAAAAGCTGAAGGCGCTGGAAGCCCGCGTCGACGCCCTCGAAAAAGCCCGTAGCGGCAGCTAGGCCAGCATGGCACTGGCCATCGCCCACAGCCGCGGGCTGGATGGCCTGAATGCGCCGGCTGTCACGGTCGAGGTACACCTCGCCAGCGGCCTTCCCAGTTTTACCCTCGTCGGCCTCCCGGATACCGAAGTCAAGGAGGCCCGGGATCGTGTCCGTGCAGCCATCATCAACTCCGGCTTCGAATTCCCGGCCAAACGCATCACCGTCAATCTGGCCCCGGCCGATCTGCCCAAGGAATCGGGGCGCTTCGATCTGCCGATCGCGCTCGGCATACTCGCTGCCAGCAGCCAGATTCCGCCTGCCTCGCTTGCTGATTACGAATTCGCCGGCGAGCTCTCCCTCTCCGGCGCCCTGCGTCCGATCCGCGGCGCGCTGGCCATGTCGCTGCAGGCCGCCGGTGACGGCAAGGTATTCATCCTGCCTGGTGATAGCGCCAGCGAGGCCGCATTGACCGGCCACGATTGCATCCTGGCTGCCGATTCCCTGCTCGCCGTTTGCGCCCACCTGAGTGGTCGCGAGTCGCTCTCAGCACCGTCTGCGGTGAACCTTGAAAACACGCCAAATTTGCCTGACCTGCGCGATGTGCGCGGCCAGCAACAGGCCAAACGGGCGCTGGAAATCGCCGCCGCCGGCGGACATTCGCTATTGATGATCGGCCCGCCCGGTGCCGGCAAGTCGATGCTCGCCGCCCGCCTGCCCGGGCTACTCCCGGCGCTGCCGCGTGAAGCGGCGCAGGCTTCGGCTGCCGTCCTGTCGCTGGTCGGGCAGTTTCAACCCGCCCGTTTCGGCCAACGACCGTATCGGCAGCCGCACCACACCGCGTCGGCAGTCGCTCTGGTAGGTGGTGGCAATCCGCCCCGGCCGGGTGAGATCAGCCTTGCCCATCAGGGCATTCTCTTTCTCGATGAACTGCCAGAATTCGACCGAAAGGTTCTGGAAACCCTGCGCGAACCGCTGGAAACCGGCCGCATCCATATTGCCCGCGCGGCGCATCAGGCGGAGTTTCCGGCCGAATTCCAGCTCATCGCCGCCATGAATCCCTGCCCCTGTGGTCACCATCCGGCTGCCCGCTGTCGCTGCACGCCCGATCAAATCACCCGCTACCGCGGCCGCCTCTCAGGCCCGCTGCTCGACCGCATCGACCTGCTCATCGAAGTGCCCGCCGTCACTGCGGAGCAACTGGCCGCCAGCGCCGACGGCGAGTCTTCAGCCGACGTGCAGCAACGCGTTGTCGCCGCGATGGCACAACAACATGCCCGGCAGGCGGGTAGCAACGCCCGCCTCGACACCGCCGCCATCGACCGGCTCTGCCAGCCGGATACCGCCGGCGGCCAGCTATTGCAACGCGCATCAGCCCAGTTGGGCCTATCCGCCCGCGCCTGGCACCGCGTGCTCAAGGTCGCCCGGACGATTGCCGATCTCGCCGGCAGCGAGGTGATCAACGCCGCGCATATCGCCGAAGCCATCCAGTATCGCCGGCTGGCGTATGCCTGAGCAAAGGCGCGCCACGCGGGGGATCGCCGCCCTGCTCGCCTCGTTGTCGGCGCTCGGCCCGTTTTCGATCGACACCTACCTGCCGGCCTTCCCCGATATCGCCCGCTCGCTGGGCGCCAGCCAGCTCGACGTCCAGCAGACGCTCTCGGTCTACCTGCTCTCCTTCGCCGTGATGACCCTGTGGCACGGGGCGATTTCCGACCGTTTCGGTCGACGCCGGGTCATACTCTGGGCACTGGCACTGTTCGGGCTGGCCTCGCTCGGCTGCGTCTTCGCCAGCCAAATCGAACATCTGTGGTTCTGGCGGGCAGTGCAGGGCATCAGCGCCGGCGCCGGCATCGTCATCAGCCGCGCCATTGTCCGCGACCTCTATGACGGCGCCGCCGCCCAGCGGCTTATGTCGCAGATCACCATGATGTTCGCGCTGGCACCGGCGATCGCGCCGCTGATCGGCGGCTGGTTGCAGGTGCTTTTCGGCTGGCGCGCGATTTTTGCCTTTCTTGTACTGGCAACGCTGGCGCTGTTTGTCGCCTGCTGGTGCCTGCTGCCGGAAACACTGCCCGCAGAGAGGCGGCAATCGCTGCGCCCCGCCTATCTCGGACGCACCTACTGGCAGGTGCTGACCTCGCCGCCGTTCTTGCTCGCCTGTCTCGCCCTGTCGATGAATTTCGCCGGATTTTTCATCTACGTCCTCTCGGCACCGGTCTTCCTGATGCAGCACCTCGGCCTGCCCGAAACTGCCTTTCTCTGGCTTTTCGGTCCGGCCATGGGCGGCCTGATGGCCGGCTCCTGGACATCCGGACGGCTGGCCGGAAAGCTATCGTTTAACCGCAGTATCGCTCTCGGCTACGGCATCATGAGTTCTGCGGCACTGACGAATCTGCTGCTCAATCTGGGTGCCACGCCGCCGTTGCCCTGGGCGGTGGCGCCGCTGTTCGCCTACACCTTCGGCATGTCGCTGGCAATGCCCTGCCTGACGATTTTCGCCCTCGACCCCTTCCCGGCCCAGCGCGGACTGGCCGCTTCCTGCCAGACCTTCCTGCAATCCGGATTCAATGGTGTGGCCGCGGCACTTATCGCGCCGATGCTGTGGTACTCGACGCGCAGTCTGGCGATTGGCATGGGCGGGCTAATGCTGGCTGGCGGACTCGCCGCCCTCGCCCGTTACCGCTCAAGACTGCTGCCAGGGTAAGCCACGGAAACGCCAACCGCCGAGAGTGCCGCGGTGGAAGTTGTCGTTGAGATCGCCCTCGAAGCCTTCGAGCACATTGATCACCTGGGTGAAACCAGCGGCCTCCAGCGCCTCACCTGCATCCACCGAGCGCCGGCCACTGCGGCAGATGAGCAGCACCGGCCGCGCCCGGTCCGCGTTGACCAGACGAGCCACCTTGTCGGCAAAGTGCGGATCGATTTCCCAGTCCGGCCCATCCTGCCAAGCGACATGCTCGGCACCCACCGGATGACCAACGTACATGTGCTCGATCTCTGTCCGGCAATCGACAAGGGCGGCCTCCGGGTGAGCCTGCAGGAAAGCATGGGCGGCAAGGGGATCAAGGTGCTGCATGGGCATATCGCCATGTTAGATGATGCCGATATTATCGGTTGCGTCCATCCGGGCGTAAACTCAATACTCTGCTGTCGCCCGGAGCCCTCTTGAAACTATCCCGCTGGATCATCGCCGCCACAGCCGCCGTCGCGTCGGCCCTGTTGTCCGCCTGTGATGTCGTCAATCTCGAGGAAATCCGGCCGGGCATCACGACAGCCGCGGAAGTGAGGGCCCGCATGGGCGAACCCGGCTTCATCCACCACGGCAACGATGGCACGGCAATCTGGGAATACAGCCGGCAACCGCAGGGTGTGCATTGCTACATGATCGCCTTCGACCGGAAGGACGTCGTGACCCGCAAGGACCAGGTGCTGAACGACGCCAACTACGCCCGGATCGCCGACGGCTTGTCCAAGGACGACGTCCGCCGGATCCTCGGCGCACCGGCCACCAAAGTCGTCTTCGACAACCTGCGCGAGGAAATCTGGGAGTGGCGCATCGAAGGCGTGCCGTCGACGGAAGAAACCTACTTCATGGTGCATTTCGACACCGGCCACGGCGTAGTCAAGAAGACCTCGCGCCGCGTGGCGATGAAAGGCTAAATAAATCAAAGGCCTTGGCAGCGGGATGCGCTGCCGGTAAACTATCGCCTCTGCCGAGGAGCGCTGCGACCTTTTTATGAAGGGCCAGGCTCGGCAACGAACAACGGCGCTCGCAAACCCTGATTCTGCCGGTTTGCGGCGCCGTTTGCTTTTGCGGCGCCGCGGACACTGACGGCGCTTTGCTTTGCCGAGGCCTTCCAAGAGGTGACCATGATCCAGCCCGACCGCACATCCGAACTCCAGACCCTGCTCCAGCAACGCCTGCTCGTCCTCGATGGCGCCATGGGCACGATGATCCAGCGGCACGGCCTGCAGGAGCGCGATTACCGCGGTGAGCGCTTTGCGGATCACCCCCACGACCTCAAGGGCAACAACGACCTGCTGGTGCTGACCCGCCCGGACATCATCGGCGGCATCCACCGCGAATACCTCGAAGCCGGCGCCGACATCCTCGAAACCTGCACCTTCAATTCGACCGCCGTCTCGCAGGCGGACTACAACCTCTCGGAACTGGTCTACGAACTGAATTTCGAGGGTGCCCGGCTGGCCCGCCAGCTGTGCGATGAATTCACCGCTGCCAACCCGGACAAGCCGCGCTTCGTTGCCGGCGTCCTTGGCCCGACCTCGCGCACCGCGTCGATCTCGCCGGACGTGAATGACCCCGGCTATCGCAACGTCACTTTCGACGAACTGGTCGCCAACTACGTCGAAGCGACTACTGGGCTGGTCGAGGGGGGCGCCGACATCATTCTTGTCGAAACGGTCTTCGACACGCTTAATGCCAAGGCCGCGCTGTTTGCCATCGAAAAGTTCTTCGATATGGCCAAGCGCCGCTGGCCGGTGATGATCTCGGGCACCATTACCGACGCCTCCGGCCGCACGCTGTCCGGCCAGACCGCCGAGGCCTTCTGGAATTCGCTGCGCCACGTCCAGCCCCTGAGCTTCGGCCTCAACTGCGCGCTCGGCGCCAAGGAACTGCGTCAGTACGTCGAGGAATTGTCACGCGTCTGCGACTGCTTCGTCTCGGCGCACCCCAACGCCGGCCTGCCAAATGCCTTCGGCGGCTACGACGAAACGGCCGAGCAACTGGCGGACGAAATCGAGGGCTGGGCGAAGGCCGGCATCGTCAATATCGTCGGTGGCTGCTGCGGTACCTCGCCGGAACACATTGCCGCCATCGCGCGGCGCGTTGCTGCGGTGAACCCGCGAATTTGCCCAAGAATCGAACCGGCGCTGCGCCTGTCCGGACTGGAACCGTTCAACGTCACCCACGACTCGCTCTATGTGAACGTCGGCGAACGCACCAACGTCACTGGCTCGCGTGCCTTTGCCCGGATGATCCTTGAAGGGCGCTTCGACGATGCGCTGGCCGTCGCCCGCCAGCAGGTGGAAAACGGCGCGCAGGTCATCGACATCAACATGGACGAGGCGATGCTCGACTCGATCGCCGCGATGGACAAGTTCCTCAAGCTGATCGCTTCGGAGCCGGACATTTCGCGCGTGCCGATCATGATTGACTCGTCGAAGTGGGAAGTCATCGAGGCTGGACTGAAGTGCATCCAGGGCAAGGGCATCGTCAATTCGATCTCGATGAAGGAGGGCGAAGCCAAGTTCCTTGAGCAGGCCAAACTTGCCCGCCGCTACGGGGCGGCGGTGATCGTCATGGCTTTCGACGAAAAAGGCCAGGCCGATACCTACGCGCGCAAGACCGAAATCTGCGGCCGTGCCTACGCGCTGCTGACCAAGCCAGCCAGCGAGGGTGGTGCCGGTTTCCCGGCCGAAGACATCATCTTCGATCCGAACATCTTCGCCATCGCCACCGGTATTCCCGAACACGACAACTACGCTGTCGATTTCATCGAGGCCACCCGCTGGATCAAGCAAAACCTGCTGCATGCGCACATTTCCGGTGGCGTTTCCAACGTCTCCTTCAGCTTCCGTGGTAACGACCCGGTGCGCGAGGCCATCCACACCGTCTTCCTCTACCACGCCATCCAGAACGGTATGACCATGGGCATCGTTAACGCCGGCATGCTCGGCGTGTACGACGATCTCGAACCGGCGCTGCGCGACAAGGTCGAGGACGTGGTGCTCAACCGCCACCCGGGTGCCGGCGATGCGCTGGTCGAGTTTGCGCAAACCGTCAAGGAAGGCAAGGCCAAGGATAGCGGCCCGGACCTGAGCTGGCGCGAACTATCGGTCGAGAAGCGATTGGAGCATGCGCTGATCAAGGGCATTACCGATTTCGTCGTCGCCGACACCGAAGAAGTTCGCGCCCAGCTGGAGAGCGAAGGCAGACCGCCACTGGCCGTCATCGAAGGCCCGCTGATGAACGGCATGAACCACGTCGGTGACCTCTTCGGCGCTGGCAAGATGTTCCTGCCGCAGGTGGTCAAATCCGCGCGCGTCATGAAGCAGGCCGTCGCCCATCTGGTGCCGTTCATCGAAGCCGAAAAGGCCCGCACCGGTCTCGGCTCCAAGGGCAAGATCCTGATGGCGACCGTCAAGGGCGACGTACACGACATTGGCAAGAACATCGTCGGCGTCGTTCTCGGCTGCAACGGCTACGACGTCATCGACCTCGGCGTCATGGTTTCCTGCGAGAACATCCTCAAGGCTGCCCGCGAGCATGCGGTCGACATCATCGGTTTGTCCGGTCTGATCACCCCGTCGCTGGAAGAGATGGCCCACGTCGCCAGCGAGATGCAGCGTCAGGGACTGCAGCAGCCGCTTCTGATCGGCGGCGCAACGACCAGCCGTGCACATACGGCGATCAAGATCGCCCCCAACACCGAAGGCACCGTCGTTTATGTGCCGGACGCCTCGCGGGCGGTCGGTGTCGCCACCCGGCTGCTGTCATCGGAACAACGTGATGGCTACAAGGCGGAGATCATCGCCGAGTACGAAGCCGTGCGCGCCGAGCACGCCGGGCGCAAGGGCGCCACGCTGGTGTCACTGGCGGAGGCCCGCGCCAATCGCTTCACGTGGAACCAGCCGCATACGCCGGTCAAGCCGAAGGAACTCGGCCTGCACACGCTGAACCCCAGCCTCAGGGATATTGCGCTGCTGATCGACTGGACGCCTTTCTTCCAGAGCTGGGACCTCGCCGGCCGCTATCCGGCCATCCTCGAGAATGAAACGGTGGGCGAAACGGCGCGCCAGCTTTTTGCCGACGCCAAGGACATGCTCGCCCGCATCATCGACGAAAACTGGCTCTCGGCGCGTGCCGTATTCGGCCTCTATCCGGCCCGCGCCGACAACGAGGACATCATCATCTACGCCGACGAGTCGCGCACCACTGAACTCAGCCGCTGGGTCGGCCTGCGCCAGCAGCACAAGCAACCTTCCGGCCGCGTCAACATGGCGCTCGCCGACTTCATCGGCGACAACGACTACGTCGGCGCCTTCGCCGTCACCGCCGGCCATCGCATTGAGGAGCGCGTTGCCGCTTTCGAAGCCGCCAACGACGACTACTCGGCGATCATGCTCAAGGCGCTGGCCGACCGCCTGGCCGAAGCTGCCGCCGAGTGGCTGCATCTTGAGGTGCGTACCCGCTACTGGGGCTATGCCCCGGACGAGGCCTTCACCAATGCCGAACTGATTGACGAGCAATACAAGGGCATCCGCCCCGCCCCAGGCTATCCGGCCTGCCCCGACCACACGGCCAAGCGCGGTCTCTTCGCCTTGCTCGATGCACCGGCCAACGCTGGCATGAATCTCACCGAATCCTGTGCGATGACACCGGCGGCTGCCGTCTCCGGCTTCTACATTGGCCACCCGGCCGCCAGCTATTTCGCCATTCCCAAGATCGGACGCGACCAGCTGGAAGACTGGGCAGCGCGCAAGGGCATGTCGATCAAGGATGCCGAATACTGGCTGGCGCCGCTGCTCTGATGACCGCCATGGTTCGCTATCCGCACATCCTCTTTGACCTCGACGGGACGCTGATCGACTCGGCACCGGCGATTCTCGCCAGCTTCCGCGAGGCCTTCGCCAGCACCGGCGTCGCGCCGGTCCGCAGCATCGACGAGAGCGTCATCGGGCCGCCGCTGACTGAGACGCTGCAATTGCTCTCGGGCAGCAATGACCCGGCCCTGATCGGCCGGATCTCCGATGCCTTCAAGGCCAGCTACGACAGCGAGGGCTACAAGGCAACCGCCGCCTACACCGGCGTCGGCGAACTGCTGGCGCAACTCGCCGCGGCCGGGCGGCAACTGTCGATAGCCACCAACAAGCGCATCCACCCGACCCGCCTGATCCTCGCGCATCTGGGCTGGCTGGATTATTTCAGCCACGTCTATGCCCTCGACCTCTTCACCCCGCGCCTGCCGGACAAGGCGGCGATGATCGCCCGCCTGCTCGCCGACCAGAATATCGCCCGTGACCAGGCAATCTACCTCGGCGACCGCAGCGAAGACGGCGAATCCGCAGACGCCAACGGCCTGCCTTTCATTGCCGTCACCTGGGGCTACGGCAGTTTGACGGCCAGCGAGATGCGCCCCGGCTGGCGCGCCGCCGCCCGGCCCTCGATTCTGGGCGAACTGCTGCTCCTCGGCTGAATCGATGATGCCTTTCACCACCGGCGTCGACCTCACCGCCTTCAATACCCTTGCCCTGCCAGGACGGGCGCGGGCTTTCTGCCGGATTGATGACGAGACGCAACTTGCCGATGCAGCGCGGGCCGACGGGCCGCGCTTCATTCTCGGCGGCGGCAGCAATCTGGTGGTCACCGGCGATATCGACCGTCTGGTGCTGCACATGGCCATCCCCGGCAAGCGTCTGGTCACGCAGGATGACGAGGCCTTCTACGTCGAAGCCGGGGCGGGCGAGAACTGGCATGCATTTGTGCAATGGACCTTGGCGCAAGGCTGGCCAGGCCTGGAAAATCTCTCGCTGATCCCCGGTAAAGTCGGCGCGGCACCGATCCAGAACATTGGCGCCTATGGTCTGGAGGCCGGCGACCTGCTGCATTCGGTCACCGCCTGGGATTTCGAAAAACGGGCCTTTTTTCAGGTTGACCGTAGCCAATGCCGATTCGGCTACCGAGACAGCCTGTTCAAGCAGGAAGGCTGGCATCTCGATGGCCGCATCGCCATCACCCGGGTCGTTTTTCGTCTGCCACGGCAGTGGCAGCCCAACATGCGCTACGCCGACATCAGCCAGGAACTGGCTGCCCGTCAGATCAACCAACCAACGGCGCAAGATCTGGCGGACGCGGTGATCGCCATCCGCCAGCGCAAGTTGCCCGACCCCGCGCAACTCCCGAACGCCGGCAGCTTCTTCCACAACCCCGTCGTTTCAGCTGAACTCGCGGCGCTCCTGAAGTCGGAGTTTCCCACGCTGCCCTGCTATCCCCAGCCGGATGGCCGGATCAAGCTCGCAGCAGGCTGGCTGATCGAGCAGGCCGGGTGGAAAGGCAAATCCCTCGGCCCGGTAGGAATGTATGAGAAGCAGGCGCTGGTGCTGGTTAATCACGGCGGCGCCTGCGGCGAAGACGTGCAGCGGACCATGTCCGCCGTGCAGGCGGCGGTACGTGAGCGCTTCGCCGTCGCCCTTACTCCGGAACCGATATTTCTGTAACCGACAGGCAGGCGGCCAGTCCGGTGGCCAGCGCATCCGCCATCCGCGCCTGGCGCTCCGGATCGCGCAGTTCCAGTTCTTCCTCTTTGTGTTTGATCACGCCGGCCTCGAACAGGACTGCCGGCTGGCGGGCGTTTTTCAGGACGACCAGATTGTCGTAATACCAGACGCCGTTTTCGGCGTCGGCGGCGACATGTTTGCGGCCATGCCATGGGGTCGGGGTAAATCCCGCACGGCGCAGTACCGCGCCCATCGTCGAGGCACAGCGCAGAGTGCTGGCGAGGTCGGGATTGTGACTAGACACGAAGAGTCCGAAGCCTCGTTTGACCTCGGTATGCGTCTGCTCGACGCCTTCCCAGAGCCAGGGCAGCAGCCAGGATTCGCTGATCGAATCGTGATGGATCGAGAGAAAGAAATTACTCGCCTCGGCAGCGCGTGGACGGGCAATAAGGTTAGCGATACGCCCGTCGAAATTGATCTCGCGTACCGCCAGCCCGTGCTCACGAAGCAACGGGGCCAGCACCCCCGCAAGTTCCCGGTTGAAATCGTACTCATTGCGACCACGGGCGCTCACCGCCCCCGGCTTCCGCAGATCGTGACCGACATCGACGGCCACTTCCAAGGCGTTGGCGACGAAGGCTGCGGCCAACCCGAAAAACAGGGCAAAAACAGCAAACAATTTCATGCGCGAATTATGCTTGGAATTTATGATGTTGCTTCGCCCATCCCCGAGTCACGCCAATGCGCACCCCATTAACCCCTGCCAGCCTCATCTTTCCCGCCTTCCTTCTTGCCGTTCCGGCCCATGCCATGCAGAGCGGCGAAGCTGTCTATCAATCGGTATGTTCGCAATGCCATGCCCATGGCACCGATAACGCACCGGTGTTTGGCGACAGGAAGCGTTGGGGAAAGCTGGTGCGCGAGGGTTTGAATGATCTGGTGCCCGCGGCGCTTGCTGGCATCCGCAAAATGCCCGCCAAGGGCGGTAAGCCGGAACTCAGCGACGGAGAAGTCGCGGCGGCGGTCATTTATATGGCCAATGCCGGCGGCGGCAAGTTCGCCGAGCCGAGTGCAGATGACCTCGCCCGCTGGCGGCAGAAAGCCGACAGACGCATCAAGAAATAAACCATGCCCGAACTGACTGTTTTTTCCCGCCAGACCCCCGACACCGTAATCGACTATCCGCGGCCCGACCGGCTGGTACGCGGTAATCCGCAGCGCCTTACCTGGGAACACTTTGCCAGCGAACACGGCGACCTCAGCGCAGGTATCTGGTCCTGCGAAACCGGTGCCTGGAACATCTTTTTTGCCGACGGCAAGGATGAGTTTTTCTGCATCATCAGCGGCCGGGTTCGCATTCTCGATCATCAGGGCCAAGGCGGCGAGTTCGGGCCGGGCGAGGCGGGCGTCATCCCGGCCGGTTTTACCGGCTGTTTTGAAGTACTGGCACCGGTTCGCAAGTATTTCGTGGTAGTGGATAGAAATTCGCCGGTTGCGCTTTAGTTCCCGCCTGTCCCAGGGAGACAAGACATGAGTGACGAAAACTGCCCGCTTTATCGACGAAGTGGCAGCCATCCAGACCGCGCTCGATGCAGGCAACACCGAAGCGACAATGCACCTCGCCCCCAGAGCTAAGGGACTGGCCGGCTCGATCGGCGCTGCCCGGTTGCAGTCGGCGGCACTGGCGCTGGAAATGGCCTTGCGCGGCGAAACCCGCTACGAAAAAGAGATTCTGGATGAATTCTCCCAATCGCTGAAAGTCGTCATCGACGGTATCGGCAGCAATTTTGGGCTGACGCCACCGGTAGGCTGAACGCCTTACTCGCTCAGAAGTCCGCCGAAGCCTCCCATACCACCCAGGCATCACTGCCCGCGCGCGCGGTGCGTTCGAACATGTCAATCAGCGGCCAGGCCCGCTGGCCAAAACTGACCGGCGGCTTTTTCTTACCATCCTTGCCCTCTTCGTCTTCTTCCTCAGGCGGCTGGGCAGCCTGACGCGCTGCCTCGCGCAGGGCTTCGGCGGCCGGCAGCATTTCCGGGTGGGTGAAGGTTCCGCGGGCGGTCGTTTCCTTGCCCAAGGCCGTCAACAACATCTTCGCCGTGTCGGCATACATCAGGACCTCGGCAGTTTCACTGGAATCGAATCGAACTAACATCTGGCGCTCCGTTGGGGGCTGGCTTGGTTGTCAGAGGGCGGGTGCATCATGCACAATGAACCGACGGGAGACAAAGCCATGGAAACCAATATTAACGCCAATCCCCTCGAGACGGGCTCCGACGAACTGGAGCGTTACGCAATGGAGGAGTGCGTCAAGCGCCAGCGTCTGGAACACCGCGTATCGGTGCTGATCCTGCCGGCGGGTCGTTGCGAGATGGCGATCAAATTCGCCCGGCTCGGGGCAACCGTGACGGTGGCCGACGAGGTGGCCCGACAGCAGGAAGTTCAGGGACGCATTCTCGCCAGCGGCCTCGGTGAGCAGATCCGCTTTCAGGCGGCGACGCTGGGCCAGCTGCCGGATGAGTTGGCCGGCCAACCCTTCGACATCATCATCGTCCGCCGTGGCCTGTGCGGCCTGCCCTACGACATCGCCCGCCAGGTCACCCGGCAGCTGCTGCTCCGGCTGCGCATTGGCGGCAAGCTTTACCTGTCGATACTTGGTCTGCACTCTGAACTCGGCCAGGGATATGCCGGAGCTGAGACCCCCATAGAGCAGCGTTTTTCCCCGCTATCACCGGTGCTGGTCAAGAAATACGGCATTCAGGGCGAGGTCTGCCTGTACTCCGAACGTAACCTGTTCATGCTGCTGCTTGAAGCCGGTGCCAGCGTCCTGCGTACCCTGACCACCACCTACGGCAACGTCAAGGGCATCGCCGTCCGGGTCTGAGTTGCGCATCGGTATTGACCTAGGCGGCACAAAAATCGAGGTCATCGCGCTGGCGGATGACGGCACGGCACTGCTCAGGCGACGCATCCCCACACCGCAGGGGGATTATCTCGGAACGGTGATGGCAATCGCCGGACTGGTCGAAGCCGTCGAAGTGGAATTGCGCCAGCGGGGCACCGTCGGCATCGGCATCCCCGGCGCCGAATCACTGTGCAACGGCCTGATCAAGAATGCCAACTCGACCTGCCTGATCGACAAACCCCTGCGCCGCGACCTGCAGGCGCTGCTCCAGCGGGAAATTCGCCTGGCCAACGACGCCAACTGTTTTGCCTTGTCCGAAGCCGTGGATGGTGCTGGCCGTGACGCCAGCGTGGTGTTCGGCGTCATTCTCGGTACCGGTGTCGGAGGCGGCATCGTGGTCAACGGCCAGGCACTCACCGGCGCCAATGCGATTGCCGGTGAGTGGGGTCACAATCCATTGCCCGGCGCCGGTGATGACGGACTGCCGCTGCCGGACTGCTACTGCGGTCGCCAGGGCTGCATCGAGACCTACCTCTCCGGCCCCGGACTCGCCGCCGACCATGCCCGACACAACACCCCCGCTTCCGGCGCAAGCGCTCACATTGACGCAATCGCCATTGCCGCCATGGCAGACGCCGGCGACCCGGCGGCAGAAGCAACGCTGGGCCGCTACCAGAACCGCCTGGGGCGGGCGCTCGCCGGCGTCGTCAATCTCCTTGACCCCGATGTGATTGTCCTCGGCGGTGGCCTCTCCGGGCTGACCCGACTCTACCGCGAGCTGCCGGCAATCTGCGGTGAACACGTTTTTTCCGACGATTTCAGGACACCGATCCGGCCGCCTGTCCATGGGAATTCCTCGGGGGTGCGCGGCGCTGCGTGGCTTTGGAATTGATGGCATCATCCGGACGATGAAAGTACAGGTTTCCCTATTCAGCGGACGTGTCCGCCCCCTGCCCGCCTCCGGACGCCCGAGCGGCATCTACAAGCAGGCACTCACTTCGTCGGTTTCGATTGATTTTAATGGCTTAGTCGGCGACGAGCAGGCTGACCTTCGAGTCCATGGCGGCCCGGAAAAGGCGGTCCATCTCTACCCGGTGGGTCACTATGCCATGCTCGCCGACGCCTTTCCGGAATGCGCTGCGGCCCTGGTTGCCGGCAGCATGGGCGAGAACATCTCGACGCCGGCACTTGATGAACACTGGGTTCGGATCGGCGACATCTGGTGCCTTGGTACGGCCCGCCTGCAGGTTTGCCAGCCGCGCAATCCCTGCTGGAAGATCGACGACAAGTTCGGCTGCAATGGCATGGCAGCCTACATTGCCGAACATCGCCTGACCGGCTGGTACTGGCGTGTACTGGCACCCGGTGTCGTCGCCCCCGGTGACCGCCTCGAACTCGAGACAGCAGCCGAAGCACCGACGCTGGCCGAGGCAATGGATCTCGCGGCAACGCACCGGCCATCGCTGGCAGCACTGCAGGCGCTGGCCGACCTGCCCGGTATTGCCAGCCAGTGGCGAACCAAGATCAACAACCGTCTGGCTTGGCTGAAGACCCACGCCAACGACGGTTCCACGTGAAACCGGAGTCACCGTGACACACCAAGACACACACGGCCTGTGGGTCAGGCTTTTCCTTCCCTTCGCCGCCGGCTACTTCCTCTCCTACCTGTTCCGCACCGTCAATGCCGTCCTCGGCCCGGTCATCGCGCGCGAATTGCAGTTGGCGGACAACGCCCTTGGCTTGCTGACCAGCACCTATTTTCTGGCCTTTGGCGCGGCGCAACTGCCACTCGGCATGCTGCTCGACCGCTACGGCGCGCGGCGTGTCGAAGCCGGCCTGCTGCTGATTGCCGCCGCCGGCGCCTGCGTCTTTGCGCTTTCGGATGCGCTGGTCGGGCTGGCTATCGGCCGCGCACTGATCGGCTTGGGCGTCTCGGCTTGCCTGATGGCCTCGTTCAAGGCCTTCGTGCAGTGGTTCCCGCCCGAGCGGCAGGCGTCGCTGACCGGCTGGGTCATGGCTTCCGGCGGCCTCGGCGCCCTTGCGGCCTCGAAGCCGCTGGAAATGACACTGGCCATCGCCGGCTGGCGGGAAATCGTCTTCGCACTCGCCATCATTACCCTCCTCGTCGCCGCCGCATTGTTCTTCTTCGTTCCGGACAAGCAGGAGGCGAGTTCGGCCGGCGGCTTCCGCGAGCAAATGGCGGGGGTACGCAGGATTTTCGGCAGCGCGCATTTCTGGCGCTACGGGCCGATGGGGCTCGTCTTCACCGGTGGTTTCATGGCCGTGCAAGGATTGTGGGCATCGCGCTGGATGTCGGTCCTGGAAGGCATCGACGGCGCCGGTATTGCCGCCCGGCTGACCCTGATCAGCGGCGCCATGCTCGCCGGCTTCCTGTTCATGGGTTTCTTTGCCACCGGGCTGCAGCGTCGGGGCATCCGGCTCGACCGCCTCTATTTCTGGGCTATGGTCGTCGCCCTGGCCTGTTTTGCCGTGATCAGTCTGCAACCGACATTCGCCGGCAATTGGCTGTGGCCGATACTGGGTGCCTGTTTTTCGCTATCCAACATCTCCTACTCGCTGGTCGCCACCGCCTTCCCGCCGGCACTTTCCGGCCGCGCCAATACCGCGCTCAACCTGCTGGTATTCGCCGGCGCCTTCGGCCTGCAATGGGGCATCGGCATTCTGGTGGACGCACTGCAGGTGGCGGGCTGGACGGTGGATACCGCCTACCGCACCGCCTTCTTCACCCTGCTAGGTGGGCAAGTGCTGGCGCTCGGCTGGTTGCTGGTTTCCGGGCGGCGGCGCTGAGACCGCTAGATCGACATGCTGGACGAGGCCGGCTGCCCCGGCCTCGGTGAGATAAACCCCCGCCGCACGGATCTGACCAAGCAGCGCGTTATCTGCCGATTTCAGCGAAAATTCCGAGTTCACCGCAGCCGTATTCAGGGCGCCGATTCCAGCGGCGGTCAGCGACTCGAAGCGTTCTCCAGACCAAAGCCCCAGCCGCGACCAGGCTGCATCCGCCTCGTCGATCCAGCCATTTCCGTCACCGTCCAGCTTTGCCAGATCGGCGAAGCCATCACCGCTGGCGACACCGAATAGTTCCTTGCCGTCATCCGCCCGGCCATTGGCGTTGCGGTCGAAGACCAGAAATCCCGAACCCTCCCCCAATTTGGGAATCTGCTCGGCCCGGCCATCGGCATCGAGATCAAACGAAATGCATTGCGCCAATAACTCGCAGGACTGTCCCGGATAACTGAGCACCAGCGGATCCTGCAGGCGGACGACGCCGGATTCCTCCGTTTCGCTTCGCGACACGTAGCTGCGCGCCATGTCCACGGCCAGATCGAAGCGGATACAACGGCCGTCTGCGGTACTCACCTCCCCCTTGCCGCAGACGCGGGTGGTTTCGGATTCACGGACCGTCTCGACCACTTTTCGCTGCCAACCGATCTCTATCGACCTCCCCGTCGGGGCGGCAGCGTCGCCGGCAACTGGCGTCTCGCAGGTGGCGAGTTCATTGCTGCACTTCTTGCCGTCGAGTGCGGCAAGAATGGCCTCGATCAGTGACTGCAACAGACGCTGGACACGGGCGGCCAGCGTCTCGGCACGGGCGTCGCGGTGCTCACCGAGATCACGCATAACCTGGCGAAACTCTTGTGTTGTCTCGATTTCAAGGCTTTGATGCCGGCTCGCCTCGCGGCTGGAGGTGAGTTGCAACGACGATTCCTGAATCTTCATGATGCACTCCTTGCGGTGATTGGGCAGAGATCACTGCAAGCCGCGTGCCGGTCAGAATTCGAGCGGATCGACCTCGATATGCCAGCGCAGCCGCGACGGCGCCTTGATGGCCTCGATCGCCTCGCGCCAGAGCGGTAGAAACTTCTGCAAGGCCGGTCGCGACATCGACTCGACCAGCAACTGACCGCGCTCCAGATTCGCCAGGCGGGCCATTTTCATCGGCACCGGGTCGTAGGCCATCACCTGATCCTGCGCGCAGACACAAGGCGCTGCCGCGGCCGAGGTCAAAAAAGCCATGGCATCGGCCATCGCCGGCGCTTCCGCACGCAATACGGCCTGGAAGGAATAGGGTGGGAAGCCGGCCTGCTCACGTTCGGCCAACTGCATTGCCGCAAATCCGGGATAGTCGTGGCTGGCGACAGCGGCAAACAGGGGATGGTCCGGGTACTGGGTCTGAATCAGCACCTCTCCCCGCAGTTCGGCCCGCCCGGCACGGCCCGCGACCTGCATCAACTGGGCGAAAAGGCGTTCCGGCGCCCGCCAGTCGGCAGCAAACAGGGCTGCGTCCGCACCCAGCACGCCGACCAGCGTCAGCCTTGGAAAATCATGCCCCTTGGCGAGCATCTGCGTACCGACCAGGATATCGGCCTCGCCACCATGGATCTGCTCTAGTACCGCCTCCCACTGGCGGCGGGATTTCACCGAGTCACGGTCAACCCGAATAATGCGCGCATCCGGGAATTCCTCCTGCAGCCAGCTTTCAACGCGCTGCGTGCCGCGGCCAAAGGGATGGATGTCCTGGTTGCCACAGGTCGGGCAGGCGCGCGGCACGCGGTTTTCGTAGCCGCAATGGTGACAGCGCAGACGCTTGTCGGCCATGTGCAGTACGAGATTGGCGGCACAGCGGCGGCAACTCGACACCCAGCCACAGGCCGGGCAACACAGCACCGGCGCATAGCCGCGCCGGTTGAGGAAAACCAGGCTCTGCTCGCCACGCGCCAGGCGCGCCTTGATGCCCTCCACCAGCAGCGGGCTGACGCCTTCGCGCAGCGCCATGCGCCGCGTATCGAGCACCTTGACGGTCGGCAACGTGGCCTGCGGATTGGCCCGGCCGGCCATCGTCAACAGACGGTAACGGCCATGGCGGGCATTGCTCCAGGACTCCAGCGACGGCGTCGCCGAGCCGAGCAGAATCGGGATATTGAGTTGCGAGGCGCGAAACACCGCGATGTCACGCGCTGAATAGCGCATGCCGTCCTGCTGCTTGAAGGACGCGTCATGCTCTTCATCGACAATGATCATCCCCAGACGCGGTAGCGGCGTGAAAGTCGACAGTCGCGTACCGAGAATGATCGCGGCCTCGCCAGCGACAGCGGCTCGCCAGTTGCGCTCACGCGCGGCGTCGGCCAGTTCGCTGTGCAGCGCGACAACGCCGGCCTCAGGGAAACGCCCGCGTACCCGCTCTTCAAGCTGCGGCGTCAGGTTGATTTCCGGCACCAGTAACAATACCTGCTGCCCGCGCTCGAGCACCTGCTCGATCAGGCGCAGATACACCTCCGTCTTGCCGCTGCCGGTGACACCGAACAGCAGGTGGGTGGCAAATCCTGAGGCCGTATCGAGGGCAGACAGCACCGCCGCCTGTTCAGCGGTCAAATCAGGCCGGGCAATCGCTGGCACAGGGTGTGGCGTCCGCCCCTGGCGGCGTTGCGGCGGGTCGATACGTTTCAGCCCGGATGGCAGGGCCTGCAGGATCACCTCGCCCAGCGGGGCCTGATAGTAGTGGGCGGCAAAGCGGCAAAGGGCGAAGAAGGTTTCCGGCAGCGGCGGCAGATCACGCAGGATTTCCCCGGCCGGCTTCAGCTGCTCATCGGGCCATTCACTGGTTTCGGAAACCTCGACGATCACGCCGATACGCTCGAAACGACCAAAAGGCACGCGCACCCGATAGCCGATGTCACCCGAACCTGCCGCCTCGCACCGGTAATCGAAGAGGCGGTGCAGCGGTAAATCGAGCGCAACGCGGATGACAGGCATGGGGCTCCGGGTAGCTTGTCCACAGAATCTGTGGATAACTGTGTGAATGAAAATGCGCGTTCCGCGCTAAGTCACCGTTTCGTAAGGCTTTTGCCATCTTGCCGAAATATTGAGCAAGATAGCATCCGCTTTATATTCAATGACTTGAAATCAATCTTGGATGTCAAGCCCTTCGCCGGAATTTATTGCGCAGGGCAGCAAAATACTGTGTATAAGTCGGGCTTTCGGCCCGACTTATCAAGCCTGCTGACGCAGCTTCCGGCTATGGGCGTGAACGGTTTCGACCAGTGTGGTGACGTTTTCCGGCGGGGTATATTGGGAAATGCCGTGGCCGAGGTTGAAAACGTGACCAGTGTTGCCGGAACCATAGCTGTCGAGGACCTTTCGGGCTTCGGCGGCAATCACTTCCGGACTGCCGAAGAGCACGTTCGGGTCAATGTTGCCCTGCAAGGCAACCTTGTCGCCGACGCGGCGACGGGCCTCGCCGATATCGATGGTCCAGTCGAGACCGACCGCATCGCAACCAATGGCGGCGATCTTCTCCAGCCACAGGCCACCGTTCTTGGTGAATACGATGCACGGGATACGCTGGCCGTCCTTTTCCTTCTTCAGGCCGGCAACGATACGTTGCATGTAGGCCAGCGAAAATTCCTGATAGGCCGCCGCCGACAGCGAGCCGCCCCAGGTATCGAAAATCATCACTGCCTGGGCGCCGGAGTCGATCTGGGCATTCAGGTAGCTGGTCACGGAATCGGCGGTCACCGACAGGATCTTGTGCAGCAGATCGGGACGGCTGTACATCATGCCCTTGATGTGACGGAAGTCACTGGAGCCCTGCCCTTCGACCATGTAGCAGGCGAGTGTGTAGGGGCTGCCGGAGAAACCGATCAGCGGCACGGAGTTGTCGAGCGCGCGGCGGATCTCGGAGACGGCATCCATGACGTAGCCAAGGTGCTCGTAGGGATCCGGTGCCGTCAGGTTGTTGATCGCCCACTCCTCGCGCAGCGGACGCTCGAACTTCGGGCCCTCGCCTTCGGCAAAGTACAGGCCGAGCCCCATCGCGTCGGGCACGGTCAGGATGTCCGAAAAGAGGATGGCAGCATCGAGATCGTAGCGGGCCAGCGGCTGCAAGGTCACTTCGCAGGCCATGGCCGGCGATTTGCACAAATTGAGGAAATTGCCGGCCCGCTTACGGGTTTCGCAATACTCCGGCAGGTAGCGGCCAGCCTGACGCATCAGCCAGAGCGGCGTGTAATCGGTTGGCTCCTTGAGAAGGGCGCGCAGGAAAGTGTCGTTGCGGGGTCGGCTCACGGTAGGCTCCGCCAAAATAATCGAAAGGCGGGATTATCCGCCTTTCCGTGCCGCGGGTCACTTGCGCTGGATCAGGAAATGATCAAAGCGTCACTTGCGCCAGAAGTCCGGCGTCAGAACCACCAGCAGCGTAAAGATTTCGAGACGCCCGAGCAGCATCGCGAAAATGCAGACCCAGGTCTGGAAATCCTCAAGCACTTCGTAGGTAGTCGATGGCCCGACCACGCCCAATCCCGGCCCGGTGTTGTTAACGCTGGCGACGATTGCGGTGAACGCTGAAATGATGTCCAAACCCGTAAATGACAGGACCAGCGTCAACGAGACGATGCTGACCATGTACATGAACCCGAAGGCCAGAACCGCAAACAGAATGGGTTGCGGCGCCACCTGGCCGCCGATGCGGACGTTATACACAGCGTTTGGATGCATCGCCCGCAGCAACTCGCGATACACCTGCTTGTATAGCAACAGCGCCCGCATCATCTTGATGCCACCGCCGGTCGAGCCGGCACTGGTGGCAAAGCTGGACAGGAAAAGCATCCACAACGAGGCAAACATCGGCCACAGCGCGTAATCCTGACTGGCAAAACCCGTCGTTGTCGCAATCGACACCAGATTGAAGGCAACGTGACGGAGTGCGGTTTCGACCTCGGGGTAGGTACCCTCCTTCCAGATGTAGATGGCAACCACCAGGATGCTCAGCAAGGTCACGCCAATGAACCAACCCGCCTCGGGATCATGGAGATAGGGCCGCAGCGAGCGCCCACTGACTGCCAGAAAGAGTGTGCCGAAATTCATGCCGGCAATCAGCATGAAGAAAATGGCCACCAACTCGATCGCCGGGGAGTCGAAATGTCCAAAACTCGCATCATGGGTCGAAAAACCGCCAAGGCCCATGGTCGAAAAGGTGTGGCAGACGGCGTCAAACCAGTCCATTCCGGCCAGTCGGTAGGACACGGCACAGGCAACTGTCACCCCCAGATACACCAGCCACAGCCCCTTCGCCGTTTCGGCGATGCGTGGCGTCATCTTGGCGTCCTTCATCGGGCCCGGCGTTTCGGCCTTGAACATCTGCCGGCCACCAATCCCCAGCAGCGGGAGAATGGCAATCGCCAGCACGATCAAACCCATGCCGCCAATCCAGACCAGCTGATGCCGCCAGAGGTTGATCGACATCGGCAGCTTGTCGATATTGGCCAATACGGTCGAACCGGTTGTGGTCAACCCGGAAACCGTTTCGAAATAGGCATCGGTATGACTGATGCCGAGTTGCAGCATCAGGGGTATCGCTGCGAAAGCAGGCAACACTGTCCACACCAGCACCACCATCAGGAAGCCGTCGCGGATTGCCAATTCGCGTTTGCAGTTGCGATAGCGGTACCAGAGCGCGGAACCACAGAGCATGGTCAGTGCGAAGGCCTCGTCGTAGGCGGTCTGCGCACCATCATTGACAACATAGGAGAGAATCAGCGGTGCCAGCATGGTCAACCCGAAGAGCATGATGATCATGCCCAAGGCCCGATAGACGGGAGCAAAGCGGGTCATCGTCGCCTCCTCAGAAGAAGTGGAAACCGACCTGGAACAGCTTTTCGACCTTCTTCACCAGCTTCTTGCGGGTACAGAAGACGATGACGTGATCCTCCGCCTCGATGACTGTATCGTGATGCGCGATGACCACCTCGCCATGGCGGGTAATCGACGTCCATTCGTCAGTCTGACCGACGACCACCGCTTGCTCGAAGTTGCGAACCAGCGCGGCCACGGTCACCCCATGCGGCCAGTCGATCTGATCAATACGCTTGCCGACCACTTTAGAAGTCTTGGCATCACCGTGTGCGACCAGTTCCAGCGCTTCCGCGGCACCGCGCCGCAGCGAATGCACCTCGGCGACATCGCCCTGGCGGACGTGCGCCAGCAAGGTACCGATAGAGACGTGGGCCGGCGAGATACCGATATCGATCGGCCCGCCTTCGATCATGTCGGCGTAGGCACGGCGGTTGATCAAGGCCACGACGCGTTTGGCCCCCAAACGCTTGGCCAGGCTGCCGGACATGATGTTGTCCTCATCGTCGTTGGTCACGGCGAGGAAGAGATCCATCTCGGCGATATTTTCCTGCTCCAGCAACTCTTCATCAGTGGCATCGCCAAGCAGTACCAGCGTCCGCCCCAGCTCATTGGCCAGCATCTCGGCACGCTCCTTGCGCCCCTCGATGACCTTGACCTCATAGCGTTTCTCGAGCGACTTCGCCAGGCGCAGCCCGATATTGCCACCGCCAGCGATCATGATGCGCTCGACCGGTTTCATCATTCGCCGCAGCTGGCGCAATACCTGGCGGATATGCTCTGCCGCCGCCAGCAGAAAGACTTCGTCGCCGGCTTCGACGACGGTATCACCCTCGGGGAACACCGGCTGATCGCGACGAAAGATCGCGGCGATGCGGGCATCGGTACCCGGTGGCAGGTGATCACGCATAGACTTGATCGGCTTGCCAACCAGCAGGCCGCCCTCGTAGGCGCGCACGGCTACCAGACTGACCCGCCCCCGGGCAAAGTTGAGCACCTGCAGCGCCTCCGGAAACTCGATCAGGCGGCGGATGTATTCGGTGATCACCTGCTCGGGACATAGCGCGAAATCTACGGCAAAGTTCTCCGGGGTCAGCAGGCTGGCATCTTCCAGAAAATCGCGGGAACGCAGGCGGGCGATCCGCGTCGGCACATTGAAAACGCTCTGCGCCAGTTTGCAGGCCACGAGATTCGACTGGTCGCTCTGCGTCACGGCGATGATCATGTCTGCATCTTCGGCACCAGCGTCACGCAGCGCCGATGGTGTCGCCGCATTGCCGACAACGGTTCGCAGATCGAGTCGGTCCTGAAGCTGGGCCAGCCGGGCGGCATCGTAGTCCACCACGGTAATGTCGTTCTCTTCCGAGACCAGGCCCTCGGCAACGCTGGCACCGACCTGGCCGGCACCAAGAATAATGACTTTCATAACCCCCCCCGGGTCGCGATCTTTCAATACATCGCGGACGATTACGGTTCTTCGTGCCGCTTGCCGAGCTTGATGTCGAGTTGTTTCAGCTTGCGGTAAAGATGCGTACGCTCAAGACCCGAGCGTTCGGCCAACCGGGTCATGTTACCCCCTTCCAGCCGCAGGTGATGCTCGAAATAGAGCTTCTCGAACGCATCGCGCGCCTCGCGCAAGGGCTGGTCGAGCAGCGGCAGGAGCGAGGCCAGCTGCGGCGATGCCTCGCTGTCCTGCGGCATGACGCGGCTGACATCTTCGGCCGATATATCCTCTTCGAGCGCGGTCAGTGCCAGATTGCGGACCAGTGCATACAAGGTCGTCCAGCTGGCCTCGGCATGGTTCTTCCAGGGCAATGTACGCAGTGCGTTCAAGGCACCGGTTGAAAACCGCCGTGGTGGCACTTCGCCCCGCTCAACAAAATTGGACAGCAACAGGCCGGCAATCTCCGGTAGCTCGTCCGCGTGGCCTGCCAGTGGTGGCAAGGCGACCCAGACCTCGCCCAGCCGGGCCAGCAGCTTGTGGTCCCAGCCTGCTTCGGCCAGCGCGGGAAAGGCAGCAACGCTTGCAGCAATCAGTTGCAGATTGAGCTTTTCCAGACGATCGACGGCAAACGCCAGATTCATCTGCTGCATTTTGCCCAACGCCGACAGATCAGGGACGAAAAGCACGCCACCGCTGATTTTTTCCAGCATTTCCTGGCTCAAAGCGCTGCTGACTGCCGACAAATCGAGCCACGGTGCACGCGGCGGTTGCAGCGTGCGGGCACAAATTTCCGCCATGCCGCCAGTCGCGCCCTTGAGCAGGACAACTGGCGCTTTGGCCGCCGCCTGCTCGAGCCGACGCTTGAACTCCTTGACGAAAGCCGAGCGGGTAAAGGCCTCAAGCGTCAGTGGCGCGCGCGGTGGCGGCGTATCGTGCTTGAGGGCCTTCTGCACTGACGACAGCAATTTTTGCAGTGCAATCGGCTTTTCCAGGAAGTCGAAAGCGCCAAAACGGGTGGCCTCGACCGCCGTGTCGATGGTGCCGTGACCCGACATCATCACCACCGGCATGTTGAGCTGGCCACCGGCGTGCCACTCCTTGAGCAGGGAAATGCCGTCAGTATCCGGCATCCAGATGTCGAGCAGCACCAGATCAGGACGCAATTCATTGCGCAACTTGCGCGCCGCGGTGGCGTTCTCCGCCAGCCGGACGTCGTAGCCTTCGTCGATCAGGATTTCCGACAACAACTCGCGGATGCCGACTTCGTCATCAACGACCAGAATGATTGCCATTTTTGGCTTCCTCCGCTTTCACCAAAGGCAGCCGGATATCGATCCGGGCACCACCTTCCGGTGCATTACTGATTTCCACGCTTCCCTGATGTTCCTCGACGATCTTCTTGACGATGGGCAGGCCCAAGCCGGTTCCCCGCGATTTGGTCGTGACATAGGGTTCGAAAATTCTTGGCAACAGCTCGGCCGGAAATCCCGGACCGTTATCGCTGATCTGCAATCGGGCAAATCTTCCGCTGAAGCCGGTCTCGATGAGAATCCGGCCATCTTCGCGCCCTTCCAGCGCATCTTCGGCATTCCGCAACAAATTATGGATGATCTGGCGCAATTGGGTAGCATCGCCGAGGACCGACGGCAACGCGCTGGCGAGACGAATCTCTATGGACGCGGACGAACTTTCGTATAAGCCGAGCACCTCACCGATCAACTCATTGAGCGCCAGGGGTGCCACTTCCGGGGCCGGCAACCGGGCATAGTCGCGGAAGTCGTCGACCATCCGCTTCATTGCCTGTACCTGATTGATGATTGTCTGCGTACCACGGGCCAGCATCTCAGCATCGCCATTGGCCAGCTTGTCGGCCAGCTTGAATTGCAGTCGCTCGGCAGAAAGCTGGATCGGCGTCAGTGGATTCTTGATTTCGTGCGCCAGACGCCGTGCCACCTCACCCCATGCTGCGCTGCGCTGGGCGGCAATCAGCCGGGTGACATCATCGAAAACCACAACATCGCCGCCACCACTGGCCTCCGGCAGCCGCGAGCCGCGCAGCAATAACACCTGCGGCATGCCGTTGGGGCGCTCCATCTCCAGTTGCCCCTGCCACTCCGGCTCCTCGGCAGCGGCAAAGCGTTCGCGAATGAAGGCACCGAGCGCCGCCTGTCGCGGCCATTCCTCGACGGCAACGCCAATCAGGGCCTCGAAATCGTCATTGAGTATGGTCAGCGCGCCTTCGTTGACCGTACGGAGTACAAAGCTGCGATCAAAGACAAGCACCCCGGCAGACAGATTGGCGAGGATGGATTCGAGATAGCCGCGTGCAGATTCCAGCTCGGCCCGGTGGCGCTCGGTTTCACGTCGGGCATCGTCAAGCTGCCGGGTCATCCGGTTGAAAGACTGCGTCAATACACCCAGTTCGTCGCCGCTATACACCGCTTGCCGTGGCGAAAAGTCGCCCTGGGCAACCGCCTGGGTACCTTCCGCCAGGATGTGCAGCGGTGCCGCCAGGCGGCGTGCCATCAGGTAGGCCAGTGCGAAGGCACCGAACAGCGCGACCAGCACGGTCAATGTCAGCGTCAACGCATAGATACGCGTCAGACCCTCACGGGCCAGTTGCAGCTCCTGATAGTCACGATAGACGGCCTGGACCGCCTCGGCATCCCGCGCCAAAACCTCCGGCACCGCTTGCGTCACCTGCAGGATACGCGGCTCCTCAAAAACTTCGCGCGCCGCCACCGGTACCAGCACCCGAAGGTGCAGATCGCCGCCACTGCCATCGACCGAAGTCACGGCGCGGGCGCTGCGCGCCTGCTTAAGTTGCGCCTGCCCCGGCATCTCTGGCAACAGGTTGGCCAGTTCCCCGGTGGCGCTCGACAGTAACTGGCCGCCGACCGAGAAGAGGACTGCCGTTTGCACGCCTTTTTCTTCACGCAGACGCAGCAGCGCCGAACGCCGCGAGCCTTCCTTGATGTCCGAGAGTTCAACCGCCATGCCCCGCGCCTTGTCGGTGAGGTCGGCGAGCAGGGAATCGAGCGCCGAACGGCCGAGATGAAGACCGGCTTCCAGTGCCTTTTCAACCCGAACATCGAACCAGCTTTCGATGGAACGGGTGACGAACTGCACCGAGACACCATAGACCAGCGCCCCGGGCAGCACAGCCACCACGCCAAACATCAGCATCAGGCGCAGCTTGAGGCGGGCGCCAAAAACCTGGGCCTGATAGTCGCGCCACAAGGAACGCAACTGCCAACCAACCAGCGCCACCATGCCCAGCGCCAGCACGATATTCAGTGCGATCAGCAGCGGGTAATTGCGCGAGAAGATAACGGTATCCGCCGCCGTAGACATCAACAGCAGGAACCACAGGATGCCGCCGATCGCGGCGATGAAGGCGCCTCCGGCAGCGACGAGGCGCTTCACTTGGCCTCCACCGCTGGCGTTACGACAACGGCCGGCGAAGGGGGTGGACTGGCCGGCAACGGAGGCGGGATCGTCGCCGTCCAGGTTTTCCAGTCGGATGCCAGATTCCAGTCCTTGTTACCCAGCGCGGTGATCTGGAAGGGACGTGGCAACTGGGTCAAATCGAGTCGCAAACGCAAGGCCGCCGGCACGGTATCGCCAGGACGCAGGGATTTATCCCCACGCTCGACGACCAGCCAGTTGCGCAGGCGCGAAATAACCGCCAGGGCACCACTCAAGGTCGAAAAACTCTGATGCAGGCCACCGGTCGACAAGCGATATTGCCGGGTCAATGCGTGGTAGGAAAGGCTGAAGGTCAGGCTGCGGCTGGCCAGTTTCTCATCCAGCCAGTACCAGCGCGGACGGTTGATCTCGAATTCGGCAACAAAATAGAGCACGACGCCCTTGGTGACAGCCTCTTCCAGACGCGAATTGAGTTCGAAGCGAAAATCTGCCGACACCGCCAGCCCATCCTCGACGGCAAGCAACTGCGGGTTGCTGACATCGATTTCTGCGGTCCACGCCAAAAAAGGCACAAAAACCAGTAGCATCAGCCAGCGGCGCAGGCGCTCAGCCATGCTTTTTGAGCAGGCAGTAGAAAAAGCCATCGTGGTCGGCATCGGGCAGAATCTGCTCCTCATGGCAGGACTGGGCGTCGGGCTGTCGTGACAGGAAACGCGCCATCTGCTCGCTGTTTTCTTCCGGGAATACCGAGCAAGTGGCGTAAAGCAGTTTACCGCCGGGCACGAGCGTCTGCCACAAGGCATCGAGGATACGCGCCTGCGCCTTGGCGAAGCTGGCAATATCGGCCTCACGACGCAGCCACTTTGCATCCGGATTGCGGCGCACCACCCCGCTGGCGGTACAAGGCACATCGGCCAGAATGGCATCGAATGGCCGGCCGTCCCACCAGGTATCGAGGCGCGCGCAGTCCGCCGCCTTGACTTCGGCAAACAGCCCCAGCCGTTCGAGGTTTTCAGTCACACGGCGGCTACGTGAAGGCTTCAGATCAAGCGCCAGCAGCTCCAGTGCTGACAACTCCAGCAAATGCGCCGTCTTGCCGCCCGGCGCCGCGCAGGCATCAAGCACCCGGGATCCCGCAACGGGTGACAGAATTTCCGCCGCGCGTTGCGCGCCGGGATCCTGCACCGATACCCAGCCATCGCCAAAGCCGGGCAAACGGTCCACCGGCACAGGTCGGGCCAGCGCCAGTCCCCGGTCGCCGAGTGGCTGCGCGGCGATCCCGGCATCCTGCAGACGAAGCCGATATGCCTCACGGTCAATTCGCCGGCCATTGACCCGCAGCGCCATCGGCGGTGGCTGATTGCCGGCTGCTACCACGTGCTGCCAGTCCTGCGGATAGGCTGCCTGCAGGCGTGCCAGCCACCAGTCAGGTAACTGACTCGTCGCCACCGCATCTGCCGCCAGCGCCCCGGTCAGTTCAGACTGCTGACGCAGGAAATTACGCAGGACGCCATTGACCAGTGCCTTGAAGCGCCCATTGGCGATCTCGCCGGCCGCGAGCACCGCCTGATCGACGACGGTATGCACGGCCTCTGGCCGGGTTTCCAGGCGATAGAGCGCGACCAGCAACAGCGCATGCACTTCGGCTTCTGCGAGCGGCTTGGTGAGCAAATGCTGCAAAAAGAAATCGCCCCGGCCATAGGCCCGCAAGCTGCCATAGACCAAATCCTGAACCGCCGGTCGCGCCTGTGCATCTACCCGCCCCAGCAACCCATCGGCAAGGCTCTGGCCAGCCAGGACGGCAGCGTCGATTCGGGCGGCCTGCAGCATGGCATAGGCCAGGGAAGTCAAAGGCAGATGTTCGGTGGGTCTGGGCATAGATGGAGATTATCGCACGCGGCATAATGCCGCGATCCGTCACTGCCTGACCCTCCTCTTGCTGCTCCTGCCCTGCCTGGCCCATGCCTGGAACGCTGCTGGCCATCGTCTGGTTGCCGGCATCGCGTGGCAACAGCTCTCACCCCCCGTGCAGGCACTGATCGCCAACACACTCCGCCAGCATCCCGATCACGAACGCTGGCAGACACGGGCGAAATCTTCAGAGCCGGCGGCGATTTTCGCCGAGGCCGCCATCTGGCCTGACGAAATCCGCAACGACCCGCGCTTCTATGACGAGGCGCGGGAAACCCCGAAGCCGCCAGTGCCGGGTCTGCCCGACCATGCGCGGCATCTGAATTGGCACTATATGGATGTTGACCGCAGCGGTCGGGTAGTCAGCGGCCAGCTGGAACGGCGCCTCAACGAACTCAGCCTGCTACTGGTTGCCAATACCGAGACGCCCCGCCTCGCCTGGGCCTTGCCCTGGATCAGCCACCTGGTCGCCGACATCCACCAGCCGCTGCACGTCGGCCACGCCGACGATGATGGCGGCACCGAGTTTGCCATCGAAGACCCGTTCAATCCGCGGCTGCCCTTTTCCAGCCTGCATCGCTATTGGGATGACCTGCCCGGTCCGCCCTGGCTGCGAGGCAAACGTCTCGACGAGGCCATCGCCCGACTGCTTGCCGAGCACACTGCGCCCGCCCTCGGAAGCGTCCGGCAGTGGCGGGAAGAGAGCCACCGTCTGCTCGCGACCGTGGTCTATCCCGAGACGACCGGCACGCTGCTGCCGATTATCAGCCAGCCATTTCACCAGCGGGCGCAGAAGGTGTCCGGCCGGCGACTGGTCGACGCCGGCTTCCGACTCTGCTGGTTACTCGAGCGTAGCCTCGCGCCACGCGTTTCACGTGAAACGCAATAAAATGGAGGCATGAACGGTCTCCACCTGATTGCCGATCTCAAGGACTGCCGCTGCCCGCCCCGGCAACTGCTCGATGCCGAGTGGCTGGCCGATTTTTGCGTCGGTGCCTGCCGCCGGCACGGTGTCACCGTGGTCGGCCAGCTATTCCACAGTTTCAGCACCGATCACGGGCAACCGGCCGGCGTGACCGGTACCGTGGTACTGGCCGAATCCCATCTCGCCATCCACACCTGGCCCGAACTACGCGGCGTCACCCTTGATGTCTATGTCTGCAATTACAGCGGTGACAACAGCGCGCGGGCCCACGGCCTGTTCGACGAAGTGATCGCTGCATTTGATCCGGCAGCGAAAACCACTCAGGCCGTCACCCGCGGCCGGCCCGGCGACTGATTTTTCGCCGCCGCCGGCTCAGGCGGGTTCGATATCGAAGCGGTCACCCGCCTGCAACGGGTGTCCGGCCAGAAACTGCTGTACCGGCAAGCGCTTGCCGCCGGCCTTCTGCATTTCTGTAATCGCCAGCGCGCCCTCGCCACAGGCAACCGCCACCTGCTTGCGGTCGACGGCCAAAATTCGCCCAAATTCACCGTTCACCGCAAGCGGGCTTGCCTGCCAGATTTTGACTGTCTGCCCGGCGAAACGCGCCTGCGCGCCGGGGAAGGGATTGAAAGCGCGAATGTGGCGGTCGAGCTCGCCGGCGCTGCGTCGCCAGTCGATCAGCGCTTCCGCTTTCTCGATTTTGTGAGCGTAGGTCACGCCCTCGGCCGGCTGCGTTTCAGCGGCCAGCGGCAAGGCTGCGAGCGCCTCGACGATCAGCCGGGCACCCAGCGTCGCCAGTCGGTCGTGCAGGCTGCTGGTCGTATCATCCGCAGCAATCGGGAAGGCTTCGCGCAACAACACCGGCCCGGTATCGAGCCCGGCTTCCATCTGCATGATGCAAACGCCGGTCTCGGCATCGCCAGCGAGCAGCGCGCGCTGGATCGGCGCCGCACCGCGCCAACGCGGCAACAGCGATGCATGAATATTGAGGCAACCAAAGCGCGGCATGTCGAGCACGGCTTGTGGCAGGATCAGGCCATAGGCCGCAACGACCATCACCGCCGCACCGACTTCCGCAACCCTTGACTGCGCGTCGGCGTCCTTCAAGGACTGCGGCTGAAATACCTCGATCCCGTGGACCATCGCTACCTGCTTGACGGCCGAAGGCTGCAAGGCCATGCCACGGCCGGCAGGGCGATCAGGTTGCGTCAGCACCAGCGCCACCTCGTGACCGGCAGCGATGATCGCGGCCAGCGCCTCGGCAGCGAAAGCCGGCGTTCCGGCAAAAATCAGCTTCATGCCGTCACGCGTGCCTGTTTGGCCAGCTTGTTGCGGATGCGTGTCTGCTTGAGTTGCGACAGGTGATCGACAAAGACCTTGCCGTTGAGATGATCCATTTCGTGCTGGATGCAGACGGCGAGTAGGCCATCGGCCTGCAGCGTCTGCGTCTTGCCGTCGAGATCCATGTAGCGGACATTGACCCGCTCGGCACGCTCGACCTTGTTGTAGATGCCGGGCACCGACAGGCAGCCTTCCTCGCCGGTCTGCTGTCCGGCACATTGCTCAATGACCGGATTGATGAAAACACGCAGATCGTTCTTTTCTTCGGATGTATCGATCACCACCACCTGCTTGTGAACATCGACCTGCGTCGCGGCCAGACCGATACCCGGCGCCTCATACATGGTTTCCGCCATGTCGGCGACCAGTTTGCGGATGCTGTCATCAATCTTGAGCACCGGCACGGCGATCTTTTTCAGACGGGGATCGGGGAAACGCAAAATGGGTAGAAGTGACATATCAAAAACCGAATAAAAGCTTGCTCGCTTAGGTTATTACGTGCAGAATCTAAAGCAATTTCCGAGAAATGGACGCATGTTTCGAACGCTGCTCAGACAACGACCCGACCAGCGCGTTCCACCGGCACGTGAGGTTACGACTATGGTTCGCATTATATCCGCGCTCATCCTGGCCGTGACGGCCGCCTGCGTCTCCGCCGAGCCGCTGAAACTGGTAGACAACCCGCCCGATCGCCACATTGTCGTTCCCGGCGATACCTTGTGGGGCATTTCCGGCAAGTTTCTCAAGGAACCCTGGCGCTGGCCCCAGATCTGGCGGATGAACAAGGCCGAGATCAAGAACCCGCACCGCATCTACCCCGGCGACATCATCCTGCTCGACACCTCCGGTGGCGACCCACGCCTGCGCATCGCCAAACCGGTCAATGACAAGCTGCAGCCGAAGGTTTACAGCCAACCGGTGCAGCAGGTCATTCCGAGCATTCCGCCCAATGTCATCGAGCCCTTCATCTCGCAGCCACTGGTCATCGAACCCGGCGCCCACGACGGCCTCGCCCGCATTGTCGCCACCCAGGAAGACCGGATGATGGTCGGCACCGGTGACGAAGCCTTTGTCACCGGCATTCCCGACGCCAGTGTCGAAAAATGGAATGTCTTCCGCCCCGGCAAGCCGCTGAAGGACCCGGAAACCGGCGAAATCATCGCCCACGAAGCCTTCTTCCTCGGCAATGCCCGCCTCGTCAAACCGGGCGAGCCTGCGGCCATACGCATCACGCTGGCAAAGGAAGAAATCGCACGCGGCGACCGCCTGCTTCCGGCCCCGCCGCCCAATATCATCGCCTACGCTCCGCACCGTCCGGAACAGCCAGTGACGGCGCGCATCATGTCGATCTACGGCGGCGTCAATGAAGGCGGCACCAATTCTGTCGTGTCACTGAACCGCGGCAGTGCCGCTGGTCTGGAAGTCGGCCACGTCGTCGCCCTCTATCGCAAGCGGGTGTCGCAGGCCATCGACAGTGACGGCCGCCGCACACAGACGCCGATTCCCGACGAGCGCTATGCCCTCGCTTTTGTCTTCCGTGTTTTCGAGCGCGTTGCCTACGCCCTTGTGGTCGATGCGTCGAAGTCAGTCATCGTCGGAGATGTCGCCCGCAATCCATGAACGAATATGACGGTCTGGCCGCCTGGCTGCGGCTGACCCTGATCCGCGGGATCGGCGGCGAGACACAGCGAAAGCTTCTCGCCGCTTTTGGTTCACCGGCGGGCGTCTTCGCTGCCGGCCCGGTCGCAACGCGCGCGGTCGCCGCCAGCCGCGCCGACCTGCTCTTCGAGACCGATAATCAGGAAGCCATCGACAACACCCTCGCCTGGGCCGAGCAGCCCGGCAACCACATCCTACCGCTTGATCACCCTGACTACCCGGCGGATTTGCTGCAGATCGCCGATCCGCCGAACCTGCTGTACGTGAAAGGTGACCCGCGCCTGCTGCAGCGCCGTGCGCTGGCCGTTGTCGGCAGCCGCAATGCTACGCCACAGGGGGTGCAGACCGCAGAAGCCTTTGCCAAGGCGCTGGCTGCGCAAGGCCTGTGCATCATCAGCGGTCTGGCACTGGGGATCGATGCCGCGGCCCATCGCGGCGCGCTGGCCGCCAACGGCGCCACTGTGGCCATCATCGGCACCGGTGCCGACCGCATCTACCCGGCCCGCAACCGCGAGCTGGCGCTGGCCATCGCCGAGCGCGGGGCCATCGTTTCCGAATTTCCACTCGGCACACCGGTATTGGCCGCCAACTTTCCGCGCCGTAACCGCATCATTTCCGGGCTGGCACAGGGCGTACTGGTCGTCGAAGCCGCTCCGGAAAGCGGCTCGCTGATCACCGCCCGCCTCGCCGGCGAGCAGGGACGCGAAGTCTTTGCCATCCCCGGCTCGATTCATTCGCCGGTCGCCCGCGGCTGTCATCAGTTGATCAAACAGGGCGCCAAACTGGTTGAAACCGCCAGCGACATTCTCGAGGAACTCGGCAGCCCACCCCTGTCCGCCACCGCACCGGAAGTTTCCCGCCAAGGAGACTTCCTTCGGGATGCGGTGAACCCGGAAAACAGCCCGATTCTGGAAGCGCTGGGTCACGATCCCTGTACGCTGGATGAACTTGCCAATCGCACCGGACTGGGCGCCGACCAACTACTCCCGGAACTGCTCGACCTCGAACTCTCGGGGCAGATTGTCAGCCTCGCCGGCAACCGCTATCAGCGGCTCGCTTAAGCCCCCAAATCAAGTAGACAACTTGCCAAGCCGCGCAGGGCGCACTTATCATGCCCCGCACCCCCACAGGCCAACCCCATGACAAAAAAGCTGATCATCGCCGAAAAACCCTCCGTAGCCAGCGACATCGCCAAGGCACTCGGCGGGTTCACCAAGCACGACGACTACTTCGAGAGCGAACACTATGTGTTGTCGTCAGCTGTCGGCCATCTGCTCGAACTGGCCTGCCCGGAAGAATTCGAAGTCAAACGCGGCAAATGGTCTTTTGCCCATTTGCCGGTCATTCCGCCGCACTTTGCGCTGAAGCCGATCGAAAAGACCGAATCCCGACTCAAGCTGCTGAACAAGCTGATCAAGCGCAAGGACGTCGTCGGTCTGGTCAATGCCTGTGACGCGGGGCGCGAAGGGGAGTTGATCTTCAATTACATCGCCCAGGCAGCCAAGTCCGGCAAGCCGGTGCAGCGCCTGTGGCTGCAGTCGATGACTCCCGGGGCCATCCGTGATGGCTTTGCGCATTTGCGCCAGGGCCATGAAATGCAGGGTCTGGCCGATGCCGCGACCTGCCGTTCCGAATCCGACTGGCTGGTTGGCATCAACGGCACGCGGGCGATGACCGCCTTCAACTCGAAGACCGGCGGTTTCCACCTGACCACCGTCGGTCGTGTGCAGACACCGACGCTGGCCATCGTCGTCGAGCGTGAGCGCAAGATCCGAGACTTCAAGGCCCGTTCGTACTGGGAGGTCGAGGCCGAATTCAAGACCCGCGCCGGCACCTACACCGGCAAATGGTTTGACGAAGGTTTTAAAGGCAAGGATGGTAACGACCAGACCCGCGACGAACACGCCCGTGCCGACCGCATCTGGGAACAGAGAAAGGCCGATGCCCTGCGTGCCGCGACGCTCGGCAAGCTAGGTACTGTGACCGAAGAGGCAAAACCGGAAACCCGTCTCTCCCCGCTACTCTTCGATTTGACAAGCCTTCAGCGCGAAGCGAACGCTCGCTTTGGATTTTCTGCAAAGACGACATTGTCGCTGGCGCAAGCCTTGTACGAAAAGCACAAGGTTCTCACCTACCCGCGTACCGACTCTCGCTGCCTGCCCGAAGATTACGTCGCCACGGTCAAGGAAACGCTGACGGTGCTGACCGGCGAAGGTGCTGGCAAGGGACACGACGAGGTCCTGCTTGCCCGTTATTCACCCTTTGCACACCAGATTCTCGCCCGCAACTGGGTGCTGCCGAACAAGCGCATTTTCAATAACGCCAAGATCAGCGACCACTTCGCGATCATCCCAACGCCGCAGGGGCCCAAAAACCTGAACGAAATGGAACAGAAGCTCTACGACTTCGTCGTCCGCCGCTTCCTCTCCGTTTTCTTCCCGGCCGCCGAGTTCCTGGTCACCACCCGCATCACCCGCGTCGAAGGCCATCCCTTCAAGACAGAGGGCAAGGTGCTGGTCAGTCCCGGCTGGATGGCCGTGCATGGCAAGGAAGGCCAGGCCGGCGACGAAGGCAATCTGGTCGCTGTCGCCAAGGATGAAAAGGTGCTGGCCGAAGAAGTCACGGTCAAGGCCAACGAAACCAAGCCACCACCGCGCTATTCGGAAGCCACCCTGCTTTCCGCCATGGAGGGCGCCGGCAAGATGGTCGACGACGAGGAACTCAAGGCGGCGATGGCCGGCCGCGGGCTCGGCACACCAGCGACGCGGGCACAGATCATCGAAAACCTGATCGGCGAGCAATACATGCACCGCGAAGGCCGCGAGTTGATCCCCACGGCCAAGGCCTTCACGCTGATGACCCTGCTCAATGGCCTCGGCGTCACCGAACTGACGCAGCCCGAATTGACCGGCGATTGGGAATGGAAACTCGGCCGCATAGAAAAGGGCGAGTTCACCCGCGCCGAATTCATGCGCGAAATCGCCGAAATGACCCGCCACATGGTCGAACGCGCCAAGCAATATGAGGCCGACACCATTCCCGGCGATTTCGGCGTGCTGGCAGCCCCGTGCCCGAAGTGTGGCGGCCAGATCCGCGAAACCTACAAGAAATTCCAGTGCGGCGCCTGCGATTACGCGCTGTGGAAAATCGTCGCCGGCCGCCAGTACGAACCGGCCGAGATCGAAACCCTGCTCACCGAACGCCAGGTCGGCCCGCTGACCGGATTCCGCAACAAGATGGGTCGCAGCTTTGCCGCCAGTATCCGTCTCAACGACGACCTGCAGCCGGAATTCGATTTCGGTCAGGACCGTGCGGACGAGGCCAACGCCGAACCGGTCGATTTCTCCGGCCAGGAAAGCCTAGGCAAATGCCCGAAGTGCGCCAGCAATGTCTATGAGCACGGCACCTCCTACGTCTGCGAAAAGTCCGTGGGCGCCGACAAGAGCTGCGACTTCCGCTCCGGCAAGATCATTCTGCAACAGCCCATCGACAGCGTGCAGATGAAGAAACTGCTGGCCGACGGCAAGACCGATCTGCTCAAGGAATTCGTGTCGAACCGTACCCGGCGCAAGTTCTCGGCCTATCTGGTCGCTCAGGACGGCAAGGTCGGCTTCGAATTCGAGAAAAAGGCGCCGGCGAAGAAGAAAGCGACGACCAAAAAATCCACCGCCGACGCCGCCGGGTAATCTGCTGGCGTGTCGGCCGGCCCGCGGGAGGGGACGATGCCGAGGTTGGTACTCACTACCGCCCCTATTGGCGTATTGATCGCATTCCAGGCCAATCCAGGCCACGCCGGCGAACTGGAAGAAATGCGGACGATGTTGATGGAAATGCAGCAACGCCTGCAGCAACAGCAGGCACGCATCGAACAACTGGAGCGACAACAGGCGTTACCGACCGCCGCACCAGCGCCGGCAACCCCTCAGGCATCGACGGTCGCTGCCGCTCCCGGCGCCACCCAGAATGCGCCATCGGCAAGCCCTCCGGCCAGCACTGGAACAATCCCCGGCATTGATCCGAAGCTCGCCAGCTTCTACGGCCGTGTCGATGTCTTCCTCGATTACGGCACCGGCGGTTCTAGCGGATCGCGACTGTCGCTTGAGTCCGGCGGCTACACCGGTAGCCGCGTTGGCGTCAAAGGCGGGCGCGAGCTGACCCCGGGCGTTCAGGCCATTTACCAGCTGGAGGCCGGCTATTTCATCAACAATGGGCGTATTGGCCAGAGCAGTGGCGGCAATACCCGCCTGTTCGGCCGTCAGGCCTATGTCGGCATCGAAGGCCGTCTTGGCCGGCTGACGGTTGGCCGGCAGTATTCGCCGTATTTCTTGCAGCTGATTGGTTACGACGCGCTGGAAAACGGCTATGGCTCGCCGACCAACGATGGCAACGTGCCGCCGGGGCCAACACGCTACGACAACGCGTTGATCTATGCCACGCCCGATCTCGGTGGCCTGAAAGCCAGTGCGCTGACCGCACTCGGCGGCCAGACCGGTGCCACTCGGCACAACGCCTATGGCCTGTCGCTTGATTTCAGCCGCGGCCCGCTGGCCATTGGGGCCGGCTATCTGTACGACGATCACACCACGGCACTCGACCGCAGCGCGCGCTACCTCTTCTCCGGCACCAGCTACAAACTGGGGCGCGTCCAACTCATGGGCGGTCTGTCGGAAATCGCCTACCGCCCGGATCTCGGTGCGGACAGCGACTGGCGCAGCTGGTTTGCCGGCACCCGCATCGACGCAACGGGCAGCGGTCAGTTGCGTCTGGTCTATGGCGAGGGCTACTCGCCACAGGCTCTGATCAATAACCGCGGCCGGGTGTTCTCGGCGACCTGGATCGAAACCATCAACCAGCAGTTCAAGGCCTATCTGGCGCTGTCCCGGCATATCAACTACCCTGGTTCGGCCATCGCCGCTTCGGGCACCGCCGCCTACGGCTATTACACGATCAATCCGGGCGACAACGCAACCGGGATCGCCGCCGGCGTGCAATATTTCTTCTGACGCCGTACGTTTCACGTGAAACGCCGGTCACCAGCGACACTCAGCGAACGGGCGTCGCCCCCGGCAACTGGCAGGAAAGCAGGGCCGCGCGCACGGCATCAATCGCCTGCGGCCGCGGGAAAGTCACCCGCCAGACCAGACCCACCGTTCGTTTCGGCTGCCGGCCGGCAAAAGGCAGTACCCGCACCATGCGCTCCCGGTCGATCAAGGGATCGGCCGCCGTGCTTGGCATCACCGCCACCCCGGCACCGCTGGCAACCATGTAGCGGATCGTCTCCAGCGAACTGCCTTCCAGCGAATGCTCAAGTGCATCCGGCTCAGTCAGGCGCGGGCAGGACTCCAGCACCTGATCGCGGAAACAGTTGCCCTGTCCCAGCAGCAGCAGGTTCTGTCCATCCAGTTCATCGCCGATGACCGCCTCCCGCGTCGCCCAAGGGTGATCGGCCGGAACGACGACACGGAAGGGTTCCTCATACACCGGCTGCGCCACCAGCCCCGGTTCGGCGAAGGGCAGCGCGATGACGATGACGTCAAGCTCGCCGGCCTTCAATGCCGGAATCAGGTTACCCGTGAAATCCTCCTTCAGAAACAGGGGCATTTTCGGAGCTTCACGACTGAGTGCCGGGATCATCTGAGGCAGCAAATAGGGCGCGATGGTGTAGATGATGCCGACACGCAACTGACCGCTCATCGGGTCACCGGTGGACTGCGCGATTTCCTCAAGCTTGACCGCCTCATCCAGCACCCGCCGCGCCTGTGCGACGATGCGCTCACCCAGTGCGGTAATCCGCACATCCGAAGCCGTCCGCTCGAACAAGGCCGCGCCCAGTTGGCCTTCGACCTTCTTCAGTGCCACCGACAAGGTCGGCTGGCTGACGTGGCAGGCTTCCGCCGCCTTGCCAAAATGGCGCTCACGAGCGAGCGCCACGATGTAACGCATTTCGGTCAGGGTCATGTCGATTTCACCAGTTTTTCCAGGTCCACCGCAGACAGCCAGCGCCAGTGGCCAGCCGGAAGATCCTCCGGCAGCGTCAACGCGCCCACCGCCTCGCGATGCAGCGCCTCGACCCGATTGCCGACCGCCGCCACCATCCGCTTCACCTGATGGTACTTGCCTTCGGTCAGCGTCAGGCGCAGCAGGTTCGGCCCGGCTATTTCCACAGCGGCCGCGGCGATCGGCGCCGGTTCATCATGTAACAGCACGCCTTCAAGCAGTTGGGCGATCTGCGCGGCATCGAGTTCGTGCTTCGTCGTCGCCAGATAGACCTTGGGCACCTTGCGTTTGCCCGACGACAACACATGATTCAACTGCCCGTCGTCGGTGATGATCAGCAGGCCGGTGGTGTCCTCGTCGAGCCGGCCAATCGGCTGCACGCCGCGCTCGCGCAACTGCACCGGCAGCAGCTCCAGCACGCCGAGGTGGTGCTGCGGCTTGCGCGAACACTCGTAACCGGCAGGCTTGTTCAGCATCAACACCGCCTGTTCCTGATACGGCCAATCAACACCATCGACGGTGAAAACCAGGCCATCAGTCGGAAAATCGGCAAACGGATCGTCGCTGAGCACGCCGTTAACCAAAACCCGTTCGTGGCGGACCAACCCCCGGCAGGCCTTGCGCGTGCCGAAACCATGTTTGTGCAGGATGCGTTCTAGTTCCATGGCGGCGATGTTAACATTCGCCCATGCAATTCGAACATCTCATCGCCATCAACGACCCGCAGAATCCGCTGGTCACTGCCCTCTCTCGCGATCAGGTCTGGGCCGGCCTGTGCCACCGCGTCGACAATCCTGTGCCCTTCCTGCCCGGCATGGTCTCCTGCACCATCGTCGAGCGCACAGAGGCACACCTGCGCCGCCAGCTCAATTTCGGCGCTGCCGTCATCGAAGACAAGGTGACGCAGGCGGATAACCACTGGGTGCGTTTCGACATCCAGCCCGGCGAGCAACATGCCGGCGGCAGCCTGACCATCACCATCGAAGAACCGGAACCCGGCGCACTCTTCCTGCGCTTCGCCTACACCACCAGCTTCGCCGCCAACCCGAATTCGGAAGAGCGGGCCTACATCGACTACATCAAGTCCGCCTATCACCAGTCCGACCTTGACTGCGTACGCATCATCCGCACGCTGGCGGCCGACGGCACGGCCCAGTAGGCAAAACAAAGGCCGGTCGCGATCGCGAACCGGCCTGCTGCCCCCTATGGGGAATTCCGACGGCTGCGGTCAACCCGAAAAACGGGCCAAAATCGGCAATTACTCGACGCCGAGCGACGCCAGGTAATCCTCGTAACCACCAAGGTAATCGACGATGCTACCGTCGCCCTTGACCTCGAACACACGCGTCGCCAGCGAGGAAACGAATTCGCGGTCGTGCGAGACGAAGATCAGCGTGCCCGGGAATTTCTCGAGGCCGGTGTTAAGGGCTTCAATGGATTCCATGTCAAGGTGGTTGGTCGGCTCGTCCATCACCAGCACATTCGGGCGGGAGAGCATCAACTTACCGAAGAGCATGCGACCCTGCTCGCCACCAGAGATGACATTGACCGACTTCTTCACCTCGTCACCGGAGAAGAGCAGACGGCCGAGGGTGCCGCGCACCAGCGTTTCCAGATCGCCGCCCTCCTCGACCGAATTGCGGGCATAACCGACGATCCATTCGGTCAGGCTCTGCGTGCCGGCAAACTCCGCGGAGTGATCCTGCGCGTAGTAGCCGGGGTTGGCCTTTTCCGCCCACTTCAGCGTACCGAATTGCGGCTGCAGTTCGCCCATCAGCAGCTTGAGGAAAGTCGTCTTGCCGACGCCGTTCTCACCGATGATGGCGATCTTCTCGCCGGCATTAATGGTGATAGTGAGGTCGTTGAAAATCTTCCGCTCACTGCCTTCGTAGGCAAAGGACAGGTTTTCGATTTCGACCGCCTGACGGTGCAGCTTCTGCTTCTCGTCGTAGTCGAAGCGGATCCACGGATACTGGCGCGACGACGGCTTGACGTCTTCCGGCTTCAACTTGTCGATCAGCTTCAGGCGGCTGGTCGCCTGCTTGGCTTTGGACTTGTTGGCCGAGAAGCGACGAACGAACTCCTGCAACTCGTTGATACGCTCCTTGGCCTTGCTGTTCGCCGCCTGCTGGCGGGCACGCGCCTGCGCCGAGGCTTCCATGAAGTCGTCGTAGTTGCCGGCGTAGGTCGTGATCTTGCCGTAATCGAGGTCGGCCATGTGGGTACAGACCTGATTCAGGAAATGGCGGTCGTGGGAGATGATGATCATCGTCGACTCGCGCGCATTGAGCACGTCTTCCAGCCAGCGGATGGTGTTGATATCGAGGTTGTTGGTCGGTTCGTCGAGCAGCAGGATGTCCGGGTTGGCGAACAGCGCCTGGCAGAGCAGTACGCGCAGCTTCCAGCCCGGGGCGACCTCACGCATCGGGCCGTCGTGCTGCTCGGTCGGAATGCCAACGCCCAGCAGCAGTTCGCCGGCACGCGACTCGGCGGTATAGCCGTCGTACTCGCCGACCTTGCCTTCCAGTTCGGCGGCACGCATGTAATCGTCTTCGGTCGCTTCCGGATTGGCGTAGATCGCATCGCGTTCCTGGATGGCGGCCCACAGTTCTTCGTGGCCCATCATCACCACGTCGAGCACGCGCATGTCTTCATAGGCGAACTGGTCCTGGCGCAGGTAGGCCATGCGCTCGTGCACATCCTTCGAGACGTTGCCGGCAGAAGACTCCAATGCCCCACAGAGAATCTTCATGAAGGTCGACTTGCCGGCACCGTTGGCACCGATCAGGCCGTAGCGGTAGCCTTCGCCGAACTTGACGTTGACGTTTTCGAACAGGGGCTTGGCCCCAAACTGCATGGTGATGTTGGCTGCGACAAGCACGTTGGTTTCAACCCGGTAAGTATTTCAACAAGCGGCAAATTTTACCCTTTTTACCCCCCGCCTTGCCCTATCATTGTGCACTGCGGTGTAAGATTTGGTCCCATTAAAACAAAACTTCACCCTGAGACAGCACATGGTTCCGCACCTGACCACCGCCCTCACCGGCCCCCTGCTCGAACTCGAGCGCCGCTTCCTCGATGCCAGTCCGCAGATTGAGCACTGGCTGCGCGGCCAGTGGGGGGAGCACACGCCGCCCTTCTATTCGTCGTGCGACCTGCGCAACTCCGGCTTCAAGCTGGCACCGGTCGATACCAACCTCTTCCCCGGCGGTTTCAACAACCTAAACCCGGCCTTCTTGCCGCTCTGCGTGCAGGCGGCGATGAGCGCCATCGAAAAATTCTGCCCGGAAGCGCGCAGCCTGTTGTTGATCCCGGAAAACCATACGCGCAACACCTTTTACCTGCAGAACGTCGCGCAGATTGCTGCCATTCTCAAGCAGACCGGTCTCAATGTCCGCATCGGCAGCCTGTTGCCGGACATCATCGCACCGACGCCGGTCGACCTGCCCAACGGTCAGCAACTGCTGCTCGAGCCACTGGTACGCAACGGCCGGCGTCTCGGTGTCGCCGGCTTCGAACCCTGCGCCATACTGCTCAACAATGACCTCTCGGCCGGCATCCCCGCCATCCTGCAGAATCTCGACGAACAGGTGGTCCTGCCCCCGGTGCACGCCGGTTGGGCCGTCCGCCGCAAGTCAAATCACTTTGCCGCCTACGACGAAGTCGCCAACGACTTTGCCAAGGCCATCGGCATCGACCCCTGGCGGATCAACCCGGCTTTTTCCGTCTGTCGCAGCATCAACTTCCACGAGCGTCAGGGCGAGGAATGTCTCGCCGCGAATGTCGCCGCCGTTCTCGATATCGTCCGCGAAAAGTACAAGGAGTACGGCATCGACGAAACGCCTTACGTCGTCGTCAAGGCCGATGCCGGCACGTATGGCATGGGCGTCATGACCGTTCGCAACGTCGACGAGGTCATCGCGCTGAACCGCAAGCAGCGCAACAAGATGAGCGTGGTCAAGGAAGGCCTCGAAGTGTCCGAGGTCCTGATCCAGGAAGGCGTGCACTCCTTCGAGACACTGAATGAAGCCGTTGCCGAACCTGTGATCTACATGATCGACCGCTACGTTGTCGGCGGCTTCTACCGCGTACATACCGGCCGCGGCAAGGACGAGAACCTCAACGCACCGGGCATGCATTTCGAGCCGCTGGCCTTTGAGACCGGGTGCAACCTGCCCGACTACCGCAGCGGCAACCCTGACTCCCCACCCAACCGCTTTTACGCCTACGGCGTGGTCGGTCGTCTCGCCTGCGTGGCGGCAGCTATTGAACTTGAGCGCACGGCGCCCGAGATCGCCTGACGGTGGCCCAGCAACTGCACTTTGAGAAACACCTGCTCGGCGGCAGCGAGCGCTCACTGCGAGTTGCTTTCGTCCTTGACCCGCTGGCCAGCCTGAAGGCCTGGAAGGACTCGTCAATAGCCATGATGCGCGCTGCCGAAAAGCACGGCCATGAGGTCTATGCCATCGATTGCTCGACGCTCGGCTGGCGCAAGCCCGGCGATGGTCACGCCGGGGGTGTTTTTGGCGAGGCGCTGCACCTGCACATGCGTCCGGACGATCATGACTGGTACCGTGAAACCGGTCGCAGCTGGCTGCCGCTCAAGTCCTTCGATGCGGTGCTGATGCGCAAGGACCCGCCCTTCGATTTCGAATACCTCACCGCTACCTGGCTGCTGGAGCGCGCCGAAGCCGAAGGTGTTCGCATCTTCAATCGGCCACGGGCATTGCGCGAACACTCAGAAAAACTGGCGATTGCCGAATTTGCCCACTTTTCACCGTCGACCGTAGTCAGCCGTGACCTAGGCCAGCTGCAGCACTTCATTGACGAAGAACGCGACGTCATCCTCAAGCCGCTCGACGGCATGGGCGGCAGCCAGATTTTCCGCGTCCATCGCAACGATCCCAACCGTAACGTCATTCTCGAAACGCTGACCAACGAAGGGCAGCGCACCATCATGGCCCAACGCTACCTGCCGGCGATCAGCCAGGGCGACAAGCGCATCCTGCTCATCGGCGGCAAGCCCGTACCCTGGTCTCTGGCGCGCATCCCCAAGGCCGGCGAGACGCGCGGCAACCTGGCTGCCGGCGGAACCGGCGTTGCGCAGGAGCTCTCCCCACGCGACCGGGAAATCGCCGAGGCCCTCGGTCCCGTCCTCATCAAGCGCGGCCTGATGCTGGTCGGCATCGATGTCATTGGCGACTACCTCACCGAAATCAACGTCACCAGCCCGACCTGCATGGTCGAGATCCGCCAACAGACCGGTTTCGATGTCGCCGGCGCCACCATCACCGCCATCGAGCGCGCATGCGGACTCTCCTGACGCTGACGGCGCTGCTCGGCGCCCTGCTGCTCGGCGCTTGCGGCCGGGCGCCGTTGCAGGAACAACAGGCCTTCGTCTTTGGCACCCGCGTCGAAGTGCTGGTCGCTGGAGGCGATGCCGAACAGGGGCGGCAGGCCATTGCCGCCGTCCTGCGCGAATTTGACCGCCTGCATCGACATTTTCACGCCTGGCAGGAATCCGAACTGACGGTCCTGAATTCGGCCATTTTTTCGGATCGACCGCAGACGGTCAGCGACGAGCTTGCCGCGTTCATTCGCGAAGCCCAGCAGCTTTCCGCCCGCGGCGACCACCTGTTCGACCCCGGCATCGGGCGCCTGATCGGACTCTGGGGCTTTCAGTCCGACGAATTCGCTGCCCGCTTGCCGGCTGCTAACGATCTCGCGGCTTGGCGCAAGGCCGCGCCGTCAATTGCCGACCTCCAGATTGAAGGCAACACCGTTACCAGTCGCAACCGGCGGGTCGCCCTCGATTTCGGGGGCTACCTCAAGGGCGTCGCCCTCGACCGCGCCGCCCACCTGCTACGCGAACAGGGCGTGAAGAACGCGTTGATCAATATCGGCGGCAACGTCATGGCGCTGGGCAGCAAGGGCGGCCAGCCCTGGCGCATCGGCATTCAGCACCCACGCCAGCCCGGGCCACTGGCGACGGTAAAGCTGGCCGACGGCGAGGCCATAGGCACTTCTGGCGATTACCAACGCTACTTCGAGCTCGAGGGCCAGCGCTTTCCGCACCTGCTCGACCCGCGCAGCGCCCGCCCCGCCACGCATACTCAGGCGGTGACAGTCCTCATCCCGGCTGGTCCAAAGAGCGGCACGCTGTCCGATGCCCTGTCCAAACCGATTTTCATTGCCGGGCCAGAGCGCTGGCGCGAACTGGCCCGCAAGCTCGAAACCTCCCAGGTGTTGCGCATCGACGCCGATAGCAACATCCAGGTCACGGCCGCCCTGCATCAACGTCTGGAATTCATCGGTAAGCCGCCCAAGATGGAGATCGTTCCTTGATCAAACCATGCCATCCAGCTATTTTTTCGGGATGTCGCCGGGCCAACATGCCACCTCAGATCCGTTTTGTCATCACCACCACGAACCACTGCGCAAGCTCAACGAACTTGCCGATCGCGATCGAGAAATCGCCGAGCGGGAAGCGATCGCTACCCGTAACCCGATCCGTGGCTTCATCGTCTTGCTCGGGGTGGTCATCATCGTCGCCCTCGCTCCGCGCCATTGACTGATCCATACGACCGCGCCCGCGATTGGCTGGAAAGTGCTGACGGCCTGCTGATTACCGCCGGCGCCGGCATGGGGATTGATTCCGGACTACCGGATTTCCGCGGACCCGGTGGTTTTTGGGCCGTCTATCCGGCACTAGCCAAAGCACGCATGGATTTCACCCGCATCGCCAATCCGTCAGCATTCGCTAGTGACCCCGAACTTGCCTGGGGCTTCTACGGCCACCGTCTGCAGCTGTATCGCGACACCCTGCCACATGCCGGTTTTGCCCGGTTGCTTGCGTTGGGCCAACAGTTGCCTCACGGCCTGCGGGTATTTACCAGCAATGTCGACGGCCAGTTTCAGAAAGCCGACTTCTCAACTGCGAGCGTCTGCGAGGTTCATGGCTCGATCCACCATCTCCAATGCACCGAAAACTGCAAGGGCCGCATCTGGCCGGCCGATGGCTTCCTGCCCCGTGTCGATACCTCTAGCTGCCGCTTGCTGAATGAACCTAAAAATCTCAGTTGATCACGTGCGGGGCGCCTGAAAAGCTGGCAGGCTATAGGATTGGCGTTAGTTGATGGAGTCACCCGATGGGTGAATCGAAATTGAAGCGCATTCGCGGCGAAGAAATGCT
>NKXK01000033.1 GCA_004379165.1 Rhodocyclaceae bacterium | reverse complement strand
GACCGGCTACTGAAAACGGTACTGACCATCGCCTACTTTGATCGACTCAGGGTGCCTCGTCTCTCATGACCTCAACTTCTCGAACCGCCCGGTGCGGACCCGCACGCCGGGTGGTGTGGCAGGGGCGGAGCCCATAATGGCTGCCCCCTATGCGGATGCCGGTCCTGAAATTGGCAGGTTTTTCGGGTCGACCGCAGATCGCCTGATTATTGTCCGAGAGCGGCGAGAATCTTGCCGTGGATGCCGCCGAAGCCGCCGTTGCTCATCACCAGAATCTGGTCGCCAGGGCGGGCGGTCGCGACGATGTGTCCGACCAGTCGCTCGAGGTCGTCATCGACCGTGGCGCGATCACCCATCGGGGCGAGTGCCTCGCGGGCGTCCCAGCCCAGATTGGCGGCATAGCAGAAGGCGGCATCGGCTTCGCTGAGGCTGTCCGGCAGTTGCGATTTCATGGTGCCCAGCTTCATGGTGTTGGAGCGCGGCTCAAGCACCGCGAGTATGCGCGCCTGGCCGACCTTGCGCCGCAAACCGGTGACGGTGGTCGCGATGGCTGTCGGGTGATGGGCGAAATCGTCGTACACCGTGATCCCCCGCACCCTCCCGCGCACTTCCATGCGCCGTTTGACGTTGATGAAGCGCGATAACGCTTCCAGCCCCTTGTCCAGCGGTACGCCGACGTGCCTTGCTGCAAGTAGTGCGGCGCAGGCATTGGCGCGATTGTGGTCGCCGGTGAGTGTCCAGGTCGTCCGGCCGATCTCGCCTTCCGGGCCGTGCAGGATCAGTTCTCCGCTGGCGTCGTCCCCCGCGGTCCGGTAGCTGTCCGTTGCGTTGAATCGTGTTACCGGTGTCCAGCAACCCCGCTTGAGGACGCGTTCGAGGCTGTGTTCGGCGCCATTGCTGACAATCAGCCCTGTGGCAGGCAGCGTGCGTACAAGGTGATGGAATTGAGTTTCAATCGCTGCCAGATCGGAGAAAACATCAGCATGATCGAACTCCAGGTTGTTCAATACCACCGTTCTCGGGCGGTAATGGACGAATTTTGAGCGCTTGTCGCAGAATGCGGTGTCGTATTCGTCAGCCTCGATCACGAAAAACGGTGTGTCGCCGATGCGGGCTGAGACACCGAAATTGAGCGGTACGCCACCAATGAGGAAGCCGGGCGCCATATTCGCGTCTTCAAGGATCCACGCCAGCATCGCGCTGGTGGTGGTTTTGCCATGGGTGCCCGCGACACCGAGTACCCACCGGCCCTGCAATACGTGTTCGGCCAGCCATTGCGGCCCGGAAACATAGGGCAGGCCAGCATCGAGAATGGCTTCAAGCAGCGGGTTACCTCGGGAAATGGCGTTGCCAACGACGAACACGTCGGGATTGAGTGCTAACTGGCTGGTATCGAAGCCTTCAGTGATTTCAATACCCGCGCCGCGCAGTTGATCGCTCATCGGCGGGTAGACATTGGCGTCGCAGCCGGTGACCTTGTGTCCGGCGGCGACGGCGAGTTGGGCGACGCCACCCATGAAGGTGCCGCAGATGCCAAGAATATGAATGTGCATGTCACATAGACCCGTTAGAATGGTCGCGATTCTACCCTGATCGTGTCCCTATGACCCGTCATGAACGGCCCCGCCCGAGTACCGGTTCCCGGGCAAGTATTGCCAGTGTCGCCGCCCGCCTAATGGCGGAGGATGGCATTACCGACTACCACCATGCCAAGCGCAAGGCGGCCCGCCAATTAGGGCTGCCAGAACACGCTGCCTTTCCCGATAACGCGGAAGTGGAGGCGGAGTTGCGCGCCTACCGTAGCCTGTATCAGGGTGAAGAGCACGCGGAAATGCTGGCGGCCATGCGTCACTCGGCGCTTGATTTGCTCGAGCTGTTGGCAAATTTCAGCCCCTACCTGACCGGTTCGGTGCTGGAGGGTACCGCTGGCGAGCATTCGCGGATCGACATCCTGGTTTTTGCAGACAGTGCGAAAGAGGTGGAGATCTTTCTGCTCAACCGCGGCATTGCCGTCGATCATGCTGAGCCGCGTAATGAGCGCGTGGAGGCGGTGTTGGTGATGGAGACGGATACGGTCGATGCCAACCTGATCATCATGCCGCCGGCGATGGAGCGAACCAGTCTGAAACATCGCGACGGGCGTCCGCGCGAGCGGGTGCGGGCGGACGCGCTGCGCGCCCTACTTAAGGAATAGACTGGACAAAATGCTTCGATTTGCGGCAAACTTGCAGACATGACGAAGCGAAAGACAGCGTCCAAGCCCGCTGAAAAGGCACGGATTCTGGTCATCCACGGGCCGAATCTCAATCTCCTCGGGACGCGGGAGCCGGAACATTACGGTCGCACCACGTTGGCCGACATCAATCTTGCGCTGGCGCAACTGGCGGCCACGGCAGATGTCGAACTGGAGGCCTTCCAGAGCAACCACGAAGGGGCCTTGATCGAGCGCATCCACGCTGCCCGTGACCAAGGTGTTCGGGCCATCATCATCAATCCCGCGGCTTATACCCATACCAGCGTTGCCTTGCGCGATGCGCTGGCCGGTGTGGCGATTCCTTTTGTCGAAGTGCATTTGTCGAATGTCCATGCCAGGGAGTCCTTCCGTCATCACTCGTATTTTTCCGACCTCGCACTCGGCGTTATTTGCGGGTTCGGTCATGAGGGCTACCGTTTTGCCCTCGAATATCTGCTCAACAAGATCAACATTGATTAGCCGGTGGCCCCTGTTGCCGGCTTCGTGCGCCTAACTTTCAGTTAAGGTGCGCAAACAGAAGGGAGTTATCCATGGATCTGCGTAAACTCAAGAAACTGATCGACCTCGTTCAGGAATCGGGTATTTCGGAATTGGAAGTCACCGAGGGCGAGGAGAAAGTGCGCATCGCCAAGCATTACGGTGCGGTTGCTGCTGCACCGATGCAGCAATATGTCATGCCTGCCCAGATGCCCGCCGGGGGTGCCGCGCCGGCAACGTCTTCGGTCAGCCTCGATGACGAGGATGATCTTCCTGAGGGCCATGTGGTGAAGTCGCCGATGGTGGGTACTTTCTACCGTTCGCCATCGCCCGGTGCCGATGCCTTCGTGCAGATCGGTCAGGCCGTGAAGCAGGGTGAGACCTTGTGCATCATCGAAGCGATGAAGTTGCTCAACGAGATCGAGGCCGATGCCTCCGGCACGGTCAAGGCGATTCTCGTAGACAACGGCGAACCGGTTGAATTTGGTGAACCGCTGTTCGTGATCGGCTGAGGCCGCGAAAATGTTCGAAAAAATCCTGATTGCGAACCGGGGCGAAATTGCGCTCCGGATTCAGCGCGCCTGTCGCGAACTGGGTATCAAGACGGTAGTGGTGCATTCCGAAGCCGATCGTGAGGCCAAGTACGTCAAGCTGGCCGATGAGTCCGTCTGTATTGGTCCGGCACCGTCGGCCCAAAGCTACCTGAACGTGCCGGCCATCATTTCTGCGGCTGAAGTTACCGATGCCCAAGCCATCCATCCGGGCTACGGTTTCCTCTCCGAGAACGCCGATTTTGCCGAGCGGGTCGAAACCTCCGGCTTTGTGTTCATTGGGCCGCGCGCGGAAACGATTCGTCTGATGGGCGACAAGGTGTCCGCCAAGGATGCAATGAAGGCGGCGGGTGTGCCCTGCGTGCCAGGTTCGGACGGTGCGTTGCCGGAAGATCCTAAGGAGGTGGTCAAGATTGCCCGCCAGATCGGCTATCCGGTCATTATCAAGGCAGCGGGGGGCGGTGGCGGCCGCGGCATGCGTGTTGTGCATACCGAGGCGGCCCTGGTCAACGCCGTGGCCATGACGCGTCAGGAAGCCGGCCAGTTCTTCGGCAATCCTGCAGTCTACATGGAAAAGTTCCTCGAAAATCCACGGCATGTGGAAATTCAGGTGCTCGCCGACCAGCACAAGAACGCGATTTACCTCGGCGAGCGCGATTGCTCGATGCAGCGTCGCCACCAGAAGGTGATTGAAGAGGCGCCGGCCCCCCATATCCCGGCTCGTCTCATTTCGCGTATTGGCGAGCGTTGCGCCGAAGCCTGCCGCAAAATCGGCTACCGCGGCGCGGGGACCTTCGAGTTCCTTTACGAAGACGGCGAGTTTTATTTCATCGAGATGAACACGCGTGTTCAGGTCGAGCACCCGGTGACCGAGATGATTACCGGTGTCGATATCGTTCAGGAGCAGATTCGCGTGGCTTTTGGCGAGAAGTTGCGTTATCGCCAGAAGGATGTCGCCTTCCGGGGTCATGCCATTGAATGCCGCATTAACGCCGAAGATCCATTCACGTTCGTCCCATCTCCAGGCAAGATCGAGTTCTACCACCCGCCGGGCGGGCCCGGGATTCGTGTCGATTCCCACATTTACCAAGGGTATCGCGTGCCGTCGCATTACGATTCGATGGTGGCCAAGGTCATCTCCTACGGCGACACCCGTGATCAGGCGATCCGCCGCATGCGTATTGCCCTCTCGGAAATGAATATTCAGGGAATCAAGACCAATATCGCTCTGCACCAGGAGTTGATGCTCGACGCCAGATTCAACGAAGGTGGCACCAGCATTCACTATCTCGAGCATAAGCTGGCCGCCAAAAGCGAAGTCCAGTCCTAGGCATGGCTTGGCAGAATGTCAGTTTCCTGACCGATGCCGGGCATGCTGAGCCGGTCTGTGACGCATTGATGGAGGCCGGCGCCCTGTCGGCTTCGATCGAGGACGCTGACGCGGGTACCCCGGATGAACAGCCGCAATTCGGCGAGCCTGGATCGGTTACGACGCCGGGTTGGCAGCATTCGCGGGTCGTGGCCCTGTTTGAGGCTGATGCCGATGTTGCAGCGATGCTCTCCGAGGCGTGCCAGATAGTCGGTCTGCCGTCGGTGCCGCCTTTCGAAGTCAGCCTGCTCGAAGAACAGAACTGGGTGCAGTTGACGCAATCCCAATTCGATCCGATTCGGGTCTCGGAGCACCTTTGGATCGTGCCTTCATGGCACGAATCTCCGGATTCTGAAGCGATCAACCTGATTCTCGACCCGGGCATGGCATTTGGTACCGGTTCCCATCCGACCACGCGCCTCTGTCTGGAGTGGCTGGAGCGCAGCGTCACCGCCGGTTGCTCTGTGCTCGACTATGGCTGCGGCTCCGGCATTCTAGCGATTGCTGCCGCCCGATTGGGTGCCGGCCGGGTTGCCGGCGTTGACATTGACCCGCAGGCAGTTGAATCGGCGCGGTCGAATGCCGAGCGCAATGCTGTTGCAGCAGTATTTGAAGACTCGGCGCAGGCGCTGGCTGGCGAGTATGATGTCGTCGTGGCCAATATTCTTTCCAATCCTCTACGCGTGCTGGCGCCTGCCATCTGCGCCCACGTCCGCTCAGGAGGACGCTTGGCGCTATCCGGCATCCTGCGGGAACAGGCCGACGAGATTATTGCCATTTACGCACAATGGCTGCCGATGTCGGTGGCTGATTCACGCGAGGACTGGGTGTGCCTGACAGGGGTTAAACCCTGATGCGCACCCGCTGCCCGGAATGTGGCACGATCTTTCGCGTCACTTCCGAGCAGTTGCGCCTGAAAGCCGGCAAGGTCCGTTGTGGGCACTGTGAGGCAGTCTTCAACGCGTTCGATCACCTCCAGCAAGAGCCCGAAGTCGCTACGCACCCTGATCGGAAAACAGGTCACGAGGTGGAGCGTGTTGTTTCCGAAAACATTGCTTGGACCACAAATTTTGTTCCGGAGCCAGAGCGAGCTGGTGCGGACAAGAAAGCCGTCAGCGCGCTTCCGTCGGTCGACGAGTCTGTCGAAGCCTCCACAGAAGCGGCGCGGGATGCCGGTTTGGTCGCGGCGCGCGACCTCGCTGAGACACCGGCATATAACCGCTGGGCAGCTGGTACGCTGGCTGGCAACGGACTGGGCAGTTTCGAGCCTGAACTGCGCCCGAGGCTTGTCTGGCCATTTGCGCTTGTTGCGGTCTTGCTGCTGCTGGCGCTGTCCTCACAGCTCTTCTATCACTTCCGTACCGAACTCAGTATCCGCTTCCCCTCGCTCAGTGGAGTCTACTTGCTCGCGGGCGTTGCGGTACCTCTGCCGCGTAATGCAGACCGCGTAGCCATCGAGAGCTCCGATCTGCAATCCGACAATGCGCGTGGTTTATTCGTCTTGCAGGCCACGCTGCAAAATCGTGCTGACTATGCCCAGGACTGGCCGGCTTTGGAACTGAGCATGACCGATACCCACGATACAGTGGTGACGCGCAAGGTTTTGTTGCCGGCAGACTACTTGCCGCCGGGTACGCCCCCGGATGCTTTTGCGGCGAATGGCGAACTTGCCGTCCGTCTCTGGATCGAAGCCAAAGACATCGGCGCTGCCGGCTATCGATTGTTTGTTTTTTATCCCTGATTTCTCATATGACGACACTGATCTGCGGTTCCCTGGCTTTCGACAACATCATGGTCTTCCAGGACCGATTCAGGAATCACATCCTCCCCGAGCAGATTCACATTCTTAACGTCGCCTTTCTGGTGCCGGAAATGCGGCGCGAGTTTGGAGGCTGCGCCGGCAATATTGCCTATAACCTGATGTTACTCGGCGGAGCGCCTCAGATCATGGCGACGGTCGGTGATGATGCAGCGCCTTATCTGGCACGGCTTGACCAACTGGGCTTGTCACGCGAGCATGTCCGTCAGGTGCCAGGCAGCTTTACCGCCCAGGCTTTCATAACCACGGATCTCGACGATAACCAGATCACAGCCTTCCATCCCGGGGCGATGAGTTTTTCGCACCTGAACAAGGTTGACCGCAGCCAGGCATCACTCGGCATCGTTGCTCCCGACGGCCGAGAAGGGATGATGCAGCATGCCCGCGATTTTGCAGCGGCTGGAATATCCTTTATATTCGATCCGGGTCAAGGCTTGCCAATGTTCAGCGGCGACGAACTGCTCGACTTCATCGGGCTGGCCGATTACGCCTGTTTCAATGACTACGAGGCCAAACTATTGTGCGATCGCACCGGCCGCAGCCTGGAGCAACTGGCTGGTGACTTGAGGGCACTGATCGTCACGCGGGGCGGTGAAGGATCGGAGATTTACACTGATGGTCAACGCCACGACATCCCGTGCGTTGAAGCAGATGCGGTGGTCGATCCCACAGGCTGCGGCGACGCCTACCGCGCCGGTTTGCTGTATGGTATCGCCAATGGCGTGGATTGGCTGACGACAGGCCGCCTGGCTGCGGTCATGGGCGCAATCAAGATCGCTCACCGAGGTGGGCAAAATCATCAACCCGGCCGCGAAGAAATCGCGGCACGTTTCCGGCGGGCGTTTGGCTATGCCCCCTGGTAGGAGCGCAAGATGCAAAAGACACTCTGCCTGTTGCTGGCCGTGCTTGCACTGGCTGGTTGTGCCAGCAGCAAGTCGGGTGACGTGTATACCCGCGATCAGGCGCGGCGGGAACAGACGGTGCGTATGGGCGTTGTCGAATCGGTTCGCGAAGTCTTGATGGAAGGTACCAAATCACCGGCGGGCACCATCGCTGGCGGAGCGGTCGGTGGTATTGCCGGGAGCACGGTTGGGGGCGGCAAAGGGGCAGCGGTTGCGGCCGTGATTGGTGCCGTTGCCGGGGCGATCGCCGGCAGTGCGATAGAAGAAGGTGTGACGCGCCGGCAAGCGATGGAAATCACGGTCAAGCTTGATGGTGGTCGTATCATCGCTGTCGTTCAGGAAGGCGATCCGCGCGAATTCAGACCCGGAGATCGGGTACGTGTGCTTTCCGGTAGCGAAACCCGCGTCACCCGCTGAAACCTTCGCGTAAAGCGGCTGCAATCACCACGTAACGCGCGCCTTACAGACTGTTCACCACAACATCAGTGGAGAACAGCATGGAACAGTCAGACCTTTCCGCGGCCCGTCGCCGCGCAGCCCGCCCGAGTCTGGCGGTCAATCTGGCGCATGGACAGAGTGATATTCTCGAGGCGCAGCGTTTGCGCTACCGTGTTTTTGCCGGAGAAATGGGGGCCAATCTTCCCAGCCGGATTCCAGGTGTCGATCACGATGTCTATGATCCGCATTGCGATCATCTGATTGTCCGCGACATGCGTACAGGCGATGTTGTCGGTACTTACCGCATCCTGCCGCCCGAGCGCGCTCGCCAGATCGGCTATTATTCTGAGAATGAGTTCGACCTTACCCGTTTGCAGCATCTGCGTCCCCGACTGGTCGAAATCGGCCGTTCCTGTGTCCATCCTGACTATCGTAGCGGAGCGACCATTACCCTGCTTTGGGCAGGTTTGGCGCAATACATGACCGAGCGTGGCTACGATTACCTGATGGGCTGCGCTTCGATCAGCATGGCCGATGGGGGACACGTTGCCGCCAGTCTCTATCACCGGCTCGCCCCCGACCATCTCGGGCCGCAGGAGTATCGGGTCTTTCCCCGCTGTCCCTTGCCGTTGGCTGCGTTGCAGCAGGACCGCCCGGCGGATACGCCACCGCTTATCAAGGGCTACCTTCGCGCCGGTGCCTGGATCTGCGGTGAACCCGCGTGGGACCCTGATTTCAATACCGCCGATCTGCCGATCCTGATGCCCATGGCCAAGGTCACCGGGCGTTATGCACGCCATTATCTGGGACAGGAAAACTGAGCGTACCACTGAATACTGCGCCCATCTGGTTGCGTGCCTATCGCATTCTTCGCATCCTGCTGTTACTGATGTGTGGTGCAGTGGCAACATTGCTGTTGTTCCCGTTTTGTGGCGACCCGGCCAGACTGCGTCTGAAGCGTGACTGGTCGGCTGCGCTGGTCGACGCTTTCGGGGTGCGTGTCGAGGCGAACACCCGTCATGCCATGCCCGGTTGCCTCATCGTAGCCAATCACATTTCGTGGCTGGATATTTTCGTGATCAACGCGGTTTTGCCCTCGGCCTTTGTTGCCAAGGACGACATTCGTGCCTGGCCCCTGTTCGGCTGGTTGGCTGCCAAAAGCGATACCATTTTTTTGCGCCGGGGCAGCCGCGGCCATGCGCGGCTAATCAACGCGGCCATTGCCGACATACTTGACGCCGGTAAGTACGTTGCGGTCTTTCCGGAGGGAACGACTACTGACGGCAGGAGCCTGCTGCATTTCCATGCAGCCTTGATCCAGCCGGCGCTGGCGGCGGGACGGCCGGTGTTACCGGTCGCCCTGTCATATTGGGCGGCTGACGGTGAACGCAGTCTGGCGCCGAGATACGACGGAGATATCAGTCTGGGTGCTTGTATCAGCGCTATCCTGCACGAGCGGCAGCTTGTCGTACGCTTGAGCACCACGCCGTTGCTGGGGCCCTCGGGCGAAGACAGAAAACAGGTGGCGTTGGCAGCGCGACAGGCTATCGCTTCAGCGGCCGGGCTTCCGTTGGTGAGCATGGAACCTGAAACACCGCTCGGTCTTCCAGTCGAACCGCGGTAAGGTGGCCGCCCCACAGGCAACCGGAATCGAGTGCCAGGAAGTTGGGTTCTACCTTGAGCCCCAGTGCCGACCAGTGACCGGTGACGAGAACGGCATCCCGGCTTTGGCGATCAGGTAGATCAAACCACGGCAGGTGCCCGGCTGGTGCGTTGGCCAGTTTGCCCTTGACCTTGAATTCCATGATGCCGTCGAGGGTGCAAAAACGCATTCGTGTCATCGCATTGACAATGACCCGCAAGCGTTGCCAGCCCGACAGATCATCCGACCAGCCAGCAGGCTCGCTACCCCAGAGATTGAGGATGAATTCACGGAAATTTGGCCCTTGCAAGGCAGCTTCGACCTCGCCAGCAAGCTCCCGGGCGCGCGCAGCGGTCCATTGCGGCAACAGGCCGGCATGCACCATACAATATTCGCCTTCTGTATAGCACAGCGGTTGATGGCGCAGCCAATACAGCAGGTCCCCACAGTCCGGTGCATCGAAGATTTCCTGCAGTGTGTCGTCCTTGCCACGGAATTTGGCGCCCCCCTCGGCAACCATCAACAGGTATAGGTCGTGGTTGCCGAGAACCGTGACAGCAGCGTCACCCAGTGAGCGGATGAAGCGCAGGGTGGTCAGCGACTTCGGCCCACGGTTGACTAGGTCGCCCACGAGCCAGAGACGGTCGGCGGTCGGGTCAAAGGCGCAACGCGCAAGGAGGGCCTGCAGGGAGTCGTAACAGCCCTGAATGTCCCCGATGGCGTAGGTGGCCAAGGATTTACTCCACCGTCACCGATTTTGCCAGATTCCGCGGCTTGTCCACATCCGTGCCCTTGACCAGCGCCGCATGGTAGGAGAGCAGTTGCAGCGGGATCACGTGCAGGATGGGCGAGAGTTCGCCGTAATGTTCGGGCAGGCAAAGGACATGGACGCCTTCGGCGGCCGGAATTTCCGAATCGGCATCGGCAAAGACATAGAGTTCCCCGCCCCGGGCCTGGACTTCCTTGAGGTTCGACTTCAACTTGTCGAGCAACTGATCGTTGGGCGCGATCGAAATGACCGGCATGTCGGCATCGACCAAGGCCAGCGGACCATGCTTGAGTTCGCCAGCCGGGTAGGCTTCGGCGTGGATGTAGGAAATTTCCTTGAGCTTCAATGCGCCCTCAAGGGCGATCGGATAATGGCGACCGCGGCCGAGGAAGAGGGCATGATGCTTGTCAGCGAAGCGCTTGGCCCAGATCTCAATGTCGTTCTCAAGCTCAAGCACCTTGTGAACGGCGACCGGCAGGTGGCGGAGCTGGTCGATGAAGGCACTTTCCTGCTCTGCAGTCAGGCGATGGCGGACCTTGGCCATGACCAGCGTCAGCAAGAAGAGCGCGGCGAGTTGGGTGGTGAAGGCCTTGGTTGAGGCGACGCCGATTTCGGGGCCGGCACGGGTGATAAAGCGCAGCGCGGACTCACGAACGATGGCGGATTCCGGGACGTTGCAGATGGCCAGGGTCTTCATCTGGCCGAGGCTCTTGGCGTGGCGCAGGGCGGCGAGCGTATCGGCGGTTTCGCCGGACTGGGAAATGGCGACGATCAGCTGGCGGGCGTTGGCGACCGAGGTACGGTAGCGGTATTCGCTGGCGATTTCGACATTGCAGGGAACGCCGGCGATGGCTTCGAGCCAGTAGCGGGCGGTCAGGCCGGAGTGGGCGCTGGTGCCGCAGGCGAGTATGAGGATGGAATCGACGTCCTGCAGCAGGTGGGCGGCCTCGGCGCCGAAGATGCCGGGCTGGATGGTCTTGCTGCCACCAACGATTTGGAGGGTATTGGCCAGCGCATCCGGCTGCTCGAAGATTTCCTTCTGCATGTAATGCTTGAAGTTGCCGAGTTCGACAGCGGCGGCGGAGAGTTGCGAGACATTGACTGGGCGCTCAACCGGCGTGCCGTCAAGACGGGCGATGCGGACGCGGTCTGCGGTCAACTCGGAAATGTCGCCATTTTCGAGATAGACCATGTTGCGAGTGGCCTGGAGCAGGGCCGAAGCATCGGAGGCAGCGTAGTTGCCAGTCTCGGAGAGACCGAGCAGTAGTGGTGAGCCTTCGCGGGAGACGATGATCTTGCCCGGTTGCTTGTGGTCGATGACAGCGATGGCATAGGCGCCGACCAGGCGCTGGCAGGCGAGGCGGACGGCGGTGAACAGGTCCGGCTCAGCCTTGAGGGTGTCCTGAACGAGGTGGGCGATGCTTTCGGTATCCGTGTCCGAGGTGAAGACATAGCCCTTGGCGCTGAGTTCGGACCGCAGGCTTTCGTAGTTTTCGATGATGCCGTTGTGCACGACGGCAATGTCCCCGGACACATGCGGGTGGGCATTGCGCTCGGCGGGCACGCCGTGGGTGGCCCAGCGGGTGTGGGCTATGCCGGTGACTGCTGCTGTGCCGGCTGAGGCGACTTCGAGTTCGGCAACGCGCCCGACGGCGCGCACGCGCTCGATGGCGCCGGCGCCAATGACCGCGATACCGGCGGAGTCATAGCCCCGGTATTCGAGTTTCTTCAGGCCTTCGATCAGGATGGGGACGATGTTCTTGCCGGCTGCTGCCGCAACGATACCGCACATGGGGGTGGCTCCTTAAACCTTGTAGTAATCGCGATACCAGGCGATGAAGCGGCTGACGCCTTCCTGCACCGGCGTGGCCGGCGCGAAGCCGACCCAGTCATCGAGCAGGGCGGTGTCGGCATAGGTGGCCGGCACGTCGCCATCCTGCAGCGGCAGCAGGCGCTTTTCCGCCTTCATGCCCAGTGCGTTTTCGATGGCGCCAATGAAGTCGAGCAGCTGAACCGGGTTGTTGTTGCCGATATTGAAGACACGATAGGGTGCGTCGCTGGTCGCCGGATCCGCTGAAATCGGGTCATATTCCGGGTTCACCGCAGCTGTGCGGTCGGTGACGCGAATCACGCCCTCGACGATGTCGTCAACGTAGGTGAAGTCGCGTTGCATGTTGCCGTGATTGAACACATCGATCGGACGGCCTTCGAGGATCGCCTTGGTGAACAGGAAGAGCGCCATGTCCGGCCGGCCCCATGGGCCATAGACGGTGAAGAAGCGCAGGCCGGTCGTCGGCAGGCCGTAGAGGTGGCTGTAGGTATGCGCCATCAGCTCGTTGGCCTTCTTGGTTGCAGCGTACAGGCTGACCGGGTGATCGACGCTGTCGTGCTCCGAGAAAGGCATTTTGGTATTGCCGCCATAGACGCTGGAACTGGAAGCGTAGACCAGATGCTGGACCTGGTTGTGGCGACAGCCTTCAAGGATGTTCATGAAGCCGACCAGGTTGCTGTCGACATAGGCATGCGGGTTCTTCAGCGAGTATCGCACGCCGGCCTGGGCAGCGAGGTGGATCACCTTGTCGAACTTCTCCACGGCAAACAGCTTTTCCATTCCCGGTCGGTCGGCGACATCAAGCTTCACAAAGCGGAAATTGGCGTGGCTGGTCAGGCGCTTGAGGCGGTTTTCCTTGAGCGACACCTCGTAATAGTCATTGAGGTTGTCGAGGCCGACAACTTCGTCGCCACGCGCCAGCAGGCGCAATGAGGTGGTCATGCCGATGAAGCCGGCAGCGCCGGTGACGAGAGTTTTCACGGAAACGTCCTTGTCGAGAAAGTCGGTATTTTAACGCGGTGCAGCATTCTGGCGCTCCAGCATCTTGGCATACTTGATCATGCTGTTGAAGCAGCCGATGGCGATATGAACGAAGCCGGGCAGGCCATCGCGGAAGCCCTGGCGGATGAAATAGAACTTGATGAAGCGCACCAGCGGACTCAGTGCTACTCGGCCCAGGCTGCTGCGCTTGCCGGCCAGCAGCGCCATGTCCGCGGCGAGCGAGGTGTAGCGGTTCTGCTTGGTCAAATAGCTGCTCAGCGATTCGGCCGAATCATGCAGCAAGTCTCCCGCCAGCGTACCGATCGGGCCATCGCAGAGCACTTTTTCGTGCACAGCGTCATCGGACCAGCGGGCATGACGACGGTCGAAAAGGCGGAGGCTCCAGTCCGGGTAACCCTCGCCGTGCTTGAGATAGCGACCGAGAAAACGATTGCAGCGCGGAAATCGGAAGGCATGCGGGGCTGCTGAGGTCGACGCGGAAGTCTGGCTAATTTCGAGGGCAGATTCGATGGCTGCCTGCAAGGCCGGTGTTACCCGTTCGTCGGCATCGAGGCACAGCACCCAGTCGTGGCGTGCGGCTTCAATCGCAAATTGCTTCTGTGGCCCGAAGCCCAGCCAGTCCTGTTGCAACACCCGCGCACCGCAGCGCTCGGCCAGCGCCTGCGTGCCATCCGTGCTGCCTGAATCGACAACCACAATCTCATCCGCAAAGCGTGCGCTCTGCAGACAAGCCTCGAGCTGGTTGGCGGCATTGAGCGTGATAATGGCGACGGAAAGCGGCTGGCGCGTGGCGGGCATTTATAATTGGCACTTCGAAAGCAGCCATTTTATCCGCCGATGCGCATTCTGATCGTGAAAACTTCCTCGCTCGGCGATGTGATTCACAATTTGCCCGTGGTCACCGATATTCGCCGTCAGTGGCCCGATGCCGCCATCGACTGGTGCGTCGAGGAGAGTTTCTCCGCGATCCCGCGACTGCATCCGGGCGTCGGTCGGGTTTTGCCGGTGGCCGTCCGGCGCTGGCGTAAGCAACTCTTCGATGGCGGTACCTGGAGTGAAATTGGCGCCCTGCGGCGCTCGTTGCGTGAACGTGATTACGATGCCGTGCTCGACACGCAGGGCTTGGTAAAAAGTGCACTGATTGCCAGCCAGGCGATTGGCCCCAAACTCGGTTACGACGCGGCCTCGGCCCGTGAACCCTTGGCGGCCCGTTTCTATGACCGCCATGCAGGCGTCTCGCGGCAACTGCATGCCGTCGTTCGTAATCGCGAACTAGCGGCCAGGGCACTGGGTTACGCGCTGAGGGGTGATCCGGACTACGGTATTGCGGCGCCGGCCGCCCGTTTTGACTGGCAGCCGACGCGCCCCTATCTGGTTTTCCTGACGGCGACCAGCCGCGACGATAAGTTATGGCCGGAAGACCACTGGGTGGCACTGGGCGAACAGCTGGCGGTAAAAGGCTTCCTGGCCGTGCTGCCCGCCGGTAATTCGGTCGAACGCCAGCGCGCGGCGCGACTGGCGAAGGTGATTCCCGGTGCCATCGCCGCCCCGTCGATGAAATTGCCGGAACTGGCAGCGCTGCTGGCCGATGCGCGGGCGGTGGTGGGAGTGGATACTGGTCTCAGTCATCTCGCTGTGGCCTTGTCGGTGCCCACGGTGGCGCTATATACGGCCACCGAGCCAGGCCTGACCGGCGTTCTCGGCCCCGGGTTTCACCGCAATCTGGGTGGCAAGGGTCAGACGCCCGCTGTGTCGCTGGTGATTGACGCGCTGACATCGGTACTGTCCTGATGGCCCGGACGCTCTATACGCTGCTGTTTTTTCTGCTGACGCCGCTGATCTGGCTGCGACTTGTCTGGCGGGCGCGGAACCAACCCGACTACCTGCGCCATGTTGGCGAGCGTTTCGGTCGCTATTCTGTCGCTCCTGCCGGCCCGCTGATCTGGGTGCATGCCGTATCCGTCGGCGAAACCCGTGCTGCCCAGCCCCTGATCGAAGCTTTGCAGCGGCAATGGCCGACGCATCGCATCCTGCTGACCGGCATGACGCCAACAGGTCGCGATGCCGGTGCACAAGTTTATGGCGACCGTGTGATCCAGGCTTATTTGCCTTACGATCTGCCCTTTGCGGTGAACCGGTTTTTCCGTCATTTTTCGCCCGGTTTCGGGGTGCTGATGGAGACCGAAATCTGGCCGAACGTGCTGGCATCGGCCAAGCGTCACCGTGTGCCGGTATTCCTGGCAAATGCCCGACTGTCGGCGCGATCGGCGCGGGGCTATCAGCGTATTGCGGCGCTGGCATGTCCGGCGTTTGCGAATCTGGCTGGGGTCGCGGCGCAGACCGATGGCGATGCTCAGCGGCTCCGGGCACTTGGGGCGTCGCCGGTTGATGTTTGCGGCAACCTCAAGTTTGACGTGACGCCACCTCCCGCCCTGCTGGACCTCGGCCATCAGTGGCGGTCAACGCTGTCGGGCCGCCCGGTCTGGCTTGCTGCTAGCACTCGCGAAGGGGAGGAACAACTGGTTGTTGATTCCTGGAGGGCTGACGGCGACCATGCTGCGCTATTGGTCATCGTTCCGCGGCATCCGCAGCGCTTCGATGAAGTCGCGACTCTGCTCACGCAACGCGGCCTGCGTGTCGGCAGGCGGAGTACCGGGTTGCCGGCTGCGGATATCGACGTCTGGCTTGGCGACAGCATGGGGGAAATGGTTGCCTATTACGCCGTGGCAGATTTGTCCTTCATCGGGGGCAGTCTGCTGCCGCTGGGTGGGCAAAATCTGATCGAGGCCGCGGCCTGCGGCTGTCCGGTATTGATCGGGCCGCACACCTTCAATTTCAAGCAGGCGACCGAGGATGCCATTGCTGCGGGGGCTGCGTTGCGGGTTGCTGATGCGGCCGACTTGGGTCAGAGGGCTAAACGCCTGCTGGCGGATGTTTCTTCACGAGAGGAAATGCGTGCCGCTGCGCGGTCATTCGCCGCCGCCCATCGTGGGGCGACGCAACGGACGGTGGCGCTTATTGCGGCGTCGATGGATCGAGCAGGGCGTTGATTTGCGCGACGTCCTCTTCGCCCAGCGCGCCGATCGCCGCTTTCAGGCGCAACTGCGCCAGAAGCGTATCGAAGGTCGCCTTGGCCAGATCACGGCGGGTGACATAAACCTGATTGTCAGCATTGAGTACATCGATATTGATGCGAACGCCCACTTCATAGCCCAGCTTGTTTGATTCCAGGGCCGATTGCGATGACACCAGGGCCGCTTTCAGTGCGCGCACCTGGGCCAGGCCGTTGGCGACACCCAGATAAGACTGACGGGCGGACAGCGCCGCGTTGCGGCGGACGTTTTCGAGCGTCGAGGCTGCCGCCGCGCGGTTGGCACTGGCCTCCCGTTCGCGCGAGGCGACAGAGCCACCTTGGAATAGCGGTACGTTGATTTGCAAACCAACGTTCTGATACTGCGTGTCGAGCATTCCCAGTGCGGTTGAGGCAAAGGTTTTCGACTCACCGTAGTTAGCGACGAGATCTAGCGTCGGGTAATGGCCAGCGCGCTGACGATCCACCTCGCGAGCCGCCAGATCGGCGTTGGCCTGGGCGATCTGGACATTGATGCTGTCCCTCTCGGCAGTACCAACCCAGGCATTCATGTCGTTCGGCTGCGGTGGTGTCAATTCGGCATTCCTGCGCAGCCCGGCCAGCGCACCCGGCTCTTTGGCAATAATGGCCTGCAGGGCGCGTCGCTTGACCTCCAGGTCACTTTCGGCAGCAATCTCTTGTGCAACCGCAAGGTCGAAGCGAGCCTGAGCTTCATGGGTGTCGGTAATCGTTGCCGTGCCGACCTCGAAACTCTTCTTGGCGAGTTCAAGTTGCTGAACGATGGCCGCCTTGTTGGCGCGCACTGCGGTCAGGTTCTCGCCGGCGTTGAGTACATCGAAATAGGCCTGAGCCGTACGCAGTATCAAATCCTGGCGTGCCTGGGCGAGGTTGGCTTCGGCCTGGGCGACCTGCAGCTTGGATTGGTCGTAGGCGATCCAGTTCTGCCAGCGGAAGAGCGGTTGGCTCAGCGTCAGTTGATAACCGTTACCGTTGAAGCGTGGCTTGGCGAGGGGGTTGCCGTTATGGAAGGAGATATCGTTCTCGTTCCACACCGTGTTGCCCGACAGGGAGAGGCTGGGCAACAGGCCTGCGCGCCCCTGCGGCAGTTTCTCGCGACCGGCTTCCGCCGTGTAGCGGGCGGCAGCGAAGGCCGCATCGTTGTCCTGTGCGTCGCGATAGATCTGCATCAGGTCAGCCGCATGGGCGGAGGTGGCAAGCAGGGGGGTAAGCAGCAGCCAGGCAAGGGTTTTCATGACGTCCTCAGTAACGGCGCATTGAAGGATCGACTTCGCCAGCCCAGGCTTCAACCCCGCCCGAGAGGTTATGGACGCTGCCGTAGCCCTTGCGTTCGAGGAACATCGCGACCTGCATGCTGCGTCCGCCATGGTGGCAGATGACAACTACATCACGATCCGGGTCGACTTCGTCGCAGCGCATCGGCAGCAGGTGCATGGGGATGTGCACCGAGCCGCCGATCTGGCAAAGTTCGAACTCCCAGGGTTCGCGCACATCCAGCAGGACCGGTTGGGGGCGGCTGGTGTCGGCCAGCCAGTCAGCCAGTTGTCGTGCGCGAATCTGTTTCATCAGAACGAGAAGCTTTCCTTCGACGTCCCCCCGTCGAGCGCCGGGATGACGGTCTCGAACAGGTTGACGGTGTTGTAAACGCCATCAGCGGTGCAGGTGATCAGCTGGGCTTCCATGACCGGGGCTTCACCCACGACAACAGCCAGACGGCCGCCTACGCGGAGTTGCTTGAGAATGGATTCAGGGACGCTGCTGACCGAGCCGGAAAGGACGATGGCATCGTAAGGGCCGCGCGAGGCCCAGCCGTTGGCGCCGCAGCCGGTTTCAACGGTGACATTGCCGATGCCGGCATTGCCCAGGTTGGTCTTGGCCATCTCGGCCAGTTCGGGGCGGCATTCGACGGTGACCACGTGTTCGGCACGGGCGGCCATCAGGGCGGCCATGTAACCGCTGCCGGTGCCGATCTCCAGCACCTTGTCGGTCTTTTTGAGACCAAGCTCCTGCGTCAGGCGGGCTTCGACACGCGGTGCGAGCATGACCTGGCCCTGGCCGATCGGCAATTCCATATCAGCGAATGCCAGATTGCGATAAGCCGCAGGTGCGAAATCCTCGCGCTTGACGACGAAGAGCAGGTCGAGCACGTTCGGATCCAGAACCTCCCACGGCCGGATCTGCTGCTCGATCATGTTGAAGCGTGCTTGCTCGATATTCATTAAAGTCTCCGCAGGCTTAATATTAGCATAGGCTAATATATTGGTTCCGACAAAACAAGATTATACCTGACTCCCGCAGAGCCCCTGTCGCAGCAAATCGAGATGGATCTGCAGATAATGGCGTGGGTCACTGGCGTCCGACTGGCAGCAAGCCAGCGAATAGCGCCAGATCAGCAGCATGAGGATGGGCGCGATGACGACATCGATGGTTGTTTCGACGTCCATGCGGCGAAACTCCCCGCTGTCCATGCCGCGCATCAGCGCAGTGCCGACCAGACGGCGACCACGGCTGATGACGTTTTCGTAGTAGTACTGGGCGATTTCCGGGAAGTTGCGTGCCTCGGCCACCATCAGCTTGGGTATGCCGGCATAGGCGGTCTGGCCGATCTTGGTCCACCAGTTGTCGAGCAGACGTTGCAGCAGTTCGAAACTGCTGCCGGTGTGCTGGGCAGCTATTGCTTCATTTTCGGCAATGACCGGAACGATGCCTTCCTGAATCACCGCCTTGAATAGTGCTTCCTTGCTCTCGTAGTAGAGGTAAAGCGTGCCCTTGCTGACCCCCGCGTGCGATGCCACCCGCTCAAGCGATGTGGCGGCGTAGCCCTTGTCGACAAAAAGCATCAGGGCGGCGGCGAGCAATTCAGCCGGGCGGGCTTCCTTGCGGCGTTTGCGGGGGGCGGTGGCGGGCAGCATGGTAACTTAATGACTGACTGGTCATTAAGTTACCATTCGTCCTTGCGGCTGGTCAAGCGCGGGCTGCACCGAGCGTATGACCTCAGCGGCCTTCCTTGATCAGGCGGCCGCTGGTCTGCTGGATCGGCCGGGCGTTGTTGCGATACAGGCGGCTGAAAATGTTGATCTGGTCCTGCGAAACCTGAACCGGCTGCTTCATGACCAGCCACAGGACGCCCTCGCTGCATGGCGGCGTCGTCAGCGAGCCCATGTAGGTGTAGTAGTTGCGGCTGGCCGGCAGCAGGTTTGCCGGGTCGATGACGACGGTGGGCGGGGAGACAGGCTGGTTCTTCTCCAGCGGCATGTTGTTCCACAGCGTCTGGATGAAGGGGTTTTCGCTGCCGCGCTCCATTAATACGGCAATGACCGCCAGCGATCCATCATCCGCCTTATGCACGAGATGCGCGACCATGTCGAAGCGCTGGCCGTTGATCTTTTCTTCGGAAGGGCGGTGGAAGTGGAACTGGACCAGCTCGTAGGTCTTGCCGGTCAGCGTGATGGCGCTCTCGCCGACACTGACTTGCAGGGTGTGGCCGTTGTCGATGATGCGGAAATTCGACGGGCGGTAGCTGAACTGGATTGGCTCCAGATCGACCTTGATGCCGTCCTTGATGTCGATCGGTGACTGCCGTTCTCCGGTGGCGCAAACCTTGTTCTTCGGGTCGAGATTGGCCCAGTTTTCCGGTCCACCGGCGCCTTCGTAGCCCCAGTGGGTGTGGGCGTGCTGCACGACGGCCCCGCTGGGCGAGACTTCGAGCATGTAGCCTTCCTGCTTTGCCGGTTTCTTTGGCTTGGGCGCCGGCGGGGCATCATAGGCCGAGGTCTTGACGACCACCATCGACGGCTTCGGCTTGGCGGGTGAAGGTGCTTCCTTCGCAGGTGCCGGGGGTGGCGCAGCTTCCTTGGCCGACTCCTTGGCGGCTTCCATCTGCGCTTTCAGGTTCGGCCGGATCGACGGAATAGCGGATTGCTCACCGTGCCCGCTATCCGCCGCCTTGACCACCGGCGGCTTCTCGGCTTTGGCCATTTCCTTCTTCAGCAGCGCGTCGTTGGCCGCTTTCAACTGGGTGGCTGCCTCGTTCGCTTTCTGGGCGATTTCGGCCTGGCTGTCCTTGGGTGGGCGGCAGACCTCGCGCAGCACCTTGTCGTCGAGTGTGCCGGAGCGGACCGGTAGCTCGGCACCCTTGGTCTCCTCTTCGCGGACGACTTCGCTTTCATTCTTTTTGTAGATGCGCTTGATGGTGTTGGCGTTGCGGCCGGTGCAATCGTAGCGGGTGATGGCCTCGATGACGCGATAACCGGCGCCGGACTTGCCGTCGATCAGTTCCTTCTCGAGGACAACGCGTCCTTGGGCCTGAACGACGTTGCCCTCACGCTTGATGCTGGTGCGGTCGAGTTCGATACGTTTTCCGGGCTCGGAGGAAATGGTCTGCCAGGTCGGCGCGGCGGCCGCGGAGAGCGGCAGGCCGGCCAGCAGGATGGCGATCGGTGCTAGGCGCATATGAAAACCCTCAGTTTTATTCTTTGAATTCGTATGGTTACCAGACGTATTTCGACCGGATTCTGGAAATCTTGAGCAAGCTTACCGCAAGGATAAGGGCTTTCTTGCGTTTTGCCTGTAATTCCAGTAACTTGCAGCCTCTCGTTAGGGGTGTCGCCGTTGCGTTTTGCGCAGATGACTGAGAAATACCCTTCGAACCTGATCGGGTCATGCCGGACAGGGAAACGGATGTTCGTGACGATTCTTTCATCGAACTTTTGTCGCTCCCTCGCCGTCTCAGCCCGCTGATTTCAAGCACGGAGCACTCATGAACGCCAAAGACACCTTCCTCGCCGCCAATGCCCATGTCGACGAGGCCGCCATCCAGCCGCTGCCGAATTCCCGCAAGATTTATGTCGAGGGTTCGCGCCCGGATATCCAGGTGCCGATGCGCGAGATCAGCCAGGCCGACACGCCGACCGGAATGGGAGGTGAACAGAATCCGCCGATCTTCGTTTACGACTGCTCCGGCGTTTACTCCGACCCGGCGGCGAAGATCGACATCCGCTCCGGCCTGCCGGCGCTGCGCGCGCAGTGGATTGCCGAACGTGGTGACACCGAGGAACTGCCGGACCTGACTTCCGAATACGGCCGCCAGCGGGCCGCCGACAAGGCGCTCGACGAACTGCGTTTCCCCGGCCTGCATCGCAAGCCACGTCGCGCCAAGGCCGGTGCCAACGTCTCGCAGATGCACTACGCCCGCAAAGGCATCATCACCCCGGAAATGGAGTACGTCGCGATTCGCGAGAACCTCAATCGCGCCGTCTATATCGAGTCCCTGCGGTCGACCGGAAAAATGGGCGAAAAAATGGCGTCGCTGCTGACCCGCCAGCACCCCGGCCAAAGCTTCGGCGCCAGCATTCCGGCTCAAATCACGCCGGAATTCGTGCGCAGCGAAGTCGCCCGCGGCCGCGCCATCATCCCGAACAACATCAACCACCCGGAAAGCGAGCCGATGATCATCGGCCGCAACTTCCTCACCAAGATCAACGCCAACATCGGCAACTCCGCGCTCGGCTCCAGCATTCAGGAAGAAGTTGAGAAAATGACCTGGTCGATCCGCTGGGGCGGCGACACGGTGATGGATCTCTCCACCGGCAAGAACATCCACGAAACCCGCGAGTGGATCATCCGCAATTCGCCGGTGCCGATCGGTACCGTGCCGATCTACCAGGCGCTGGAAAAGGTGAACGGCAAGGCCGAAGACCTGACCTGGGAAATCTTCCGCGACACACTGATCGAGCAGGCCGAACAGGGCGTCGACTACTTCACCATCCACGCCGGCGTGCTGCTGCGCTACATCCCGATGACCGCCAACCGAATGACGGGTATCGTCAGCCGCGGCGGCTCGATCATGGCCAAGTGGTGCCTGGCGCACCACAAGGAAAGCTTCCTCTACACCCACTTCGAGGAAATCTGCGAAATCATGAAGGCCTACGACGTCGCCTTCAGCCTCGGCGACGGCCTGCGTCCCGGCTCGATCTACGACGCCAACGACGAAGCGCAGCTGGGTGAGTTGAAGACCTTGGGCGAGCTGACCGAGATCGCCTGGAAGCACGACGTACAGACCATCATCGAAGGCCCGGGTCATGTACCGATGCACCTGATCAAGGAGAACATGGACCTGCAGCTCGAATACTGCAAGGAAGCCCCGTTCTACACCCTCGGCCCCTTGACCACCGACATCGCGCCGGGCTACGACCACATCACCAGCGGCATCGGTGCCGCGATGATCGGCTGGTACGGCACGGCCATGCTCTGCTACGTGACTCCGAAGGAACACCTCGGCCTGCCCGACAAGGACGACGTCAAGGAAGGCATCATCACCTACAAGCTCGCCGCCCACGCCGCCGACCTCGCCAAGGGTCATCCCGGTGCACAGATCCGCGACAACGCGCTCTCGAAGGCGCGCTACGAGTTCCGCTGGGAAGACCAGTTCAACCTCGGCCTCGACCCGGATAAAGCCCGCGAATTCCACGACGAAACCCTGCCCAAGGAATCGGCCAAGGTCGCCCACTTCTGCTCGATGTGCGGCCCGCATTTCTGCTCGATGAAGATCACGCAGGATGTGCGCGACTTTGCTGCTGCACAGGGCCTCAAGGAAGACGAGGCGCTTGAAAAAGGCATGGAGGCCAAGGCCGTCGAGTTCGTGAAGACGGGGGCGGAGGTTTATCGCAAGGTTTGAGCTTGCTGAATGCTTGGTAGCAATGAAAAGGCGGCTGACTCGGCCGCCTTTTTGTTTTTTGGAGACTGTTGCACCCAAGGCGATGTTGCCACCCAAGATTCGTTGGCATAGTATGCCAATATGAAGTCTGACGAAGGAGCGTCACATGCCGACCCGAAATGTTGTCCTGACCGACCATCAAGCCCAATTTGTTGAGCAACTGGTCAATACCGGTCGCTACCAGAATGCCAGCGAAGTCTTGCGTGAGGGCTTGCGGCTGGTCGAGCGTCGCGAATCGGAGGACGACATGCGCTTGCTGGCCTTGCGCGAAGCCGCCCGGATCGGTATTGCCGATATCGACGCCGGTGCCTTCCGCGGCTTTAATTCTGCAGACGAACTTGGTCAGCATTTGGCAACGCTCGCCGCGGCAACGGTCGGCAGCTAATGGCAGAGCATTCCTGGACGGTTCGCCTTGCGGCGGCCGCCGAGGCAGACTACGTGCAAATCTTGTGGTGGACGGCGGAGCACTTCGGACCGGCGCAGGCGCGGGTTTATGCCGAAACACTCGCATCAGCACTCAAAATGCTGGCCGCCGGCCCAGACATCCCGGGCGTCAAGGCGCGCCCAGAAATCGGCGGCAATGTGCGGACGCTCCACGTTGCCCGCAATGGACGCAAAGGTCGACACTTCATCATGTTCCGGGTAGAGAGCGTCGACGGGAAGAAACAGATCGACGTGCTTCGCCTTCTGCATGACAGCATGGCTCTGGCGCGCCATCTGCCGCCAGTTGAGGGCGGTTGAAAGTTGTTCGCGAGTGGCGGAATTGGCCGAGTTTGAGGGGGGGCTACACCCCAAGAGCCCTTCTTTCAGGGCGTAGACGACCAGAAAAATGGAAAAATCTGGAATCTGCTGCAGCGCTCAATCTTTGGCTTTGTTCTCACTCAGAATTCGTTTTAGCGTGGTTATCCGACGAGTCAGACCAATGGGCGTCAGTGAGTGAGGCCCGCGTTCGATTCGAAATTCAATGGGCGCATCGAAGTGCGCAACCTCCGTCAGCAGAAAGCAAATGCGATTGACGCGATGAAAGCCGGGGATGATCCATTGCTCATTGATCTCTTCGCCATCCACGACAGTCCATACATGATTTTCGTCGTGCTCAAATGCCAGTAGCAAGTCGTCGCCAAATGTCTCAAGTCCATGCCCGCCCCAAATGTCGTGTCGCGCTAATGGGTGTCTGAATGGGCGGAAATGTTTGTAGAAAACATCCTCATGGAAAACGGTAGATTTTTGCATTCAAATATTCCTGCCCAGTGACATCCAGACCTGTTTGACAACGCGAGCGATTGTCCAGAAAAATTTCAGCACGGTGGCGCTGAAGAAAGGCGGCATCGGGAACGAAGCGTTCTGGAATCTCGATTGTGCGGCCTTCCAGTGGTTTTAGAACGGACTGAACGAAGGGTTCGTCACGCTTTCGCAGTTCTTCAGACAGAACGATTTTCCAGTCGTCGCTGAGGGTAATCAACCCTATATCAAACGCCCGATCATGGAGGGCCGAAAGGCAAAGTCCATTGCTTGGATTTAGCCGGTTCGCCTTGTCCTTGCTCCACGGAACGATATGGCTGGCGATCAACAAGCGCGGCTCGGAGAGACCGGACATGCAGCAGCGGCCACGGTAGCTGGCTAGAACGGCGCGGCGGAAAAAGTTTTGCTTGATGCGTTGTTCGGAAAAAACGCGGCGGTTTTCGCCGGTGAAATCATCAGGAATTTCGAAGTCGTCGGTTTTTGCCGCTTCCGGACGGTCGAACGTAGGAATTAGGCCGAATTGCTCGCGGAGATGTTCGCACTCAAGGGCCAAGCCTTCCCAGTCGGCACGGAAGTCAGCCCAGATTTCGCGGTCGAGGTTTGATGCGCCATCAAGGCCTTTGCGGCCGGTGCTGGTAATTGCCGGGTCAAGGCTGGCGAAATTGACCAGCTTCATGGCAACTGCTGACGCCGTTCTGCCAATCAGTTCAGCCAGTTGAACGACTTCGGGATTTTTTGAATGCAGTTTCCCGAACGGCAATTGGCAATACAAATGGAAAGCGAGTTTGAGTTGATCTTTAGTCCACCGGCCAGAACTCATGATGTTTTGGGCAGCACCACCGAGGCAGTTGCTGCCGGCACCCTTGTTGTTATCAACGGAAGTCAGAGTTTAGCGGTTGCGGTGAGTATTGGCACGACGTCGGCATCAGCGGGCAGGCGATAGGCCGGCGCATCCGAAACCTGAAGCAAAGCCGAAACTTATGCCCCGTTTTTTCCCAGCGCAAGCGCCGCTGCGGTGAACCCGGAAAACGACAAAAACCGGCAGTTGCCGGCTTTTGCGTTTGGGCTGCTGCGCCTGAATTTAGCCGAGGCGGCGGCAGATTTCGGTGGTCAGTGCCGACTGGTTCATGCAATAGAAGTGCAGGCCGGGGGCGCCGCCCTTGAGAAGGCGTTCGCAGAGTTCGGTCACGACATCGAGGCCGAAGGCGCGGATCGAGTCGCTGTCGTCGCCGAAGCTTTCGAACTTCTTGCGCATCCAGCGCGGAATGTCGGCGCCGCAGGCGTCGGAGAAGCGCGCCAGTTTGGTGAAGCCGGCAATGGGCATGATGCCGGGAATGATGGGGATGTCGACGCCCCGTGCCTTGGCTTCGTCAACGAAGTGGAAGTAGGCATCGGCGTTGTAAAAATACTGGGTGATGGCCGAGTTGGCGCCAGCCTTGACCTTGCGCACGAAGGCGTCGAGGTCGTCCTTCGGGCTGCGGGCTTGCGGGTGCCATTCCGGGTAGGCGGCGACTTCGAGACTGAAGTGGTTGCCGGTCTCGGCGCGGATGAATTCGACGAGTTCGTTCGCGTAACGGAATTCGCCGGTTTCGGCCATGCCGGACGGGAGGTCGCCACGCAGCGCGACGATGCGCTTGATGCCGGCTTCATTGTATTCGGCGAGGATTTCGCGGATCGACTCGCGGGTGGAGCCGATGCAGGAGAGGTGGGGCGCGGCGTCGAAGCCTTCGGCGGCAATTTCCTTGACCACGGCAAAGGTGCGCTCGCGTGTCGAGCCGCCGGCGCCATAGGTGACGGAGAAGAACTGCGGGTTCAGGCTAGCGAGTTCGCCGCGTACCTTGCGGAGTTTTTCGATGCCTTCTGGCGTTTGTGGCGGGAAAAACTCGATGGAAATTTCAGGTTTCATTTTTTCAACCAGATGAAGAATTCACGATTGCCGTCGCCGCCGGTGATCGGGCTGTCCAGCCAGTCAGCTACGGTCAACCCGGAAATTCGGGCTAAATCGGCAAACTTGCGTTCAACGTCGCGATAGAGCGCCGTATTGCGAACGATGCCGCCCTTGCCGATGTTGGTGGGGCCAACTTCGAATTGCGGCTTGATGAGGAGGAGCATCTCGCCGTTCTGCGCCAGCAACGGCAGCAGTTGCGGCAGGATGAGGCTCATGGAGATGAAGGAGACGTCGCCAACGATGAGGTCGAAGCCAGCGGCGGGCAGGGCGTCGCCGAGGTCGGCAGCGGTGAGGGTGCGGCAGTTGATGCCTTCGATGGCAGTGACGCGTTGGTCTGCTTTGAGTTTCGGATGTAACTGTCCATGGCCGACATCGACGCCGACGACATGCCGGGCACCGGCATGCAGCAGGCAATCGGTAAAGCCGCCGGTGGATTGGCCGACGTCGAGACAACGCTTGCCGTAGACGCTGAGTCCGTTATGGCGCAGGGCGCCAGCCAGTTTGAGGGCGCCGCGTGAGACGAAGCGGTCGCTTTCGTCTTCGAGCACCTTGAGGACGACATCGGCAGGGAGTTCGAGCGACGGCTTGGCAATTGCCTTGCCTTCGCAGAACACTCGGCCTTCGCTGATCAGACGCTGTGCCTGCGTGCGCGATGCCGCCTGTCCGGTCTGGACAAGCAGGGCATCGGCGCGCAGCAGGCCGTGACGTTCGACCGGCGCCTTCGCCGGCTTCTCGTCACGTGACCGTCCGCCCTGGCGGGCATGGAAGGAGTTCATGCTCATCGGAACGGACTATGCCTTCTTAGTAGCGGTAGTGGTCGGTCTTGTACGGGCCTTCGACCGGCACGCCGATATAGTCGGCCTGCTGCTGCGTCAGCGTCGTTAGTTGCACGTTGAGCGTCTTCAGTTGCAGACGGGCGACCTTCTCATCGAGGTGCTTGGGCAGCGTGTAGACGCCGACCGGGTAATCGGCGGTCTTGGTGAACAGCTCGATCTGGGCGATGGTCTGGTTGGCGAAGGACGAAGACATGACGTAGGAGGGATGGCCGGTGCCGCAGCCGAGGTTCACCAGTCGGCCCTTGGCGAGCAGGATGATGCGCTTGCCGTCGGGGAAAATGACGTGGTCGACCTGCGGCTTGATCTCTTCCCACTGGTACTTTTCCAGCGAGGCAACGTCGATTTCGTTGTCGAAGTGACCGATGTTGCAGACGATGGCGTTGTTCTTCATCTTGACCATGTGGTCATGGGTGATGACGTGGAAATTGCCGGTCGTGGTGACGAAGATGTCAGCCTGATCGGCAGCGTATTCCATGGTGACGACGCGATAGCCTTCCATCGCGGCCTGCAGGGCGCAGATCGGGTCGATTTCGGTGACCCAAACCTGGGCGGACAGGGCGCGCAGGGCCTGCGCGGAACCTTTGCCGACATCGCCGTAGCCGCAGACGACGGCGATCTTGCCGGCAACCATGACGTCGGTGGCGCGCTTGATGCCATCGACCAGCGATTCGCGGCAGCCGTAGAGGTTGTCGAACTTGGACTTGGTGACCGAGTCATTGACATTGATGCCCGGGAACTTGAGGTCGCCACGGGCGTGCATCTGGTACAGTCGATGTACGCCGGTGGTGGTTTCTTCCGTCACGCCCTTGATCTGGGCCAGACGCACCGAGTACCAGCTCGGATCGACAGCCAGCTTGGCCTTGATCGCAGCGAAGAGGATGGTTTCTTCTTCGGAGCACGGATTGGCCAGCACCGACAGATCCTTCTCGGCCTTGGCACCGAGGTGCAGCAGCAGGGTGGCATCGCCACCGTCGTCGAGGATCATGTTGGAGTAGCCGCCGTCGACCCACTCGAAGATGCGGTGGGTGTAATCCCAGTAATCGACCAGCGTTTCACCCTTGACGGCGAAGACCGGGATCTTCTGCGCGGCAATGGCGGCCGCGGCGTGATCCTGGGTCGAGAAAATGTTGCACGAGGCCCAGCGGACATCGGCGCCGAGGGCGGTCAGCGTCTCGATCAGCACGGCGGTCTGGATGGTCATGTGCAGCGAGCCGGTGATGCGCGCGCCCTTGAGCGGCTGGGTCTTCGCAAATTCCTCGCGAATGGCCATCAGGCCCGGCATTTCGGTTTCGGCGATGCGGATTTCCTTGCGACCCCAGTCGGCAAGGCTCAGATCGGCAACAACGTAGTCATTGAATTCAGCCACAGTAAGCTCCTAAATAACTGTGACGGGGAGGGGATGGGGTGTCATCGGTATCATGCTCACCGGCCCCCTGCGCCCGGCAGGGTTGAACAGTGAGCGCCGTTTAGAACCGAGCCTGAGAGAAATTTCCCCTGCAGCGCCCCTCGGTAGGTGGCGGATTATAAACCGGTTTTTCCTGCAAATGGCTCAGGATTTTTCAGCTGCCCAGTAACGGTCGATATCCTTGACGCCCCACTTGGCTGCATCCTCGCGGCCGGCGATCTTCTCCGGGCTGTGCGCGAGGTCGATGGTTTCCGGCTTGATGTAGGCCTGCGCCTTGGTCGAGAAGAAGACTTTGACCTTGGGCTTGAGCAGCGATTGTTCGCCCTGTTCGATGACAACGCCGAGCTTTCCGGATTCGAGGCGAACCAGCGAGCCGATTGGATAAATGCCCAGACTCTTGACGAAGGCCTGAAAAACCGTCGGGTCGAAATGTCCCTTCCACTCGGCCATGCGCTTGATCGACTCGGCCGGATCCCAGCCAGCCTTGTAGGGGCGGTTGGACGTGATGGCGTCGTAAACATCGCAGACGGCGCCCATTTTGGCGAACAGACTCATGGTTTCGCTGTTCAGACCTTTGGGGTAGCCGCTTCCATCCACTTTTTCATGGTGGTGCAGGCAGACATCCTTGGTGACGTCGCTGACCCCCTTGCCCTCAAGCAACAGCTTGTGACCTTCTTCCGGGTGGGTCTTGACTAGCGCGAATTCGGTGTCGGTCAGCCGGCCCGGTTTGTTGAGAACGTCGAGCGGGATCATCGCCTTGCCGAGATCGTGTAGCAGGCCGGCCATACCGGCGTCGCGCGTCTGTTGTTCGTCGAGGCCCAACTGGCGGGCGAGGGCGATCATCAGGGCGCAAACTGCGACCGAATGCATGTAGGTGTAATCATCGGCGCTTTTCAGGCGGGCGAGGCTGATCAGGGCGCCGGGGTTGCGCATCACCGAGTTGGATATTTCCTCGACCAGCGGCGCCGCGGCTTCAGCCTCGATGGCCTTGCCCATGCGGGCTTCCTGAAACATCGACACGACGGCCTCCTTGCCCTTGGCAACGATCCGCGAGGCACGTTTGACTTCGTTGTTGAAGCTTGTTTTCTCGATCTTGGCTGATGGCGGTTCGGGCAATTTTTCGACAATTTCCGCGTTCACCCCAGCCGCCGGGGAGCCGGCATCGACGTCCAGTCCCTTGCTGATATCGATCCATACTTCGGTAATCGGACACTCGCGGACGAGAACGAGGTCGTTCGGATCGGTCAGGACGAATTTAGTCCGCCAGAACGGGTGATCCAGCCAGGCGCCGCAGAACTCTTGCAGGTGCATACCCAGCTTGAGTTCGGAAACGGGAATTTTCTTCAGCATATTTGTCGATTTTACCGACAAAAAAGGGCGCCGGAGCGCCCTTGTGTGAATTATGCGGAGACGCTTACAAACCAGCGTCGTTACGCAACACGGCAGCGCGGTCCGCTGCCTCCCAGCTGAATTCCGGTTCGTCGCGACCGAAATGGCCGTAGGCTGCGGTTTTTTGGTAGATCGGGCGTAGCAGGTCAAGCATGTTGACGATACCCTTCGGACGCAGGTCGAAGCGCTTGCGGACCAGCGCGGTCAGGGTTTCGTTGCTGACCTTGCCGGTGCCGTAGGTCTCGACCATGATCGAAGTCGGTTCGGCGACGCCGATGGCGTAGGACACCTGCACCAGACAGCGCGAAGCGAGGCCTGCGGCAACGATGTTCTTGGCGACGTAGCGTGTGGCGTAGGCAGCCGACCGGTCGACCTTGGACGGATCCTTACCGGAGAAAGCGCCGCCGCCGTGAGGGGCAGCACCGCCATAGGTGTCGACGATGATCTTGCGACCGGTCAGCCCGCAGTCGCCCTGCGGACCGCCAACGACGAAACGCCCGGTCGGGTTCACCAGATACTTGATGTTGCCCTTGATCAGTTCCTTCGGCAGTACTGGCTTGATGATCTGCTCGATGGTCGCTTCGCGCAGGTCTTCAAGGCTGATGTCCGGCGAGTGCTGGGTGGACAGCACGACGGTGTCGATCGAGTGCGGCTTGCCATCAATGTAACGAATGGTGACCTGCGACTTGGCATCCGGACGCGCCCACGGCAGACGACCGTCCTTGCGTAGCATGGCCTGGCGTTCGACCAAGCGGTGCGAGAGATAGATCGGAAGCGGCATCAGCGACGGCGTTTCGTCGCAGGCATAGCCGAACATCAGGCCCTGGTCGCCGGCGCCCTGGCCGAGGTTATCGTCGTAGGCGGCATTGACGCCCTGCGCGATGTCCGGGCTCTGCTTGTCGTAGGCGACGAGCACGGCGCAGCCTTTGTAGTCGATGCCGTATTCGGTGTTGTCGTAGCCGATGCGCTTGATGGTGTCGCGCGCGATCTGGATGTAATCGACGTTGGCGTTGGTGGTGATCTCACCGGCCAGAACGACGAGACCGGTGTTGCACAGGGTCTCGGCGGCAACGCGCGAATGCTTGTCCTGTGCCAGGATGGCGTCGAGGATGGCGTCGGAAATCTGGTCGGCGACCTTGTCGGGATGACCTTCCCCAACCGATTCGGATGTAAAGAGGTAATCGCTCATGGAATGCTCCAGTGGTCCTTGGTCCGGCGTTACCGGCTTCGGACCACGAGCGGGCGACGCTTTAGCGGCATTTATAAATCGCCCCGCAAGTTGTCTGTTTAACTCGGCGATCCCATAATATTAAACTTTTCAGTCCGGGTTTCAAACCCCGGGGCCGCATGGTTTTTCTATTCCGACTTTTGAGCAGGTGTCCGCTGCGCTTTGTTCACGCCCTTGGGGCGGGGCTGGGGCGCCTGGTTTACCTGCTGTCGCCGACTTATCGCAAGCATCAGAACGAGAACATGGCGCTGGCCGGTATTGATCCAGCCTTGCGCTTTGCCGTGGCCGGCGAAACCGGCAAGCAGATGCTAGAGTTGTCGCGCATCTGGCTGCGCACATTGGAAGAAACCAATGCACAGGTGGTCGATGTGGTGGGCTGGGAGAACATTGAGGCAGCGCAGGCGTCGGGGAAGGGGATTGTCTTCCTGACGCCGCATCTCGGCTGTTTCGAAATCACGGCGCAATTTTTTTCAGCCTTTGGTGAAATCACTGTGCTTTACCGTCAGCCGAAGCAGGCAGCGGTTCAGGAGTTGATTCTCAACGGCCGCAAGCGCGAACATCTGCATCTGGCGCCGGCGGATCTGAGCGGTGTCAGATCGCTGATCAAGGCGCTGAAGAAGGGGCAGGCGGTGGGCATGCTGCCCGACCAGGCACCGAAGGTTGGCGAAGGCGTCTGGCTGAAGTTTTTCGGGCGCTACGCCTATACGATGACACTGGCCGCACGGCTGACCGAAACTGGGGCAACAACGCTTCTGGCTTGGGGCGAGCGCTTGCCGAAGGGACGGGGCTATCGTCTGCATTTCCGGCCGCCCCTTCAGGTATTGAGTGGCTCGACCATCGAGCGGGCGGCGCAGATCAACGGCGAGATCGAGGCCTTGGTCCGCGAGTGCCCGGCCCAGTACCTGTGGGGCTATAACCGTTACAAACGTCCAGGGGGCGCCGAGCCGCCGCCGGTGGAGTGAAGTCTTGAAGCTGTTTTTTACCTATGTCCTTCTGGGTCTGCTCTGGGTGCTGCATCTGCTGCCGCTTTCCTTGCTGCGGGCGCTGGGGGTTGGCCTCGGGCGCCTGCTCTATGCCTTAGGCCGCGAGCGGAGGAATGTGGCGTTGACCAATCTGCGCCTGTGTCTGCCGAGTCTGTCGGAAGCTGCACGCGAGCAACTGGCGCGCCGTCATTTCGTCGCTTTTTCACAGGCCGTTCTCGACCGGACGCTGCTCTGGTGGGCGTCGAAGGAGAGGCTCGCCGACCTGATCAAGGTCGAGGGTGCGGAACATCTTCACGACCCGGAAGGTAAGCCGCTGCTGATCCTGGCGCCGCATTTCGTTGGTCTGGACGCCGGCGCGACGCGCATTTCGTTTTATGGCAAGGCGTGCAGCGTTTTCTCGAACCAGAAGAATCCGGTCCTCAACAAACTGATGTACGAAGGCCGCCGGCGTTTTTCGGACATCCTGCTGCTGTCGCGGCAGGATGGCATGCGCAAGATCGTCAAGGCGATGAAGGACGGCTACCCCTTCTACTACCTGCCGGACATGGATTTCGGCCCGAAAGAGTCGATTTTTGTCCCCTTCTTCGGCGTGCCGGCTGCAACCATTCCCGGCGTTGCCCGTCTGGTGCGTCTGACCGGTGCCAAGGTCGTCACCTGTGTCACCCGCCAGACGCCCACCGGCTATGTTGTCGAGGTCTCGCCGCCGTGGCAGGACTTTCCGGGCATTAGCGTCGAAGCCGATACCGAATTCGTCAATCGTTTCATTGAAGGCCAGGTGCTGCGCATGCCGGAGCAGTATTTCTGGTTGCACAAGCGTTTCAAGACCCGGCCACCCGGAGAACAGAGGTTTTACAAATGAACAGCCTGAACATACAAATCCGTCCCGTGACCCAGCCCGACGTACCGGGGATTGCCGCACTCGCCCGTGAAATCTGGCAGGCCACTTACCCCGGCATCATCACGCAGGCGCAGATCGACTTCATGCTCGAACAGCGCTATGGCCATGAGCGCCTGTACGACGATCTGGAAGATCTTCACAAATGGCTGGATCAGGCCTTTCTCGGCGACCGCCGCATCGGCTTTGCCTTCAGCGAAATCTACAAGGGCGAATTCAAACTCGACAAGCTCTATATCCACCCGGATGTGCAGCGCCAGGGCGTAGGCGGCCAGTTGATTGCCCACGTGGCCGAGCGGGCGAAGAAAATGGGCTACCCCTGCGTCATCCTGCAGGTGAACAAGCGCAATGTGAATGCGATCAACTCGTACAGGAAATACGGTTTCGAGGTTCGTGAGGCGACCGTGGACGACATTGGTCGCGGTTACGTGATGGATGACTTCGTGATGGAGAAAAAACTTTAATAATTTGAGGTAACCTACTGTCCCTGTTATTCTTTTTTCTGATTCATTGCGGAGCCTTTCGTGAAGCTCAAGTTTTCCAAGATGCATGGCCTGGGCAACGATTTTGTCGTTCTCGATGGCGTGCGCCAGCGGGTCGACCTCTCGCCTGAGAAATTGCGTTATCTCGCCGACCGGAATTTTGGCATCGGCTGTGACCAGATCCTGCTCGTTGAGAAGACGGAACAGGCTGCTGTTGATTTCCGTTATCGCATTTTCAACGCCGATGGCGGTGAGGTTGAACAATGTGGCAACGGTGCCCGCTGTTTTGTCCGCTTCGTGCATGAGCAGGGGCTGACCGACAAGCGCCAGATCCGGGTCGAGACAATGCGCGGCATCATCGAGCCGCGCCTCGAAGGCGATGGCAATGTCACTGTCGACATGGGCGAGCCGCGCTTCCGGCCGGCGGAAATTCCCTTTCTGGCGGATGACGACGTGATCATCCATCTCCTCGACGTCGCCGACGAAACCCTGGAGACAACGGTGGTCTCGATGGGCAATCCGCATGCCGTGCAGGTTGTCGACGATGTCGATACGCACCCGGTCGGTGAGCACGGGCCGCTGATCGAGCGCCATGAGCGCTTCCCGAAGCGGGTCAATGCCGGATTCATGCAGATCGTCGATGGGCATCACATCAAGTTGCGCGTTTATGAGCGCGGATCGGGTGAAACCCTCGCCTGCGGTACCGGTGCCTGCGCCGCGGCAGTCGCGGGCATTCGCCGCGGTTTGCTCGAATCGCCGGTGCGCGTCGCCACCCGCGGTGGCGAATTGAATATTGCCTGGGGTGGCCCCGGCCGACCGGTGCTGATGACGGGGCCGGCGGTGACCGTCTTTGAAGGAGAAATCGAATTATGAGCGCACTGTTTCCGGAAGACGTTGCCGATTACCTGAAGAACAATCCTGGTTTTTTCGAGCAATATGCCGACCTGATGGCCCAGATCTTCGTGCCGCATCCTCATGGCGGGCGGGCGGTGTCGCTGGCTGAACGTCAAATGTTGACGCTACGCGAGAAAAACCGGCAAACGGAAAGCAAGCTGGCGGAGCTCATTGCGTTTGGCGAAGAAAACGACCAGATCAGCGAGAAAGTGCATCGTCTCGCGGTCGGGTTGGTGGCGGCCGAGACCTTTCAGGCGGTCATCCACTTGCTGAACTTCCATCTGCGCGATGACTTTTCCGTACCGCACGTCGCGCTACGCCTCTGGCACAAACCGGATGGCGTCGAGGATCTGCCGGAATTCGCGGCAGTCAGTGAGGAGTTGCAGGTGTTTGCCGAAACCCTCAGCCGGCCGTACTGCGGGTCGACCGCCGGATTTGGAACCGCCACGTGGTTTGGCGAGCATGCCTCGCATATCCGTTCGCACGCGCTGATCGCCTTGCGTAACGGTGGCGGCACCATCGGCATGATCGCCCTCGGCAGCGAGGAGGCGCAGCGCTTCTATGCCGACATGGGCACTTTGTACCTTGAGCGTCTCGGCGAGATGGTCTCGGCAGCGCTGGCACGGGTGACCAAGAGCGTCCTGTGACACCGTCGGCCGCCGTCGATACCTGGCTGGCAGAGCTGTCGGACCAGCGCCGGCTGGCGGCTCACACGCTGAGCAATTACCGCCGCGATCTGGGCAAGCTGTTGCTTGATCTCGGTGCGGTGCCGCTGGCCGATGTGCAGGGCCATCATGTCCGGCGCTTCGTTGCCCAGTATCACGGTCGGGGCTTGTCCGGCCGCTCGTTGGCGCGCCTGCTGTCGGCCTGGCGCGGATTTTTCGGCTGGCTGGGCGAGCGCGGTCTGGTGCGCGCCAATCCTTGTGATGGCATTCGCCCGCCGAAATCCCCCAAGCGTCTGCCCAAGGCGCTGTCGGTCGACGAAACGGCCCGCCTGCTGACGCCGGCGGCCGATGACGAAAATGGCGTCTTTTCGGCGCGCGATGCCGCGATGTTTGAGCTTTTCTATTCCTCTGGCCTGCGGCTGGCCGAACTTGTGGCGCTCGATGTTGATACGCTTGAGAGCGTGCTGGCGGATGGCGAACTGCGGGTACTCGGCAAGCGCAGCAAGGCGCGGCTGGTGCCCGTCGGCAGTGTTGCCCGCGCCGCATTGGCTGCGTGGGGAGAACAACGCAGCACAGTGGCTGCGGCGGATGAAACGGCACTGTTTGTTGGTGCCCGGGGGCGGCGCATCAGTCCGCGCGTCGTCCAGTTACGGCTCGCGCAGCGCGCGCAATTGCAGGGGCTGCCGACGCATGTTCATCCGCACATGCTGCGCCATTCCTTCGCATCGCATGTGTTGCAGTCGTCGGGTGACCTGCGGGCGGTGCAGGAGATGCTCGGCCATGCCAGCATTGCTTCGACTCAGGTGTATACCCATCTCGATTTCCAGCATCTGGCCAAGGTCTACGATGCCGCGCATCCCCGGGCCAAGGCCAAATAGCCGCCGCGCGTCGGATTTCTTTACAGCCGCCCGGCTACGTTGAACCTGAAAAAACATCGAAAACCGGCGTGCCTTGGGCCTTGAGTAGCATCGGGTTGGATTTTTTCCTGGCATGACCCCGCGCTAATGGGCGGCGCTGGCCTTGGCAGAAAAATCCCCGAAGAATCAGCGCTGATTTGACGTTTTCCGGTCAACTCACTAAGATGCTCGGTTTCGAATATTCGCCGGATTCAAGGAGTTCTCATGGCCATCAACCGTACCCGCCGTTCTTCCCTGGAGCGCCGCTGCGTTTCCAAGACCACCAAGCGCCTGTTCAAGGGCGACGGCAAGACCATGTTCAAGGTCATCTACGCTGCCGAATGCCACGCCCGTAACCGCAAGGGCCTGGGTCAGTAATTCGCGGTCGCATTCCCGGGCCCCGGTTGCCGCAAGGTAACCGGGGCTTCTTGCATTGTGGGCTATGAAAAATTGAGGGCAGGGCGATGGCACAGTTGATACTCATGCCGGGCAAGGAGCGGGCGGCGTTCAAGCATCGCCACCCGTGGCTGTTTGCCGGCTCGGTGGGCAGGCTCGAAGGTCGTGCGCGGCCGGGCGATACCGTCGAGGTGCTGGCCGACAACCTGCGGCCATTGGGGCGCGCCGCCTATAGCCCGCAGTCGCAGATCCGCGCCCGCTTCTGGACCTTTGATCCGGATGAGTCGGTCGATGATGCCTTTTTCAAGCGCCGCATCGCCGCTGCGGTCGCGCGCCGTCAGGCGTTGCCGGAGCTGAAGGGGCAGCAGGGCCTGCGCCTGATCCATGCCGAATCCGATGGCCTGCCCGGCATCGTTGCTGACCAGTATGGCGATACCGTCGTTGTCCAATTGACGTCGGCCGGCGCCGACAAGTGGCGCAAGGCGATCGTCGCCGGACTGGTCAAGGCGACCGGCTGCGCCCGCATCTACGAGCGTTCCGATTCCGATGTGCGCGGGCTCGAAGGTCTGGAGCCGACCGTCGGCTGGTTGTACGGCCAGCCGCCGGTCGACGGCCTGGCGATTGACGAGAATGGCGTGCGGCTGGCGGTTGATGTCGTCGGCGGCCACAAGACCGGTTTCTATCTCGACCAGCGCGACAACCGCGCCTGGCTGCGTAGCGTGGCCGCTGACAAGGACATCCTCAACTGCTTCTGCTACACCGGCGGTTTCTCACTGCAGGCGCTGGCCGGCGGCGCGAATTCGGTACTCTCCATCGACTCCTCCGGGCCGGCGCTAGTGCAGGCGCGCGCAAATCTGGCGCTCAATCCGCAGTTGCCGGCCGAGCGTGCGGAATGGCAGGAGGCGGATGTCTTTCAGGCGCTGCGTGATTTCCGTCAGGCCGGGCGGACCTTCGATCTGATCGTTCTCGATCCGCCCAAGTTCGCCCCGTCAGCCGCGCACGCTGACCGTGCCGCGCGCGCCTACAAGGACATCAACATCCTCGGCTTCCGTCTGCTGCGGCCGGGCGGTTTGCTGATGACCTATTCCTGCTCCGGCGGCATCGGGCTGGAACTGTTCCAGAAAATCGTCGCCGGCGCGGCCGTCGATGCCGGCCGTGAGGCGCGCATCGTGCGTCGCCTCTCGGGCACCGCTGATCATCCGGTCGCGCTGAATTTCCCCGAGGGTGAATACCTCAAGGGTCTCCTCGTTCAGGTCGATTAAACTGTCGCCGTGAATTTCCTGCGCCACCTGCTCCTCGCTGCCGTCCTCGTCTTCGCCCAACTGGCGGCGTCGGCGCACGCCGTCGAGCATATGGTCCAAGACGAAGGCAGCTTGCCCAAGCATGCCTGCGAGCTGTGCCTGAGTACCCAGAATCTCGGCGCTGCCCTGACCTCGGCGGTCACGCCGCCAGCGTTGAGCGTGCCGTACCTGGTGCCGGATCTTGCGATTTGCAACGATCGCGGGGCCTTGCCGGCACCGCCGGCTTCCCAGCGCGCACCGCCGCATTCCTGATTTTGCCGTTTTTCCGGGTTGACCGCAGCCTTGCCGGCTGTCGGTCGCCAACGACAATTTTCAGGAGAATTCCATGCACAAGCCATTTGCCGTGGCCGCGCTGCTGGCCGCCTCGTGCGGCGCGCAGGCCGCATCTGACGCCGATCTCGCCGCCATCCGTGCCCAGATCGACGATATGAAGAAAACCTACGAGCAGCGTATCGCCTCGCTCGAAAAGAAACTCGCAGAAGCCGAAGCGCAGGGTAAGTCCGCCCCTCGGGTAGCACCCGCCGCAACGGCACCGGTCGCTGTCCAGACCGCTGCGCCGGTGGCCGCCTCGACGGCGAGCGTTGCCAGCGCCACCCGTGCCAGCGGTTTCAACCCCGAGGTCTCGTTGATCCTGCAGGGCCAGTACAAGAACATGAAGAACGTCGCCGAGCGCGGTATCACCGGCTTCGTGCCGGCGGGCGGCCACGATCACGGTAACGGGATCGAAGGCATCTCGAAACGCGGCTTCTCGATCGATCATACCGAGTTGGTGCTGGCGGCCAACATCGACCCTTACTGGCGTGGCCAGGCAATTCTCGCGATGCTCGACGGTGAGGTCGAAGTCGAAGAGGCCTGGTTCCAGTCGCTCGGCATCGGTGCCGGCATTGGCCTGCGCGGCGGTCGTTTCCGCTCCGGCATCGGCTATCTGAACGAGCAGCACCCGCACATGTGGGACTTCGCCGATGCACCACTGATGTACCGCGCCATGTTCGGCGATCACGCCAGCTTCATTCAGGACGGCGTGCAGTTAAAGTGGGTGGCGCCGACCCCGTTCTTCCTCGAATTCGGTGCCGAAGCCGGTCGCGGTCACACCTTCCCGGGCACCGACCTCAACAAAAATGGCAGTGGCGCTGCGGCCATGTTCGCGCATCTCGGCAGTGATGTCGGTATTTCCAACAGCTGGCGTGCCGGCGTGTCGTATCTGACGACCAAGGCCAAGGAGCGGGAGGCGCATTTTGAGGACACCGCGGGCGTAGAAGCGCTGGGCAAGTATTCCGGCAATTCCGCTACCTGGTTGGCAGATTTCGTCTGGAAATGGGCGCCGAACGGCAATCCGAAATACCAAAATTTCAAGCTCCAGGGCGAATACTTTAATCGTCAGGAGAAAGGTGATTTGCTGTGTGAAGATGCAGACACTCTCAATCCGACAACATGCACCGGCGGCGTTGGTAGCGCTTACCGCACCCGCCAATCCGGCTGGTACGCTCAGGGTGTCTATCAGTTCACGCCCAACTGGCGAGCCGGTCTGCGCTATGAGCAGCTCGACAGCGGCACCCGCGATTTCGGTGCCAACAACGCCAATCTCGTCGTCGACAGCTACAAGCCGAAGAAGGCGACGGCGATGGTCGATTACAGCTGGAGCGAGTTCTCGCGCGTCCGTCTGCAATTTGCGCAGGACAAGTCGATGTTCGGCATCACCGACAATCAGGTGACGCTGCAATACATCATGAGTCTGGGGGCCCACGGTGCGCACAAGTTCTAAGCGCTTGAGGCTGGCAGTTTTTGCGCTGTTTTCCGCGTTGACCACAGGCGTCGCCCAGGCCGACCTGTGGGTCTTTGCCACGGTGCCAGAATGGGGCGCGCTGGCGCGCGAGATCGGTGGCGACAAGGTGACGGTGTACAACGCCACGCATGCGTTGCAGGATCCGCATCGCATCGAGGCCAAGCCGTCCCTGCTGGCGCAGGCGCGGCGGGCCGATCTGGTGGTGGCTGCCGGCGCCGACCTTGAGGTCGGCTGGCTGCCGCTGGTCCAGCGCGATTCCGGCAACACTGGCATCCAGACCGGCAAGCCCGGCTATTTCGAGGCGGCGATGCAGGTCAATCGTCTCGACGTGCCGACGGTGCTCGATCGCGCCCATGGCGATGTCCATGCGGCGGGAAATCCGCACGTGCATCTCGATCCGCGCAACGTGCTCAAAATCGGTGAGGCGCTCAGCAAGCGCATGGCCGAACTTGATAGTGCCAACGCGGCGGCTTACCAGAGCGGCTACAAGGCATTTGCCGACCGCTGGCAAAGCGCGATCGCCCGCTGGGAGAAGGAAGCGGCGCCGCTCAAGGGGCTAGGCGTGCTGGTTCATCACCAGTCCTTCGTCTATCTGACGCACTGGCTGGGCTTGAGGGAACTGGGCACACTCGAACCCAAGCCCGGCATCGAACCAACCAGTAGCCACCTCGGCAGCCTCCTTTCCCGCCAGCGAGTGACACCGGCGAAGATGGTGCTGCGTGCGGCTTATAACGCCGATGGCCCCAGCCAGTGGATTGCTGGCAAGGCCGGTATGTCGGCGGTGATGTTGCCCTACACCGTGGGTGGCACGGCAGAGGCGAAGGATCTCACCGGGCTCTTCGACGATACGGTGCAGCGCTTGCTCAAGGCGGCCCGTTGATGCTTGGGTCGGGATCGCGATGATGCCTTTGCTTGCTCTCGATGACGTGGTGGCCGGCTGGCAGCAGCCGGCTACCACGGCCGTCAAGCTGACGTTGTCTGCCAGAGAAATCGTCGGCCTCACCGGCCCCAATGGGGTTGGCAAGAGCACGCTGCTGGCGGCGGTGGCCGGTCGGGCCCGGGTGTTTTCCGGGGCGATCCGGCGTGCGCCGGAGGTGTCCATTGCCTTGCAGACGCAGGATGTGCCGCCGGTCGACGGCTTGCCGTTGACCGGTCGCGAACTGCTGGCGATGACCGGGGCGGATGGCAAGGGGCTGCCGCCGTGGCTGCTTGATCGACTCGATACCCGGCTCGATCGGCTCTCCGGCGGCCAGCGCCACTACCTGGCCTTGTCGGCCGTGCTCGACACACCGGCTGATCTGGTCTTGCTCGACGAGCCGACCAATAACCTCGATCGCGCCGGCGTGGCCCATCTGACCCGCCATTTGCGCGAGCTCGCCGAATCCGGACGGGCGATTCTGGTCGTCAGCCACGACGCCGCCTTTGTCGATGCGGTCTGTGATCGCGTCATCAAACTGGAGCCCTGCGATGTGGCATGAGCTCTTCCTGATTCCATTTTTAACCGGGCTGCTACTGGCCGTCTTGCTGCCGGTGCTCGGCGCCTACCTGCGCTTGCGCGAGGAGTGGCTGGCGGCGCTGGCGTATGCCCATCTTGCAGCGGGCGGCGCACTGCTCGGGTTGATTGGCAGCCTGCCGCCTGCGATTGGCGGGGTCGGTGCGGCGGTGCTGGCCGGCGTCGGCAAGCGCCTGTTTGCCGCGCGACTCAGCGGTGGCGCCGGCTATGCACTGATGTTGCTCGGCGGCTGGGCCGTGGCGGTCCTCGTCGCCGCCAACCACCCGCTGGCCGAGCGTCTGGGGCATGCAATGTTCGATGGCCAGCTGTATTTTGCCGATGCGGCCATGCTGCAACTGGTCGTGGCGGGCACGGCAATTGGTCTGCTGGTGCTGTGGCGCCTGTCGCAACAACTTTTGCTCGCCCATCTGTATCCGGATTTTTTCCGCATCCGTGGATTGTCGGCGTGGCCGACGCAGCTGGGTTTCGATGTCCTGGCAGCCCTCAGCCTGGCGCTGGCGACCATGAGTCTGGGGGTGATGGGCGCCTTCGCACTGGTCTTCATACCCCCCTGGCTGGCGTTCCGGCGCGCGGCGTCGTGGCGCGCCGGCATTTGCTGGTCGTTGGTCATCGGCCTGGCTGCCTACCTTCTGGCCTTTAGCCTGGCGCTCTATTTCGATCAGCCGTTCGGGCCGATGCTCGCCATCGTACTGGTGTTCTTCGGCGTGCTCATTGCATGACGTCTTGCGGCGTGCTAAAACAACGCTTCTGATCGCGGAGTGCTGATGGTTTTTTCCTTCTTCAAAAAGCCTGAAAAGATGCCGGAACGAAAAGCCGCGCGTCCACGGGCGCCTGCGCCGATGCCGGAGGTGCTTGCACCGAAGCCGCCGCAGGTTGAAGAGGTCGTGCCGCTGGCCGAGCCCTTGCCCGATCTCGCATTTCCGGTCGACTCGATTTCTGCACAAAAATCGGTATTGCCGCCCGCGGTGGCTGCCAGACCCGTCACGGATACGCCTGCAGTCGCAGCCAAGGCGCCGGTGGCGGGTGATATTGACTTCACTGTCGATGATTTCGAGCTCAGCTTCACCGAGTCCAATGTCATGGCAATCGACGTCGACCATGGCGGTGACCCGGTACAGGAGGATGTCGAACAGGTTGTCGTGCTCTTCGCCAATGGCCAGGATGCCGCGGCGCGCGGCTTACTGGAGGCCTATATCCGCAGCTACCCCGGTGAGGGCGGCAAGCGTTTCTGGAATCTGCTGTTCGATCTGCTGCAAGTGACCGGTGACCGCCCTGCTTTTGACCGCCTGTGTGTTGAATATGCCGAGGCCTGCGAGACCTCGCCGCCGTCCTGGCGCGAGGCGCCGGTTGTCACTGCCGCTGCGGTACCGGCCGGCGTGCGTCAGCTGTCCTTGCAGGGTGTGCTGACTGCAGAAGGCGCGCAGCGGGTGGCCGATCTGGCGCGTCTGGTTGAGCAGAAGGTTGCCGCCCAGGTCGATTGCGCCAAGCTGATCGGCTGTGACGACGAGGTGGCCGGGCAACTGGCGACGCTGTTGACCACGGCCCGCCGGCGCAAATTGGCGCTGACGCTGGCCAACGTCGATGCCGTGCTCCGTCGTCTCGGCGACCGCCTGCAGGTGGGTACTGCAGAACATGAGCCGGCCTGGCGCCTGCTGCTTGAGCTCCTGCAACGACATGCCACGCAAGAAGTGTTCGAGGAACGGGCGGTTGATTACGCTGTCACTTTCGAACTGTCGCCACCCTCCTGGGAGGCGCTGCCGCAGGCACTGGTAGTCGCCGCGGAGCTACCTCAGCCAGATGATGCGCACTATCTGTCGGGCGAGCTCAAGAACGCCCGTTTCGATGATCTGGCCGGCTATCTGGCGAACAGCGAGGCACCGGTACTCGATTTTGGCGCGGTTCGCCGTGTCGATTTTTTCTCGGCTGGGCAACTGGTCAATCGCATTGCGCCGCTCAAGGCGGCTGGGCGCGACGTCGTCATTCGCAGCCCGAATCACCTCGTTGCTGAACTGATGGCTGTCGTCGGCCTCAACAAGCAGGCACGTATTATCGTCCCCAAGTCTTGATTCAGGGAAAATATGGAGCAATATCACGGCACGACCATCCTGTCGGTGCGTCGCGGCAATTCGGTCGCCATGGGCGGCGACGGCCAGGTCACGCTGGGCAATATCGTCATCAAGGGCACGGCGAAAAAGGTTCGCCGTCTGTACAACGGCCGCATTCTCGCCGGTTTCGCCGGCGGCACGGCGGACGCCTTCACGCTCTTCGAGCGTTTCGAGGCCAAGCTGGAAAAGCATCAGGGCAATCTCGTCCGTTCGGCGGTTGAACTGGCCAAGGACTGGCGCTCCGACCGCGCACTGCGCCGGCTGGAGGCGATGCTGTCGGTCGCTGATCGTGAATCCTCGCTGGTGATCACCGGCAACGGCGATGTGCTGGAACCGGAGCATGGCATCGTCGCCATCGGGTCCGGCGGCGCCTATGCGCAGAGTGCGGCGCGTGCCTTGCTGGAAAACACGGCGCTGTCGCCGTTGGAGATCGTCACCAAATCGCTGACCATCGCCGGTGAGCTGTGCATCTACACCAATACCAACTTCACGCTGGAAGCGCTGGAATGACGACCATGACACCGAAGGAGATCGTCTCCGAACTCGACAAGCACATCGTTGGCCAGCAGAACGCCAAGAAGGCCGTTGCCATTGCCCTGCGCAACCGTTGGCGGCGGGCGCAGGTGGCTGAGCCGCTGCGTCAGGAAATTACCCCGAAGAACATCCTGATGATCGGTCCGACTGGCGTCGGCAAGACCGAAATCGCCCGCCGTCTGGCGCGGCTGGCCAATGCGCCTTTCATCAAGGTGGAGGCGACGAAGTTCACCGAAGTGGGCTATGTGGGTCGCGATGTGGAGACAATCATCCGCGATCTGGTCGAGATGGCGATCAAGTCGGGGCGCGAGCGGGCAATCAAGTCCATGCGTGCGCGGGCTGAAGACGCCGCCGAGGAGCGCGTGCTCGATGCCCTGCTGCCGCCGGCGCGCAGTCCGGGCTTTTTTGCCGAGAATTCCGAGTCCACCGCAGGCGATAACGCCACGCGCCAGAAATTCCGTAAAAAGCTGCGCGAAGGCGAGCTGGACGACAAGGAAATCGACATTGAGGTGGCAGCGCCGGCAATGCAGGCTGAAATCTTTGCGCCACCGGGCATGGAGGAACTGACCCAGCAGATTCAGGGCATGTTCCAGAACATGGGCGGCGGCAAGAAAAAATCGCGCAAGCTGAAGATCAAGGAAGCGCTGAAACTGCTGACCGACGAGGAGGCGGCGAAGCTCGTCAATGACGAGGAGGTCAAGCTGGAAGCGGTGAAGGCCGTCGAGCAGAACGGTATCGTCTTCCTCGACGAAATCGACAAGGTGACCAGCCGCTCCGACAGCCAGGGGGCGGACGTTTCGCGCCAGGGCGTGCAGCGCGACCTGTTGCCGCTGGTCGAAGGCACGACGGTATCGACCAAGTACGGCATGATCCGCACCGATCACATCCTGTTCATTGCTTCCGGCGCTTTCCACCTGTCCAAGCCCTCCGACTTGATTCCGGAACTTCAGGGTCGCTTCCCGATTCGCGTCGAGCTGGATTCGCTGTCGGTGGCGGACTTTGAGTGCATCCTGACCCAGACCGATGCCTGCCTGACCAAGCAGTATCAGGCCTTGCTGGCGACCGAAGGCGTCACGGTGAGTTTCGCCGACGATGGCATCCGCCGCATGGCCGAGATCGCCTATCAGGTGAATGAGAAGACCGAAAACATCGGCGCCCGCCGCCTGCATACGGTGATGGAAAAGCTGCTGGAAGAGGTTTCTTTCGAAGCCGGCAAGATCGGTCTTGAACAGATTGCCGTCGATGCCGCCTACGTCAATGAAAAGCTTGGCGAGGTCGCAGCCGACGAGGATCTGTCGCGTTACGTGCTGTAAGGGCTATCCCTGATGTGCGGGTGGGGGCACCGCCCGCACAATCCAATTTTTAGATTCCGCGAGGCCGTCCGATGGACGAGCACAGCCTGAGCTTTCGCCTGCTGGCGATCCTGTTCCCGATATTCGGCATTGTTGCTGCAGGGTATTTTTATGCCCGCAAGCACAAGCCGGAAATGGCGGTGGCCAACCGGCTCAACATGGATGTCTTCGTGCCGGCGCTGGTTTTTGCTGCGATGGCCGGCAAATCCTTCGATCTGGCAGCCTACGCGCCGCTGGCGCTGGGCGGTTTTCTGGTGCTGGCTGCCTGTGGCCTGCTTGCCTGGCCAGTCGCAAAACTCTGCGGCGTGCAGCCGAAGACGCTGGTGCCGCCGATGCTGTTTAACAATTCCGGCAACATCGGCCTGCCACTTGCCGTCCTGGCCTGGGGTGAGGCGGCGCTGCCAGCGGCGGTGATCCTGTTCATGGTCGAGAACACGCTTCACTTTTCGTTTGGCGCCCGCCTGCTCGACCCGACGACACGGGTGCTGACCCTGTGGCGTATTCCGGTAGTTTTCGCCGCCATCGCCGGTTTGGCAGTGGCCGTGCTCAAGATTCCCGTGTGGCAGCCAGCGCTGATCGCGATCAAGATGCTCGGCGACGTCTCGGTGCCGTTGCTGCTGTTCTCGCTTGGGGTGCGGATGACCGATGTCAGCTTTGGCGAATGGCGGCTGGCGGTTGGCTCGGCGCTGCTGCGCCCGCTGGCCGGCATGGCCATCGCCGCCGGGGTTATCCACCTGCTGGGTTTGCAAGGGCGCGATGCCGCGATGTTGTTCGTCTTCGGGGCGTTGCCGCCGGCGGTGCTCAATTTCCTCTTTGCCGAGCGTTACAAGCAGGAACCGCAACGGGTGGCGTCGATTGTCCTCATCGGCAACCTTGCAGCACTGATCTTTCTGCCGCTGGCACTGGCCTGGGTGTTGTGACCTCTGGTTTTTGCCGTTTTTTCAGGTTCACCGCAGCAGTTCGCAAAAGCCGCTGAGCGCACGGAGGTGAGCCCGCTCAACGACCGAAGCGGTCGATTTGCCGCCGGTCGCGCTTGGTCGGCCGGCCGTGAATCTCGGCCGCCGGCTCACGCGCGAGCTGGCGCCGCTGTTGCTCCGCCTCGCGCTCGGCGATGCTGGCGGCGGTTTCTTCGTAAAGCAGCCGGGCCTCGGGGGCCGGGCCGCGCTTGTCCGAAAGCGCCAGGACGACGACCTGCCAGCGTGTATCGCCATTGGAGATCTCCAGCCGGTCGCCGGCCTTGACGTCACGGGACGGCTTGGTCGGTGCGTCGTTGAGCCTGACCTTGCCGCCACTGACCGCATCGGTGGCCAGCGAGCGCGTCTTGAAGAAACGTGCTGCCCACAGCCACTTGTCGATGCGAATGCCGCTCACTGCCGGTTTGCCTTACGGAAGGATGGCCTCGCCAGCGTACAGTTGTTCGATAGTTTCGCGCTGACGGATGACATGCACGGCATTGCCATCGACCATCACCTCGACGGCACGTGGCCGCGTGTTGTAGTTCGAGGCCATGGCCATGCCATAGGCGCCGGCTGACATCACCGCCAGCAGGTCGCCCGGCTGGATGCACAGCGGACGGGCCTGGCCGAGGAAGTCGCCGGTTTCGCAGACCGGGCCGACGACGTCGTAGTCGCGCGTCGTGCCGTCACGCGGCACGACCGGGTTGATGTCGTGCCAGGCTTCATAAAGTGCCGGGCGCATCAGGTCGTTCATGGCGGCATCGATGATGGCGAAATTCTTGCCCTCGCCCTCCTTGAGAAACTCGACTTGCGTCAGCAGCAGACCGGCATTGCCGACCAGACGGCGACCCGGTTCGAGGACGATCTGCAGGCCACGATCCTGTAGCTTGTCGAGCAGCGGATTAAGGTAAGAGGCGACGGTCGGCTGGACCTGATCGGCCTTGTACTTGATACCCAGCCCGCCACCGAGGTCGATGTGATGCAGCCGGATGCCTTCGGCAGCGAGTTGATCGACGAGGGCAAGAATGCGTTCGAGGGCCTCGACGAAAGGCGACGGGTCGAGCAGTTGCGAACCGATGTGGCAATCGATGCCGGCGACCTTGATATTGGGCAGTGCGGCGGCGCGACGATACAGATCAAGGGCATGCTCGTAGGCTACACCGAACTTGGCCTCCTTGAGGCCGGTCGAGATGTAAGGGTGGGTCTTCGGATCGACGTTGGGATTGACGCGCAGGCTGACCGGCGCCTGCTTGCCGCAGCTGCCGGCGACGGCGTTCAGGCGCTCCAGTTCCGGGATCGATTCGATGTTGAAACAGAAAATGCCGGCGTCGAGCGCCAGCTTCATCTCGGCAGCCGTCTTGCCGACGCCTGAGAAGACAACCTTTTTCGGATCAGCGCCGGCGGCCAGCACGCGCTTGAGTTCGCCCCCGGAAACGATGTCGAAGCCGGCACCCATGCGGGCGAAGACATTGAGGACCGCGAGGTTGGAGTTGGCTTTGACGGCATAGCAAACCAGTGCGCCGGCCCCGGCGGGGTGGGCGTTGAGCACGTCCTGGAATTCGCGCAGCGATTCGGTCAGCGCGCCACGGGAATAGACATAGGCCGGCGTGCCGAACTGGCTGGCAATGGCGGGCAGGGCAACGGATTCGGCGTGCAGGACACCGTCCTTGACGGCGAAATGGCCGGGGGTCGGGGGAGTATTTGTCATTTTTGGATCACTGAGTGGTCGCGCCGGCAGGTGGGCGGGTGGGCGTGCTAACATCCGGCCCTTCTGCCTTGGCAGGTGCAGCCGCAGGTTTGCCGAGTAGCGGCGTCGGTGCCGGCGCAGGCGGGAGTTCGAGCGGGCCTTTCATGCCGCAGCCCGCTAGGCTCAGGGCGGTGACGGCAAGCAGCAGGGCAGCAGGGGTTATGGACATGGCGACCTTGGGAGTGCGAAGGGTCTGCTTGAATACGGACCGGGGCTGTCAGGGTGTTTCAGTTAGGAACGGGATGTTATCACGATGGAAGAAAGCGAATTTAAGCGACTGGCCGACGACGCAATGTCGGCGATCGAGGCGGGCCTGGAGGCCAACGATGCCGACCTCGATTTCGAGCTGGCGCCAGGTGGGATCCTTGAGATTGAGTTTGCTGATGGCAGCAAGATCATCGTCAACAAGCATGGTGTCGCCCGCGAAATCTGGGTCGCGGCGAAAGCCGGCGGCTTCCATTTTCGCTGGTCGGGCGCAGCCTGGGTCGATACCCGGGATGGCAGCGAACTGATGCAAAAGCTGTCAACGCTCGCCAGCCAGCAGGCCGGCGAGCCTGTCAATCTGGCGTGATCAGTCGCTGGGCGGGCTGCTCAGGTCGGGCTTGGGCAGCGGTGTGTTGTCTTCTTCCGCCTCGCCTTCCGCCTTCGGTTTGACATTCTCGGCATAGATGTAGCTACGTTCGCGGCCTTCGCCGAAGCTGACCAGTCCTTCCGGCGCGCTGGGTGTCTGCATAGGAACATCCTTCAAGGCGCGACTCATGTAGCCGATCCAGATCGGCAGCGCGGCCACGCCGCCGGTTTCCTTGTCACCGAGCTTGCGTGGCTGATCGAATCCGACCCAGGCGCAACCGGCGACAGTCATCTGATAGCCGCAGAACCAGGCATCGACATACTCGTTGGTAGTGCCCGTCTTGCCCGCCAGATCCTGCCGCTTGAGCGCTGCTGAGGCCTTGGCAGCGGTGCCATAAATGGTGACATCGCGCAACATGGTGTCCATCATGAAGGCATTACGCGGATCGATGGCGCGGCTGCTTTCATCGCCGGCCGGCGTTTCTGCCGCGCGGGCGATGACATTGTTGCGCTCGTCGCGGATCTCGCGAACGATGAACGGGTTGATTTTGAATCCGCCGTTGGCGAAGACGGCGTAGCCGCTGACCATCTGCCAGGGTGTAACCGCGCCGGCGCCCAGAGCCATCGTCAGGTAGGGCGGATGTTTGTCGGCATCGAAGCCGAAACGGGTGGCGTAGTCTTGGGCGTACTGTGTGCCAATGGATTGCAGCAGGCGGATCGAAACCATGTTCTTGGACTTGGCCAAGGCTGTCCGCATTTTCATCGGGCCTTCGTATTTTCCATCGTAGTTGTGCGGCTCCCAGGCCTGCGCCCCGGTCTGGCTGGCCGGAATAACGATGGGTTCATCGGCGATGATGCTCCCCGGCGCGTAGCCTTTTTCCAGCGATGCGGAATAAATGAAGGGCTTGAAGCTGGAGCCGGGCTGTCGCCAGGCTTGGGTGACGTGGTTGAACTTGTTGCGATTGAAGTCGAAGCCGCCGACCAGTGCCCGGATGGCGCCATCAGCCGGACTGACGGCGACAAAGGCGGATTCGACCTCCGGCAGCTGGCTGATCATCCAGGCCCCCTTGTCGTCCTTCTGCAGACGAATGATTGCGCCACGCTTCAGGCGCTTGTTGGCGGGCGCCTTGTCATCGAGCATCTTGGCCGCGAATTTCATGGCATCGCCGGTCAGAGTGACCACTTCCCCGCCCTTGCGGTAGGCCTTGATCTGCTTGGCATCAGCAGCAAGCACCAGTGCCGGGATCAGGTCGCCGGCATCGGGAATGTCCTGCAGTGCTTCATCAATCGCCTCGTCCTGATCCGATTTGATGTTCTTGAGTTCCAGATAGGATTCGGCGCCGCGGTAGCCGTGTCGCCGGTCGTAGTCCATGACACCTTTGCGCAGGCTATTGTAGGCCGCTTCCTGTTCGGCCTTGATCAGCGTGGTGAATACCTTCATGCCGCGCGAGTAAACATCCTCCGGAAAGCGCTCGGCGGTAATCTGGCGCGCCATCTCTGCCGCATACTCGGCGTGAACCGCGTAGTCGGCCAGTTCCCGCTTGACTACCAGAGGCTCCTTGAGTGCGGCTTCGTGCTGCGTGCCGTTGATATAACCCAGTTCGTGCATGCGACGCAGGACATACTGCTGGCGAAGGCGCGCGCGCTTTGGATTGACGATCGGGTTATAGGCAGAGGGTGCTTTCGGCAGCCCGGCGAGCATGGCAGCTTCGGCAATTGAAATATCTTTCAGCGGCTTGCCAAAGTAAATCTGGGCGGCAGCGGCAAAGCCATAGGCCCGCTGGCCGAGGAATATCTGATTGATATACAGCTCGAAAATCTGGTCCTTTGAAAGATTGTTCTCGATCTTGTAAGAGAGCAGTGCTTCGTAAACTTTGCGCGTGTAGGTCTTTTCGGTACTCAGGAAGAAGTTGCGTGCGACCTGCTGGGTAATCGTCGAGGCGCCCTGACGCTTGCCGCCGCCGGCCAGGTTGGCGACGGCCGCGCGCGCGACCCCGGCGTAATCGATCCCGCCGTGCTGATAAAACCGATCATCTTCGGCTGCCAGGATGGCGTGCTTCATAACATTCGGTACGTCGCCGATGGCGACGACGGCGCGACGTTCTTCGCCAAACTCACCAATCAGGTGACCGTCGGCGGTGTAAACGCGCAGCGGAATTTTGGGACGATAATCTGTCAGTACTTCCAGCGAGGGCAGATTCGGGTAGGCTAGTACCAGAATGATCAGGGCAATCGCGATGCCCATGGCCACCAACCCGGCGAGCAGCAGCAGCGGATAGAGCAGAAAACGAAGCGCGAGGGGAAGTCGGGGCACGGTCGGTCAAGGGGATCGGATAAAGTTGCGCAGATTATACGCTGCCGCCATGCGCCCCCGTGAAAAGGCTTTACACACCTTGGGGTTGTTGTTAGGATCTGAAGTGAATTATTGGTTTTTTTGCTAACTACGTATTCCGTAAGGACTTTTTGGGGGTCTGGTGGGTTTCGATATCTCAGCGTTATTTAATCCCAAGGCGCGATCTCTAATCGGGCTGGACATCAGCTCGTCTGCGGTGAAGATAGTCGAGCTCAGCGCCAACGGGAAGGACGGGTACCGCGTCGAGCGCTACGCCATTGAGGTGTTGCCCAAGGACGCAGTCTCCGATGGCAATATCGCCAATTTGGACGGCGTGGTGGATTGCGTCAAGCGCGCCTGGAAACGGATGGGGACGTCGACCAAGAACGTCGCTATGGCTTTGCCCGGGTCGGCGGTGATCACCAAGAAGATCATCGTCCCGGATGGATTGCGCGAAGATGAGCTTGAAGCGCAGGTCGAATCGGAAGCGAACCAGTACATTCCGTTTTCCATCGACGAAGTAAATCTTGATTACCAGATTATTGGTCCAGCCCCTGCGGTGCCTGACGAACTTGAAGTCCTGATCGCGGCATCCAAGAAAGAGCGGGTCGAGGACCGCGTTGCTGTGGCCGATGCTGCCGGCCTCAAGGCGGCGGTAATTGATGTCGAGTACTTCGCCACCCTGTCGGCTTTCGAGTTGATCGAACGCCAGTTGCCCGAAGGTGGCAAGAACCAGATTATCGCCCTGATCGATGCCGGCGCCAACGTGATGAGCTTGACAGTGTTGCGAAACGGCTTGCAGGTCTATGCTCGCGAGCAGGCCTTTGGCGGCAGTCAGCTAACGCAGGACATCACCCGCCATTACGGCATGTCGTTGGAAGATGCGGAGGCGGCAAAGCGGACAGGGAGTTTGCCCGAAGATTATGAGGCGGAATTGCTGAATCCATTCATGGAAAACTTGGCGCTCGAGATTTCCCGGGCGCTTCAGTTTTTCTTCACCTCCACACAGTACAACCATGTTGATCACATCGTGCTCGCCGGCGGGTGTGCGGTGATTCCCGGTGTCGATGAAGTCGTCGCCACACGTACACAGGTCAATACCCTGATCGCCAACCCGTTTGCCAACATGACGCTGTCCGATCGCGTCAAGGCGCGCAGCCTGCTGGCGGATGCTTCATCACTGATGGTCGCCTGCGGCCTCGCGCTGAGGAGGTTTGATCCGTCATGATTCGCATCAATCTCCTGCCTCACCGCGAGGCAGCCAAAAAGGCCCGACGCGAGCAGTTTTATGTGCTGCTCGGCTTGATCGCCACTTTGGGGGCGCTGATCGTTTTCGCTGTCTTTACCTTGATAGCAGGTGCTATTGAGACACAAGAGTCCAGAAATGCTTTTCTGAAAAGTGAAATTGCTTTACTAGATAAGCAGCTTGAACAGATCAAGCGGCTCAAAGAGCAGACACAAGCCCTATTGGCGCGTAAGCAGATTATCGAGAATCTACAGAGGGACCGCGGTGAAACGGTGTATTTACTCAGCGAGTTAGTAAAGCAGGTTCCCGATGGCGTTTACCTGAAATCACTGAAGCAAGATGGGCTACGTGTTAACGTCACGGGATATGCTCAATCTAATGCACGTATATCTGCCCTTATGAGAAATCTTGATTCGTCGCCATGGTTGGAAAATCCACAACTAGTGGAGAGTAAGGCGGTTCTGATCGGTGGTCGGAGAAGTAACGAATTTCTGCTTAATTTTGCCATCACTCGGAGTCAGGTGGCGGCTGCCCCGAGGGGGAAGCAATGACAGTCTTTGGTATGAAATTGCCCAATATCACTCTTGATAAAATACAGGACGAATTTCGGGCCTTGAATCCCAATGATCTAGGGGCATGGCCACTTATCCCGAGGGTTACTCTCCTTTGTTTTGCGTTTTTTTTGCTTCTTGTTGCGGGTTGGTGGTTTGTTTGGGATGGCGAACTCTCAGAGCTATCCACCAAGGAGGCAGAAGAGGTGAAATTGAAACAACAGTATGTTGAGAAAAAACGTCAAGCAGTTAACCTGGATATGTACACTCAACAACTGGCAGAAATCGATCGCTCATTTGGTGCGCTCCTTAAACAACTTCCCAATAAATCGGAGATAGAATCCCTTCTTATTGAGGTTAATCAGGCTGGGTTGGGACGTGGGCTTCAGTTTGAACTGTTTAGGCCTTCACAGGAGGTTTTTAAGGATTTCTATGCGGAGTTGCCGATTGCTGTAAAAATAAACGGGAGCTACCATGATTTCGGCGCTTTTTCCGCTGATATTGCGAAACTGCCCCGCATTGTCACACTTAATAATATATCTATTTCACCAGCCGGCCAAAGCGGTGGGCTAACGTTCGAGGCGGTAACGAAAACATTCCGGTATCTTGATGAGGAAGAAATTGCAAAGCAAAAGAAGCCAAGTGCTGGAGCGAAGAAATGATGCGGCCGTTTGTCTTGATGTTAGCCCTTCTTCTTTCTTCTTGCGCCTCGGAGGATAACGACAATTTGAAGCAATGGATGGAAGATAGCACCAAGGATCTACGCGGCGCCATTCCTAAACTTCCTGATGTCATGCAATACATTCCGGTTCCTTATGACGCAGATGGCCTTTTGGACCCGTTTAAAGCGTCAAAAATTGAGCCGGATGCAAGGTTTAAGCAGGCTGCCGGTAAAGGTAGTCAGTTCCAGCCGGATTTTGATGCGCGAGAATCACGAAATAGCATCTTGGAAAAATACCCACTTGAGTCAATAAAAATGATCGGGTATCTAAATGTTAATAAAAAGACAATGGCCGTGGTTCAAGTCGATAACAAAGTCAAACAAATTAGTGTGGGTGATTACGTTGGATTAGATTTTGGAATGGTGACCAAAATTACTGAGTCTGAAGTCCTTCTCAGAGAATTAATCCAAGACTCCGCAGGGGATTGGAGTGAGCGAGATAGCACCCTGCTGTTACAGGGTAAAGAGAGGTCCAAATAATGATGATCAAGCGATTGGCTGTTGTACTGTTGCTGTTGGTGTCCACTCCGATAATTTCCCATGCTGAGGTTCAAGGGCGCAATGCCATAGAGGCGATAAATGTTGCCCGGCAGGGAGCAGATGTTGCGATAAAAATAGATATGCGCCAGACGCTGGCTTCGCCTCCAGCCGGTTTCAGTATTGCGAGTCCTTCCAAATTAGTCTTTGATTTTCCGAGCACTGAGAATTCTCTGGGTCGGTCTTCAGAAGTCCTGAATCAAGGTGCTTTGACTAGTCTTAATGTGGTTCAAGTGGGTGAGAGAACTCGCCTCGTTCTGAACCTGGCCAAATTATTAAATTATTCGACCAGAGTGGACGGAAAGTCGGTTTACGTGACGCTTTCTCCTGTTCAGCGCCTCTCTGATTCTGCCGAGGCGCGTACAACGCGCTTTGCGGAGGAGACGAATGTTGGTGCGAAGCACGCGATACAGGATGTGATCTTCAGACGTGGGAAAGATGGTGAGGGGCGCATCGTAGTTGATTTGAGTGATTCCGGAACAGGAATAGACATTCGCCAGCAAGGTGCGTCACTCGTTGTTGATTTCATGAAAACTGCGATTCCTGAGCATTTGAAGAAACGCCTTGATGTCGATGACTTCGCGACGCCAGTGAGTAAAGTGGAAACCAAGGTGGTCGGTGATAACGTCAGGATGACGATCACGCCTAAAGGATTGTGGGAGCACAACGCCTATCAAGCAGACAATCAGTTTGTTGTGGAGGTGAAGCGGATTGTTGAGGATCCCAACAAACTGGTTCAGGGGAGCAAGGCTGGCTTTCAAGGACCTAGAATCAGTATTAACTATCAAAATGGAGATGTCCGGGCGTTACTCCGGTTGATGGCGGAAGAACTCGGGCTAAATGCTGTAATTAGCGAAACTGTTAACGGGACAACCACATTGGTATTGAAAGACGTTCCTGCCGATCAGGTAATTGACATTATCTTTCAGCAAAAAGGCCTCGACATGAGAAAGAAGGGCAATATTTTGATGATTGCCCCGCGGGACGAAATCGCGACAAGAGAGAAGCTGGACTTTGAATCTCGTGCTCAAATCAGCGAATTGGAGCCGCTGAAGCTTGAGCAGTTTGTACTGAATTATCAGAAGGCCGTCGATGTTTCAAGGCTGCTGGCAGGTCTTCCGCTTGTCGGGGTTGCCGGAGTCCCTGGAGCAGCGCAAGCTCCTGCGGTTGGAGGTGTCAATGTTCAGAGAATTCTCAGCAAGCGTGGAAGTGCCGTTGCGGATCCCCAGTCGAACATCTTGTTTGTTAACGATACGCCGTCGAAACTTGAGGAGATTCGAAGCTTCATTCGCGCTATAGACATTGGCGCCAGGCAGGTGCTGATTGAGGCGCGGGTTGTCGAAGCGAATGACACATTTGCACGGAGTTTGGGTGTCAGGTTAGGGCTGTTGGATTCTCGTAGGCAAACCTCTGGAAACCCTGGTATCGGCATCGGTGGGGGGGGGTATGAGCGTACTGGGCAAATAAACAGTCAGTCAGTTAATGTGAATTTGCCAATAAGCAATACCATCGCAGGAACCGGTCAGCTCGCCCTGTCCATTTTCAGCTCCAGTCTATCGAGAATATTGAACGTTGAAGTAGATGCCCTCGAATCAGATGGGGTTGGGAAGGTTGTGTCGAGTCCGCGAGTGATTACTGCAAACAACGTTAAGGCCAAGATTGAGGATGGGTTGGAGGTGCCGTACACTGTTACACAAGCATCGACTTCCGGTGGTGTGCCGACGCAAACAGTAAACTTCAAAGAGGCGAAACTTTCGCTAGAGGTAACTCCTCAAATTACACCTGATGGAACCGTGAAGATGGCGCTCGTTGTGAAGAAAGAAGAGCCAGACTACGAGCGAGCGATAACCACGCTAATGGGTGACCGGGTGCCACCGATTAAAAAATCTGTGGTTGAAACAAATGTCGTCGTTGAGAACGGCGGAACGGTAGTGATCGGCGGGATTTATATCAACAAGACGACAGGTGGTGTAACCAAGGTTCCGTTGTTTGGTGATATCCCTTTCCTCGGCTGGCTGTTTAAGTCGAAATCCGACGCGACTGAGCGCAGGGAGTTGTTGGTGTTTATTACGCCTCGCATGTTGTCTGAGAAGTTAAGCTTTGACTGACAAAACCTGTTACATGTTCAAAGGTCTCGGAATGGCGAAGCACGATTAGCGATAGCTAAGCTATCAAAAACGCCTCGCAAGCCTGCGGGGCGTTTTTATTAGAGGGTCAGAATATCTCCGAGTAAGCACCTCAGCGGAAGTAGCGTTGGTGCGCAAGAGTCGTATTTATGGGTGGCGTTCAGCTAAAATCGCCCTGTGAACAATATGTTGAACATCTATCTCGTCGGGCTGATGGGCGCAGGCAAGACAACCGTCGGCCGGCAGTTGGCGAAAAAGCTCCGGCGCCCGTTCTTCGATTCCGATCATGAAATCGTTGAGCGCACAGGGGTGCCGATCCCAACTATCTTTGAAATCGAGGGCGAAGTAGGCTTTCGTCGCCGCGAAATTCAGACCATCCACGATTTGACCGAAACCAACGGTCTGGTCTTGGCCACTGGCGGTGGTGTTGTGCTCAAGCCCGAAAATCGGGAACGCCTGCACCAGACCGGGTGGGTGGTCTATCTCAATGTGCCGCCGCTGATGCTCCATGAGCGAACGCGCCACGACAGGAACCGCCCGCTGTTGCAAGTGTCTGATCCGCTGGCCAAACTGGAAGCCCTCTACGCCGCCCGCGATCCACTCTATCGCGAAATCGCACACCTGATTGTCGATGGCGGACATCTGATCGCTTCCGGCATCGTTCACCACCTCCTGCGCGAATACAGCCGCCTGAATACTACGACATCTCCATGATCCAAACCTTGCAAGTCGCGCTTGATGAGCGTTCTTATCCCATCCACATCGGTCGCGGCCTTTTGCAGCAAATCGAATTAATCACGCCGCATCTGAAGCAAAAGCGGGCGGTGATCGTCACCAATACCACCGTGGCGCCGCTCTATCTCGATCAGCTACGGTCAACCCTGGAAAGTGCCCAAATTTCGGTATTGCCGGTTGTGATTCCCGATGGCGAAGCCTACAAAACCTGGGGAACGCTGAACCTGATCTTCGACGCTCTGCTCGAAGCACGCTGTGAACGTTCAACCACGCTGTTTGCATTGGGTGGTGGCGTGGTCGGTGACATGGTCGGTTTTGCTGCGGCTTGCTATCAGCGCGGCATGCCTTTCATCCAGATCCCGACAACCCTTCTCTCGCAGGTAGATTCCTCGGTGGGCGGCAAAACGGCGATCAATCACCCGCTTGGCAAGAACATGATTGGCGCCTTTTACCAGCCCAAGCTGGTACTGGCCGATATTGGCACGCTGGATACGCTGCCTGATCGCGAATTGAAGGCCGGACTGGCGGAAGTCATCAAATACGGGCTGATCCGCGATCTGCCATTCTTTGAGTGGCTGGAAGCGAATATGTCGTATCTTCTGGCGCGTGACCCGGAGGCGCTGGCTTACGCTGTGCAGCGTTCCTGTGCCAACAAGGCGGAAGTGGTGGCTGCTGACGAACGTGAAACCGGCGACCGCGCGCTGCTCAATCTCGGACATACCTTCGGCCATGCCATTGAGACCGGGCTGGGCTATGGTGAATGGCTGCACGGTGAAGCTGTGGCCGCGGGCACGCTAATTGCTGCTCGTTTGTCATGTCTGTTGGGCTGGTTGTCCGCCGATGACGTACTGCGCATCGAAAAACTGTTTGTTCTGGCGGGTTTGCCGGTCAAGGGGCCTGCGCTGGGCGCCGGGCGCTACCTTGATCTGATGAGTCACGACAAAAAAGTGATCGATGGCCGCTTGCGCCTGGTGTTATTGACCGCGATCGGCAAAGCCGTTGTCAGTGACATCGCGACGGCGGACCAGATTGGTGCTGCAATCGATGCCGGATGCACCTGAACGGGGATTGCGCCGGATGATAATTGCGGCTTGGTGCAACGCAGCATCTTGAATGGACAGGGGTTTACCGGTATATTTTGCGGTTGCCTCTAAAATTTGTTTAGGTCGTGGCGGCAAGGATGCCCTGCGGCTTTTTTCATCATTGGCCGGTTGCCGCCGGTCAAGCTATCTGAAGGAATGCGTGTGATGGAACCGGCAGTACCTGATCGGCAGGGGTTGTACGATCCCGCCAACGAGCACGACGCTTGCGGCGTGGGCTTTGTTGCCCATGTCAAGGGCCAGAAGAACCATGGCATCGTCGAGCAGGGTTTGTTGATCCTGAAAAATCTCGATCACCGCGGTGCTGTCGGCGCAGATCCGCTGCAAGGCGATGGTGCCGGTATCCTGATCCAGATTCCGGACCAGTTCTATCGCGAGGAAATGGCCAAGCAAGGCGTCGAATTGCCACCGAATGGCGAGTATGGCGTCGGTATGGTGTTTCTGCCGCAAGAGGCCGCTTCCCGACACGCCTGTGTTGAAGAAATCGAGCGCTCCATTGCCGCAGAAGGCCAGGTGCTCCTCGGCTGGCGTGAAGTGCCGGTCAACCGTGATATGCCGATGTCGCCGACCGTCAAGGCCAAGGAGCCGGTGATCCGCCAGGTGTTTGTCGGTCGCGGTCCGGACGTTTTCGTCACCGATGCTCTTGAGCGCAAGCTATATATCATCCGCCGTCGTGCAGCCAACGCCATCAAGTCGCTGAAGCTGAAGCACGGCCAGGAATTCTATGTGCCGTCCTTCTCGGCACGCACCGTCAACTACAAGGGGCTGCTACTGGCCGATCAAGTAGGCGTTTATTACTACGACCTGCAGGACAAGCGGACGGTTTCGGCCCTGGCGCTCGTTCACCAGCGCTTCTCGACCAATACCTTCCCGACCTGGGATCTGGCGCACCCGTTCCGTTATATCGCCCACAACGGTGAAATCAACACCGTTCGCGGCAACGTCAACTGGTTCAAGGCCCGCGAACAGGCGATCTCGTCGCCGATTCTCGGTGATGACCTGAAGAAGGTCTGGCCGCTGCATTACCCGGGCCAGTCCGACTCTGCCTCGTTCGACAATGCGCTTGAACTGCTGGTCATGGGCGGTGGCTACTCCCTCGCCCAGGCTGTGATGCTGATGATCCCGGAAGCCTGGGAAAAGCACACGCTGATGGACGAGAGCCGTCGCGCTTTCTACGAATACCACGCCGCGATGATGGAGCCGTGGGATGGTCCCGCCGCTGTCGCCTTCACCGATGGTCGCCAGATTGGCGCGACACTCGACCGTAACGGCCTGCGTCCGGCGCGTTACCTCGTCACCGACGATGACCTCGTGGTCATGGCTTCCGAGTCCGGCGTGCTGCCGATTCCGGAAAAGAGGATCGTCAAGAAGTGGCGCCTGCAGCCCGGCAAGATGTTCCTGATCGATATGGAACAAGGCCGCATCATCGACGACCAGGAGTTGAAGAACTCCCTCGCCAACGCCAAGCCCTATCGCGAGTGGATCGAAAAGATCCGCATCAAGCTCGACGAAGTGCCGGCGCCCGAGGAAAAGTGTGCTGCGCCGTCGGCTTCCCTGCTCGATCGCCAGCAGGCCTTTGGCTACACCCAGGAAGACGTCAAGGTTATTCTCGAGCCGATGGTTCAGAACGGCGAAGAAGCCACTGGCTCCATGGGTACTGACTCGGCACTGCCGGTCCTGTCTGCCAAGAACAAGACCCTCTATACCTACTTCAAGCAGCTGTTCGCTCAGGTGACCAACCCGCCGATCGACCCGATCCGTGAAGAACTGGTCATGTCGCTGGTGTCATTCATTGGTCCGAAGCCGAACCTGCTGAACACCAACGACATCAACCCGCCGATCCGCCTCGAGGTATCGCAGCCGGTCCTGTCCTTCGACGACATGGAAAAGCTGCGCAACATCGAGAAGTACACCTCGAACAAGTTCCGCTCCTTCGAGCTGGATATCTGCTATCCGGTCGCCTGGGGCAAGGATGGCATCGAGGCACGCCTTGCTTCGCTGGCAGCCGACGCCGAGGATGCTGTCCGTTCCGGCGCCAACATCCTGATCGTCTCCGACCGCAAGGTGGATGCCGAACATGTCGCCATTCCGGCGCTGCTCGCCACCTCGGCAATTCACCAGCATCTGGTCAAGAAAGGCCTGCGTACCAGCGCCGGTCTGGTCGTCGAAACCGGCTCGGCCCGCGAAACGCATCACTTTGCCCTGCTCGGTGGTTACGGTGCCGAGGCTGTGCACCCCTACCTGGCTCTCGAAACCATCGAAGGTCTGGCCAAGGGCGATGCCGAGAAGGCCGAGAAGTACACCAAGAACTTTATCAAGGCGATTGGCAAGGGTCTGTGCAAGGTCATGTCCAAAATGGGCATCTCGACCTACATGTCCTACACCGGCGCGCAGATTTTCGAAGCGATCGGCCTGCAAAAGGACTTCGTCGAGAAGTACTTCACCGGTACGCCTTCCAACGTCGAGGGGATCGGTGTTTTTGAAGTCGCCGAAGAAGCCATCCGCCTGCACACTGACGCATTCTCGGCTGATCCGGTGCTTGCCAGCATGCTTGATGCCGGTGGCGAATACGCCTTCCGTATCCGCGGTGAAGAGCACATGTGGACGCCGGACTCCATCGCCAAGCTGCAGCACTCGACCCGTTCCGGCAAGTACGAGACCTACAAGGAATACGCCAAGCTGATCAATGATCAGACCAAGCGTCACCTGACCTTGCGTGGTCTGTTCGAGTTCAAGCCGCAAGGCACGGCGATTCCGCTCGAAGAAGTCGAATCGGCCAAGGAAATCGTCAAGCGTTTCGCGACTGGCGCAATGTCGCTCGGCTCCATTTCCACTGAAGCCCACACCACACTGGCCATCGCCATGAACCGCATTGGCGGAAAGTCGAACACCGGCGAAGGCGGCGAAGATGCCAAGCGTTTCCAGCCGCTGAAGGCAGGCCAGAAGCTGTCGGAAGTGGTTGGTGCTTCGCGTATCGAACGGGACTACACCTTCCAGGAAGGTGATTCGCTTCGTTCCGCGATCAAGCAGGTCGCCTCTGGCCGCTTTGGCGTGACCACGGAGTATCTGGTCAATGCCGACCAGATCCAGATCAAGATGGCCCAAGGCGCCAAGCCGGGTGAAGGCGGCCAGTTGCCGGGGCACAAGGTCTCCGAGTACATCGGATTCCTGCGCCACTCGGTGCCGGGCGTCGGCCTGATTTCGCCGCCCCCGCACCACGACATCTACTCCATCGAGGATCTGGCGCAACTGATCCACGACCTGAAGAACGCCAACTCGCGCGCTTCGATTTCGGTCAAGCTGGTGTCTGAAGTCGGTGTTGGTACGGTTGCTGCTGGCGTTGCCAAGGCCAAGGCCGACCACGTCGTGATCGCCGGTTTCGACGGCGGCACGGGTGCCTCGCCGCAGTCTTCGATCAAGCACGCCGGTACGCCGTGGGAACTCGGCCTTTCCGAAACCCAGCAGACGCTCGTGCTGAACCGTCTGCGCTCGCGCATCCGCGTTCAGGTTGATGGTCAGATGAAGACCGGTCGTGACGTTGTCATCGGTGCGTTGCTCGGCGCCGACGAATTCGGTTTCGCCACCGCGCCGCTGGTCGTCGAAGGCTGCATCATGATGCGCAAGTGCCATCTGAATACCTGCCCGGTTGGAGTCGCGACGCAGGATCCGGTGTTGCGCCAGCGCTTCTCTGGCCAGCCGGAGCACGTGGTCAACTACTTCTTCTTCGTTGCCGAAGAAGTGCGCGAGATCATGGCCCAGTTGGGTATCCGCAAGTTTGACGATCTCGTCGGCCGTGCCGATCTGCTCGACATGCGTGCAGGTATCGAACACTGGAAGGCGAAGGGCCTCGATTTCTCCCGCATCTTCTATCAGCCGACCGTGCCGGCCGATGTGCCGCGTCTGCATACTGAAACCCAGGACCACGGGCTGGAGAAGGCGCTTGATCACAAGCTGATCGAGCAAGCCAAGCCGGCGCTGGAAAAGGGTCAGAAGGTTCAGATCGAGACCTCGATCATCAACGTCAACCGCACCTGCGGCACCATGCTCTCGGGCGAAGTGGCTCGCCGCTACGGCCACGCCGGTTTGCCGGACGACACTATCCACGTCAAGCTGACCGGTACGGCTGGCCAGGCCTTCGGCGCCTTCCTGGCCCGCGGCGTGACACTGGAACTGACGGGCGAAGGTAACGACTACGTCGGCAAGGGCCTCTCCGGTGGCCGCATCATCATCAAGCCGCACGCCGATTTCCGTGGCGATACGCAGCAGAACATCATCTGCGGCAACACCGTCATGTACGGTGCGACCGAGGGTGAGGCCTTCCTTGCCGGTGTCGGTGGCGAGCGCTTCTGCGTCCGTAACTCCGGTGGCACGGCAGTGGTCGAAGGGGTTGGCGATCACGGTTGCGAATACATGACCGGTGGTACGGTCGTCGTGCTCGGCATGACCGGTCGTAACTTCGCGGCCGGCATGTCCGGTGGTATCGCCTATGTGCTGGATGAAGACGGCAGCTTCAAGGGCCGTTGCAATCTGGCGCAGGTGGCACTGGAGAAGGTGCTTCCGGCCGGCCGTCATGCTGCGGGCGAACCGCTGCATGGTGGCGAGGCAGACGAAACCCAGCTCAAGGAGCTGATTACCCGTCACGCCGAATACACCGGCAGTCAGACCGCCAAGGCCATTCTCGCCAACTGGGATGCCTATCGCGAGAAATTCGTCAAAGTCTATCCGCACGAGTACAAGCGCGCCCTCACCGAGATGGCCGCTGCTGCACAGAAGGAGGCCGCATAATGGGCAAGCCGACTGGATTCATGGAGTTCGAACGCCTATCCGAGGCCTACGAACCGGTTGAACAACGCCTGAAGCACTACAAGGAATTCGTCCAGACCCTGTCTGATGACGAAGCCAAGACCCAGGGGGCGCGCTGCATGGACTGCGGCATTCCCTTCTGCAACAACGGCTGCCCGGTGAACAACATCATCCCGGACTGGAATGATCTGGTTTATAAGGGCAACTGGAAGCAGGCGCTGGATGTGCTGCATTCAACCAACAACTTCCCGGATTTCACAGGCCGTATCTGTCCGGCGCCCTGTGAAGCTGCCTGCACGCTCGGCATCAATGCTGCGCCCGTCGGGATCAAGTCGATTGAGCATGCCATCATCGACAAGGGCTGGGAAATGGGCTGGGTCGTGCCGCAGCCGCCGAAGTCCAAGACTGGCAAGAAGGTTGCCATCGTTGGCTCCGGCCCGGCGGGTCTGGCCGCCGCGCAGCAGCTGGCGCGCGTTGGTCATGATGTCACCGTATTCGAAAAGAGCGACCGCCTCGGCGGCCTGCTGGCTTACGGTATTCCTGACTTCAAGATGGAAAAGACCTTGGTCGACCGTCGCGTCGCCCAGATGGAAGCCGAAGGCGTCACCTTCAAGACCCGTGTTGTCGTTGGCGACAAGAACGTACCTGCCGGCATCAACAACGATGCCAAGGATTTTGTCTCCGCTTCCGAGTTGACCGCAGCTTTCGATGCCGTGATCCTCGCTGCCGGTTCCGAGATTCCGCGCGATCTGCCGGTGCCGGGCCGCGAACTCAAGGGCATCTACGCCGCCCTCGAATTCCTGATTCCGCAAAACAAGGAAGTCCAGCAAGGCAAGGCCAACCCGATCAACGTCAAGGGCAAGCACGTCATCGTCATCGGCGGCGGCGATACCGGCTCTGACTGCGTCGGTACCTCCAACCGCCATGGCGCTGCCTCGGTCACCCAGTTCGAACTGATGCCGATGCCGCCGGAGCAGGAGAACAAGGAACTGACCTGGCCGTACTGGCCGTACAAGCTGCGGACCTCGTCGTCGCACGACGAAGGCTGCACCCGCGATTTCGCTATCGCTACCAAGGGTTTTGTCGACGACGGCAAGGGCAACGTCAAGGCGCTCAAGGCTGTTCGTCTGGACTGGAAGGATGGCAAGATGAGCGAAGTCGCCGGTTCCGAATTCGAGCTCCCCTGCGACAACGCCTTCCTGGCCATGGGCTTTACCAATCCGGTTGGCGGCCTGCTCGATGCTTTCGGTGTCGAGAAGGATGCCCGCCAGAACGCCAAGGCAACGACCGATGGTGACGGCTGCTATCGCACCAATGTCGACAAGGTCTTTGCAGCGGGTGACGTTCGCCGTGGTCAGTCGCTGGTGGTCTGGGCAATCCGCGAAGGTCGCCAGGCTGCACGCGAAGTCGATGCCTATCTGATGGGCGCAACGACGCTGCCGCGCTAAACCCAATCTGCGTTCGCAGCGCCGAGCCCGCCCACCGCAAGGTGCGCGGGCTTTCCTTTTTTGGGCAGTTTTTCGGGTTGACCGCAGCAGCCCGGAAAACGAGAAATATTGCCTTCCCGCTGCCTGCTGCTCGTGTAAAAATCCGAGCTTTCCCGATCCGGATCATCCCTGAACATGAACATCGTCATCCTCGCTGCCGGCCAGGGCAAGCGCATGCATTCCAATCTGCCCAAGGTGCTGCATCCGGTTGCCGGCAAGGCGCTGGCGCAGCATGTCATCGACACCGCGCGCGGCTTGAATCCAGAAAAGTTGATCGTGGTTTATGGACACGGTGGCGAAGCCGTTCGGGCCACCCTTTCCGCCCCGGATCTGCGCTGGGCCGAGCAGGCGCAGCAACTCGGTACCGGCCATGCGGTGGCGCAGGCGGTACCCCAGCTGTCGGCGGCAGAACAGACGCTGGTGCTCTATGGTGACGTCCCGCTGACCACGGCGGATACCCTGAAGCGCTTGCTGCAGGCCGGCAAGGACGGACTGGCGATCCTGACTGTTGATCTGGCTGACCCGAGCGGCTACGGGCGCATCGTGCGCGATGCTGACGGCAAGGTGCAGCGCATCGTCGAGCAGAAAGACGCTTCCGATGCCGAAAAGGCAATTTGCGAGATCAATACCGGCATCATGGCGGTGCCGACGGCGCGTCTTGGAGACTGGCTGGCCAGCCTGAAAAATGACAACGCCCAGGGCGAGTACTACCTCACCGACATCGTTGGCCTCGCGGTCGCCGAAGGCTTGCCGGTACGCACAGCGCAGCCGGCCGGCGAGTGGGAAGTCCTGGGTGTTAACAGCAAGGTGCAACTGGCGGAGCTGGAGCGCCAGCACCAGCGCAACCTGGCGGACCAGTTGCTGGTCGCCGGCGTGCGGCTGGCGGACCCGGCGCGCATCGACATTCGCGGAGAGCTGACACACGGGCGCGATGTCGCCATCGACGTCGGCTGCGTCTTCGAGGGTAAAGTCGAACTCGCCGATGCCGTCGAAGTTGGCCCCTATTGTGTGCTGAAGAACGTCAAGGTCGGTGCAGGTACGCGCATTGCTGCCTTCTGTCACTTTGAGGATGCGGTGATCGGTCCTGACGGCGTGCTCGGGCCGTATGCCCGTCTGCGTCCGGGGACGGAATTGGGGCCGGAGGTGCATATCGGCAATTTTGTCGAGGTGAAAAAGAGCAAGATCGCCGCCCAATCCAAGGCCAACCATCTCGCCTACATCGGCGATGCGGAAATCGGCGAACGGGTGAATGTCGGTGCTGGCACCATTACCTGCAACTACGATGGCGCCAACAAATTCAAGACCATCATCGAGGACGATGTCTTCATCGGCTCCGATACCCAACTGGTGGCGCCGGTGCGCGTCGGCCGCGGGGCAACGCTGGGTGCCGGTACGACGCTGACCAAGGATGCGCCGCCGGACGCGCTGACCGTGTCTCGTGCCAAGCAGATGACACTGAGCGGTTGGGTGCGACCAGTGAAGAAAAAGAAGTAGCTTTGGACAAGGAAAGTACCCTAAAGGAAACCGTTCAGGTTTCCTTTTTAGCCTTTGGTCAGAACGATGGTGTTTTTGACTCCGGCAACACTAGACTGCAATAACTCATAAAGGAATGAATCATGCGTCGTATTGATGGATTCTCGTTGATCGAATTGCTCGTTGTGGTGGCCATTATTGGCATCCTCAGCTCGATTGCCTTGCCCGCCTACAATGATTATGTGCGGAGTGCCAGAATCACAGAGGCCACCAACGGATTGTCTGCGGCCCAAATGAGACTGGAGCAGTTTTTCCAAGACAACAGAACCTATGTTGGCGGGTGTGCTACGGGAATGCCAGCCAATACGGCCAGTTTTGGCTTCGTGTGCTCAAACCTTTCCGCAACAACTTACACTGTTACTGCGGGGGGCTCCGGTGTTATGTCTGGATTTGACTACACGGTTAATCAGGCGAATGCCCGTACATCGACTGGTGCGTCCGGTTGGGCGGGTAATACAGGGTGTTGGGCCATCAGCCGGAACGGATCATGCTAGCCCACAAAAACAGTTCCGGTTTTACGCTGGTTGAGCTGGCGATTACCTTGGCGATATTGGCAATCCTGACCACCCTCGGCTTGCCATCGTTTTTGGGGATGCTGGAAAGCGGACGAATCAAGGCGGCTGCCAGTGGCTTTGCCATGGGTTTGCAACGTGCGCGTGCCGAGGCGATATCGCGTGGGCAAACGATTTTTTTTGTACCAGCAGCGTCCGGCGCCGGTTGGGTTATCAGCACTGACGACGCCGGTACGAATGTCGTTGAGCAGAAAGACTCAAGGGAGTCCGGAGGGGCTCAGATCACCCTGAGTGCCACTACGGTTATCGGCTTCAATAACTTGGGGCGAGCCACCACGGGCGCTCCTGCAACGTTTAACTTCTCGGGGCCCACCGGTTGTAGCGCAGAGCCGAGATGTTTGCGTGTCCAAGTCTTCACGGGCGGCCAAGTCCGCTTATGCGATCCAGCAGTGACCGATACGACGGATACCCGATCATGCGGCAGTTAAAAGTGAATTCCCCGAACGATCAATCCGGCATGATGTTGCTGGAGGCTTTGATCGCCATCTTGGTTTTTTCCTTCGGCATCCTCGGCATGGTGGCAATCAATGCCCGCGCTGTACAGGCAGCAACGGATAGCCAAAGTCGAGCGGACGCCGCACGCTTCGCGAGTGAAATCGCGTCGTTAATCGCCTTGAATGTTGCGCGGGATGCGACGAACGGGGTGTCTACTGCGTCTCTGCAGACTTTTGCGCATCAGACTACGGGTACAGGTTGCGCCTTCTCGGGAACTGCTTCGACGCAAGCTGCCGTGACGCAGTGGGTAGCGTCTGTCACGCAAGCGGGGCGTTATGGTGGTTTACCGGGAGCTACAGCTTCACGAATACAGATATTGGTGGATACAGACGCAGCTGCGTTTAACCGCGTCACTATTACCATGTGTTGGCAACCACCTCAGGATTCTGAGCGTAGTCACCAACTGGTGGCCTATGTCAATTAATCATCTGTTCTACCCAGTTGTCACTTGGTCAAAGACCAATAGCCAACGAGGCATGAGCCTCGTCGAGGTCATGGTTGGCCTCGTGATCGGCATGATCGGCGTGCTGGTCGTTTTTCAAACCATGAGCGTATGGGGTGAGCGTACGAGCACGACGATGTCCGGCGGCGATGCCCGAACCTCTGGTGCGATTGGCATGTATTACCTTCAGCAGGATCTGGCGCAAGGCGGTTTGGGGTTTGGACATACCGCTTATGCAGGCCGCCAATTCACACCCGGCTGTGTTTTTACGGGCACGTCCCGCCTCGTTGCAGTGGATATCACTGATGGCGCGAGTGGTGCGCCTGATGAAGTGACGGTGTTGTATGCGAATTCAAACAACACCAATCTCAATTTCAGTGATGTTGGGTTGTTTTCCGAGGACGTCTCCGGGGCTAGTATGAGTTTTTCATATCAGGGCCATACATTGAGTGCAGGGGATTGGGTTGTCCTGGCTACACTGGCTGGTGGTGGGCAATGCGTGCTTCGGCAAGTGAGCAGCGCGCTGCCAGCGGCGGGTACGTCGTTAAACCAAATCACCTTTAATTCAGCGCCCGGTTTTTCCTCAGGCAATTTGCTTTATTTGGGAAGTAACCCTCAGCATGCCCGTTGGCGGGTTAATGCAGCCTCGTTGGAGCGTACCAACACAACGTTTGTCGCTAATGAACAGCAGGTGGCAGACGGCGTCGTCGATCTGCAGGCCCAATATGGCCTTGCCGATGGCACTTGGCAGTCAGCAGATCCGGCAGCGACGGACTGGGGATTAGTGCGCGCCATTCGCATCGCTATTCTGGTGCGAAGCAAGCAATTCGAAAAAGAAAATGTAACCACAGTGGCGCCGGTCTGGCATACCGGCACCGGTGTCGCGACCGATTTTGTGATGGCGGATCTGGCCGATGGCACGTCATGGCAGCGTTATCGTTATGAGGTAATTGAGAGAACGATACCGCTGCGCAACATCATCTGGGGGGCGCAGGAATGACAGTTCCCTCTCACATGACGTTGCAGTCCGGACCAGGCAAGCAAGGGGGCGTGGTGTTGTTGATTGCACTAATCGTCTTGATTGCAATGTCGCTGATCGGCATTTCTATGATTCGTCAGGGTAGTAGCGCTCAATTGATTGTGGGCAATCTGGCATTCAAGGAAGGTAGCAATGCTGAAGCAGATTTTGGCGTTGAAAGTGCACGCAGGTGGTTGGTTTCGAACTCGAATGCTTTGTACAACAGTTCTGCAGGGTATGTGGCGAATGGTTTGGCAACCACACAGGCTTTTGATCCATATTCTTATAACGCGTGGCAAGCCACTGCCGAGGCTGGGGTTGAATATGTCATACACCGCTTATGTGCTTCGACTGGGTCAGTGACTACGACGCCAACCAGTGAGAACCAATGCATCGTTGCTCGAGAGACTTCAAGCAAAGAAGGCACAAGTTATGGAAACAACTCGACCCCAGAGCTGTTTCCCTACTACCGAATTACCGTCCGTGTAACGGGCCCCAGAAATGTCCGTAGTTACATCCAAGCATTGATGTATTGAACCGACCGATCCTTATCGGGAGCAAATCATGACAACCGCCTTTCAAACGAATTATTCAACTGCCCAGCGTCGATTGACACGCGGTGTCCTGCTCCTGTTTGTCGGTAGCTATGTCGGTGGCGCTTTTGCCGCACCGACCGACATCTCCAACCTGCCGCTGGCCAGTAACAACCCGGCACAGGCGAAGCCGAACATCATGTTGCTGATGGATACGTCGAAATCCATGGCGTGGACCCACATGCCGGATTCGGTTGAGGGACCGGCCAGCAATATTTTCGGTTCGCCCGGTGTCAAGCAGGTGGGCTACAAGAGCTCGCAGTGCAATGCCTTGTATTACAACCCTGCAACCGTGTACGACCTGCCCAAACAGGCTGACGGAACGTTCTGGGCCGCACCGAGTTTCACTGGCGCAAGTTATGACCCCTATGACGCCACTTCGGCGACTGTGAACTTGTCGACCAGCTTCAAGGCATACGACGACAAGACTTTGCGTGCCGGGCCAAATGGCCCTGGGACCTCGGAGTTCAATGACACACCTCAACCTGCTTACTACTTCAGGTATTCAGGCTCACAAACCACAGCGCCCGGCAGTGCGCCATGTACTGACGGCGATACGCTGGAGGGTCTCGGCGCAGGGACGATTGTGGCAACAGGTGGCGGTACCTGGACAAAAGTGATCGTTGGCAGTACATCGGGTGCAGGAGGGACTGACGAGCGCCAGAATTTCGCCAACTGGTATGCGTTTTACCGCACTCGAATGAACCTGACGAAGAGTGCCGTTAGCCTGGCATTCAATCCGCTGACCGACAGTTTCCGGGTGGGTTTTATCTCGGTTTTCCCGAAAGCGAGTAAGTCAAGCGCGAGCGTCGATTCGACAAAGTATGTGCCGATCGCAGATTTTGGCGCAACTCAGCGCACAGATTGGTACGCCAAGTTGTTTGCGCAAACGCCTGGTGGTACATCGCCGGCCCGTGAAGGTCTGGCCCGCGTCGGCCGCCATTACGCCGGCAAAACGGATTACATCAACCAGGGCATGCCGGAAGATCCAATGCAGTATTCCTGCCAGCAGAATTTCACCATTCTGACGACGGATGGCTACTGGAACGATCAGGACGAGAGTGTGAACGGTAGCGGAGTCAAGGTTGGTGGGCCGGTCAATATTGCTGGAAATGCCTGGGTTGGGCAGCAGGACGGCACGTTGACGCCAAATGCTCCCTACGAATGGACGCCCAGGCCGATTTGGGAAGGCTTTGCCGATGGAACCATCATCACCACCGATAAATGGAACACGTTTTCCTCTATTTCCTGCAATAGTGGCTGGTTCGAAAAATATACCGTTCAGCGTTTGAAGAGCACGCTGCAAAATCTGCAAACTTCTTCGCAGACACTGCAGAGCACGACGCAGACACTGCAGAGCACGACGCAGGACTTTGCCAGTACTTCACAGCTGACGCGTTCAACTTCGCAATTGCGTGAGTCGACCTCGCAAGTGATGCAAAGCACCCTGCAAAATCTCCGTAGCACATCGCAACTCACCCAATCGACAGCTCAGATCACCGAGTCGACTTCGCAATTGACACAAAGTACCTTGCAGAACTTGCGCAGCACGTCGCAGCTGACCCGGAGTACATCGCAACTCACCACAAGTAGCACGCAACTCACCCAAAGTACCTTGCAGAGATTACAAAGCACGTCACGGCTGACGCGGAGCACCTCGCAGCTGACGCGGAGTACCTCACAAATTACGCAGAGCACCCTGCAAAACCTGCGCAGTACATCGCAGTTGACCCAAAGCACGTCGCAACTGACGCAAATCACCTCGCAACTGACGCAAAGCACCCTGCAAAACCTGCGCAGTACCTCGCAGTTGACCAAGAGTACCTCGCAACTGACCCAAAGCACGTCGCAACTGACGCAAAGCACCCTGCAAAACCTGCGCAGTACCTCGCAGTTGACCAAGAGCACCTCGCAACTGACGCAAAGCACCCTGCAAAACCTGCGCAGTACCTCGCAGATACGCTGGTATAATCCAGAAAAGGAATCGGTTGTGCCCGTAGAATCTTGTCCGATTGGCGATACGTGCCAAACCGTGACGACCGGGCCGACTGCTGTTGACGTTTGCACCCCGGCGACTGCGTCATCGAGCAACAATTTCATCACAACCACTTGCTCAAGTATTACTACGGGGCCAACTGCTGTAGCAAGTTGCACCCCGGCGACTGCGGAAGCGAGCAACAACTTTACGACAACGACCTGTAATGCAGTCACTACCGGGCCAACGCCGGTCGCCAGTTGCACGGCCGCAGCGGCCTCGTCGAGTAACAGCTACACCACGACGACCTGCAATACGGTTACTACTGGCCCGACGGCAGTTGCAAGCTGTTCGCCCGCGACGGCTTCGCCCGGCAATAGCTACACGGCAACTACCTGTTCAACAAATACCACGGGGCCCATTGGCGTTGCATCATGCACACCGGTGACGGCGGCAGTAGGCAACGACTACACTGCGACGACCTGCAACACGGTGACGACTGGCCCGACGGGGGTAGCGAGTTGTACGCCGGCGACGGCCTCGTCGAGTAACAGCTACACGACGACCACCTGTAATACCGCAACTACGGGGCCGACAGGCGTCGCAAGTTGCACGCCGGCGACCGCCTCTCCGGGCAACAGCTATACCACGACCACCTGTAATACAGTTACTACTGGCCCGACGGCAGTTGCAAGCTGTGCACCCGCGACGGCTTCGTCTGGCAATGGCTACACGGCAACTACCTGTTCAACCAATACCACGGGGCCCATTGGCGTTGCATCATGCACCCCCGTTGCGGCAGCGGTGGGAAACAATTACACCGCGACGATATGTGACACCTTGACCAACAGTCAGGGGGTAGCGAGTTGTACGCCGGTGACGGCATCGCCGAGTAACAGCTATACGACGACCAACTGTAATACAGTCACCACTGGCCCGACGGGGGTAGCGAGTTGTACGCCGGCGACCGCCTCTCCGGGCAACAGCTATACCACGACCACCTGTAATACAGTCACCACTGGCCCGACGGCAGTAGCGAGCTGTACGGCGGCGACGGCTTCTTCGGGCAACAGCTACACGGCGACCACGTGCTCAACCAATACGACCGGCCCGACGCCAGTGGAGAGTTGTACGCCGGTGACGGCGGCGGTGGGAAATGATTACACTGCGACCACCTGCACCGTCGTGACGAGCGGCCCGACAGGTGTGTTGAGTTGTACCCCGGTGACCGCTTCGTCGAGCAACAACTATACGACGACCACCTGCAACACGGTAACGACCGGTCCGACAGGCGTAACAAGCTGCACGCCGGAGACGGCATCGTCCGGCAACAGCTATACGACGACCACCTGCAACACGGAGACCACTGGTCCGACGCCAGTGTTGAGTTGTACTGCCGCGTCAGCGTCCTCTGGCAACAACTTCACGGCCACGACCTGCTCAAACAACACGACCGGCCCGACACCAGTGGCGAGTTGTACGCCGGTGACGGCGGCAGCAGGTAACAGCTACACTGCGACGACCTGCAACACGGTGACGACTGGCCCGACAGGTGCAGCAACATGTACCCCGGAAGCTCCTTCTGCAAGCAATGGCTACACGGGAGTCACTTGTAACCCGGTGACGACTGGTCCAATTGGCGTGGCGAGTTGTACGCCGGAGGCCGCCTCTTCAAGTAATGCCTATACCGCGACGACCTGCAATACGGTCACTACTGGCCCGACGGCAGTGGCGAGCTGTACGGCGGCGACGGCTTCTTCGGGCAACAGCTACACGGCGACCACGTGCTCAACCAATACGACCGGCCCGACGCCAGTGGCGAGTTGTACGCCGGTGACGGCGGCACCAGGTAACAGCTTCACTGCGACGACCTGCAACACGGTGACGACTGGCCCGACCGGTGTTCCAAGTTGCTCCGCAGCAGCAGCCTCCCCGAGCAATAGTTACACTGCCACCACTTGTGGCAACAACAACACAGGTCCAACGGGGGTCGCAAGCTGTACGCCGGCTACTGCCTCGTCTGGCAATGCTTACACTACGACGAGCTGCAATACGGTTACTACTGGTCCGACGGCGGTGGCGACGTGCACGCCCGCGACGGCTTCGTCCGGTAACAGCTATACGGCGACCACCTGTTCAACCAATGCGACCGGCCCAACGGCGGTGGCGAGTTGTACGCCGGTGACGGCGGCATTAGGTAACAGCTTCACTGCGACGACCTGCAACACGGTTACTACTGGCCCGACGGGGGTAGCGAGTTGTACGCCGGCGACGGCCTCGTCGAGTAACAGCTACACGACGACCACCTGTAATACCGCAACTACGGGGCCGACAGGCGTCGCAAGTTGCACGCCGGCGACGGCCTCGTCGAGCAACAGCTATACCACGACGACCTGCAATACGGTGACCACTGGTCCGACGGCTGTTCCTTCCTGTTCTCCTGTGAGTGCTGCGTCCGGGAATAGCTACACAGCGACAAGCTGCAACACGATCGCAACTGGCCCAACGGCTGTTCAGACTTGTACAGCGTCCGGAAAGACGGCAGCGAACAACTATGTGGCGACCAGTTGCACGACGAACAACACGGGGCCGACGGGAGTTTCCGCTTGCACACCGCAAACGGCATCTTCTGGAAACAACTGGGTTGGAATTACTTGCACTCAGAGTACGTCTACCAACGCCGTGCCAAGCTGCACTCCGGTGGCGGCTTCGGCTGCCAATAACTGGCAGGCAACCACCTGTCCGGCACCTGTCGTGACGACAAACGTTCCTTCGGCAAGCTGTACCAATGCAGTTGCCTCGGCTGGAAACAGCTGGACGCAAACAAGCTGTTCGGAAATTACAACGCCCACAGAACTTGCGAATTCCTGTACAGCAGGCTCGAGTGGTGCGCCGGACTACATTGAAACTTTCTGTACGCCTGTGCCCGGGCAGAAAGCCTTGTATGCAACGACAACAACGGTCACCAAGACTCTGACCAGTGGCGGTACGGTGGTGCCGGACTTGACGCCGACCGTGACCACGACGAACGATGCGCCGGCTGAGGTTAATGGCGTCTGTTACGTTCCTGGAACCCCGTCGGGTGCATTCCCTGCCTTGCCGAGCCCCAATCCGGTTCGTGCCGGCGTGGATATCTCGCCGTGGCCAAACATGGGCCCAATGCCTGGTGGCGATTGTACCGCCTGGCCGTGTACTGAGGGTCAGTTGAATGCCGGGGGAAGCATCAATTCTCTGGCCGACGTAGCGCAGTATTACTACGTCACGGATCTCAGAACCACCGGTCCGCTCGCGGAAAACAATGTGTTGCCTGTTGGTGGCGGCCCAGAGGATGATCGTGCGAAACATCAGCACATGACGACCTTTACGGTTGCGCTGGGCGTTTCCGGTACCTTGGCTTATAACGATCAATACAAGACAGCAACAACCGGGGATTTTGCGGATATCCGTCTCGGCACCAAGAACTGGCCGCTTTGGCCCGATCCGTTTAAGGCCGGCTGGATCGCTGGCAGCGAGACTTTTTCTTCCGCCACGAAGAACAGTTGGGAAGATCCTCGCTCGATCGACGATTTCTGGCATGCAGCGGTCAACGGCCGCGGTCAGTATTTCAGTGCCGGTAACCCCAAGGCGGTGGTGAGCGGTCTGAACGGTGCCTTATCAGGCATTGAGGCGAGCTTGGCGGCTGGCTCTGCCGCAGGTACGTCGAGTCAGGAACCGGTTGCGGGAGATAATTTTGCGTATGTTGCGAGTTATCAGACCAAGAAATGGACCGGCGATCTGCAGTCGCGCGAAATCACCCCGCTTGGCGGTATTGGCCTGACACCCGTCTGGTCGGCACGGGCAAAACTTCAGGAGAGCGTTGGCGCTGCTTGCGATAACCGGAAGATTTATCTGATCCGTGCCGGGGCAAGCAACAACCTGACGGACTTTACCTGGAACACCTTTGGATGTGATACCACTGGGAATCCTACCGGTACATCCTCTTCTGGTTTGAATACCTCGGAAAGAGGGTTCTTCAATTCGGACACCAACGTTGGGCTGTTAAGTCAGTACAACGCAATGACGGATGGTTCCAATGGCTCAGCTGACCAGCGTACGGCTGCCAAGGGGGAAAACTTGGTGAACTACCTGCGAGGCCAGCGTGGTAAGGAGGACTTTGACAGCGGCAATATCAACAAACTCTATCGTGGGCGCGACGCTGTATTGGGTGACTTGGTCAACTCGCAGCCGGTGTATGTGAAAGCACCGTTTGCCGAGTACTTCGACGATGGATATTCCATTTTCCGCGACGCCAAGGCCAATCGACTTCCGGTGGTCTATGTGGGTGGAAACGACGGGATGCTGCACGCTTTCAATGCGAAAGGGTTTACCACCGACGCCAGCAATAACCGGATTGTCGATCCTGACGGCGGCAAGGAGTTGTGGGCGATCATCCCGACTTCTGTACTGCCTAACTTGTATAAGTTGGCAGATAACAACTACAAGAACACTCACACCTATTTTGTGGATGCAACTCCGGTCGTTGGAGATGTCGACGTTGCCGCGCCTGCCATTCCTGCCTCCCCGGCAACACGTCCGACGTGGACTCCGGACTGGAGAACGATTCTGGTGGGAGGTCTGAACGGTGGCGGTAAGGGATTCTTCGCATTGGATGTAACCAACCCGGAATCCCCGAAAGCGCTCTGGGAGTTCAAGTTGGGTGCCTGTGGCGTGGCGGGGGAGGATTGCCATCTCGGCTACTCATTCGGTCGCCCGATCATTACGAAGCTGCTTGATGGGCGTTGGGTGGTGATGTTGACCTCGGGCTACAACAATGTCCGTTCGCCAAATGGTACGGGCGATGGCTTGGGCTACCTCTATGTGTTGAAGGCAGACACCGGCGAGTTGCTCTACAAGATTGCAACTTCGGAGGGCGATGGTGGAACACCCAGTGGCTTGGTTCATGTCAATAACTACGTGAGCAACGCACGTTTTGATAATACGACCAAGCGTGTTTACGGTGCTGATGTCAGTGGCAATGTCTGGTTGTTCGATGTCAATGACTCGTTTGGCACTGCTGGTCGAGAGGCGTATCTCCTTGGTGCTACCAAGACGGCGAGCGGTCTGCCGCAACCGATTACCATTCGCCCGGAAATTGCCGAAATGGGCGGCAAGACTTGGGTGTACGTGGGCACCGGGCGGCTGCTGGGAGCCAGTGACCTGGATCCGGCGCTGGATACGACGACACGGACGCAATCGGTATATGGCTTTGTCGATCTGGTGACCCATCCGGACACAGATGATGCTGCAGATCCAAGTGATCCATTGACTTTCCCGGCATCGAGTCTGCATAGCGTTCTCAAGCCGCTAACCATTAGCTATAGCGGGACAAGTCGTGTCACTGCGGCGGCAACTTGTGACGCAGACGCAACACCGAAGCGTTGCCGCGGTGACTACGGCTGGGTGCTGGATCTTCCCGATAGTGGTGAGCGCGTAAACGTTGGCATGCGGGTATTGGGCAGTACGCTGGTTTTCGCCAGCAACGTCCTCGAGAGCTCTGCGTGTTCAATTGGTGGCTATGGCTACATCAACTACGTGAATTCTTTGACAGGCTCAGCGGTGATGCCCAGTGAGTCCAATGAGATTTCAACCAAGATCAGCAACGGGCTGATTGTGGGGATAAACACCCTTTGGTCCCTCAAACCGAGTTCTACAGGCTCGGGCACTGGAACAGGCTCGGGCACTGGAACAGGCTCGGGCACTGGAACAGGCTTGATCACCGGGATGGGCGCGCCGAGTATCGTAGTCTCCACCAGCGCAGGAACGACGAGTTCCCAAGGGGTTACCTTGGCCCCGCCAGCGGTGAAGGGTAAGCGAATCAGTTGGCGTCCCCTGGCGACACCTTGATGCACAGTTTGATTGGGGGGAGGGCTACCTCTCCCCAAAATGTCTGTCTTGTTCGGGCGCTCTGTGTTTCACTGGTACTGCATTTGATGTTGCTGCAGGAGTTTCTGTCGCCGTTCTATTTCAGCAGTGTGGCGAATCAAAACTCAGCCGTGCTGCAAGTACGCCTTGCAGATAAGCAGTTTGCAAGCAATAACGATTTTGAGTCGGAGGGGCCTTCAGATCGAGAGCAGACCTTGTTCTCGGAAGCAGTTCGGGAGTCCCTCGAAAATAGGGCGAGTCGCTCTGGCTCTGAGAAAGCAATTGACTGCTGTGTACCGGCGATGCCCGATACGGCGCGGAAGGTACAACGCACTGACCCGTTTTCAGCGTATGCCCGTGTCGGACTTGATCCACCACCCGTGCCTTTAGCGGACATTCAGCCCGATTATCCTGCGCAAGCCCGGGGCGTGGAGGGCGTCGTCACACTTCGTGTATTGATCAGCGAACGTGGGGTTGTTGACGAGGTTGTTGTGGAGTCCTCATATCCCAAGGGGATTTTCGAAGAGTCTGCAGTTAAAGCTTTCCGGGAGGCGAGGTTTTCTCCTGGAAAGATCCTCGGCGTTCCGGTTAAGGCACAGATCGTGATTGAGGTTGATTTTTCCCCTGTCAACCGCGGAAATTTGATTTCTGGTGGCGCTTATTGATTGGGCTGTATGTCAATATGGTCGAGTTTTGCGGTGCTGGCAGCGCTTCCTTCTAATGGAACATCAAAAGTCCATGAAAACCCTGGGGGCAGGTTGTTAACTACGGCAATCGCTTGACCAACCTCTGTGCCATTTCGGTCAAATAGCTTGAACGAGGCGCGCGCCTCCTTTATTTCAATCGTGGCTTCGTTGCTTGCCGACCCTTTGAGCATCAGGGCGCCTTTGTCGGATTGAACTATCCGTGTCTCAAGGATTGAAATCGGTAACTTGCCTGGACTTGGAGCAGAGGATGAAGGTGAAACGGGGACTGTTGTGCTGGAGGGGGCATCTTTTTGGCAGGCAGTGATCATGCAGTAAACCAGGCAAGAAAGAATGAGTTTGGTTTTCATGTTTAGCTCCGTGGAGGCTGAGTTCCCAGTGCTCAGTATTATAAATTCATGAGATTGGAGTGTGGGGCGTGGATGCTTGGTTTGTGTTTTTTCTTTTTACAGTAGCGATTCTGTTTGCGATCGGCGGTTCGTTGATATTGGTAGCCTATGTGGTCATTTTGCCAGCCTCGTTTGCTCAGGGTTGGAAAAAGGGCTTGCTTGCGCTCTTGCTTCCCCTCGTTGGCCCCATCTGGTTGGCGAATCAGCAGCGAGATCAGTTGTGGCGTCCATTGATTCAGATAGTTTCAGGCGTGATTTTGCTGGCAATCGCTTTGGGCTTGCTCTATCTCGCGGGGCCGTACTTTGTTGATCGTATGGCGCTGGGCGTAAAATGATCCGTGATTGGTTTGACTGATAGATAAGCCCATAGGGAGAACAAGATGTCGAAGTACGCTACCGAAAGCCTCCGTTCAATCGCCCTCGTCGGCCATGGTGCTGCCGGCAAGACCAGCCTCGCCGAGGCGCTGTTGTTTGCGACCGGCGCCATCCCGGCCAGGGGCAGTGTCGAGAAGGGCAATACCGTTTGCGACAGCGACCCGCAGGAGAAGGAAGCGGGCCATTCGCTGGCTTCGGCGGTGGTCAATTTCGAGTACGAAGGCACGCATGTTCACGCCATCGACACCCCGGGATACCCCGACTTCGCCGGACAGGCCATCGCCGCGCTGGCTGGTGTCGATACCGCGCTGATCGTCGTCAATGCGCAGACCGGCGTCGAACTGATGACCGAGCGCATGATGCGCTACGCAGCCGACCGCAAGCTGTGCCGGATGATCGTCGTCAACAAGATCGATGCCGACAACCTCGATCTGCCGGGGTTGGTGGCCGATATCCGAGAACGTTTCGGCAAGCAGTGCATGATCCTCGACCTGCCGGCACACGGTGGCGCGGACGTGGTTGAAGTGCTGGAACACGATGCCGGTGATGCCGATTTCGAATCGGTGGCAGCGGCGCATCGCGCGCTGATCGACCAGATCGTCGAGGAAGACGAGGATCTGCTGGCGCAGTATCTGGAAGACGGTGCCGACCCGAGCGTCGCCGACCTCCACGCACCTTTTGAAAAAGCGCTGCGCGAGGGGCATCTGGTGCCCATCCTGTTCACCTCCGCCAAGACTGGCGCCGGCATCAAGGAGCTGCTGCACGTGCTCGCCTCGCTGGCGCCGAATCCGGCCGAAGGCAACCCGCCGCCTTTTTTCAAGGGCGAACCGGGCGGTGCCACGGAAGCCTTCGCCGCCGAGCCGGATGCCGCGAAGCACGTGCTGGCGCACGTGTTCAAGGTGGTGGCCGATCCCTACATGGGCAAGATCGGCATCTTCCGCGTCCATCAGGGCACGATGAAGAAGGACATGCCGCTCTTCGTCGGTGACGGCAAGCGCCCGTTCAAGGCCGCCCACCTCTACCAGTTGCAGGGCAAGGACAGCGTCGAGGTCGACGAACTACTGCCGGGCGATATCGGTGCGGTGGCGAAGGTTGATGAAATCGAGTTTGACTGCGTATTGCACGACTCGCATGACGAGGATCGCATCCACCTCGTGCCGCTCGAATTCCCGCGGCCGATGGCCGGGCTGGCCGTCGAGACCAAAAAGAAGGGCGACGAGCAGCGCCTGTTCGACATCCTTGGCAAGCTGGCGATGGAAGATCCGACCTTCGTCATCGAGCGCCATCCGAGCAGCAACGAGACGGTTATCCGAGGCCTGGGTGAAATCCACCTCAAGGCCAAGCTGTCGCGTATGGTCAGCCAGTACAAGCTGGAAGTGGATACCAAGCCGCCGCGCATTCCCTACCGCGAAACCATCACTGGTAACGCCGAGGCGATGTATCGCCACAAGAAGCAGTCAGGCGGCGCCGGCCAGTTCGGTGAGGTGCATCTGCGCATCGAGCCGCGTGGCCGCGGCGAGGGCTTCGAGTTTGTCGATGCCGTCAAGGGCGGTGTGATCCCCGGCGTCTTCATGGCGGCGGTCGAAAAGGGTGTGCGTCAGGGCCTCGAAGGTGGAGTCGTCGCCGGCTACGAGGTCGAGGACGTGCGCGTCACCGTGTTCGACGGCAAAACCCACGCGGTGGACGGCAAGGAAGTCGCCTTCACCATCGCTGCACGAAAGGCGGTGATCGACGCTGTGCGCAACGCCAAGCCCATCGTGCTGGAACCGATTGTCAGTATCGAGATCATCGCGCCGGAGGGGGCGATTGGCGACCTGACCGGCGACCTCTCCAGCCGTCGTGGCCACATCACCGGTACCGATGGGCGCGGTCATGGCACGGCAGCGATTACTGGCGAAGTGCCGCTGGCCGAGCTCAACGACTACCAGTCACGCCTCAAGTCGCTGACCGGCGGACAGGGCAGCTACACTATCGAGTTCGCGCGGTACTCTGCCGTGCCGCCAAATGTCCAGCAGCAGATGGCGAGCAAGTTCCAGCTGCACGACGAGGATGAGTAAGCACGACGCCGACGTTGTCGCCCTCCTGCCCCCCAAGGGGACTTCCTGCGGGGCGCGGTGAACCTGGAAAAGGGCCGAAATTCGGCCCTTTTCTATGGGTGGTGAGGGCTGTGGCGAATCAGGTTGCCGAGTTGTTTGACCACTCAACCGTCGCCATGAACAGATAACCTGCCCCATACACCGTCTTGATGAAGGCCGGGCTCTGCGGGTCGGGTTCGAGTTTGCGGCGCAGGCGGGAGATGCGGACGTCGATGCTGCGGTCGGTGGGGGCGAGATCGCGGGTGCCCATCAGTTTTTCGCGCTGCAGGATGCGGTTGGGGTTGCTAACGAAGACCTTGAGCAATTCTGCCTCCGAGGTGCTGAGCAGATGCTCCTCGCCGTGTGGTGCGTGCAGGGAGTTGTTGGCGAGATTGAAGCGCCAGCCGCCGAATTCGGCGACCTGCATCTGCGGCAGCGCTGCCGCTTCGCGCCGGCGCAGGATGCTACGCACGCGGGCGACCAGTTCGCGGGGTTCGAAAGGTTTGAGGACGTAGTCGTCGGCACCTAGTTCGAGGCCCATGACGCGGTCGCTGACGTGGGCGCGGCCGGTCAGGATGAGGATGCCGCAACTGGTGACGGCGCGGACGCGTTGCATGGCCTCGATGCCATCCATGTCGGGCAGGCCGAGATCAATGATGCAGAGATCGGGGGCGAGGCTGCGCAGACGGCGCAGCAGTTCGCCGCCGCTGCGGCAGCAGGCGGTGCGGAAGCCGAAGTCTTTCAGCGATTGCTCGATGATGCGGGCGACATCGGGGTCGTCCTCGACAATGGCGATGAGCTTGGCGTGTTCGTGGTCGGTCATGGGGTGTCTCGGTGGGCGCGCTGCAGCGCACGGGCCAGATCCTGGCGGATGAAGGGTTTGCTCAGCAGCGGCAGGCTGGCGAGGTGGGCGGGCGTTTCGTCGCTGTAGCCGGTCATCAGCACCATGCGCATCGACGGATGCTGGTCGAGGACGATCTCGGCGAGACGGTGGCCGTTGATGGCCCCGGGCATCAGCACGTCGCTGACGACCAGTGCGATATCCGGTATCTGCTCGATCATTTCCAGTGCCTGATCGCCGTTTTCCGCCTCGATTACCGGGTAGCCGAGATCGATCAGTTGCTGGCGTACGACACGGCGGACATTGGCGTCGTCTTCGACCAGCAACACCAGTTCGCCGCCGTGGGCGAGCGCGGAGTCGTCGGTATCGGGGGCGGCATCGGCTTCGGGGATGGTGCGTGGCAGTACCATAAGGACAGTAGTGCCTTGTCCCGGCTGGCTCTGGATCGAGATGCCGCCGCCCGACTGTCGGGCAAAGCCATAGGCCATCGCCAGACCGAGGCCGCTGCCGAGGCCGAAGCGCTTGGTGGTGAAGAAGGGTTCGCAGGCGCGACGCAGGGTCTCCGCATCCATGCCGCTGCCGTTGTCGGCAACTTCGATCAGTACGTACTCGCCGGGGGAGACATCGAAGCTGGCGGCGCCGGCGCCGGCGCCGAGTTCGATGCCGCGGGCGGCGATGTGCAGGCGACCGCCGTCCGGCATTGCATCACGGGCATTCAGCGCGAAGTTGAGCAGCGCGCTTTCCAGCTGCGCCGGATCGACCAGCGCATGAATGCTGATTCCAGCGAGGTCGGTCGAAATGGCAATGTTTTCCGGCAGCGAGCGGCGTACCAGCTTGCTTAGTCCACTGATCAGCCGGTCGATATCCACCGCCTCCGGCGCCAGCGGCTGCTGGCGGGAGAAGGTCAGCAGGCGCTTGATCAGCTGCACGCCGCGGCGGGCGGATTGCAGCGCCGGCGCGACAAATTCGTTGAGCTCGGCATCGTCCGGCCGGTGATCCTGCAGCGCGGCCAGGTTGCCGATGACGACGGTGAGCAGGTTGTTGAAGTCGTGGGCCAGGCCGCCGGTCAACTGCCCGATTGCCTCCATCTTCTGCGCCTGCACCAGCGCTGACTGCATGCGCTTCTGGTCGCTGATGTCGTAGGAGAAGACGAAAAAGCCGAGGGTGCGCCCGTCCGGCATCGTTTCCGGCACCAGCGTGCTGCGGGCAAATACGGTTTGCCCGGCGCGTTCCATCTGGTATTCGTAAGTGACCTGCTGGCCCCCGAGCGCCTTGCGCACCGATTCGCGAACCTGCCCATAAACATGCGTGCCGATGACTTCGAGCACGGCGCGGCCTGTGACGCCGCCTTCGGGGTGGCCATACCAGTCCGAATAGCCCTTGTTGGCGTACTGATAGACCTCGTTGCTGTCGACGTAGCCGATCAGAATCGGGATGGTGTCGTTGATCAGGCGCAGACGCTCTTCGCTGCGCCCCAGCGCAGCGGCAATGCGGGCGTTTTCCTCGCTGGCGCGGCGCAGGTTGGCGTTGGCGTTTTCCAGTTGCGCCGTGCGCCGGCGCACCCGCTCTTCGAGCTGGATGTTCTGGTGTTCGGTCAGGTTCTCGATGTAACGCTGTTCAGTGATGTCCGAATAGAGGGTGACAAAGCCGCGGTTGGCCAGCGGTTCGCCGCGCAGCAGCAGGACGCGGCCATTCGGGCGCTGCCGCTCGCGGACATGCGGCGCGAAGTCGGCAGCGGCGGCGATACGTTCGGCAATTTGTGTTTCGATATCGCCTGGGCCGTATTCGCCGCGCTCGGCGTTGAAACGGATGAAACTCTCGAAAGTCGCGCCGACAAAAGCCAGCTCATCCGGAAAATCGAGCAGGCGCAGGAAGGTCTGGTTCCAGGCCACCAGCCGCAAATCGGCGTCAAAGACGGTGATGCCCTGGTCGAGCAGGTCGAGCCCCGCCTGCAACATTTCGTAGCGTTGGGGGTGTTCGGGCAAGGACATGGGCGAGCTCATCCGGCGGATTCTAATCCAGTGAATACAAAGACTTTTTGCATGTAACGATTCGTTACATTCGAAGAATACTTGTGCAAGAGTGTTTTGAGATTCTCATCAAAACAACAAAGACCCAAAAAGAAGAGAACAGCACTCTCGTTCCAGGCCCTGTCGTGTTCCCCGCCGGCGGGGCCTGTTTTTGATCACGATATCAGGAGACGCAGCATGAAAATTCTCGTTCCCGTAAAACGGGTAGTTGATTACAACGTCAAGGTTCGGGTGAAGGCGGACGGGTCGGGTGTCGATCTGGCCAACGTCAAGATGAGCATGAACCCCTTTGACGAAATTGCCGT
>NKXK01000031.1 GCA_004379165.1 Rhodocyclaceae bacterium | reverse complement strand
GAGCAAGCCTCGCAGACCATTGATCTGGGCGGTGCGGAACTTGACCAACTGACTGCGCATCCGGTGCAGCGCGAGCATCGCCTGCTGTTCCTCAGACTTGATCGCGACCGCCTTGACGTGGGGTTGCTGCACCGCCGTCCAGATGGCTCGGGCATCCTGCCGATCATTCTTGTTGCCGGTGACGAAGCCTTTGACTGCCTTGCCAGGTAACAACTTGACCTGGTGACCCATCACCGTGAGTTTCCTCGCCCAGTGCTGCGCGCCGCCACAAGCCTCCATGCCGATGAGGCATGCTCGCCGGTTGGCAAAATGCTCAAGGAACTTCTCACGCTTGAGCTGCAGACTCACAATTTCTCCGGTCTCCCTGTCGATCCAGTGCAACTGAAATACCCGTTTGGCGATATCGATGCCGACTACGTTTTTGCTACCATTCATTTCGGACCCTCCGGTTTGCCTGTGAAGATCTTCGTATCTTTCACCTTGGGCACTTTGATGCCGTCGGCCCGTGAGGGGCCACCCTTCAACCATCCACCTCAGCAGGGTTATCCACGGTGCCGGGCGCCGCAGGTCCCTCTGCACCGAAGACGACCGGCGCCGTGGATAACTCGTGTTCAGTGCTCACGGGGTGGGAGGCGTCCATTCAATTCTCCTGAACGGTTAGACGGCTTCCGACTCGGCGAGTCGAGCCTGGGCGGCTTCCCGAACCTCGATTTCCGGGTCGTGGGCCAGCGGGGGAAGAAACTCGAGCGGGGCATTGGCGACGGCCGCCAGGCGAACCCACCATTCGGGGTCGCCAAGCATGGCTGCGGCAAGGCCTGGCAAGGCGCGTTCGGCGACCACGGCGCGGACCTCGGGCTCGCTGTCGTTGGCCAGCATGTGCAGGGCAAATGGCGGCAGGCGGGTGGCTACCACCTTGCGTACCTCGCGTTCGCTGTCCCTGGCCATTTTCGCCAACTGGCCGTGCGGCAGGCGGCGGGCGACGGTTGCCCGGATCAGATAGTCGGGGTCGTCGATCAGGCGCAACAGCAATGGCTCCGGGAGGCGGGCGGCGACCGAGAGACGAACTTCGCGGTCCGGGTCGCTGATCATGGCGATCAGTTGATCGGTGGGCAGGCGGCTGGCGACTACGCGTCGAACGACTTCGTCGACATCCGATTTCAGCTCAAAAATCCGGTCGACCGCAGCATAGCGGGCGGCGATGGCCCGTCGTTCCCAGAAAATGTCCTTGAGATACTTTTCCGCCTCATCACGGTTCTGGCGCAGGAAGCGGTCGATCTGCCGCCCGCTGTGGGCACGGATACAGGCATCCCCCGGGGTGCAACGCAGGCTGTTCAGGTACTCGGGGAAGTAAGAACACCCCGAGCACAAGCCCAGTTTACCGACACCGGCACGAGGGGGCGCCTGCTCACGCGTCATCGGCCTTGCTGGCGACGAGGATGCCGGTGGCAATCTCGGCATTGTTGGTGAGTTCAAGGCAATGCCCGGTGGCGCCGGTGATCAGGAAAAGATCGTATCCGGTCACGGAAAAGGCCGGCTGATAGCGCGGTGAGACGTCGTCCTCGCTGCATTCACTGAAGTGAAGGTCGGGGAAACGCTTCCTCAGGCTGCCGGCGCGGCCGTCGAGCAGGGCGGCTTCACCGACCATCGCGAGCTGGCTGGGCGTGATCATGCGGACTCCTCGTTCTCCAGTTCTTCTTCAAAGCGGGCGAGGGTGGCGGCGGGCACCCCCATGATCTGCGCCAGCCAGGGCGGCGGGCAGCTCAGCCGGCCCTGCAGTTCAAGCAGAACCTTGCGCGCCGGACCGCCGTTCGGTTTCTTGACCGGATGCACGCCGGCGCGAACCACCTTGGCAGCCGCCGGGCCGCCGATCGACTGGATGTAGACGATCTGGCAGTCGTTGATCAGTTCGGAGCGTGCGGCATTCTTGTCTTCAGCGCCGTCAGCCTCGGCGGTGCTGCGGACATCGATCAGCTTGATTGCCTGCTGGCCGACCTGATAAATGAGGAAGCGGTCGCAGGAGCCGAAGTGCCCATCAAGGTTTTCGCCACGGTTGGCGGCGACGGCGACGCGGATCGAGCCGGGCATCTCGCCGTCGGCATAGGCTTCGATGGTCGGGAAATCATTGTGTTCGATCCCCTGGCCCCAGAGCAGGCGGACGGCCTCCTTGAGCTGTTCGCCATCAACGCCGACATGGCAGCCCTGTTCGGCGAAATCACCGGCGAGGAGGGTCCGCAGGTCTTCGACTGTCAGCTTGCTGAGCTTGGCTTCGGTCAGCGGGCCTTCGAGCTTTTCGAGCAGGGCGCCGGCAAATGCCTTGATATCGAGGCCATTCAGGGCACGGGCGGCGAGTGCGATGCGTAGTGCGGCTTCGCGGGAAGCAATGGGTGAGGGCGACATGGTGGGCTCCTGGCAGCGTCTTCAGTGGAGCGCCCGCGTAGTGTTCGGACTGTGCAGGCGCTCGGTTGAAACCGCTGACGACTCAGGCCGGGCTGATGCAGCTCGACGGGCAGACGTCGACGCACAACGGTGAATCGTTGTGGCCGTCGCATTCCGTACAGGTGGCAGCGTCGATCTTGTAGAAGATCTTGCCGCTGCTGATCGATTTGGTCGGGCAGACCGGCTTGCAGTCGCCACAGGCGGTGCACATGTCGGGATCAATCTTCATTGCCATGATGCTCTCCTTTAATCCGCGGTCACTGGCTAGTTGGCTGGCTAGGCGGGTAGGGTTTGACGAAACTCAGTCCTCGGCGGCGCCGAGGCGCTTTGCACGCAGGGAAATCGGCAGACGCGGCGGCTTGGCGATCGGGTCGATGTAGTACGAACCCCCGTTGTCCAGCTTCAGTTCGCCACCCCATTTTTCCGGGCTGTCGAATTCGATGGACTCGATTGAGGCTTCCAGGTCGCGCTTCGGGAGGTAAAAGGTCAATCCCTTTTCGCCCTGACGGATCATGATGTTGGCCATTTATGTTCTCCCTAGGTTTGGCAAGTCGCTTGCGTGCCTGTGCCCCGCCGCCGTTGCCGGCAGGCGGGGCGCAGGTGATCCGGATTAGCGGACCAGGTCGAAGTTGTAGTCGGTCGTCCCCATGCCGATCGTTTCCTTGTCGAGTTGCTCAAGGACAGCGTTCGTCAGCTGGGTAACCACAGTCATCATGCCTTCGTAGCCCAGCGTGGTAGCGCGGTGCTGGTGGTGACGGTCGAAGATCGGGAAGCCGATGCGGATCAGCGGCACTTCGAACGCTTCACCCTTGTAGCGGGTGTCGCGCTGGATGTACTTGCCGTAGGAGTTGCCGATCAGGAAGTCCGGCTTGTCCGTGAAGCAGAGGCTGCGCATGTGCCACAGGTCGTTGCCGACATAGACCTTGCCATTGACGCCGAACGGGCTGGAGTCGAGCAGCTTCTGGACAGCCTTGCCCCAACGCTTGTTGCCGTTGTGAGAGAGGATGTGGGTCGGCTCGGCGCCAACTTCCAGCAGGATCTTGACCATGCCCATGACGAAGTCCGGGTCGCCGTAGAGCGCGAACTTCTTGCCATGCAGCCAGGCGTGGCTGTCGGAGATCAGGTCCATGCAGCGGCCGCGTTCCAGTTCCAGCGAGGCCGGGATCGGCTTGCCGGTCAGTTCGGAGACCTTCATCAGGAAGTTGTCGGTCCATTCGACGCCCATCGGGATTTCCAGCTTGGGCACTTCGTGGTTCCAGGTGTTCTCGACGAACTTCTTGGTCTTTTCCAGCTGGTACGGCTGGAGCATGACGGTGGTGATGGCGTTCGGCGCGTCCTTGATCTCGTCCATCGTCGTGCCACCGGCGTACATGCGGAATTCGCCATCAGCCGGTGTGTCGAAGACGTCGGTCGGGTCGGAGAGCATGGTGTAGCCAACGCCCATTTCGGTCAGCATGCGCTTCACGACACGGTAGTTGCCGAGGTAGGTTTCAAAGCCCGGGACCAGGTTGATGGTCTGCTTGTTACCCGGCTTCTTGCCTTCCATGGTGTTCAGCGTGAAGTACTTGAGGATGCCTTCTTCCATGTTGTCCCAGCCGGTGGTGTGCGAACCGACGAAGGAGGGGGTGTGGGCGAAGGGGACCGGGTAGTCGTCCGGCACGTGACCGGCCTTCTTGGCGTTGTTGATGAAGGCGTTCAGGTCGTCACCGATGACTTCGGCCATGCAGGTGGTCGAGACGGCGATCATGTCCGGCTTGTAGATGGCCTTGGCGTTTTCCAGGCCGTCGAACATGTTCTTCTGGCCGCCGAACACCGCAGCGTCTTCTGTCATCGAGTCGGAAACGCAGGAGCATGGTTCCTTGAAGTGGCGGTTGAAGTAGGTGCGGAAGTAGGCGACACAGCCTTGCGAACCATGCACGTAGGGCAGGGTCTTGTGGAAGCCGGAGGCGCAGAGGACGGCGCCGAGCGGCTGGCAGGCCTTGGCCGGATCGACGGTCAGGGCTTCGCGCTTGAAGTTGAGGTCCTGGTATTCCTTGGAGGTGGTCCACATGAAGGTTTCGAAAACCTTGTCCGGGCCGTGACCTTCCTCGAACTGGACGCGCTTCTCGGCCAGGTTCTTCTTGTAGTCATCGTCGCGGAACAGCGGATAACAGGGCTTGATGTTGTCTGCGGTTTGCATTGCTATCTCCTTGCCCGTACCGCTCATCTGCAGTGCCGGGCGCAAGGTTGAAGATCAGGGTTCCGGGTGAGGGGGCGAGTGAAGGACCTGATGTCCGAAATCACCCACCACCATTACCTGTTTCCCAATTCCTGAAACTTAGGCAGCCTTCTTGACGTCTTCGGCTTCAACCTTCTTCCAGGGCGGAACAAGGTTCTTGAAGGTCGGGTTGGAGAGGGCAATGTCCATGTCACGGGCGAAGATCGCGAAACCGTCGTAACCGTGGTACGGACCGGAGTAGTCCCAGGAGTGCATCTGGCGCAGCGGGATACCCATCTTCTGGAAGATGTACTTTTCCTTGATGCCGGAACCGACCATGTCGGGCTTCAGACGCTTGACGAACTCTTCCAGCTCGAAACCGGTGACGTCGTCGTAGAGCAGGGTGGCATCACCCATCTCCTTGATCGTGCGGTCGTAGTCGTCGTTGTGGGCGAATTCGTAGCCGGTGCCGATGACTTCCATGCCGAGGTCTTCGTAGGCGCCGATGACGTGACGCGGACGCAGACCGCCGACGTAGAGCATGACCTTCTTGCCTTGCAGACGCGGCTTGTACTTGGCGACGATGGCATCCATCATCGGCTGGTAGTGAGCGATCATGGCTTCGGTCTTTTCCTTGACGGTGTCGTCGAAGAAAGCGGCGATCTTGCGGCAGGATTCGATGATCTTGGTCGGGCCGAAGAAGTTGTATTCCAGGTAAGGAATGCCGTACTTCTCTTCCATGTGGCGCGAGATGTAGTTCATCGAGCGGTAGCAGTGCAGCAGGTTCAGCTTGACCTTCGGCGTGTTCATCATTTCAGCGATGGTGCCGTCGCCGGACCACTGAGCAACCACGCGCAGACCCATTTCCTCGAGGAGGATACGGGTTGCCCAGGCGTCGCCGCCGATGTTGTAGTCGCCAATGATGGCCACGTCGTACGGGGTGCTGTCAGCCGTGACGCCGTCGCGCTTGTCGAGAACCCAGTCACGGATCGCGTCGTTGGCGATGTGGTGGCCGAGGGACTGCGACACGCCACGGAAACCTTCGCAGCGAACCGGAATCACCGGCTTTTCGATGGCGGCGGAAGCCTTCTTGGAGACGGATTCGATGTCGTCACCGATCAGGCCGATCGGGCACTCGGACTGAACCGAAATCCCCTTGTGCAGCGGGAAGAGCTGTTCGATTTCTTCGATCAGCTTGGCGAGTTTCTTGTCGCCGCCGAAGACGATGTCCTTTTCCTGGAAATCCGAGGTGAAGTTCATCGTGCCGAAGGTGTCGACACCGGTGGTGCCGACGTAGTAGTTACGGCGACCGGCGCGGGAATACTGGCCGCAGCCGACCGGGCCGTGCGAGATGTGGATCATGTCCTTGATCGGACCCCAGACCACGCCCTTGGAGCCGGCGTAGGCGCAACCACGGATGGTCATGACGCCCGGCAGGGACTTGCGGTTGGATGTGATGCACTTCTTGGACTGTTCGACGGAGACGTCGTTGGCGGCCAGGTGCTTGGTACGGTCCTTCTTGGCCTTGTCCGGATAAACCTCCAGCACCTCGGCAATGAGGGCTTCGGTTTCTTCGCGAGTCATGGTGCTCATATTTTCCTCCTGACGCTGCTACCAATCTGTAGCCAGCGTGCTGGTTGAAAGTGGCGGGTGCCGCAGCACCCGCCTTCGTGCGCGTACTACTTAGGCAGCCAGGTCGGCAGCGGTCTTGCCGACGATCGACTCGTCTTCCGCTTCCATGATGCCGAATTCCATCAGCAGGTCTTCCAGCTGTTCCATTTCGATCGGGGTCGGGATGACGAGCATGGTGTTGTTCAGAACCTTCTGGGCCAGCTGGCGATACTGGTCGGCCTGCTTGTGGGTCGGGTCGTATTCGATGACCGTCATGCGGCGGATTTCAGCGTGCTGAACAGCGTTGTCACGCGGCACGAAGTGGATCATCTGGGTACCCATGGCCTTGGCCAGGGCTTCGATCAGCTCGTCTTCGCGGTCGGTGTTACGCGAGTTGCAGATCAGGCCGCCGAGACGGACGCCGCCGGAGTTGGCGTACTTGACGATGCCCTTGGCGATGTTGTTCGCGGCGTACATGGCCATCATTTCGCCGGAGCAGACGATGTAGATTTCCTGCGCCTTGTTTTCGCGGATCGGCATGGCGAAGCCACCGCAAACCACGTCACCCAGCACGTCGTAGAAGACGAAGTCGAGTTCGTCATCGTAGGCGCCTTCTTCTTCGAGGAAGTTGATGGCGGTGATAACGCCACGGCCGGCACAGCCAACGCCGGGTTCCGGGCCACCGGACTCGACGCACTTGACGCCGCCGAAACCGACGGAAAGGACGTCCTCGAGTTCGAGGTCTTCAACGGAACCGGCTTCAGCAGCCAGGTGCATAACGGTGGTCTGAGCCTTGCTATGCAGGATCAGGCGGGTCGAGTCGGCCTTCGGGTCGCAACCCACGATCATCACCTTCTTGCCGGCCTCAGCGAGGGCAGCAACGAGGTTCTGGGTGGTGGTGGACTTACCGATACCGCCTTTGCCGTAGATGGCGCATTGACGCAGTTTAGCCATGGTGTAATCCCCTTGTGTCTATCAGTCGATTTGCGAAGGAATTGGTTAGTGTCGCGACTGACTATCTGCACGTAGCGTGCCAGGTCGATTGATAGACGCCAACTGTTTGATTATTAATTGAAAAACAACAATTCACCCAGCCTCGATGAGGCGCGGCTTTACGACAAAAACCCTGTCGCCTGTAAGGCTGATGACAAAGCGGCCAGTCCTCGCGATACAAAGTCGCCGGTTGGAGACAAGAATCTCCGTCAAGACTTATTGCGGGGTGGCCAAGGCTTCGTTTCAGGGGAAGGTCGCATGGCCAGCCTGCCGCGTGAAGCAAGACTGCCGATCAATCGCTGCAATCTCCCTGCCGTGGTCCTCGGTGGCCTGACCTATCAACAGCATCCATCCCCCTTGCTGCTCGATGGCGTTGCCGAGTTGCACAGCGACCTGTTTCGACGGCTGTTGCAGGCGCCGGTCGAGCAGGCTCCCGAGGTCTTCCGCGATTATCTGACCGTGCATTTCCGGCTGGAGCGGCCCGAGGAAATGGGCTTCACCGGCCGGAAAAAAAGCCGCGCCAAGGCCAATTACATCCGGATGATCCGTGGCTGGAGCTTCGATTCCGACAGCCGTGAGGGGGCTGTGCTCAAAGGCTGGGTCGAGTCGCGATTCGGTCTGATGCCGCGGTACCACAGCGAATCCCTGCGCGATCCCTCGGGTGATGCCTATCGCCGCTATCTGGAAATGCGGGCGCAGGGTCTGTATGGCACCAATGCCCTCGAAGCGCAGTTCGATCTGGTTTACACCTACTGCCAGCATGCGCTGGCCAAAGCCCACCCGAATGCCCGCCACGTTACGCTTTACCGCGGCGTTAACCGCCTAGCCGACCACGATGTCCTCGAAAAACTCGATAACGGCCGCTACGTGATCCTGCTCAACAACCTGAGTTCGTTCACGTGTAGTCGTGAGCGGGCCTGCGAGTTTGGCGACTATATCCTTGAAGTGACGGTGCCGCTGACCAAGATTTTCTTCTATTGCGGCCTGCTGCCCGGCGTCCTGCAAGGCGAGGACGAGTTCCTGGTGATTGGTGGTGTCGTCGATGTCGCATTGTCGACAATTTAGGTGGTGCCACGGCAGCCGGTGGCTTAAGCGATAATCGCCGCATGCAAGATGCTTCAGATCAGCCGGTTCAGCGTGTCGCCAAAATCCGGCGCGACTACAACACCTGGGTTGCCCGCGAGACGATCGAGGACTACGCGCTGCGTTTCACGCCACGCAGTTTTCGCAAATGGTCGGAAATGCGCGTCGCCAACACCGCCTTCGGTGCCGCCGCCTTTCTGGTGCTGGAGGCTGTAGGGGCGACCATGCTCGTCCAGGCAGGTTTTCTCAATGCCTTCTGGGCCATCCTCGCCACCGGCCTGATCATCTTCCTGCTTGGGCTACCGGTCAGTATTGCCGCCGCCCGCCACGGGCTGGACATGGATCTCCTGACGCGCGGCGCCGGCTTCGGCTACATCGGTTCGACCATCACCTCGCTGATTTACGCCAGCTTCACCTTCATTTTCTTTGCGCTCGAAGCGGCGATCATGGCCTTCGCGCTGGAGCTGGCCTTCGGCATCCCGCCGGCCTGGGGCTACCTGATCTGTGCGCTGGTGGTCATTCCGCTGGTCACCCACGGCGTCACGGCGATCAGTCGCCTGCAGGCGTGGACGCAGCCGTTATGGCTGTTCCTGCTGATCCTGCCGTATGCCTTCCTGTTTCTCGAAGATCCCGGTGTTTTCGAGGGGCTCTGGCGCTATGGCGGCGAGCACGGCGGCGATGGTGCCTTCAATCCGCATCTCTTCGGTGCCGCGCTGACCGTCGGGATTGCGCTGGTCACGCAGATGGCCGAGCAGGTCGATTACCTTCGCTTCATGCCGGAGAAAACGCCGGCAACGGCACGGAGCTGGTGGCTGGCAGTAATCCTTGGCGGCCCCGGCTGGGTCGTGCCGGGCATCCTCAAGATGCTGGGGGGCGTGCTGCTGGCGTGGCTGGTATTGCGCAACGGCATTCCGGCGGATAAGGCGGTCGATCCCAATCAGATGTACCTGATCGGTTTCTCGCACGTCTTCGACAACACGACGCTGGCCGTGGCCGCGACAGCCATATTCGTCATCGTCTCGCAGTTGAAGATCAACGTCACGAATGCCTATGCCGGCTCGCTGGCCTGGTCCAATTTCTTTTCACGGCTGACACACAGCCATCCGGGGCGCGTCGTCTGGGTGGTGTTCAACACCGCCATAGCGCTGATGCTGATGGAGCTGGAAGTCTTCCAGGCCATTGGTCAGGTGCTCGGCCTTTATTCCAATATCGCCATTTCCTGGATGGCCGCGGTGGTGGCTGATCTGGTCATCAACAAGCCGCTGGGGCTTTCGCCCAAAGGGCTGGAGTTCAAGCGCAGCCGGCTTTACGACATCAATCCGGTGGGTGTTGGCGCCATGCTTGTGGCGTCGGTACTGGCGGTGAGTGTTTTCGTCGGCGCCTTCGGCAGCACGCTGCAGCCGTATGCACCGTTGGTCGCGCTGATTGCCGCTTTCATCTTTTCGCCGTTCATCGCCTGGCTGACCGGTGGCCGCTACTACCTGACGCGTCCGGAGAGCCCTGCTACGGTGAACCCGAATAAGACGCAAAAATGCGTGATCTGTGAGCGCGAATATGAGGCCGAGGACACCGATCACTGTCCAGCCTACCGTGGGCACATCTGTTCGCTGTGTTGCTCGCTCGATGCCCGCTGCCACGACCTGTGCAAGGCGCAGGCCAATCTCGATGCGCAATGGAGCGCCTTGCTGCGCCGCATCCTGCCGCGGGCAGTACATCCCTATCTCGACACCGGGCTTGCCCACTTCCTGCTGCTGATGGCCGGCATCGTGCCCGTGCTGGCGCTGATCCTCGGCGTCCTTTACACCCATGAGGCGATTACCCTTGGGGCGGCAGAGCCTTCGGTACTGGCGCACTTGCAGGACACCTTTATCAAGACCTTTGCCGCCTTGCTCATGCTCTCCGGGGTGATCGCGTGGTGGATGGTCCTGACTCAGGAAAGCCGGAGGGTGGCACAGGAGGAATCGAACCGACAGACGCAACTGCTGATGCAGGAAATCGCCTCTCACCAGCGTACCGATGCCGCGTTGCAACAGGCCAAGGTCGTTGCCGAACAGGCCAATCAGGCTAAGAGCCGCTACATCACGGCGATCAGCCATGAATTGCGGACGCCGCTGAACAGCATCTTGGGCTACGCGCAGATATTGGCCGCGGATGAGGATGTGCCGCCGAATCGCAAGCAGGCAGTCAGCGTCATTCGCAAGTCGGGCGATCACCTGTTGTCGGTCATCGAAGGCACGCTGGATATCGCCCGCATCGAGAGCGGCAAGCTGACGCTCGATGTCAAGGCGATGAATCTGCCGGATCTGTTGCAGCAGATCGTCGGCATGTTTGAGCTGCAGGCACGCAACAAGGGCCTGGGATTCGAGTATCAGGCACACGATGAGATCCCGGTATTCGTTCGGGCCGACGAGCGTCGATTGCGCCAGATCCTGATCAACGTCATCGGCAACGCGGTCAAATTCACCGTTCGCGGCAAGGTTAGCTTTGGCGTGTCGTATCGGCGCGACATTGCGACCTTTGAAATTCGCGATACCGGCCCCGGCATTCCCGCCGAAGACATGGCGCGGATTTTCGACCCATTCGCCCGCGGCAGCACGGTCCAGGCTGGTGGCAGTGGTGTTGGGCTGACCATTGCCCGTATGCTGACCAACCTCATGGGGGGCGAACTGGAACTGAGCAGTATGCCGGGTGAGGGGGCCAGTTTCCGCATCCGCCTCTTCCTGCCGGCGGTCCATTCGGCTCAGGCCGAGATGAGCCGACCACGCCTCAGGCGCATTGGCTATTTAGGCCTGCGGCGCCGAATTCTGGTGGTCGACAATCAGAAAGTGGACCGCGAGTTGCTGCAGAACATGCTGGAGCCGCTCGGTTTCATCGTTGAGCAGGCGGATAGCGGCGAGGCTTGCCTGATTGCGGTTCCGCGATACTCGCCGGATGTGATTTTCATGGATCTGGGCATGCCCGGCATCGATGGTTGGGAAACGATACGCTGCCTGCGCCAACTCGACCTCGGCGACCCCCGGGTGGCCATCCTGTCCGCGAATGCCTTTGATAAAAACCTCGAGAACGATGTCGGGATCACGGCGCGCGAGTTCTTCGTCAAACCCTTCCAGCTCGACGAACTTCTGGACTGGCTGGGAGATACTTTGCGGCTGGAGTGGATCACGGCCGAGAGCCCGCCGATAGCGGTCGCACCACTGCCGGCTGCGCCGCCGCTGATCCCGCCCGGCGACGAGGTATTGGCGGAGCTCGATGCGCTGATCAACCTGGGCTACCTGCGAGGCATCCTCGACAAACTGGCCGAGATCGAGAACAAGGATGCTGCGCACGGCGAATTTGTGCGCGTACTGCGGGATCTGGCTCGCCAGTTCCAGTTTGACGCAATGAAAGAAATCATCAGGAAAACCCGCTATGCCCAGTCTTGATCGCACGATTTCAGACATTGTCCTGATCGTGGATGATGTTCCGGAGAACCTGGCCTTGTTGCATGATGCGCTCGACGATGCCGGGCACACCGTACTCGTCGCAACCAACGGAGAGGCTGCCTTGCAGCGCGCCCAGCAGAGCCTGCCCGATGTCATTCTCCTCGATGCGCTGATGCCGGGGATGGACGGCTTCGAGGTCGCACGGCGCCTGAAGGCGGATTTCGCCACCCGGCACATTCCGATCGTGTTCATGACCGGTTTGACCGAAACCGAACATGTGGTTGCCGCCTTTGCCGCTGGCGGTGCCGATTACGTCACCAAGCCGATCCGGCCAGCCGAGGTGCTCGCGCGGATTGCCGCGCATGTGAGTAATGCCCGACAGATGCGTCAGGCGCGAACAGCGCTGGATGCTTTCGGGCAGGCGACCGTCGCGGTGCGAGCCGCAGACAGTCGCATCGTCTGGCAGACGCCGCTGGCGCGCAGCCTGCTGAACGCGTATTTTGCCAACCCGGAAACGGTCGCCCCGGAAGAACTGCTGCAATGGATTTCCGCCGCGCATCGCGCACGGAGCGAGAGTCGCGAACCGGCGCAATTGCTGGTTGCGGAGGGCAACAAGCGCCTGCTGGCGTCATTCCACGACCAGACGGGCGACGATGAATGGCTGGTGGTGCTGCGCGAGGAAAACGACGCCTCCGCCGTCGAATCCCTGATCGCCGCCTTCCGCCTCACCCAACGCGAGGCCGAAGTGCTCTACTGGGTCGTGCAGGGAAAAACCAGCAAGGACATCGGCGACATCCTTGGCAGCAGCCCGAGGACGGTGAACAAGCATCTCGAACACGTTTTCGAGAAGCTGGGCGTCGAGACGCGTACCGCTGCCGCCAACCTGGCCTTGGGCAAAATGCGCGGCAGTTGATGGCAGCAGATTTAGGGCTGTTTTTCGGGTTCACCGCAGCAGCCCTGCGGGCAGGGAAAACTCAAGCGGCCAGCACCTCGCCCGGTCCCTGCTTGGCAGCCCACGGTGCCGGGCGACGCACGGCCTGCCAGACTGGGCTTTCCATCGACAGCGCCAGTTGGCGGGCGAGTTCGAGCATGCCATCGTAGCCGGCATAACCGAATTCGCGTTCCTGATTGATGTCGAGGAAGGGAATGCGCGCCTTGAGTGCCGTATAGAGGTTGCGACCACCGGCGATCAGGATGTCGGCCTTGTACTCGTGATAGGTCGATAGCAGTGCCTTGGGGCTTCCATCATCGATCATCTTGGTGTCCTCGCCCATCAGCTCGCGAATGCGTGCCTTGTCTTCCTCGGTCGATTTCTTGGTGCCGGTGGCGACCACTTTCATGCCCAGATCCTGGAGCGCCGAGACGATCGACCACGATTTGACGCCGCCGGTGTACAGCAGAACACGCCGGCCCTTCAGTCGTTGGCGCCAGGGCTCAAGCGCCGCATGCGATTTGGCCTCCTCGCGGGCGATGACCGCCTCGATGCGGGCGATCAGGTCCGGGTCGCCAATCAGGCGGGCGAAGTCGCGCAAGGCGTTGGAGACATCCTGCACGCCGTAAAAGCTGCCTTCAAAGAAGGGAATACCGAAGTTGTCCTGCATCTTGCGCGCCACGTTCAGCAGCGCCTTGGCGCAAACGACCATATTCACCCTGGCGCGGTGCATGGTCTGCACTTCGTGAAAACGGGCGTCGCCGGAGAGCGTACACAGGATGCGCAGGCCGAGTTCGTCGAATAGCGGTGCGACATGCCAGAACTCACCGGCGATGTTGTATTCGCCGATCAGGTTAACGTCGTAGGTCGGCAGGCCATCGGCGCGCGGTTTGGCCGGTGCGGGCTCGCGGGTTCCGATGACATGCTTGAACATGGCTTCGCCGGCCAGCCGGTTGCCGAGGTTCTTGGTGCCGTAGAAGCCGGCCGCATCAACCGGCACGGTAGGTACGCCCCAGCGTTCGGTAGCGGCCTTGCAGACGGCATCGACGTCGTCGCCGATCAGGGCGGTGACACAGGTGTTGTAAACAAAGACAGCGGCCGGAGAATAGCTGTCGATGGCCTGCTTGATGGCATGAAACAGCCGCTTCTCGCCGCGGCCCATGACCACGTCGGTTTCGGAGAGATCCGTGGTCATCCCGATCTTGTACAGGGTGATACCGCTCGAGCGCGTTCCCCGGTTGTCCCAGGATGAACCGGCGCAGGCGATTGGACCATGGACGATGTGGGCAACGTCGGCAATTGGCAAGAGCGCGATCTGCGCGCCATCAAAGGAACAGCCGCCGGCGGTGGCGCCCGGCTTGGGTTTGGCGCACCCTGACTTTTCCTTCTTGTTGTGGTCGCAGGCCGGCTCGTCGAGCAAGGCCTGAATCTCGCTGGCTTTCATGGCGTTCTCCAGATGGACTAGCCAGACATCAGCAAGATGGGTGCCACAATAAAACCGTTTTTTTACAACACCCTGTGGCCAAAATAGATTGTCGCAAACCCAACATTGCCGAGGATGCTCCAAAAACTCAGACCCGTTGAGAGCTTTACCGGCATACTTCTTCCTGAGCTTGCTGTTCGGTCATCGTGAAAGGGGCGCACGATGTGGCGGCGTGCCTTGCCGCAACTCAAACCTCTGATCAGCTGATCTCACAGCGGTTGCGACCGTTTTCCTTGGTTTTGTAGAGCAGGGCGTCAGCTTGGCGGAACAGGGTGGCGACATGGCCGGTGGCCGGACTGACACCCACCCCGCCAATGGAGACCGTCACGATGCCTCAGTCACTATTTTTCTCATGCGGCAGTTTGAGCTCCGCATCGACCTCGACCATTGGCAGTGCCAAGCCGGCATGAACACCGGGAACCGCCTCAGGGATCACAACGGCGAATTCCTCGCCACCGTAGCGGGCGACAAAGGCACCGGGTGCAATCTTGTACTCATTGGCTTCGCCCAGACATTTTGCAAAACATCGGGCAACCGCACACAGGCAGTCAGAGCCGTGTGGCCGTAGTGATCGTTATGCTTCTTGAAATTATCGACGTCGATCATCAGCAGGCTAAAGGGCAAACCCTGCCAGGTGGCGCGGTCCAAAAGGGTGTCGACCTGATGTCCATCGCCCGGCGATTGATCAATCCTGTGAGGCCGTCGCGGTTCGCCTGGTCCTGCAGTTTTCGATTGGCTTATGCCAGGTGGGCACGAAGAAGGGCAGCAACGCGTGACATGGCCTTCATCTTCGCCTAGAGCACGGTCCCTGGCGCCATTTTCGAGATGAAATCATCGCCACCGGCTTCGATGGCGTTGACCAGAGTAGTCGGTGTGTCGGTCGCCATCACGAATATGATCAGCTTCCGGGCCCAAGCTTCGTTACCTTCCAGTGCCTGGATGCGGGTGGTTCCTTCAAAGCCGTTCATGCCCGGCATCTCGATGTCCATCAGGATCAGATCGGAATGATCCTGTTGAAATGACCGATGGCCGCCGGTCCGTCTGCCTTATGGATAACTTCGTGTCCGAGCGACTCCAGTCGGGCGCAGGTCACCATGGCCACGGCCTTGGAATCGTCCTCGAGTAGGATTTTCAAGTCGAAAGCTCAGTCACAGCGGGGAGTTCGGAGGCTCAACGTTTACGGTATTTTGCGGGCGGCATACCGAAAATAGGCTATTTTGCCTATGAGCAAAGTCATAAAACAGCTAACAAAAAAGGCGCCACGATGGGCGCCTGATTCGTATTGGGCATGCCGCCTTGTCAGCCCCGATGATTTTCCGGCAGATGATCGCCGACGATCTTTAGCAGCGGGGCGAAGACCTTGGGTGTGCCGGCGACGATGTTGCCGGTATCCAGGTAATTGGCGTCACCGCGCAGGTCGCTGACAAGGCCACCCGCCTCGGAAATCAGCAGCGAGCCTGCAGCCATGTCCCACGGCGACAAGCCCAATTCCCAGAACCCGTCGTAACGACCGCAGGCGACATAGCACAGGTCGAGCGCGGCGGCGCCGGGGCGGCGCTGGCCAGCGGTCTTCTGCGCCAGTTCCTTGAAAATGGCCAGATAGGTGTCGATCTGGTCGAACATCCGGTAGGGGAAACCCGTGCCGATCAATGCGTCCTGCAGCTTGGTGCGGCGTGAAACTCGGATGCGGCGCTCGTTGAGGAAGGCTCCGGCACCTTTGCTGGCGGTGAAGAGTTCGTTGCGATTGGGGTCGTAAACGACCGCCTGTTCCACCTGGCCGGCTTTGGCGAGCGCGATGGAAACAGCGTACTGGGGCAAGCCGTGAATAAAGTTGGTGGTGCCATCGAGCGGATCGATGATCCACTGGTATTCAGCGTCCGCACCACCCTTGCCATCAGTCTGGCCGGACTCCTCTGCTAGAATCCCGTATCCGGGATAGGCATCCTGAAGGGTTTCGATGATGGCAGCTTCGGCAGCCTTGTCCACTTCGGTGACAAAGTCGTTGGGTTGCTTGGTGGCTACCTTGAGCAAGTCGAGTTCGTTCGATGCCCGGTTGATGACCTGACCGGCGCGACGCGCGGCCTTGATGGCGATATTGAGTGCTGGATGCATGGCTTAAAGAGCTGACGGGGCGTCTGAGCACCCGAGCGAATTTTTCAAAGAGCGGATTTTACACCATGAACCCCGAAGTTCTTCTTTCCCGCATCCGTGTGGTGCTCTGTCGTCCGAGTCACCCAGGAAATATCGGCGCCGTGGCGCGGGCGATGAAGACGATGGGGCTGTCAGATCTCTATCTGGTGTCGCCGCGTCAGTTTCCCGATCCCGAGGCGGATACGCGTGCAACTGGCGCGGTCGATCTGCTGCATCGGGCGACCGTTTGCGACTCATTGAAGACGGCATTGGCAGAAACCAGCTTCGCAATCGCCATGTCAGCCAGACAGCGCGATCTGGGGCCGACGATAGGTCAGCCGCGTGAGGTCGTCGGGCGTTTGCTCGCCGAGGCCGCTGACGGCAAGGTGGCGATGGTGTTCGGCAACGAGACGATGGGCCTGAGTAACGAAGAGGTGATTCATTGTCAGGCTGCGGTGTGTATTCCTACCAATCCGAAATTCAGCTCCTTGAATCTCGGTGCGGCAGTGCAGGTGCTGTGTTACGAATGCCGGATGGCAGCTTACTCGGCGCAACCGCCCGTGGGCGGCCACCTCGCGACACCGGCCGCATCGCCGCGCGCGACCCAGGAGGAGATCGAAGGACTCTATGGTCATTTGCAGGCCTTGATGACCGACACGGGATTTTTCAACCCGAAGCAACCGGGACGCTTACTGCCCAAATTGCGGCGCCTCTTCGGCCGGGTTGGCCTGGAACGCGACGAGGTCAATATACTGCGCGGCATCCTCTCGTCGACGCAGGCGCGCACCGGCCACGGCCGTAAGGGCGACCTCAGCTGAGACTGTTCTTGATTTCTGTGTAAAGGGTGTCGATTTCAGGCTGAAGGTACCCGTAACGGCGGCTGAGTTCGTCGAGCTCGTCCGGCGTGCTACCGAGATCCCGCATAAGCCTCTCAAAATGCCCGCCGCTCATCATGTTGGCGACGTAGATGACATCGCTGAGAGTACGCAGCATCTCGGGGGCAGGGCGTAGTCGATCATGATCCTCGGTAGCATTGACGATTTCCTCGGGCAGGCCGAGCGCATTGAGTAGCGAAATGCCAATGCTTTCGTGCCATTGAACGATCAGGTAGCGGACGGTATCCGGGCGCTCGCGTAATTCCTCGTACTGGGTAGCCCTGTAAAGCATGTAGAAGGCCCCGAGATCATGGATCAGCCCCGCCAGCATCGCTTCGTCGACATTGAAGCGGGTGTGCTCACGGGCCAGCACGCGAGCCGCGGCTGCGGTATGAACGGAATGTTCCCAGAGCTTGTGCGTCAGGTCGGCAAAGCTTGCCATACCTTTCGCACGTAGTAGTTGGCCTATGACAATGGAAAGTGCTGCCGAGCGTACTGCGTTCAGACCGAGTCTGGAAACCGCTGATTTCAGATCGACGACCTGGTTCCCCTGCGGGTTGAAAGCGACGGAGTTGGCAAGGTGCAACAGCTTTGCGCTGATCAGTGGTTCTAGAGAAACCGCTGAGGAAATGCTACCGATGGTTTCGTTTGGATCCTGCAGAACCTTGCGCAAGCGCAGGACGGCGTCGAAGTAGGTGGGGAAGACCACCTCGCCAGAGAGTTCCTTGGCGATGTCTTCCAGCATCTGAAAGCGCTGCGCTTTCAGGTCATCTCCGGTCTTGTTGTCAGTACGCGTTGCCATGCTGGATTTATACAACAAAAACCCCGCTTCGTGAGCGGGGCTGGATCATTGAAATCAGCAGGATTTCTTAGTTGACCGCATCCTTCAGGCCCTTGCCGGCGCGGAATTTCGGCGACTTGGCGGCTTCGATGGTCAGGGTCTTGCCGGTGCGCGGGTTGCGGCCGGTGCGGGCGGCGCGCTCGCCAACGTAGAAAGTGCCGAAGCCAATCAGATTGACGGTATCGCCGTTCTTCAGTGCATCCTTGATGGCGTCAACAGCGGCGTCGAGCGCACGGCCGGCGGCAGCCTTGGAAATGTCAGCGGCGGTGGCGATCTGGTCGACGAGTTCGGTCTTGTTCATGGGTATCCCCTGTGTGCTACGGATTGATGGAAGTGGCGAAAATAACGAGGTCGAATTTATAGCCGCTCCGAAAAGCCCGTGTCAAGCGGATTTTCGTCAGGTTGCCACTGTAGACGGGCTCGGGAAGCGGGTTCGCGAGCATTCGCGAACCCATTTCCTTATCCATCAATGCTTGATGAGGGTTGTGCCCGCAGCGGTATCGGTAGCGGCCTGCACCGAGGTGCTGGCTTCAGCCTGCTCCGGCAATGCTTCCGGCATCCGCTCAAGCGCGCGCTCAAGAACGTTGTCGATCCACTTTACGGGAACGATTTCGATCTTGTTCTTGATGTTGTCAGGGATCTCGGTCAGATCCTTGACGTTCTCCTCAGGAATCAGCGCCGTCTTCAAGCCGCCGCGAACGGCTGCCAGCAGCTTTTCCTTGAGACCGCCAATCGCCAGAACCTCGCCGCGCAGGGTGATTTCACCGGTCATGCAGACATCGCAACGTACCGGAATGCCGGTGTAGGAAGAAACCAGTGCGGTTGTCATGGCGATACCCGCGGATGGACCATCTTTCGGCGTGGCACCTTCGGGCACGTGGATGTGGATGTCGGTCTTCTCGAAGGCTTCGTCCCTGATCCCCAGTCGGCGCGAACGGGCACGAACGACGGAGCGGGCAGCCTCGACGGACTCCTTCATCACGTCGCCAAGTGAACCAGTGCGCAGGATGTTGCCCTTGCCCGGCATATTGGCGCATTCGATGGTGAGCAGTTCGCCGCCGACTTCGGTCCAGGCCAGGCCGGTTACCTGACCAACTTGGTTTTCCTTCTCAGCCATGCCGAAGGAGTAGCGGCGGACACCGAGGAATTTATCGAGGTTCTTGGCGTTGACCGTAAGCTTTGACTCCTTCTTCTTCAAGACCAGCGTCTTGACGACCTTGCGGCAGATTTTCGAGATCTCGCGTTCCAGCGCACGAACACCAGCTTCGCGGGTGTAATAGCGGACAATGTCGCGAATGGCGCTGTCAGCGACGGTCAGCTCGCTGGCCTTGACGCCGTTGTTCTTCATCTGCTTCGGCAGCAGATAGCGCATGGCGATGTTGACCTTCTCATCCTCGGTGTAGCCGGAGAGACGGATCACCTCCATTCGGTCGAGAAGCGGTGCCGGAATATTCAGCGTGTTGGCCGTGGCGACGAACATCACGTCGGACAGGTCAAAATCGACCTCGACGTAATGGTCCTGGAAGGTGTGGTTCTGTTCGGGATCCAGGACTTCGAGCAGCGCCGACGACGGATCACCGCGGAAATCCTGGCCGAGTTTGTCGACTTCGTCGAGCAGGAACAGCGGATTACGGACGCCGACCTTGGACAGGCTCTGAAGGATCTTGCCCGGCATTGAGCCGATGTAGGTCCGGCGATGGCCGCGGATTTCCGCTTCGTCACGGACGCCACCGAGCGCCATGCGCACGAACTTGCGATTGGTCGCCTTGGCAATCGACTGGCCAAGCGAGGTCTTGCCGACGCCCGGAGGGCCGACCAGGCAGAGGATCGGCGCCTTGACCTTGTCCACGCGCTGTTGCACGGCAAGATACTCGACGATCCGTTCCTTGACCTTTTCGAGGCCATAGTGATCCTGGTCGAGCATTTTCTCCGCAGCGGCGAGATCCTTGCTGATGCGGGTCTTCTTGCGCCAGGGCAGGCCGATCAGGGTTTCGATGAAATTGCGGACGACGGTGGCTTCTGCCGACATCGGCGACATCAGGCGCAGCTTCTTGAGTTCGGACTGGGCTTTGGCCAGGCCTTCTTTGCTCATGCCGGCAGCCTTGATCTTCTTGTCCAGTTCCTCAAGGTCAGCACCTTCTTCGCCTTCGCCGAGTTCCTTTTGGATCGCCTTCACCTGCTCGTTAAGATAGTACTCCCGCTGACTTTTTTCCATCTGGCGCTTGACGCGGCCACGGATGCGCTTTTCCACCTGCAGGATGTCGATTTCGGCTTCGAGTTGCGAGAGCAGGCGATCGATACGGTCACGGACGTTCTCCATCTCCAGGACTTCCTGCTTCTGCTCCAGCTTGAGCGGCAGGTGAGCGGCGATGGTGTCAGCCAGCCGACCGGCATCTTCGATTCCAGCGATGGAGGAGAGTACCTCCGGCGGGATTTTCTTGTTCAGTTTAACGAACTGGTCGAACTGCGCGACTACGGCACGTCGCATTGCTTCGATTTCGTGGTCTTCGACAGCACCCGTGGTCAGCGGCGTGGCCGTGGCCATGAACAGGTTCGCCTGCACTTCTATGGCGTCGACGTGTGCCCGTTGTGTGCCCTCAACCAGAACCTTGACCGTACCGTCGGGCAGCTTGAGCATCTGCAGGATATTGGCCATGCAGCCGATCCGGTACAGATCTTCCGGTTCCGGCTCATCCTTGGCGGCGGATTTTTGGGCGACCAGCAGGATGTTCTTGCCGGACTCCATGGCCAGTTCCAGCGCCTTGATCGACTTCGGGCGACCCACGAACAGCGGGATGACCATGTGCGGAAACACGACGACATCCCGCAGCGGCAGCAGCGGCAGTTCGACGGTTTCCGGGAGCGTGTTGGGGTTCGACATTACGATGCCTTTGAATAGGTATGTTCCCCATAGGTGGGGGCAGGAAACCGGGTTTCAAGAGCCCCCGACTCAGTTTGAGCCGGAAACCTTGGGCTGGTCAGCGTAAATGAGCAAGGGCGGCGTTTCGCCGGTGATCATGTTTTCATCGATGACGACCTTTTCGACATTTTCCATGCCGGGGAGTTCGTACATCGTGTCGAGCAGCGCATGCTCGATGATCGAGCGCAGGCCACGGGCGCCGGTCTTGCGTTCCAGCGCCTTGCGGGCGATGGCTGAGAGGGCGGCCGGACGGATGTCCAGCTCGACTTCTTCCATCGCAAACAGCTTCTGGTATTGCTTGACCAGTGCGTTCTTCGGTTCGGTCAGAATCTGGACGAGGGCATCTTCTTCCAGTTCCTGCAGCGTCGCGACAACCGGCAGGCGACCGATAAGTTCGGGAATCAGGCCGAACTTGATCAGATCCTCGGGTTCGGTTTCAAGCAGGATCTTGCCGACAGCCTTGCCATCGTCCTTGCTCTTGACCTCGGCACCAAAACCGATGCCGCCCTTTTCTGAGCGCTTCTGGATCACCTTTTCCAGGCCTGCAAAGGCGCCGCCGCAAATGAAAAGGATATTGGTCGTGTCGACCTGAACGAAGTCCTGGTTCGGGTGCTTGCGACCACCCTGCGGCGGTATCGAGGCCGTAGTACCTTCGATCAGCTTGAGCAGTGCCTGTTGCACCCCTTCGCCGGAGACGTCACGGGTAATCGACGGGTTGTCGGACTTGCGTGAAATCTTATCGATTTCGTCAATATAGACGATGCCCTGCTGCGCTTTCTCGATGTCGTAATCGCACTTCTGTAGCAGCTTCTGAATGATGTTCTCGACGTCCTCGCCGACATAGCCGGCTTCGGTCAGCGTGGTGGCATCGGCCATCACGAAGGGGACGTTGAGCATGCGTGCCAGCGTCTGGGCAAGCAGCGTCTTGCCGGAGCCGGTCGGGCCGATGAGCAGGATGTTACTTTTTGCCAGTTCCACTTCGCCGGTGTTCTTGGCGGTATGGCGCAGACGCTTGTAATGGTTGTAAACCGCAACGGCGAGGATGCGTTTGGCGACTTCCTGACCGATCACGTACTGGTCGAGAATGGCACTGATTTCGCGCGGCGTCGGAAGGTCGGAGCGGCCCGCCTTGGCAGACTCTTCCGGCAACTCGTCGCGGATGATGTCGTTGCACAGCGCAATGCACTCGTCGCAGATGAACACGGACGGGCCGGCGATCAGCTTCTTCACCTCGTGCTGGCTCTTGCCGCAGAAGGAGCAGTAGAGCAGTTTTTCCTGGCTGCCTTTGGACATCGATACCTCTACTCGTTAAGCCGCGTCGCGGCGTGTCAAAACCTTGTCAATCAGACCATATTCTGCAGCCTCGGCGGCAGAAAGGAAATTGTCGCGATCGGTGTCCTTCTCGATCCGCTCCAGCGGCTGGCCGGTGTGCTCGGCCATGATGCGGTTGAGCTTGTCCTTGATCGAGAGAATCTCGCGGGCGTGGATCGCAATGTCGGAGGCCTGGCCCTGGAAGCCGCCCAGCGGCTGATGGATCATCACTCGGGAGTTGGGCAGCGCAAAGCGCTTGCCCTTGGTGCCCGCGCTCAGCAGGAAGGCGCCCATCGACGCCGCCTGACCGATGCACAGTGTGGAAACGTCCGGCTTGATGAACTGCATGGTGTCGTAGATCGACATGCCTGCCGTGACCGAGCCACCTGGCGAGTTGATGTAGAAGTAGATGTCCTTATCGGGGTTTTCCGCCTCTAGGAACAGTAGTTGGGCGACGACCAGATTGGCGCTGACGTCGTTAACCGGGCCGACAAGGAATATCACACGCTCCTTCAGCAGGCGCGAATAGATGTCGTACGCGCGTTCGCCGCGGCCGCTCTGTTCCACCACCATCGGGACGAGGCCCAGTGCCTGCGGATCCCAGTTGCTTGCGTTGTCGATATTCATGTCAGCCCTTGTTTGTAGTGATTCGGACAATTGTTGTTTTCAGAACCTTGGTCAACTTACTGCTTCTGGCCCATCAGTTCATCAAACACGGCAGCCTTGTCGCTAACCTTGGCCTTGCCCAGAACCCATTCAACCACGTTGTTTTCGATTGCCACACCTTCAACTTCCTGCAGACGCTGCGGCTGGGCGTAGTACCAGCGCACCACTTCTTCCGGTTGCTCGTAGCTGGCGGCGGTTTCTTCAACCATGGCCTTCACTTGCTCCGGGGTCGCCTGAAGCTTCTCGGTCTTCACAACCTCAGCAAGGATCAGGCCAAGGGAAACCCGACGCTTCGCCTGGTCGGCAAACCACTCCGGCTGAATCGGGAAATCCTTGGTCTTCATGCCACGCTGTTCCATGTCCTGGCGGGCAGCCTGAATCAGACGCTGGATTTCAATGTCGACCAGTGCATTCGGGATGGCGATCGGGTTCGCCTTGAGCAAGGCTTCCATGACCTGGTCCTTGAGCTTGGCTTCGATGCGGCGCTTCACTTCGCGCTTCAGGTTGGCTTCAATCTCGCCGCGCATCTTGGCAATATCGCCGTCGGCAATGCCCATTCCCTTGGCGAACTCGGCGTCGACTTCCGGCAGCACCGGTGCTTGTACCTGCTTGACGGAGATTTCGAACTGGACGGTTTGGCCAGCCAGATCCTTGGCGTGGTAGTCCTCGGGGAAGGTCAGATCGAAAGTCTTGGTTTCGCCTGCCTTGGCACCTTCAACAGCGTTTTCAAAGTCGGGGAGCATCATGCCCTGACCGAGAACGAAGGGATAGTCGGCAGCCGTGCCACCCTGGAAGGCGACGCCATCTTTCTTGCCAACGAAGTCGATCACCACACGGTCTTCCTTGGCGGCGGCACGATCGGCATCAGCGTAGGAAACGCGCTGTTTGCGCAGGATGTCGAGGGTCTTGTCGACTTCGGCGGCGCCCACTTCGAGTACTGGACGCTCGATCTCGGCGGCGCTCAGGTCGCCCGGTGCGAATTCCGGATAAACCTCGAAAATGGCGGTAAATTCAAGGTGCTCGGTGCTTTCTGTGGTCTTCGGCTCGATGCGCGGATAACCGGCAACGCGCATTTTCTGTTCGGTCACGGTCTGGCCGAAAACGCGGTCGAGTTCCTCGGACAGGACTTCGTGGCGGGCCTGGTCGCCATACTGCTGCTTGACGATATTGAACGGCACCTTGCCCGGACGGAAGCCAGGCATCTTCATGTTCTTGCCCATGCGCTTCAGGCGCTGTTCCATTTCCTTCTCGACGCCAGCGATGGCGATGGAGAGGTCGACACGACGTTCGAGTTCGTTAGCTTGTGCAGTGGTTGCTTCCATGAGAATTCCTTGTGACAACAGGGCCGAAAAATAAACCGCCAATTCTAGCACGGCCGTTGATGTCTGCATCTGCACCCGCGCCGTTGAAGAAAGTTGAAAGAATTTTTGGAAACGCTGGACAGCAGCGCGTAAAGCCCATACAATGCGCGCCTTCATCGACGGCGGCATTAGCTCAGTCGGTAGAGCACTGGATTGTGATTCCAGGTGTCACCGGTTCGATCCCGGTATGTCGCCCCAAGATTTAAACCCCCGTCCGCCGCGAGGCAGGCGGGGGTTTTTCGTTTGGAGTGCTGCCATGTCTGAATTGTCGCTGCCTGATCCGTTCGCTACGCTCTCGCCCACGTCCGTATGGCGTCATTTTGCCACGCTCTGCGCGATTCCTCGGCCGTCCAAGGGTGAGGCACGTCTGCGGGATCACCTTCAACAGTGGGCTTTGTCCCAGGGATTGGGGGCGGAGGTCGACGCGGTGGGCAACCTGTTGCTGAGCAAGCCGGCAGCGGCCGGTTATGAATCGGCGCCGAGCGTTGTGCTGCAAGCGCATCTCGACATGGTGTGTCAGAAGAACTCAGGCTGCACGCATGACTTCACGAGTGATCCGATCCGCCCGGTACTACGTGAGGGCTGGCTGCGTGCCGAAGCAACGACGCTGGGTGCGGACAACGGGATCGGCGTCGCCTTGATGCTGGCGGTGCTGGAGGACCAGACGCTGGCGCACGGGCCGCTGGAGGTGTTGCTGACAGTGGATGAGGAGGCCGGTATGGGCGGCGCGCGGGGCTTGGCGCCGGGCTGGCTGAAGGGGCGCCTGATGCTGAATCTGGATACCGAGGCCTGGGGTGAGTTCTATCTCGGGTGTGCAGGAGGCCTGGATGTGAATGTGGCCCACCAGGGAAGACCGGTCGATCTGCCCAAGGGAATGGAGGTGTGCAGCCTGACGATGTCCGGGTTGCGCGGCGGGCATTCGGGGGTCGATATCCACGAAGGCCGTGGCAATGCGATCAAGTTGCTGGTGCGGGCTTTGCAGGCGCTGAATCTGCCCTTTGAGCTTGCCGCATTGCAGGGTGGAACGGCACGCAACGCGCTGCCACGTGAAGCGACGGCCGTGCTGGCGTTATCACCTGAGGCTGTGGCGATCCTTCCGGGGCGGGTGGCAGAGATCGAGACGATGCTGCGCGCAGAGCTAGCGGGGGTCGATGAGGGCTTGCGTTTGCAGCTGAGCGCTGGCGAGGCAACGCAGGTGTTGTCTGCGGTCGACCGTGAAAAATGGCTGAATTTGCTACACGCGGCGCCGCATGGTGTCAGGCGCATGAGTTCGCGGCTTGCCGGCGTGGTCGAGACGTCGAACAATCTGGGTATGGTGACACTGTCGCCAGGCGCGGGGGAGTGCAATTTCATGGTGCGCTCGCTCGTCGATAGCGCTGCCAAGGCGCTGGCAGGCGAGATCATCAGCCTGTGCGCGCTGGCCGGCATGGACGCGGTGCCGGCCGGGGCTTACCCCGGTTGGTCGCCGAATCCCGCGTCGACGTTGTTGCAGCGTTGTCAGGCGGTGTTTTCCTGCGAGTTTTCGGCGACTTCGTCGGTGCAGGTGATCCATGCCGGATTGGAGTGCGGCCTGATCGGCGCGGTGTATCCCGGGATGGATATCGTGTCTTTCGGTCCGACCATTCGCGGCGCACACGCGCCGGGAGAAGCGGTTGAAGTCGCTTCGGTGGCGCGCTGCTGGCAATTGTTGACGGCGATACTGGCCGACCTGCGCTGAACCGGTCGGAATTCAGCCGTGGGCGACGGCGATGGTGTTCCGTCCGTGTCCTTTGGCCTCGTACATTGCCAGATCGGCGGCGTGGCGCAGGGTGTTGAAGTCGATCCCGTCATCCGGGCACAGGCTGATTCCCAGGCTGCAGGTCACAGAAATTTCATGCCGGCCGATGGAAATTGGCTGGGCGACAGCGCAGCGAACCTTTTCGGCAACGCCTTCGGCATCGGCTGCTGAAAGAATATCGGTAAGGATGATGATAAACTCGTCGCCGCCAAATCGGGCGATGGTGTCGCTGGCCCGCAACTGTGTGGCCATCCGGCTGGCGGTGACGCCAAGTACCCGGTCGCCGGCTTCGTGGCCGTAGCTGTCATTGATGTCCTTGAAGTAATCAAGGTCGACGACCAGTACAGCAAAGTGGCTGCCGTGGCGTTCCCAGCGATGCACGGCCTGCCGCACGCGATCCGCCAGCAAATGCCGGTTGGGCAGCCCAGTCAGGGCATCGTGCATCGCCTGATGTTCGGCACGCTCGTGTTCTTCGGCTGCAGTGTGCATGGTGCCGATCTGCTGGTAAATATTGAAACTGGCGAGGACGAGAACGATGCAGATGCCAATCATGAGCAGGATAAAACCGCTGTTCGCGAGATCCTGCCACCTTAATTGTCGGGTCATGCTCAGTTGCAGGGGCTGGGAGAGGCTGCCTGAGCTGACGCTCCGGGAGAACACCGGTAACAGGAAGGCGCCGGCCCGCATTGCACTCTCGCGAGTTTCCGGAATCATAATTTCGTCCGGGATGCCTCCTACATTGCCGACGCGCAAAGAGACGGCGAGTCCGGGATCAATGTTCTCCGGCAGCAGGGATTCAACGCGAACCAGCATCAGTGCGACCATCTGATTACCGAAGTAATTGGGTTTGTTACGTGAATCGCCCTCTGCGCTACGTTCAATTGCCTGAAGCAGAATGTAAGCACGGCCCCCTTCAAGCATTTCGAAGATCGGCGTGGTCCAGGCGCTGCGGGTTGCCGTCGCGGCAGACAGAATAGCGTCGACATGTGGCACCGTGGCGACATCAACGCCATGAATGGCTTCGGCGGCAGGGAGTGGCGGATGCAGAAAAACGATGGGCCAAGAGGCTCGCTCGGAAGAGCGTTGGGGATAGTCACGCCGGGTGACCTCGCCAAAGCTCCGGATGCGGAAGTCTGGACGACTGGTCTGCAGGCTGTGTTCGAAGTCTGCTTGCTCTTCCGGCAGAACCCGGCGTGCGACTTCAAGCATGTAGATGTGCTCGAACGGCGCGAGGGCCGCTTGGGCATAGCGCCGTGTCGCGGCCAGGTCGTGCCTTTCTACCGCTTGCAGGAAGGCGACGAAGCCGGATAGCACGGCCTCGTTGGCATGCAGTTTGCGCTTGACGTTGTCGGCGACAGCCTGAACCTCGGCTTCGAACTTGAGTTCAGCGCGGCGGATTTCAGCGCTGACGACCATGTGGATGGCGAAGGCGCCGAGACCGACAAGGAGGGCAATCAGCAATGCAAACCCGCGCCGGGAGCGAAGGCGGGAGCGAAAGACCGGAGTATCCTGAGTTTTGGTCGACATACCGAGGCTAATTGTCCTGCGCCACATATGTCGTGTAAATAGCACCAAGGCCATAGGCCGACGGTGCTACGGTGAACGCGAAAAACCGTTTAATCCGGGAGGTCGCTGGCGTTGAGCAAAAATACGTATTCGTCACCGGCCCGGGTGTCTAGCCAGATGAAGGGCAAATCCGGATAGGCTGCTTCCAGCGCTTCCCGGTTGTGACCGATTTCGACAACGAGAACACCGTTTTCAGTCAGGTGCTTGCGCGCCTCGGCAAGAATGATGCGGGTGAAGTCGAGGCCATCCTCGCCCGATCCCAGCGCCATTTCCGGCTCGTTCAGGTATTCCGGCGGCAGTGCCGCGACTGACTCGGCATTGACATAGGGCGGGTTGGAGATGATCAGGTCGAAGCGGCGGCCATCAAGGGCGGCAAAGGCATCCGAATGCACTGGATGCACCCGGTCCTGCAACTGGTAATCGGCGATATTGCGCTCCGCAACGGCTAGGGCCTCTTGCGACAGGTCGACCGCATCGACCTCTGCATTGGGGAAGGCAAGGGCGGTCAGGATCGCCAGGCAACCGGAGCCGGTGCACAGGTCGAGGGCATGCTCGACCGACCACGGATCATCGATCCACGGCGTCAGCTGTTCCTCCAGCAGTTCGGCGATGAAGGAGCGGGGAACGATGACGCGATCGTCGACATAAAAGCGGTATTCACCAAGCCAGGCTTCGTTGGTCAGGTAGGCAGCCGGCTGGCGTTCCTCGCAGCGGCGACGGTAGATGTCAAGCAGCCGCTGTTTCTCGTCCGGCAGCAGGCGCGCATCGAGAAATGGTTCGAGGCGGTCGAGCGGCAGGCAGAGCGTGTGCAGCGTCAGATAAACCGCCTCGTCCCAGGCATTGTCGCTGCCGTGCCCGAAAAAGAGGTCGGCGGCGTTGAAGCGGCTGACAGCGTAGCGGATGAAATCGCGGACCGTAAGCAGGTCGCTGACAGCAGACGGGGTCATGGGGTCAGAACCTGTTCGAGAATGTGCCGGTAAATGGCGGACAGTTGCGGCAAGGCTTTGATATCCACGCACTCGTCGATCTTGTGGCTGGTGTTGTTGGATGGGCCGATTTCCAGCATCTGGCTACAGATGTCCGCAATGAAACGGCCATCGGAGGTGCCGCCGGTGGTCGAGAGTTCGGTGTCGATGCCGCAGACAGTCTTGATTGCCGCCGTTGCCGCATCGGCCAGTGGTCCGCGACCAGTGAGGAACGGCCGGGCGCCCAGCGTCCACTTGATGGTGTATTCCAGATCATGCTTGTCGAGAATTGCCGCCAGGCGTTGCTGCAGGCTTTCCGGCGAGCTGGCCGTCGAGAAGCGGAAATTGAACTTGATTTCGAGTTGACCGGGGACGACATTGGTAGCGCCGGTGCCGGCATGGATATTGGAGATTTGCCAGGTCGTCGGCTGGTAATACTCATTGCCGGCGTCCCACTCGGTGGCTGCCAGTTCAGCCAGTGCCGGAGCGGCCTGATGAATCGGATTACGGCCTTTTTCCGGGTAGGCAATGTGGCACTGGATGCCTTTGACCATCAGCACGCCGGAGATTGAGCCACGTCGGCCATTCTTGATCATGTCGCCCAGCGTATTGACCGAGGTCGGCTCGCCGATGATGCAGTAATCGATATGCTCGCCGCGGGCTTTGAGTGCCTCGACGACAGCCACCGTGCCGTCGGTGGCGTCACCTTCTTCATCGGAAGTGAGCAGGAAGGCCAGCGAACCGGGGTGGTTCGGATGTTGGGCGACAAAGTCCTCGACGGCGGTGACCGAGGCGGCCAGCGAGGATTTCATGTCGGCGGCGCCGCGCCCGTAGAGCATGCCGTCGCGGATTTCAGGTGCGAAGGGTGGTGTGGTCCATTGTTCCAGTGGGCCGGTTGGGACGACGTCGGTATGGCCGGCAAACACGAACAATGGCGCGCTATTGCCGCGCCGGGCCCAGAGATTGCTGACACCATTGCGGTTGATGTATTCGAGGGTGAAGCCCAGGGGTTTCAGGCGTTCACCGATCAGGGGCATGCAACCTGCGTCGTCGGGTGTGACTGAAGGGCAGGCAATGAGTTGGTGAACCAGTGCGAGAGTCGGGTCGGACATCAGGCGTTATCGTCTTCGGAGAGGCTAAGGCTGAATTCCTTGAAGGAAGCGCCGGTCGTATTGGTGGAGTCGAAATCGAGACTGAAGTCGGGCGTCTTTTCTTCTTTGCCGTTGCCGGTCGTTAATTCCGAATTGTTGATAAGCCAAGACAGGTTAGTCGGCGAATCGGCATTGGCCAGCGCCTCGACCAGCGTGATGACCTCTTCGCGGTAAAGACGGAAGAGATCCTGTTCGAAGGTCTGCGATCCCGGTGCCAGCGTCTGTTCCATTGCATCCTTAATTGACTGCACTTCGCCGCGCTCAATCAGGTCACTGATGTGGCGCGTGTTGAGCATGATTTCGCAAGTCGGGATGCGTTTTCCGTCCGGCTTCTTGACCAGGCGCTGCGAAACGATTGCACGCATGGCCACCGACAGGTCAAGGAACAGGGCCGGGCGGTTTTCGATCGGGAAGAAACTGATGATGCGGTTGAGCGCGTGGTAGGAGTTATTGGCGTGCAGCGTGGCGAGGCAGAGGTGGCCGGTTTGCGCGTAGGCAATGGCTGCCTGCATGGTCTCTTTGTCACGGATTTCGCCGATCAGGATGCAGTCCGGCGCCTGGCGCATGGCGTTTTTCAGTGCTGCCTGCCAATCCACCGTGTCCATGCCGATTTCGCGCTGATTGACGATCGATTTCTTGTGCTTGAACAGGAATTCGATCGGATCCTCGACCGTCAGAATATGGCCGGAGCGGTTGGCGTTACGGTGGTCGAGCATCGAGGCGATGGTCGTCGATTTGCCCGAGCCGGTGGCGCCGACAATCAGGATCAGACCGCGCTTCTCCATGATCAGCTCTGCCAGCACCGACGGCAGCCCGAGCGTATCCAGTGAGGGAATATTGCCGAGGATGAAGCGGATGACGATGCTGATCGAACCGCGCTGACGGAAGATGTTGACCCGGAAGTTGCCGACGTTGGGCACGCCGAACGACAGGTTCATTTCCCAGCAGGTTTCGAAAGTCTTTATCTGGTCCGGCGACATCAACTCAAAGGCGATCTTCTCGATCATGTCCGGCAGCATCACCTGCTGGTTGACTGGCAGCGTGTTGCCCTGGATCTTGATGTGGATCGGCGCACCGGCGGATATGAAGATATCCGACGCCTGCTTTTCCGCCATCAGTTGGAACAGTTTGTCGAGGATCATGGCAAGACCTTCGCGGGGAGGGGATTAGGGGCGCAGCAGTTCGTTGATGCTGGTCTTGGAGCGCGTCTGGGCGTCGACCTTCTTGACGATGATCGCGGCGTACAGGCTGTACTTGCCGCCATCCTTCGGCAGCGAGCCGGAGATGACCACCGAGCCCGGCGGGATCTTGCCGTAGGTGACTTCGCCGGTTTCGCGGTCGTAAATCGGGGTGCTCTGGCCGATGTAGACACCCATCGAGATGACGGAGTTTTCGCCGACGATCACGCCTTCGACGACTTCCGAGCGGGCGCCAACGAAGCAGTTGTCTTCGATGATGACCGGGCCGGCCTGGATCGGTTCGAGCACGCCACCGATGCCGACGCCGCCGGAGAGGTGCACGTTCTTGCCGATCTGGGCGCAGGAACCGACGGTGGCCCAAGTGTCGACCATCGTGCCTTCATCGACGTAGGCGCCGATGTTGACGTAAGAGGGCATCAACACGGCGTTCTTGGCAATGAACGAGCCCTTGCGCGCAAAGGCGCCCGGAACGACGCGGAAGCCGCCAGCCTTGAACTGTTCTTCAGTCCAGCCCTGGAATTTGGTGTCAACCTTGTCGTAAAAGTTGATGTCGCCGGCTTTCTGGATGCGGTTGTCGCGGGTACGGAAGGAGAGCAGCACGGCCTTTTTGGCCCACTGATTGACGATCCACTCGCCATTGAATTTTTCAGCGATGCGCAGCTTGCCAGCATCCAGATCGGCGATGACGGATTCGATGATCTTGATCGCTTCGGTGGACTGGGTGGTCAGTTCGGTGCGCTTTTCCCAGAGTTCGTCGATGGCGGCTTGCAGCGGATGGCTCATGTGGTGATCTCTCTAAATTACAGTTGTTGTGCGAATTGACGGATGCGCTGGGTGGCTTCGAGGCATTCCTCCAAGCCGGCGACCAACGCGATACGGATGAAATTGGCGCCCGGATTTACGCCTTGCGATTCGCGGGCGAGAAAGCTGCCGGGCAGAACCACGACATTATAGTGTTCGAGCAGGCCACGGGCGAATTCGGTGTCGGCGATGGGGGTTTTCGCCCACAGGTAGAAACTGGCGTCGGGCATGCCGGTGCCGAGCACTTCGGCCATCAGCGGCGTGCAGGAAGCAAATTTGGCACGGTACTGGTTGCGGTTATCGAGCACGTGCGCTTCATCGTTCCAGGCAGCGACGGAGGCGGTTTGTACCGGTGGCGCCATCGCACAACCGTGGTAGGTGCGGTAGAGCAGGAATTTCTTGAGGATCTTCTCGTCGCCCGCCACGAAACCGGAGCGCATGCCCGGCACGTTGGAGCGCTTGGACAGGCTCGAGAACATTACAAGGCGTTCGTTCGTACGGCCCAGCAGCTTGGCCGCCTGCAAGCCACCTATCGGTGGGTTGGCTTCATCAAAGTAGATTTCGGAATAGCACTCGTCGGAAGCGATGATGAAACCGTATTTGTCGGACAACGCAAACAGCGTCTTCCAGTCGTCGAGCGACAGCACCTTGCCGGTCGGGTTGCCCGGCGAGCAGACGTAGAACATCTGCACCCGCGCCCATTCGGCATCGGTCAGCTGGCAGTAGTCGAAGGCGAAGCCGTTTTCCGGCAGGTTGTTCAGGAAGCGCGGCTCGGCGCCAGCCAGGTAGGCGGCGCCTTCGTAGATCTGGTAGAACGGATTCGGGCTGGCGACAATCGGCGTGAAGCCGAGGCCGGGATTGATGACCGTTTGCGCAAAGGAAAACAGCGCTTCGCGGGAGCCATTGACCGGCAGGATTTCCGTTTCCGGATTCAGGTCAAGGCCATAGCGCCGGCCGCACCAGGCAGCGATGGCGTTGCGTAGTGCCGGGATGCCCTGGGTTGTCGGGTAGTTGGCCAAGCCTTTCAGACCATTGGCCAGCGCCTCCATGATGAACGGCGGCGTGGCGTGCTGCGGTTCACCAATGGAGAGCTTGATCTCCTTGTATTGCGGGTTGGGCGTGACGCCGGCGAACAGGGCGCGCAGCTTTTCAAACGGGTAGGGCTGGAGTTGGGCGAGATGCGGATTCACGTCGGACGTCGAATGGGTGTCAAAATCGGAATTATCGCTGAAAAAAACGGAACTGCCTTGTGAAACCTGCCTGCGCCGGCCTGCTGTGCCTGTCCATTCTCATGCTGGGCGGCTGCGCCTTTGGCTATCAAGCGCGAGCAACAATGAGTGACGTGTCGGGAGAACTGTGGGGCAAGGGGTTTCCGGATATCGGCAGTGGCGGTGGCCGTTTTGCGCTGAATCAACCGGAACGCGGCTTGTACTGCGATGGTTTCGCCCTTCCTGCACCTGATGCTGAAGCCGACGCTGATTGCGCCGGGCAAGCCGGCATCGGCCATCTGCAATGCAGCGACGGGCGTCAATACCGCATTCGCTGGCAGGCGCTCAGTTGCCGGGCCTTTGAGGGAAGCGGTGAGGACGTGAAGGGAAATTCGCTGAAATTTCGGGTTGAGCGCACACGATGACGAAATGCGCTCAGTAGGCGATTTTGTCCTCGCGCGCCGCCCATTCTCTTAAGGGGTCAAGAGCACCCGGCAGCGGAAGATGTTCCATGACCATGCTGCGGGCTGAAAAATGCCGGTTCAGTTCGTCGTACAGGCGGTCGTCACAAAAGCCGATGGCTGCTGCCTCGGCGCGGCTGTTGGCAAAAACGACGCGCTCGACGCGCGCCCAGTAGGCGGCCGACAGGCACATCGGGCAGGGCTCGCTCGATGCATAGAGCACGGTACCGGGAAGATGAAATTGTCCGAGACGCTGGCAGGCATCTCGAATGGCGGCGATTTCGGCATGTGCGGTCGGGTCGTGGCTGGCGACGACGCGATTCCAGCCTTCGGCGATGATTTGTCCGTTCCGGACGATAACAGCGCCGAAAGGTCCGCCATCGCCGCGACGACTGCCGGTGGCGGCCAGTTCGATGGCGCGGGCGAGGAAGCGGTCATCCTGGGTCATCGCGATCTCCTGCTTGAGCGGAACACGGCCATTGCCGGGCGGGCGGCAGTGACGATGCTATTATACGGCCCCACTCATGGCAGGGGCATGGGCCTCTGCTGATCCAGCGCATGCGTCTCACCAAACTCAAACTCGCCGGTTTCAAGTCCTTTGTCGATCCCACTGCCGTTGCCCTGCCGGGGCAGCTGGTTGGGGTCGTCGGGCCCAATGGCTGCGGCAAATCCAACATCATGGATGCCGTCCGCTGGGTGCTGGGCGAATCCAAGGCGTCCGAGTTGCGCGGGGAATCGATGCAGGACGTCATCTTCAACGGATCGACCAATCGGAAACCGGTGTCGCGGGCTTCAGTCGAGCTGATTTTCGACAACTCCCTCGGGCGGGCGCTCGGCCAGTGGTCGCAATACGCCGAGCTATCGGTCAAGCGCGTCCTGACGCGGCAGGGGCAGTCGGACTACTTCATCAATAACCTCAAGGTCCGGCGCAAGGACATCACCGATCTCTTCCTTGGGACTGGCCTCGGGCCGCGGGCCTACGCCATCATTGGCCAGGGGATGATTTCGCGCATCATCGAGGCGCGGCCGGACGACCTGCGGGTGTTTCTGGAGGAAGCTGCCGGCGTTTCCCGTTACAAGGAGCGGCGCAAGGAAACGCAAGGGCGGCTGGAAGATACGCGTGAAAACCTGCTGCGCGTCGAGGATATCCGCGAGGAACTCAGTCACCAGATCGAGCGACTGGAAGCGCAGGCCGAGGTAGCGCGGCGCTATCAGACGCTGAACGAACAACTGGTGCAGAAGCAGCAGTTGCTCTGGCTGTTGAAAAAGCGCGAAGCCGAGGGCGAGAAGCAGCGCCTCGGGCTGGAAGTGGCGCGGGCAACGACGGATCTGGAAGCGCAGAGTGCCGCCCTGCGCGAAACCGAAGCCCGTGCCGAAGAAACCCGCGAGGCGCATTTCGCTGCCGGTGATGCCCTGCACGCGGCGCAGAGCGAGATGTACGCGGCCAATGCCGAAGTGGCGCGGCTGGAGGCGGAAATCCGCCATCGCCGTGAATCGCGCAGCCAGCTGGAAGCGCGGCTGGTGCAGCTGGAAAGCGAGCTGGCGCAATGGACGGCCAGTGCGGAAAAGCTTGCCGAAGACAGACTGCGCTGGGAAGAGCAGCAGGAAATCACCCGTCTGCGCGTCGATGAGGCCGAGGAGCGTCTGCAGGCGCAGATGAACATCTCGCCGCAGGTCGAGGAGGATCACCGTCAGGCGCTGGAGGAACTGCAGCGCCTGAAGACGCGGACGACCAACGGCGAGCAGAAACTGGAAGTCGAGCTGACGCACAAGGCGCACGCCCAGCGCGCGCTGCAATCGCTGGTGCAGCGGCGCGAACGGCTGCGTGAGGAAACCTTCGGCGACGCGCCAGACGAAATGACGCTGGCCGGCAAGGAAGAAGAACTGGAAATGCTGCGCGAAGAACTCGCCGGCGATCAGGAACACCTGCAGCAGTTGCAGCAGGAAATGCCGCAACTGGAGGCTCTCCGGCGTGAGGCACAGGCCGAATTGCAGCGGCTGGAGCGCGAACTGGCGGCCGCGCAGGCACGCCGGGCGGTGCTGGAGCAGATGCAGCAAAAGACCCAGGCCACCGGCAAGCTGCCGGAGTGGTTGCGCCGTCATGGACTGGAATCGGCACCGCCGCTGTGGCAGAAGCTGCACGTCGACGCCGGCTGGGAAGAGGCGGTCGAGGCGGTGTTGCGCGAACGCCTGTCGGCGATTGCCTGTGACGACCCGACGCGTCTCAATGAATGGCTGCACGACCGGCCGGACGCACGCCTGGCGGTGGCGCTACCGGGCAATGCCGATTTTGGGCAGATTTCCGCGATCACCGCAGCAGGCGGCTCGCTGGCGGAAAAAGTGCGCTGCGACGATCCTGTTTTCCGTGTCGTGCTCAATGACTGGCTGGGCAGCGTGCGCATTGCTGAAACGCTGGCCGAGGCGCTGGTCCAGCGTAAGGATTTGCCGGAAAACGCCAGTATCGTCACCCGCGGCGGCGATTTGCTGACGCGTAACAGCCTGACGTTTTTTGCGCCGGATCAGGGTGCGCACGGGCTGCTCGAAAGGCAGCGGGAAATTGAGGGGCTGGCCGAAGGCATTGCCATGGCCGACGACAAGGTCGCCGACTTGCGCGACCAACTGGCGATCTTTGACGAGCAACTCGCCGACAAGCAGGAAGAAATTGGCGAAACCCGGCAGTATGTCACTGACCGCCAGCAGCGCGTTCATGTCGTGCAGATGGATGTGCTCAAGCTGTCGCAGGCCATCGAGCGCTATCGTGAGCAGAAGACGCGGGTCAGCGAGCAGCTGGCCGAGCTCAAGGAAGAGGAAGAGTCCGAGCGAGAACGCGAAATGTCGGCCGACGAGCGGATCGAGGAAATACGCGACGGCCTGTCACGCATCCGCGTGCTGGTCGCCGGTGCGCAAAGCCGCCTCGATGAGTGTGAACGGGCGGTGCGTTCCGAACGCGAGCGCAATGCCGACTTCGATCGCGTCTTGCGCGAAGCGCAGTTCTCGGCGCGCGAGGCCGAGAGTAAGCTGCAGGACATCTTTGCGCAGCAGGCGGTCGCCCAGCGCGAACTGAACCGGATCGAGCGCGACCGCGCGGCCTGCGCCGAGCAGGTCGTGGTGGCGCCGGACGACGTCATGGAAGCCCAGTTGCAGCAGGCGCTGGATGCGCGGCAGGTGGCCGAAAAGGTGCTGTCGGCGCGGCGCGATGCGCTGGAAGCGGCAACCTCGGCGCTGCGTTCGCTGGAAGAGCAGCGCCTGAGAATCGAGCAGGGGCTGGAGCCGCTGCGCGTGCGGATCGGCGAACTGAAACTCAAGGAACAGGCGGCGGCGCTCAGTGCGGAACAGTTTTCGATGCAGTTGCTGGAAGCCGGCGCCAATGAAGTCGCACTGACGCTGCAACTTGCGCCGGAACTGGCCTGCGTCAAGCCGCCGGTGCTGCAAGGTGAAATCACCCGCCTCAACAGCGCCATTGCCGAACTGGGCGCGGTCAACCTGGCGGCACTGCAGGAACTAGATGCCGCGACCGTGCGCAAGGGCTACCTCGACATGCAGGCGGCCGACCTGACCGAGGCGATGGAAACCCTGGAAAACGCCATCCGTCGCATCGACCGTGAAACGCGCGATCTGCTGCAGACCACTTTCGATACCGTGAACGGCCACTTCGGCATGCTCTTCCCGGAGCTGTTCGGGGGTGGCAAGGCGGAACTGGTGATGACCGGCGAAGAAATCCTAGATGCTGGTGTGCAGGTGATTGCGCAGCCGCCGGGCAAGAAGAATTCGACCATCCACCTGCTTTCCGGTGGCGAAAAGGCGCTGACGGCGATTGCGCTGGTGTTTTCGATGTTCCAGCTCAACCCGGCACCGTTCTGTCTGCTCGACGAGGTCGATGCGCCGCTGGACGACTCCAATACCGAGCGCTTCTGCAGCATGGTCAAGAAAATGTCAGGTGCAACGCAATTCCTGTTCATTTCCCATAATAAAATCGCGATGGAAATGGCCGAACAGCTGGTCGGCGTGACGATGCAGGAATCCGGTGTTTCGCGCGTCGTCGAAGTGGATATTCAGGAAGCATTGAAAATGAGGGATACGGCTTAAATGACCGAACTCCAGATGGGATTAATCGGCCTTGGCGCCGCTGCGGTGGTGGGCGTGCTGGGCTACAACAAGTGGCAGGAGATGCGTCATCGCAAGGTGGCCGAAGCCATGCTCAAGCCGCAGCATGACGACGTGCTGCTCGGCGGTGCTCCGGCAGCTACCGGGACGATGCAGGAACGCAGCGAACCCGAACTGATGGTGCCGTCGCCGGTGGTTGCAGCGGGGCGGGTTGAGCCCAGCCTTGATGCGCCGGTCCTTGATGCGACTGAACCGGCCTTGGTCGTGCAGCCCGACGTGCCACTGGTTTCGCCGGAGGCGTCCGCTCCCGCGATGCCGCCAGCCGTTGATTTCCCATCCGGCGAGCGTCTGGCCGAGCCGGTTGATGAGCGAGTCGATGAGCGTGTTGGCGAGGTGCCTGCGGCGCTGCTTGATCCGCGTATCGAATTTGTTGTCGCCATGGAGCTGGTCGAGCCGGTGTCGGTGGTCCAGATTCTGCATTCGCAACGCGAGGCCATTCAGCGCATCGGCAAGCCGGTGCACTGGGTCGGCTACAACGAGCGTAACCGCGAGTGGGAGCATTTGAGCGTGGATAACACCCACAGCGTTCGCCGCCTGCGTGTCGGTCTGCAACTGGTCAATCGCCTCGGCCCGGCGTCGGAAGCGGATGTTGCGACTTTTACCACTGCCATGCAGGCGCTGGCCGACGAGCTGATGGCGGTGGCCGACATGCCTTCGTCGCGGGTGCTGGATCAGGCGGCCGAGATCGACCGCTTCTGTGCTGCGGTGGACCTGGAAATCGGCCTGAATCTGGTCAGCCGTGGCTCGGCGTTTTCCGGTACCAAAATCCGGGCGCTGGCCGAAGCCGCGGGCATGGTGCTGGGCGCGGACGGTGTGTTCACGCGCTACGATGATGATGGACGGGCGCAGTTCCATCTGCAGAATTACGAAACTGCCCGTTTTTCAGCGGACAACGTGCGCAACATCAGCACCCACGGCGTGACGTTCCTGCTCGATGTACCCCGCGTTGATCATGGCGAGCGGGTTTTCATGCAGATGATCGAGATTGCCAAGCGTTTTGCCGAGACCCTTCAGGGGGCGCTAGTCGATGACAATCGCCAGCCGCTGTCCGATTCGCAACTCGACCACATCCGCCGCGAGTTCATCGGTAAGCCACAGGCAACGATGGCCAGCTTCGATCTCGCGGCCGGCTCGCCGCAGGCACTACGACTTTTCTCCTGATGGGTGTTCCGGAGGCAGCGGCAGCGCGCGCCGCGTGGCTGCGCAGCGAAATCGAAAGGCACAATCACGCGTATTACGTGCTTGATTTCCCCCTGGTTCCGGATGCCGAGTTTGATGCACTCTTCCGTGAGTTGCAGTCGCTCGAAGCGGCGAATCCAGAACTCCTTACGGCGGATTCGCCAACGCAGCGTGTTGGCGGCAAGCCACTGCCAGCCTTTGCACCGGTGCGCCATGTCGTGCCCATGCTGTCGATTCGTACCGAAACCGATACCGGTCCCGACGGGGCAATCGCCTTCGATGCGCGTGTTCGCAGGTTGCTGACGTTGGCGGACGACGCGCCGCCGGTGGCCTACGCCGCTGAGCTCAAATTTGACGGCCTGGCTATCAGCCTGCGCTATGTCGATGGTCTCCTCGTGCAGGCAGCAACGCGCGGCGATGGTGAAACCGGCGAGGATGTGACGCAGAACATTCGGACCATCCGCCAGATTCCCCTCCGTTTGAACGGCGAGGCACCGCCGGTGCTCGAGGTGCGTGGCGAAGTCTTCATGAGCCGGCCGGATTTTGAGCGCTACAACGCCCGACAACGTGGTCTGGGCAAGCCAACGCTGGTGAATCCTCGCAATGGGGCGGCCGGTAGCGTCCGTCAGCTGGACCCGAAACTTGCCGCCGAACGTCCTCTGTCGTTCTATGCCTACGGTCTGGGCGAGACGCAGGGCTGGCAGCGGCCAGCCAGCCATAGCGAAACCCTCGATGCGCTCGCTGCCTTCCGACTGCCGGTGTGCGCGCATCACGTCGTGGCGTTCGGCCCGTCTGAACTGGTGGCTTTCCACCAGCAGATTCTGGCGCAACGCGATCGTCTGCCCTTTGATATTGATGGTGTGGTGTACAAGGTTAACGCCGTGGCCGAGCAGGAGCGGCTCGGTTTCGTCAGCCGCGAGCCGCGCTGGGCTGTCGCCCACAAGTATCCCGCAGAGGAGGCGCTGACCGTCGTCGAGGCAATTGATGTGCAGGTCGGCCGTACCGGGGCGATTACCCCGGTGGCACGGCTGAAGCCGGTATTCGTCGGTGGCGTCACCGTGACCAATGCCACACTGCACAACGAAGACGAGGCGCGGCGCAAGGATGTTCGGATTGGCGATACGGTCGTCGTTCGCCGTGCAGGGGATGTGATTCCGGAGGTGGTGTCAGTCGTGTTCGATCGCCGGCCGTCGCGTGATCTGTTCGGTGGCGAGCCCTTGCATCCTCCCTTTGCGTTGCCCGATTTTTGTCCGGAATGCGGGTCGACCGTAGTTCGCGGCGAAGACGAGGCGATTGCCCGCTGTTCCGGTGGCCTGGTCTGCCCGGCGCAACGCAAGCAGGCCTTGATCCATTTTGCCGGCCGGCGGGCGATGGATATCGAAGGCCTGGGCGAAAAACTGGTCGATCAACTCGTTGCTGCGGGTCTGGTGCATACGCCGGCCGATCTCTACCGCTTGTCGGTGGAAACCCTGGCGGGTCTGGAGCGCATGGGTGAAAAATCGGCGGCGAATCTCATTTCGGCCATCGATGCCTCCCGGCAGACGAGCCTGAATCGCTTCATCTTTGCGCTCGGTATCCGCAATGTCGGCGAAGCCACGGCACGCGATCTGGCCCGGCATTTTGGCGATCTGGACGGCTTGATGGCTGCCGATGTCTATGCTTTGCAGAGCGTGCCCGATGTCGGACCGGTGGTCGCCGCGAGCATTGTCGAATTTTTCGCCGAGGCCCATAACCGCGAGGTGATCGCCGGGCTGCGCGCCGCCGGCGTGCAGTGGCCGGTCGGGCAGCCAGTGGTTGCCGCCGTGCAGCCTCTGGTAGGCAAGACGCTGGTGTTGACCGGTACGCTGCCGACCTTGAAACGCGACGATGCCAAGGCGCGAATCGAGGCAGCAGGCGGCAAGGTGGCCGGTTCGGTGTCGAGGAAGACGGATTATTTGGTCGCTGGGGATGAGGCAGGGTCCAAACTCGACAAGGCCTACGAACTGGGCGTTGCAGTGATTGATGAGGCAGAATTGTTGAAATTGCTCGTTAAGGGAGTTGAAGAATGAAAAAGGTTCGCAAGGCGGTATTCCCGGTGGCTGGCATGGGTACCCGATTCCTCCCAGCCACCAAGGCAAGTCCGAAGGAGATGTTGCCCATCGTCGACAAACCTCTGATCCAGTATGCGGTCGAAGAGGCAGTGGCCGCTGGGATTACCGAGATGGTTTTCGTCACCGGTCGCTCGAAGCGGGCGATCGAGGATCACTTCGACAAGGCCTATGAACTGGAAAGCGAACTTGCAGCACGTGGCAAGAGCGAAATGCTGGAGTTCGTGCGCAGCATGATTCCGAAGAACATCAACTGCATCTATATCCGCCAGCCGGAGGCGCTCGGTCTCGGTCACGCAGTGCTCTGCGCCAAGCCGGTGATCGGTGACGAACCGTTCGCAGTCATCCTCGCCGATGACCTGCTCGACGGCAAGCCGGCGGTGATGAAGCAGATGACCGATACCTACGACTACTACCGTTGCTCGGTGCTGGGCGTGCAGGATGTGCCGCGTGCCGATACCAAGAGCTATGGCATCGTCGATGCGCGCAAGGTTGCTGACCGGGTCGAGCAGGTCAACGCCATCGTCGAGAAACCGAAGCCGGAAGAAGCGCCGTCCACGCTGGCGGTGGTTGGCCGCTACATCCTGACGCCACGAATTTTCCATCATCTCGAGACCATCAAGCCGGGCGCCGGCGGCGAAATCCAGCTGACGGATGGCATCGCCTCGCTGCTGACCGAGGAACAGGTGCTGGCCTACCGCTACGACGGCACGCGCTACGATTGCGGTTCCAAGCTCGGCTATTTGCAGGCGACCGTAGTTTTCGGCCAGCGCCATCCGGAAGTCGGGTCGGCCTTTGACGCCTATCTCAAATCGCTCGGGAGCTGATGCGATGGATCAGGAAAAAGCCCGCAAGCTGCTGGCCGATGCCGAAGTCGTGCATGACGCTGATGCCGTCCACGCAGCGCTCGAGGTCGTCGCCCGCAAGATCCGAACACAACTGGCCGACAAGAATCCTCTGGTGTTGTGCGTAATGTCCGGGGGCGTCATTTTCTGCGGTCAACTGCTACCAAAACTCGATTTCCCGTTGGATTTCGATTATCTACATGCCACCCGTTACGGACCGGAAACACAGGGGGGCAAGATTTCCTGGCGTATGGCGCCGTGGACGCCGGTCAAGGGACGCACCGTGCTGGTGGTCGATGACATTCTTGATGAAGGCGTGACGCTGGCGGCGGTCAAAGATAGCCTGATCCGCCTCGGTGCGGCAGAGGTGCTGCTGGCAGTGTTTGCCGACAAGCTGAATGGCAAACAGAAGCCGATCCATGCGGATTTCATCGGTCTGACCGTTCCCGACCGCTTTGTCTTCGGCTATGGCATGGATGTTGACAATGCCTGGCGCAATCTGCCGGCGATCTATGCCATGAAGGATGATGCATGAGCGGTGCTACGGTGGCCGAGTTCATCGCGTACTGGGAGGATGAAGGACAGGCTTACGTCCGTCGCGGCGATTACGAATGGATGGCCTCGTTGGTGCCGGGAAAACGGGTGCTCGATATCGGCTGCGGTATCGGCTTTGCGACGCAGGCGCTGGCGCGACGCGGGCTGCAGGTGCTGGCGATCGATGTGCTGCCCGAATGTCTGGCGGCGACGAAGGCTCGGGTTGCTGGTGAGCCGGTTCAGCTGCTGCAAGCCGATGTCTCGGCACTTGATACGGACCAGTATTCGCAGATTGCCGAGTTCGCGCCCGATACTGTGGTCTGCTGGTTGATGGGCGCGCCGGCTGATGTCACTGGCGCCCGTGCCGGTGACGGCGGGATGGCGGTGGCGACCTACCGCGAGAACACCCATCGTGCAGTGGCGGAACTCGCCGCACGAATCCCGGCCGTGAGCGCCTTGCACATTGTCGACCGAACGGCGATTCCCTGGCAGGCCAAGGACATCGGCCGCGACACCCTGGTCCGTTACCACAACGACAAAACCCTGGCCGGCTTGCCGTTTTCTGGCCAGCGCCAGCATGCGCTTTACCGCAAGCTGGGCGACAATGTCGTTGAAATCGCCCGCGGGCGACCCCAACATCCGGCGCTGAAAAGCGTCGTTCCGACGCTGGCCTCGTTGCTGGCGCACAGAAAGGCCTGAACATGCTGGCAATCATCGGTGGCAGTGGACTGACAACGCTGTCCAATCTCGACGTCTCGCATCGTGAAGTAGTGCGGACCCCGTTTGGCGAACCTTCCGGTGCGGTGGTTTTTGGTCAGATCTGCGGCCAACCGGCGATGTTCCTGCCGCGCCACGGTTACGGTCACACCATTCCGCCGCACATGGTCAACTACCGTGCCAACCTGTGGGCGCTGCATCATCACAAAGCGACCGGTGTGATTTCCGTTGCCTCGGTTGGCGGCATTCGCGGCGACCTGCAGCCGGGCGATATCGTTCTGCCGGACCAGATCATCGACTACACTTGGGGACGTAAATCGACCTTCTTCGATGGCGTCGGCGGGCCGGTGACGCATATCGACTTTACCGAGCCCTACGATGCTGACCTGCGTCGGGAAATTCGCAATGCGGCGGCTTTGCTCGGCATCAAGGTCAAGCTCGATGGCGTCTATGCAGCGACGCAGGGGCCTCGTCTGGAAACAGCGGCGGAAGTGAATCGCCTGGAGCGGGATGGTGCTGATCTGGTCGGCATGACCGGGATGCCTGAGGCTGCACTGGCCCGTGAGTTGGGTTTGCCCTATGCGGCGATCAACGTGGTGGCCAACCATGCCGCTGGACGGGGCAGCAGCTCCAATGGCATCCATTTCGAAAGCCTGGAGCCGGTGCTGCAATCGGCGATGGGCAGGGTGCGTGCAATCATCGAGAAGCTGGTCGGTTGCCAGAACAATTGCCCACCTCTTGGTATGTCGGTCTGAGCGGCGGGCTCATGCCTGCAGTTTCACCGCCGCACTGGCACAGTGACCAGTGCGGCACTTGATCAGACTTTTAGGGTGTCGAGCAGTTCGGTCTCGAGCCGGATGCGGTTACTGCTGTCGCGCAGGTCGCCACCACTGACCAGAAAAACGTCTTCCGCCCGTTCGCCCAGCGTAGTGATCTTGGCAGTGTGCAGGTTGGCGCCGTGTTCGGCGAGGATGTTGGCAACCGAGTAAAGGAGGCCGGGGCGGTCGGCAGCGACCAGCGACAGGATGAAGTGCGCGCCCTTTTCGTCGCCGCGGATGATGACTTCGGGCTTGATCGGCAGGTGCTTCACCTGACGTGACACGCGGCCGCGCGTTGGCACATCCGGTGGCAACTGGTGGATCAAGCGGTCTTCCAGTTCGTGCTCGATGTAGGCCAGCATGTCGCGGTTGTTTTCGCGGTCTTCTACATCGAGGACGACAAAGCTGTCCAGCGCATAGCCGTGGGCCGTGGTGTGAATCTTCGCGTCGACGATGCTGTAGCCGGTGCGGGCGAAAAAACCGACGATGCGGGCGAACAGGTCCGGCTGATCCTGCGTGTAAACCATGACCTGCAGACCTTCGCCATCGCTGTGCAGCCGCGCGCGGACGACGGGCTGGTTGTTGAAGATGCGGTAATGCAGCGAGCGCGTGTGCCAGGCGATTTCTTCCGCCGAGTGGCGAAGGAAATAGACGGTATCGAGCTGTTTCCACAGACGCTCATGGACCGTATCGGAGAGGGCGAAGAAGCGCAGCAGGCGCATGGCTTCGGTCTGACGTTCGGCAATGATGCCGTGCGCCGCAGGTACCTCGTCCTGATTGAGGTAATTCAGCGTCTGGTAGTAAAGGTCAGCGAGCAGCTTGCCTTTCCACTGGTTCCAGACCTTGGGGCTGGTGCCGCGGATATCGGCATGGGTCAGCAGGTACAGTGCCTGCAGGTGACGGGTGTCTCCGACCATGGCGGCAAAATTGGCAATGACATCCGGGTCAGTCAGGTCTTCCTTCTGCGCCACCGTCGACATGATCAGGTGCTTCTGGACCAGCCAGACGACGAGTTCGGTATCTTCTGCGGTCAACCCGTGATTGGTGCAAAAATCACGGGCATCGACCGTGCCGAGTTCGGAATGATCCCCGCCGCGGCCCTTTGCGATATCGTGGAAGAGGGCGGCAATATAGAGCAGCCACGGCCGGTCAAGTTCGCTGACGATACGCGAGCAGAGCGGATACTCGTGGGCGTATTCGCTCATCGTGAAACGGCGCAGATTACGCATGACCTGCAGGATGTGCTGGTCGACGGTGTAGACGTGGAAAAGATCGTGCTGCATCTGGCCAACGATACGGCCGAAGTTGGGCAGGTAGGCGCCGAGGATGTCGAGTTGGTTCATCCGCCGGAATTCATGGACGATGCCGCGGTCGGACTGCAGCAGCGACAGGAAGGCGGCGCGGTGCGCTGGGTCGCCCCGGAATTCGGACGTGATCTGCGCCCCCGCACGCCACAGTGCGCGCAGGGTGCGGGCCGTCATGCCCTGCAGTTCGTGGCTTTCCTGCATGACCTTGAAGCTGTCGAAAATGGCTGACGGCTTTTTCTGGAACAGGTCTTCGTCACGAATATCGAGCAGTGCGCCGACTGACTGGAAATCGTCGTCAAGGGCTTGTGGTAGCTGCTCGTTCTCTGGTGCCAGCGCCGCACCTATGTTTTGCAGCAGGATGGTGTTGAGCAGCGTCACTGCCTTGGCATTGCGGTAATACTCTTGCATCAACTGCTCGGAGGCGCGCTTGGCGTCGTTCGAGACGAAGCCGTACTTGCCGGCCAAGGTGTTCTGGTAGTCGAAAAGCAGGCGGTCCTCACGGCGGCCGAGCAGCAGGTGGAGGCGGATGCGCAGATGCGTCAGATAGTCTTCACACTGCCGAGCCTGGGCGACGCCATCCTCGGTCAGAATGCCGTTATTGGCCAGCGACGCCCAGTCATTGCCGAAGCCGGCGGCCTTGGCGATCCAGAAAATGACCTGCAGATCACGCAAGCCACCCGGCGCCTCTTTGCAGTTCGGTTCCAGACTGAAGGGAGTTTCGTTGAAACGCAGGTAACGCTCGCGCTGCTCCAGGCGCTTGGCTTCATAGAAGACCAGCGGGTCGAGATTGCCGCGCAGGCGTTTCTGAAAAGTGCTGAACAGCTTTTCGTTACCGGTGAGCAGTCGGGCTTCGATGAGTGCGGTCTGAACCGTGATGTCGCCGGCAGCTTCATTCAGGCATTCCTGAACGGTGCGGACGCTGTGGCCGATTTCCAGGCCGATGTCCCAGAAACAGCCGACCAGACGCTCGAGTTTTTCCTGGGTTAGTGCGCTGGGCGTCTGCGGCAGCAGGATGAGAAGATCGATGTCCGAGGCTGGGAAGAGTTCGCCGCGACCGTAACCGCCGACGGCCGCCAGCGCCATTGAGGCGGGGAAGTCGAAAATCTGCCAGAGCTTTTTCAGGACGCTGTCGACCTGCCGGCTGCGTTCGCACAGCAGCCCGGCTGCGTCGTTGTTCGCGGCGTAGGCAGCTTGCAGTGCGTTCTGGCCGGCCTTGACCTCGGCCCGTAGCCCCGTGACGTCGATGGCTTTCACTGAATCCAGTCCGGTTTGGGTCGGCAGCCGCTCGAAAGCGTCATCACTTCGTACCCGGTTTCGGTGACCAGCAGCGTATGCTCCCATTGAGCGGACAGACTACGATCCTTGGTAACGATGGTCCAGCCGTCCGCCATTTCGCGGATCGCCGCCTTGCCGGCATTGATCATCGGCTCGATGGTGAACATCATGCCGGGTTCCAGGCGCGGTCCGGTGCCCGCCTTGCCGTAATGCAGTACCTGCGGGTCTTCGTGGAATTTCTTACCGATGCCGTGACCACAGAACTCTCGCACGACCGAGTAGCCGTTTTTCTCGGCGTGTTTCTGGATGACTGCACCGATATCGCCGAGGTAGGCCCCGGGTTTGACGACCGAAATGCCGAGCCACATGCATTCAAAGGTGATTTCGCACAGGCGCTTGGCCTGGATCGAGCCTTCGCCGACGATGAACATGCGGCTGGTATCGCCGTGGTATTCGTCCTTGATGGTCGTGATGTCGAGATTGATGATGTCGCCGTTCTTCAGTATGCGGTCACCCGGAACGCCATGGCAAACCTGTTGGTTGACCGAGGTGCAGATCGACTTGGGGTAGGGGTTGTAACCGGACGGCGCGTAGTTGAGCGGCGCCGGAATGCACTGCTGCACGTCAACCATGTAGTCGTGGCAGAGCTTGTCGAGTTGTTCGGTGGTGACGCCGGCAACGACGTAGGGGGCGATGTAGTCCAGGACTTCGCTGGCGAGACGCCCGGCGACGCGCATTTTCTCGATTTCTTCCGGGGTCTTGATGGTAATGCTCATGGCGGATCTTGGTGCGTTGGGGAAGGGCGAAGGATAAATGATGCACGGTCATTCTCAAAACCGGGGAGCGCCGGCGGTGGCATACTTCGCACTCTGCTTTTGGAGCATGGGGCGATGACGACGCTGTTGCTGGGTAAGGATGGTCAGGTGGGCTGGCAGTTGCAGCGTTCGCTGGCGCCTTATGGGCCACTCATTGCCTGCGGTCGGGCCGAGTGCGATCTGGGCGACCCGGAAGCTATCCGCCGTCTGGTGCGGGCAACGCAACCGCGCTTGATCGTCAATGCCTCGGCCTACACGGCGGTCGATCAGGCGGAGAGCGACCGCGATCTGGCGTTCCGCATCAATGCCGAGGCGCCCCGAGTGCTGGCGGAAGAGGCAGCCCAGCTGGGTGCCTTGCTGGTGCATTACTCTACGGATTACGTTTTCGATGGCCGCAAGCCGACGCCCTATGTCGAGCATGATGCGGTGGCCCCGTTGTCGGTCTACGGTGAGAGCAAGCTGGCCGGCGAGGCGGCGATCCGGGCCGTGGGCGGGAAGTCGCTGATTTTCCGCACCAGCTGGGTGTTCGGTGCGCGGGGCAATAACTTCGTCAAGACCATCCTGCGTCTGGCGGGCGAACGGGAATCGCTGAACGTCGTGGATGACCAGATTGGCGCGCCGACGCCCGCGGCGCTGATTGCTACGGTGACCGGCGTGGCGTCGGCGATGCTGCGCTGCGGTGAACTGCAAAAAGCGGGCGAAAACCGGATCTATCACCTTGCGGCGGCGAATCCTGTCAGCTGGTGCAGGTTCGCGCGGGAGATCGTCCGTCAGGCGCGAGCCACGCCCGGGTTCGATCTGAGCCTGATGCCGGAAGCAATTACGCCGATTCCGAGCAGTGCCTATCCGCTGCCGGCCAGGCGTCCGGCCAATTCGCGGCTGGATTGCAGTCGGCTGGCGGCGGATTTCGGTCTCGAGATGCCCGACTGGCGACCTTATCTGGGTCGCATGCTGCAGTTGCTGGCGCTGAAGAAAAACGGTTACTGAGACAGCGTTGGCGGCCTTCCGGAGAGGCGGTGATGCTGCTATAATCTTTGGGTTCTTCCTGGCGTCTTTGCCAGGTGGAATGGTCGTACTGCGTTGTGCAGGCGATCAAATCCTCACATCCGCCGATTAAGGGTGTTCGCCAAAAACCAAGAATGGCGGACGTTTCCGGCGGGTGGCGGTTCAACCCTTAAAAGGAAATTGTCATGTCCGTTACTATGCGCGAAATGCTGGAAGCCGGCGTTCACTTCGGCCACCAGACCCGTTTCTGGTCCCCCAAGATGGCCCCGTACATCTTTGGTGCCCGCAACAAGATTCACATCGTCAACCTCGAAAAGACCCTGGTCAAGTACAACGAAGCCATGGCTTTCGTTCGCAAGCTGGCCGCCAATCGCGGCAACATCCTCTTCGTTGGCACCAAGCGCCAGGCCCGTGAAATCATCGGTGAAGAAGCGCTGCGCGCTGGTGCCCCGTTTGTCGACCAGCGTTGGCTGGGCGGCATGCTGACCAACTTCAAGACGGTCAAGACCTCGATCAAGCGCCTGAAGGATATGGAACTGGCTGTTGAAGCCGGTGACCTCGATCGCATGCCGAAGAAGGAAGCGCTGACCTTCCGTCGCGAACTGGAAAAGCTGCAGAAGTCCATCGGCGGCATCAAGGAAATGGGCGGCCTGCCGGACGCCATCTTCGTTGTCGACGTCGGCTATCACAAGATCGCCATCACCGAAGCCAGCAAGCTGGGCATCCCGGTGATCGGCGTTGTCGATACCAACCACTCTCCGGATGGCGTCGATTACGTCATCCCGGGTAACGACGACTCTTCCCGCGCTATTCAGCTGTACGCCCGCGGCGTTGCTGACGCCATCCTCGAAGGTCGCAGCCAGGTTGTTGCCGACATCGTTGCTGCCGGCGGCGATGACGAATTCGTCGAAGTCGAAGAAGCGGCCGAATAAGTCCGAAATCTGGATGTAATGGCGGAGCGGCATGCTCCGCCTGTTTCACAAGCTCAGGAGAAAAGAATATGGCGGCAATTACCGCAGGTATGGTGGCAGAGCTGCGCGGCAAGACCGACGCGCCGATGATGGAATGCAAGAAGGCCCTGACCGAGGCCGATGGCGATATGGCCAAGGCGGAAGAAATTCTTCGCGTCAAGCTGGGTAACAAGGCCTCCAAGGCCGCTGCCCGTGTGGCGGCAGAAGGTATCGTTGCTGTCAGCATCGCTGCCGATGGCAAGACTGGCGCGATCATCGAAGTTAACAGCGAGACCGACTTCGTAGCCAAGAACGACGAGTTCATCGCCCTGGCCAATGGTTCGGCCAAGTTGGTCGCTGATCACAACCCGGCTGACGTCGCCGCCCTGTCGGCGCTGCCGATGGGCGAGGGTACCGTTGAATCCACCCGCTCTGCGCTGGTTGGCAAGATAGGTGAGAACATGACCATCCGTCGCTTCGTTCGTTGCGAAGCCAAGGGCAAGCTGGTTTCCTACATCCACGGTGGAGCCAAGGTCGGCGTCGTGGTCGATCTGGTCGGTGGCGACGAGCAACTGGGCAAGGATCTGGCGATGCACATTGCTGCTTCCAAGCCGAAATCGTTGGATGCCTCGGGTGTCTCAGCCGAACTGCTCGACACCGAGCGTCGCGTTGCCATCGAAAAGGCTCGCGAAGCCGGCAAGCCGGAAGCGATGCTGGAAAAGATTGCCGAAGGTACCGTTCAAAAGTACCTGAAGGACGTTACCCTGCTTGGTCAGGTGTTCGTCAAGGCCGAAGACGGTAAGCAGACCATCGAGCAACTGCTGAAGGCCAAGGGCGCCAGCGTTGCCAGCTTCACGCTGTACATGGTCGGTGAAGGCATCGAGAAGAAGGTTGACGACTTCGCTGCCGAAGTTGCTGCCCAGGCCGCTGCTGCAGCTGCCAAGAAGTAATTGGAAGGAACGCCGATGACCACGCCCAAGTACAAGCGCATCCTCCTGAAACTCTCCGGCGAGGCCCTGATGGGTACCGACGCCTACGGCATCAATCCGAAAGTGATCGGTGAGATTTGCGGGGAGATCAAGGCGGTGGCTGACCTGGGGGTGGAAATCGGTGTCGTGATTGGCGGTGGCAACATCTTCCGCGGCATGGCCGGTACGGCCACCGGGATGGATCGCGCCACTGCGGATTACATGGGCATGCTGGCCACGGTAATGAACGCCATGGCCCTGTCCGACGCGATGCGTCAATGCGGCCTGAATGCCCGTGTGCAGTCTGCCCTGAATATCGAGCAGGTGATCGAGCCGTATATTCGCGGCAAGGCCATCCGCTACCTTGAAGAAGGCAAGATCGTGATCTTCGGTGCCGGCACCGGCAACCCCTTCTTCACCACCGATACCGCTGCAGCCCTGCGCGGTTCGGAAATCGGCGCGGAAATCGTGCTGAAAGCGACCAAGGTCGACGGGATTTACTCCGCTGATCCTAAGAAGGATCCGTCGGCGACGCGCTATGACAAGATCAGCTTCAACGAAGCGATCTCCAGGAACCTCGCGGTGATGGACGCGACCGCATTCGCGCTGTGCCGTGATCAGAAATTGCCGATCAACGTTTTCTCGATCTTCAAGGCCGGCGCGCTGAAGCGCGTGGTCTGTGGTGAAGACGAAGGTACGCTGGTCTATTGCTGAGGGAGACAAACATGATCGCCGAACTCAAGAAAAACGCCGAACACAAGATGCAGAAATCCCTGGAGGCGCTGAAGAACGACCTCCTGAAGATTCGTACCGGCCGTGCCCACACCGGCTTGCTTGATCACGTCATGGTCGATTACTACGGCTCCCCGGTGCCGGTCAATCAGGTGGCGAATATCACGCTGGTGGATGCCCGTACCCTGGGTGTGCAGCCCTGGGAAAAGAACATGGTGCAAAAGGTCGAGAAGGCCATCCGTGATTCCGACCTCGGCCTGAATCCAGCGTCGCAGGGTGATCTGATCCGTGTGCCGATGCCGGCGCTGACCGAAGAGCGCCGCAAGGAGATGATCAAGGTCGTCAAGCACGAAGGCGAGGGCGCCAAGGTGGCGATCCGCAATCTGCGTCGTGATGCCAACACCCACCTCAAGGATGCACTCAAGAAGGGTGAGATTCCCGAGGATGACGAGCGCAAGGCTCAGGATGACGTCCAGAAGCTGACCGACAAGTTCATCACCGAAGTTGACAAGATGCTCGCTGCCAAAGAGGCCGAGCTGATGCAGATCTGAGTCGGCTCGGCATACGACCGGCCTGATGGCATTCTTTTCCAGTTCGACGCGGCAGATTCCGGCGGCGGCAGCCATGCCTTCGCACGTGGCCGTGATCATGGACGGCAATGGCCGTTGGGCAAAAAAGCGCTTTCTGCCGCGCGTGGCAGGGCACGTCAAAGGCGTCGAGCTGGTTCGCGAGATGGTGCGCGCCTGCCTGGAACGTGGCATCCAGTACCTGACCCTGTTTGCGTTTTCGTCGGAAAATTGGCGTCGACCGCAGGAGGAGGTTTCCCTGCTCATGCAATTGTTCGTCAAGGCACTGGAGCAGGAGGTCGAGAAGCTCGACCGCAATGGCGTGCGCTTGCGCGTTGTCGGTGACCTGTCCCGCTTCGAGCCACGCTTGCAGGCCTTGATCCGTGAGGCCGATGCGACAACGCAGGACAATACCCGCCTTGATCTGACCATCGCAGCCAACTACGGCGGACGCTGGGACATCATGCAGGCCATGAATCGCCTGCTCGCCAATCGTGCTCCTGGCAAGGAGGTGATTGAGGAGGGCGATCTCGATCCTTACCTGTCGATGAATTACGCACCGGAGCCGGATCTGTTCATTCGTACCGGCGGCGAGCAGCGGATCAGCAACTTCCTGCTCTGGCAACTGGCCTACACCGAGTTGTATTTCACCGACACGCTGTGGCCGGATTTTGATACGGCCGAGTTTGACAAGGCGATTGCCTCCTATCAGCAACGCGAACGGCGCTTTGGCCGCACCAGCGAACAGGTGACAGGTCAGGCGAATGCTTAAGACGCGCATCATCACGGCGCTGGTGATCGCGGCGCTGCTGATTCCCGCCATTTTTCTGCTCGATTCGCTGTCATGGGCGGTGCTGACGGCGGTGATCACCGGCATTGCCGGCTGGGAATACGCGCGCCTATGCGGTTTCTGCCCGTCGGGGCAGTTGCGTTTCGGTGCGCTGGTGACCGGACTCGCTGTGCTGGCGGTGTTTTTGCTGGCACCGGCTCAGCTCCGCTCTGCCGGGGAAGTGGCTCTGGCCTGTTCGATCGTGTTCTGGCTGGGGCTGGTGCCCTTCTGGTTACGTGCCCGCTGGCAAGTCAAAACCCACTGGAAAATGGCCTTGGTCGGTCTCGTGATCCTGCTGCCGACCTGGTTTGCACTGATCGACCTGCGCGAGCGCGGTCCGGGCTGGCTGTTCGGCGCCTTGCTGCTGGTCGCCCTGGCCGACATTGCCGCCTATTTCTCCGGCCGTGCCTTCGGCAAGCGCAAGCTGGCGCCTAACATCAGTCCCGGCAAGACCTGGGAAGGGGCGTATGGCGCGATGCTGGCCACGACGCTGCTGGCTGTGGGAGCGCAGTGGTCAATGGGGGGGGCTGATGTTTCGAAACTGATCCTGATCGCGCTGGTCATGCCTTTATTGACGCTGGTTTCGATTGCTGGCGACCTCTTCGAGTCGCTACTGAAACGTCAGGCGGGCATGAAAGACAGCAGCCAGTTACTGCCGGGGCATGGTGGCGTACTGGATCGTATCGACAGTCACACTGCGGCATTGCCACTGATGGCCATGCTGCTGGTTTTCCTGCAATGACCGCACAGGGCATCACCGTTCTCGGTGCGACCGGCTCAATCGGCCAGTCCACGCTGGATGTCGTGCGCCGCCATCCACGACGCTACCGGGTGGTTGCGCTGACCGCGCATCGACAGGTCGAGCGTCTGGTCGCCGATTGCCTTGAGTTCCAGCCCTTGCTGGCAGTCGTGGGGGATGCGGCCACTGCGGATATCGTACGCCAACGACTTGTGGATGCAGGTTCCTCGACCGAGGTGGCCTGGGGCGAGTCCGCACTGGTGCAGGCTGCGACTCTGGGCGATGCCGCCATGGTGATGGCGGCCATTGTCGGGGCGGCAGGGCTGGCGCCGACACTTGCCGCCGCGCAGGCCGGCAAGCGGGTACTACTGGCCAACAAGGAAGTGCTGGTCATGGCCGGCGAGCTGTTCATGCACGCCGTTCAGCAGTCCGGTGCGCAGTTGTTGCCGGTTGATAGCGAGCACAACGCCATTTTTCAGGCGCTTCCCACAGATTTTTCGCGCGGCCTCACAGTTTGTGGGGTAGAGCGCATCCTGCTGACGGCCTCTGGCGGCCCCTTCCGTCAGACACCCTTATCGGCGCTGGCAGCGGTGACGGCAGAGCAGGCTTGTGCGCATCCGAACTGGGTCATGGGGCGCAAGATTTCTGTCGATTCCGCGACGATGATGAACAAGGGGCTGGAGGTCATCGAGGCCCACTGGTTATTCGCAGCGCCGCCATCGATGATTCAGGTCGTGGTTCATCCGCAGAGCGTCATTCATTCCGCGGTTCAGTACAGCGATGGTTCGGTTTTGGCGCAGTTGGGCAACCCGGACATGCGAACGCCCATTGCCTATGCCATGGCCTGGCCGGAGCGGATTCAGGCAGGCGTTGCTCCGCTGGACCTGTTCAGCATTGGCCGGCTGGATTTTGAGGCGCCGGATTTCGGACGCTTCCGCTGCCTGCAACTGGCCTACGATGTGCTCGATGCCGGTGGTACGGCGCCAGCCATCCTCAACGCCGCCAATGAAGTTGCCGTGGCTGCTTTCCTCGATGGCGAACTACCGTTCCTCGGGATTTCAAGCCTGAACGAAGCTGTCCTTTCAGCCTTGCCGGCGACGGCCGAGGGCAGTCTGGCTGATGTGCTGGCGGCTGATGCCCAGGCTCGGCAGCTTGCCATGGCGATGATTCGGGATTGCGCTTTCGCGTGAGCGAACTCCCTTTTTATCTTGCCGCCTTCGTGGTGGTGCTCGGCGTCCTGATCGTTGTCCATGAGTACGGACACTACGCCGCCGCACGCTGGGTTGGCGTCAAAGTGTTGCGCTTCTCGGTCGGCTTCGGCCGGGTCATCTGGCAGCGTCGGCTGGGGCGCGACCAGACCGAGTGGGCGATCAGTGTTTTCCCGCTCGGTGGCTACGTCAAGATGCTCGACGAACGTGAGGGCGAAGTGGCTGCCGCCGAGCAGCACCGTGCCTATAACCGAAAGTCTGTCGGCGCACGTAGTCTGATCGTTGCTGCCGGTCCGCTCGCCAATTTTGCGCTGGCAATTCTCCTGTATTGGGTGGTATTTATCTCCGGCAGCGAAGAGTTGCTGCCGGTACTCGGTACGCCGCCCGCTGATACGCCCACGGCCATGGCCGGAGTAAAGAATGGTGAGCAGGTACGTCGTGTTGATGGCGAGGTGGTGGCTACCTGGAATGACCTGCGCTGGCTGGTTTTGCAAAAAGCGGTGAATCAGGAACATACGGCACTGGAGGTCATCAACGAGCAGGGTGAGATTGCTGTTCGTTACCTTCACCTTGCCGCAGCTGGCGATCAGGGTTGGGAGGGCGATGCGCTTGAGCGTCTCGGCCTGCGTTTTTATCGGGCCAATTTCCCGGCGGTGATTGGCAAGCTGGTGGAGGGTGGCCCAGCGGCTCGGAGTGGCTTGCAGGTTGGCGACTGGGTTCGCTCGGTGGATGGTGAGGAAATCGCCAACTGGCAGGCCTTCGTGCTCAAGGTACGCGAGGCGCCCGGGCGGCGATTGCATGTACTTGTCGAGCGCTATGGCGAGTTGTTTGCGGTTGACGTGGAATCCGAGCCAATTTCGGAACGCGGACGAATGATTGGCAAGATCGGGGTGGCCGTCGCCGAGTCGGCGGAAAGCAAGCGGGAACTGAAAACCCATGTCAGCTACGGTCCACTTGAGGCGGCGGCCAAGGCTGTGGCCGAAACCTGGGACAAGTCGGTGTTCAGTCTGCTCATGCTGGGCAAGATGTTGACCGGCGAGGTGTCCTGGAAAAATCTCTCGGGACCGGTGACTATTGCAGATTACGCTGGGCAATCGGCCAAACTGGGACTGGATTACTACCTGAAATTCATGGCGCTGGTCAGTATCAGCCTCGGTGTCCTCAATCTGCTTCCGATCCCGGTGCTGGACGGGGGGCATTTGATGTATCATATGATCGAAGTCGTCAGGCGTCGGCCCCTGTCAGAGCGGGCCATGGAGGTCAGTCAGCAGATTGGCGTCTCCATCTTGTTTGTCCTGATGGCTTTTGCCTTTTTTAACGACTTGAATCGCCTGTTCAGCAGCTGAACGATGAAGAAAACCCTCTTGCCGGTCCTGATTGCCAGTCTTTTTGCTGTGCCTGCGCTGGCCTTCGCTCCCTTTACGGTCAAGGATATCCGTGTAGAGGGCATCCAGCGGACTGAGGCGGGTACCGTGTTCAGCTACTTGCCGGTCAAAGTGGGCGACACGCTCAATGACGACAAGGCAGCCCAGTCGATCAAGGCATTGTTTTCCACCGGCTTCTTCAAGGATGTGCGCGTCGAGGTCGAAGGCGACGTGATGGTCGTCGTCGTCCAAGAGCGCCCGGCCATTTCCTCACTGAACTTTGTCGGACTCAAGGAGTTCGAGAAAGATGTAATCGTCAAGGCCTTGAAGGAAACGGGGATTGCCGAGGGTCGTATTTTCGACCGGGCGCTGCTTGAAAAAGCCGAGCAGGAACTCAAGCGCCAGTACCTGACGCGTGGCAAGTATGGTGTGGAGATCACCACGACCGTAACCCCACTGGAGCGGAATCGCGTCGGCATCAACTTCAATATTGAAGAGGGTGTGGCGGCCAAGATCAAGCAGATCAATATTGTTGGCGCCAAATCCTTCAAGGAAAAGGAACTGCTCGCGCTGTTCGAACTGACCACGCCCGGATTGCTGACCTGGTACACCAAGAACGACCAGTATTCCCGGCAAAAGCTCTCGGGCGACCTTGAGAAGCTGAAATCCTTCTACATGAATCAAGGCTACCTCGAGTTTGCCGTCGATTCGACTCAGGTCTCGATTTCGCCGGACAAGCGTGATGTTTACATCACTGTCAACGTTGCCGAGGGCGAGCGCTATCAGGTCGCTTCGGTGAAGCTGGCCGGTGATTTTTCAATAACCGAAGAGGAATTGAAGAGGCTGGTCATCGTCAAGGCTGGGGATGTGTTTTCCCGCGAAAAACTGAACGATTCGACCAAAGCCATCGGTGAGCGCTTGGGCAAGGAAGGTTATGCCTTCGCCAACGTCAACGCTGCGCCGGAAATCGACAAGGAAAAGCGCAAGGTCGCTTTCACTATTTTCATCGATCCGGGCAAGCGGGTATACGTGCGCCGGATCAACCTGACCGGCAATACCAAGACCCGCGACGAAGTCATCCGTCGTGAAATGCGGCAGATGGAAGGCGGCTGGTACGATGCGGACAAGGTGACCTTGTCGAAGCAGCGGATCGACAAGCTCGGCTTCTTCACCGATGTTTCGGTGGAAACGCCGGCGGTTCCAGGAACAGCGGATCAGATTGATGTCAATCTCAACGTTACCGAAAAGCCGACGGGGAACCTGATGCTTGGTTTGGGTACGTCAAGCACCGACAAGATAATTCTTTCCGGTTCGATCGCGCAGAATAACTTCCTGGGCAGCGGCAACAACGTTGCGATCCAGGTCAATTCGGCGAAGTCTTATCGGACCTATGTTTTCTCTTACACCAATCCCTACTTCACGCCGGATGGGGTGAGCCAGGGTTTTGATGTCTATCATCGGACTGTAAATACGTCATCGCTGGCGATTGCGAATTACTCGTCTGCCTCCACCGGCGGGGCGATTCGCTTCGGTTTCCCCATTGGGGAGAAACAGTCGATCGGGCTTGGTTTAGGCATCGATTCGACCCGAATCACGACGTATTCGGATAGTCCTCAATATTACAAAGACTTCGTTCGCGATTTTGGCGATACAAATTTGTCTCTGCCACTGACCATGAATTGGGTAAGCGACGGCAAGAACAGTTTCTTCTTCCCGACCGCGGGTACCTTCCAGAAGGCCGGTGTTGAGGTGGCGGTTCCGGGTGGCGACTTGACCTACTATCGCGCGAATTACCAACTGCAGCAGTATGTCCCGCTCAGCAGCAAATTTACACTTATGTTGAACGCAGAATATGGTCAGGCCGGTGGGTATGGTGGCAAGGATCTGCCATTCTTCAAGAATTACTATGCGGGCGGTGTGACTTCGGTTCGCGGATACAAGGCATCATCGCTGGGCCCCGTTACAGTTGATCAAACGACTGGTCAGACGTACCGAATCGGCGGTAACCGCCGTGTCGTTGGTAATGCCGAACTGCTTTGGGGCTTGCCAGGCATGGAAAAGACGGCGCGTCTTGGTCTGTTCTTCGATGCCGGTCAGGTTTATGGCAACGGACAAAGTATTGAGTTCAGCGAATTGCGGTATTCTACGGGTATTTCGGCAGCATGGATTTCTCCCATCGGGCCGTTGAAGTTCAGTTTCGGTATGCCATTGAACAAAAAGGATGACGATAAGGCAGAGTCCTTCCAGTTCCAGTTGGGCACCACATTTTGATTCAGGAGTTTCAAGTTGAAAGTTAAGTCCTTCGTTCTGGCGTCACTGATGTCGGCGCTTTGTGTCACTGGTGTGGCTGCTGCTGAACTCAAGGTTGGCTACGTCAATACGCAGCGGATTTTCCGTGATGCGCCGGCAGCCCAAAAGGCAGCCAAGAAGCTGGAAGGCGAGTTTGCCAAGCGCGATCAGGAGTTGCAGCGCATGGCCAAGCAATTGCAGGGCTTGCAGGAAAATCTGGAAAAGAATGCCGTGACCATGGCGGAGAGCGAGCGTCGTGCCAAGGAAAAGGAGTTCGGCGACCTGTCCCGCGAATTCCAGCGCAAGCAGCGTGAGTTCCGCGAAGATCTGAACCTGCGCCAGAATGAAGAGAATGCGGCGGTTATCGAAAAGGCCAATCGTGCGATCAAGCAGATTGCCGAATCTGATAAGTTCGATCTGATATTGCAGGATGTGGTCTGGGTTAGCCCGCGTCTCGACATCACCGAGCGCGTGATCAAGGCGCTGGCTGAAGGCAAGTAATGCCCAGGGCGGCTGCTATTTCTCTTTCGCTTGCCGAAATCGCCGCCCGCTTGGGCGGCGATGTGCTTGGAGATGGCGAAACGCGCATCCATCGCGTTGCCCCGCTGCCCACGGCCGGGGCGGGGGATATTTCCTTCCTCTCCAATCCAAAATTTGCCGGGGCGCTGGCGACAACTGCCGCGTCGGCGCTGATCCTGACGCCGGCAGCCGCTGACGGTTTTTCCGGGGCGCGCATCATTACGGCCAACCCCTACGCCTATTACGCCCGTGTAACGGCTTTGCTGAATCCTGTTCATGTCGGTTTTTCCGGCATTGATGCCTCGGCCGTCCTGCGCTCTCCGGTGCCGGCCAGTTGCAAGATTGGCCCGCATGTCACCATCGGCGGATCCGTCGTGATTGGTGAAAATGTCGTCCTGCACGCGGGTTGCGTGATTGGCGATGGGGCATCGATTGGCGATGACAGCCTCCTTCATCCGAACGTTACCATCTATCACGATTGCCGCGTCGGCAAGCGGGCAATCATTCATGCCGGAACGGTCATCGGTTCGGATGGCTTTGGTTTTGCGCCGGATGGCAAGGACTGGATCAAGATTCCGCAAATCGGGCGCGTGATTGTTGGTGACGACGTCGAATTTGGGGCGAATTGTGCGGTCGACCGCGGCGCGCTTGAGGATACGGTGATTGGCGATGGTTGCAAGCTGGATAACCAGGTGCATATCGCCCATAACTGCAAGATCGGGGCGAGAACCGTGTTGGCGGGCTGCGTGGGCATTGCCGGTAGCACGACGCTGGGTGAGCATTGCATCGTCGGTGGTGGCTCTCTGATCTCCGGGCATATTGAATTGGCGCCGGATACGATGATTTCCGGTGGTACGACGGTGATCAAGAGCATCCGTAAGTCGGGGGTCTATACCAGCGTGTTTCCTCTGGGCGAGCACGAGGACTGGATACGCAATGCGTCCCATATCCGTCGCCTGTCGAAGATGGCCGACAAGATTTCAGAGCTTGAGAAAAAACTTAAAGAAATAGAAACAAGGGGTTGATTAAATGGATATTCATGAAATTCTCGAGTACTTGCCGCATCGCTATCCTTTCCTGTTGATCGATCGCGTCGTCGCCATCGAACCGGGCAAGTCGATTCATGCCTACAAGAACGTCACCATCAACGAACCCTTCTTCGTTGGTCACTTCCCACATCACCCGGTGATGCCCGGCGTGTTGATCATGGAAGCACTGGCCCAGGCTGCCGGTATCCTGTCCTTCAAGACAGAGGGCAAGAAGCCGACGCAGAACGATGTGTTCTACTTTGCCGGTATTGACGATGCACGTTTCAAGCGTCCGATCATGCCCGGCGATCAATTGAACCTGCATGTCGAGATCGAACGCCAGATGCGCGGTGTATGGAAGTTCAAGGGCGAAGCACGTGTCGATGGCCAGCTGGCGGCTGAAGCCCGGCTGATGTGTGCCAAGCGGGATCTGTAACATGATTCATCCGACTGCCATCGTCGATCCGGGCGCCAAGATCGGTGCCAATGTCGAGATCGGCCCCTACACCCTCATTGGTCCTCATGTCGAGATCGGTGACAACACGGTCATTGGTCCGCATTGCGTGATCCGTGGTCATACCCGTATCGGGCGCGACAACCGGATTTTCCAGTTCTGCTCGCTGGGAGAAGTACCGCAGGACAAAAAATATGCCGGCGAGCCGACGCGACTGGAGATCGGCGATCGCAACACCATCCGCGAATTTTGTACGTTCAACCTCGGGACAGCGCAGGATGCCGGCGTCACCCGTGTCGGCGACGATAACTGGATCATGGCTTACGTGCACATCGCCCACGACTGTCAGGTTGGCAACAAATGCACCTTTGCCAATAATGCCTCGCTGGCTGGTCACGTTACGGTCGATGATTGGGCGATCCTGGGGGGGTTTACCGGGGTCCATCAGTTCTGCCGTATCGGCGCCCATGTGATGACCGCGGTCAGCACGGTGATCCTGCAGGACGTGCCGCCATACCTGATGGCGGCCGGGAACACCGCGCAGCCCTATGGCCTCAACGTAGAAGGCTTGAAGCGCCGGGGTTTTACGGCGGATTCGATTACCTCACTGAAACGCGCCTACCGTACCTTATACAAGTCCGGCCTGCTGCTTGATGAGGCCAAGAGCAAGCTGGCAGAGGATGCGAAGAGCCAGCCGGACGTTCAGCGCTTCGTCGATTTCCTCGAGGTCTCCAAGCGGGGCATCATCCGCTGATATGGGGCGTGCCTTTCGTATTGCCGTGGTGGCCGGGGAAGCCTCCGGCGACCTGCTGGCCAGTCACCTGATCGAGGCGCTGAAAAAACAGCTGCCCGATGTCGTGTTCTATGGCATTGGTGGTCCGAAAATGCAGGCGCAGGGGCTCGACAGCTGGTGGCCGATGGAAAAGCTGTCGGTCATGGGCTATTGGGATGCCCTGAAACATTACCGCGAAATCTCCGGCATCCGTCGGCGATTGAAAAAGCGCCTGCTTGATCTCAAGCCGGACCTCTTCATCGGTGTCGACGCCCCGGATTTCAATCTTGGTCTGGAGGCCGATCTCAAGGCGTCCGGTATCCGCACCATCCACTACGTCAGTCCATCGATCTGGGCCTGGCGCGGCAGGCGGATCAAGAAAATCGCTCGGGCAGTGAATCGCGTGCTGGCACTTTTCCCGATGGAGCCGCCGTTGTACGAGAAGGCCGGGATCCCCGTCAGCTATGTCGGTCACCCGATGGCCGACTTGATTCCGCTGGAAACGCGCAAGGAGGTTGTTCGCGAGAAGCTGGCGCTGCCCCGCAACGTACCCATTTTCGGCATGCTGCCCGGGAGCCGTCGTGGCGAATTGGCCATGCTGGCCGATACCTACGTCCAGACAGCGAAGCTCATCCGTGAGCGCTATCTGCCCGATGCGCAGTTCGTGGTTCCGCTGGCGACGCGGGAAACCCGACTGCAGTTTGAAATGGCGATCTATGAGCAGCAGGCCGGCGAGGTACCGTTCCGGCTGCTCTTTGGTCATGCGCAGGATGCGCTGGGTGCTGCCGACGTGTCGCTCGTAGCCAGTGGTACCGCCACGCTCGAAGCGGCCCTGATCAAGCGGCCGATGGTCATCACCTACCGGCTGGCCAAGTTCAGCTGGTGGATCATGAAGCGGCTGGCCTATCTGCCCTATGTCGGCCTCCCGAATGTCTTGGCGGGTCGTTTTGTCGTGCCGGAACTGCTGCAGAACGATGCCACGCCCGACAAACTCGCCGAGGCCCTCGTCAAGCTCTACGAAGACAAGGAAAATGCCGCGGCTGTCGCCGAGACCTTTACCGAAATCCACCATCGTCTGCGACAGAACAACGCCGACAAGGCGGCGCGCGCCGTCATCGAATGCTTGAACTGATTGTGCCGGAAGGCCTCGCCTGCGGGATCGACGAGGCCGGGCGTGGCCCGCTGGCGGGGCCGGTGGTGGCGGCCGCGGTGATTCTCGACCCGGCACGGCCGATCGCCGGCCTGAACGACTCCAAGAAGCTCTCCGAAAAGCGGCGTGAGGCGCTGGCCGGCGAAATCCGCGCAAAGGCATTAGCCTGGGCAGTTGCTGAAGCCACTGTCGAGGAAATCGACCAGCTCAATATCCTGCATGCCACCTTTCTTGCCATGCAGCGGGCGGTCGCTGCACTGAGCGTGGTGCCGGAGCGGGTGATGGTCGATGGAAATCGCTGTCCAAAACTGCCGATACCCGTCGAGGCCGTGGTCAAGGGCGATGGCAAGATTGCCTCGATTGCCGCCGCCTCCATCCTGGCCAAGACCGTGCGTGATGCCGGCATGCTGGCGTTGCATGCCGTTTACCCACAATACGGCTTCGATCGCCACATGGGTTACCCGACAGCCGCCCATTTTTCCGCCCTCGAAGCCCACGGCGCCTCGCCGGTCCATCGCCGCAGTTTCGCGCCGGTAGCGAAACAGCTTTCTCTGCTATGAAACACATCCAGTCCCGCGACAATCCCTTCTTCAAACCGTTGAAGAAGCTGGCGGAGTCCGGGCGAGAGCGGCGCAAGCAGGGGATGACGCTGCTCGATGGCATGCATCTGGTCGCTGCTTACGAAGCGGTTTTCGGAATGTTGCCGAGCCTGATTGTCGGTGAATCTGCGCTCGACGCTGGCGGTGAGGTTGCCGGTTTCATTGCCGGGCGTGACCTAGTGGTGCTGGGCGATGCGTTATTGCGTGAATTGTCGCCGGTCGATACACCGAGTGGGCTGTTGGCCGTGGTGCCACTGCCCAAGGCGACGTCTGCGGTGAACCTTGAAAAGGACGCAATTTTGCTCGATGGCGTGCAGGATCCCGGCAATGTCGGCACCTTGCTGCGTACCGCTGCGGCGGCCGGTGTCCGGCAGGCACTGCTTGGGCCGGGCTGCGCTGCCGCTTGGTCGCCGCGGGTATTACGTGCCGGGCAGGGGGCGCATTTCGTGTTGAGCATCCATGAAGATGCCGATCTGGCCGGATTTATGGCCGGCTATCAAGGCACGACGGCCGTCACCTGCCTCGACGGTGCGACTTCGCTCTATGCCGCGACATGGCGGGGGCCGTTGGCATGGGTTTTCGGTGCCGAAGGTCAGGGCGTGCGGCGGGACTTGATCGACATTGCCGCCTTGCGCATCCGGATTCCAATGCCGGGCGCGGTTGAGTCGCTCAACGTTGGTGCGGCGGCGGCAGTGTGTCTCTTTGAGATGCTGCGTCGCCGTCTCGACTGAAGCGGCAAGCGTGCAAAATGGCCGGACTAGCGGCCGTGCGCTTCAGCGCAGCTTCAATTCCTGAAGAATCGTCGTCGAAATTTCTTCAATCGATTTGGTCGAGGAATCCAGCCAGCGGATGCCTTCGCGGCGCATCATTTTTTCGGCTTCGGCGATTTCGTAGCGGCAGTTGGCCAGTGAGGCGTACTTGCTGCCGGCACGGCGTTCTTCGCGGATCTGGGCGAGGCGTTCGGGCTGGATGGTGAGGCCGAACAGCTTGCTGCGGTGTTTTTCCAGCGTGCCGGGCAGGCGGCCGCGGTCGAAGTCTTCAGGAATCAGCGGGAAGTTGGCGGCCTTGAGACCGAACTGCATCGCCAGGTAGAGCGAAGTCGGGGTCTTGCCGCAGCGCGAGACGGCGACGAGGATGACGTCAGCCTCTTCCAGATCACGGTCGGTGATGCCGTCATCGTGAGCCAGCGTGTAGTTGATCGACTCGATGCGCTTCTTGTAGTCCGAACTGTCCGCTGAGCCATGCGATCGGCCGACGGTATGGTTGGATTTCGTGCCCAGCTCGGCTTCCAGCGGCGCCAGGAAGGCGTCGAAGTAGGAGAGGCAGAAGGCATCGGCCTGATGGACGATGCGCGACAACTCGGGATTGACCAGCGTCGTGAAGACGATAGGCCGCATGCCGTCGGCTTCACCCTGCGCGTTGATGCGGGCGACGGCTTCCTGCGCCTTCTCGATGTCGTCGAGGAAAGGAATCCGGATCTGCTTGAATTCAACTTCCTCGAATTGCGTCATCAGACTGTGGCCGAGGGCTTCGACGGTGAGACCGGTACCATCGGAGACGAAGAAAGCGGTGCGTTTGATCATCATGGGCATCTTGTGATTTTAACCGCTGTTGCGCAGGCCGGAGGCAATGCCGTTGATCGAAAGGTGGATGCCACGGGCCAGTCGCTCGTCGGTATCGCCGCTGCGGTGGCGCTTGAGCAGTTCGACTTGCAGGTGGTTGAGCGGGTCCATGTACGGGGCGCGGAGTTTCAGCGACTGGCTGAGCAAGGGGTTGTCGGCCAGCAGTTCATCCTGTTCTTCAATTGCCAGGAGGTGGCTGCGGGTCAGCGTCCATTCGGCCTGGATGCGGCTGAAGATACGCTCGCGCAGATCGGCGTCGGTGACCAGTTCAGCGTAGCGCGAGGCGATGGCGAGGTCGGTCTTGGCCAGTACCATGTCCATGTTGGAGAGCAGCGAGCGGAAGAAGGACCAGGATTTGAGCATCCGGCGAAACGTTACCACTCCGTCCGGATGCTCGGCCAGATAGCCTTCGACGGCTGAACCGAAACCATACCAGCCCGGCAGCATCAAGCGGCATTGCGCCCAGCTGAAGACCCAGGGAATCGCCCGCAGGTCTTCGATGCGGTCCGAGGCCTTGCGCGAAGCCGGGCGGCTACCGATATTGAGCGAGGCGATTTCGGAGACGACGGTCGATTGCCGGAAATAGGTGGTGAAGCCCGGCGTTTCATAGACCAGGCCGCGATAGGCATTGAAGGCGCGGGCGGACAGTTCATCCATGACGGCGTGGAACTGCTCTGCCGGCTCGACCTGGTTTTCGTGATCGGTGAGGCTGGCTTCCAGTGTTGCGGCGAGCAGGACTTCGAGGTTGCGGCGGCCGGTATCGGGGTTGCCGTACTTGGTCGAGATGACTTCGCCCTGTTCGGTGAGGCGGATCTGCCCGGACACCGCGCCCGCGGGTTGGGCAAGGATGGCGTGATAGGATGGACCGCCGCCGCGACCAACCGAGCCGCCACGACCGTGGAACAGGCGCAGGCGTACGCCGTGCTCGCGGAAGACGCGGGTCAGCGCGATTTCGGCCTTGTACAACTCCCAGCCGGAGGTCAGGAAGCCACCGTCCTTGTTAGAATCGGAATACCCGAGCATCACCTCGTGTTCGTTGCCGCGGCCGGCGATCAGCGCGCGATAGCCGGGCAGCGCGAACAGGCCATCCATGGTGACGGCGCTTTTCTGCAAGTCCTCGATGGTTTCGAAGAGCGGGATGATATTGACGTCGAGTCGTGCAGCCTGATCGCCGACAGCCGGCAGCAGCAGACCCGATTCCTTGAGCAGCAAGGCGAGCTCGAGCAGATCGGAGACGCCGTCGGTCTTGGAAATGATGCAGTTGGGCAGCGCGGCGGCGCCATACTTGCGGCGCAGGGCGTGGGCGGTGAAGAAAATGTCGAGTTCGCCGCGGGTCTCTTCGCTGTAGTCGATGTAGGCAGAGTAGAGCGGGCGCGGGGTGGCGATTTCTGCGGTCAACACGGAAATCCGCTCAATTTCGGGCAAGGACTCGTAGTCGGCACAGCGGCCGGCCTTGGCCAGCAGTTCGGCGACGCAGCGGGCGTGGACGTCGGAGTTTTGGCGAAGGTCGATCGGCGCCAGATGGAAGCCGAAGATCTGCACACCGCGCATCAGCCGGCGAAGTCGCCCACCGGCCAGCGCGGCGCTGCCGTTCAGTTTCAGCGAGTTGGCGAGGATCTTGAGGTCGGCGCGCAACGCCTCCGGTGTCGGGTAGGGCTCGGCGTGACCGATTTCGTGACGCAGCGGCTCAACCTGATCGAGGTTGCGCGCCGTCGCGGCCAGTCGGGCATAGATGCCGGACAGCGCCCGGCGATAAGGTTCATCGGCGCGTTGCGGTGAATGGTCGGTCGAGTTTTCGGCCAGTTTCAGCAAGTCCGGTGTCACCTTGACCAGCAGGTCGGACAGCGGCAGTTCTCCGCCCAACTCATGGACCTCGGCCAGATAATGATTGAGTGCCGCTGCCGATTGCAGGCGCAGCGCCTCACTGAGGATTTCACCGGTGACGAAGGGATTGCCGTCACGGTCGCCACCGATCCAAGAGCCGACACGGAAGAAGGGCGGCAGCGCCCAGGTTTTGTCGGGGAAGCGCTTCTGCAATTGCTGCGTCGCCTGAATGTAAAGCCGCGGCAGCTCGGTGAAGAAAGTTTCCTTGAAGTAGGTGATACCGTTCTTGACCTCGTCAATGACTTTGAGTCGCACCGGACGCAGCATGCGCGACTGCCAAAGGGTCAGGATAGCGTTGGCGATGGCCTGGTCGTTTTCTGCCTGCTCTTCCGGCGTCATTTGCAGGCGTTCGCGTTGGTCGAGCAGATGGGCCAGGTCGCGGTGATTGCGGATCAGGCTCTGGCGCTGGACTTCGGTCGGGTGGGCGGTGAGTACCGGTGCGACGAGCGCGTGGGCGAAAAAGTTGGCGAGGGCATCCGGCGAGACATCGGCCGCGGCCAGCGCATCGAGGGCATGAATCAGGCTGCCTTCGCGCGGTGGCGAACCCGCCAGGTCGTGGGCGCGGCGCCGGCGGATGTGGTGCTCGTCCTCGGCGATGTTGGCCAGTTGAAGGAAGTAGGAAAAGGCGCGAACGACGGCCTGCGTTGTTTCGCGTGGCAGTGGGTCGAGCAATGCGACCAGTTCGGCGCGGGCGGCAGGATCACCATCGCGGGCGAAGCGGACAGCCGTCTGGCGGACACGCTCGACGACTTCGAATGTGGCATCGCCTTCCTGTTCGCGGACCGTGTCGCCGAGGATGCGACCAAGCAGGCGGATGTCGTTGCGGAGGGGTTCGTCCTTTTTGAGATCGAGCGGGCTGGCGGGCATAGGGGTGTCCTGTTGAGAGAGGCCGGTGAAGATGTTTTTCTTAGTATTCTGGCGCCTGAGTCGTCTCAGCGCGAATCAACTCCGGCATGGCAACCCGCCGTCGCCGGTATCGGCGGGTTGCTGAAGGGCACGGCGTGCTTGGACTCAGTGCTTGCGGACGAGCAATACCGAGGCGTCTGCAATCTTCGCCAGCTGTTCGGCGACCGAGCCGAGAATCAGCGTCGCCAGACCGCGCTGGCCGTGGCGGCCGATGATGATCAGGTCCACGCCCAGTTCCTTGGCCTTGTCGGCGATGGTTTCGGAAACGCGGCGGTTGCTGGCGTTGAGGAGCAGCGCCTCGGCATTGATGCCATCGGCGGAGAGCATCGCATCGACCAGCAGTTTCTGCCCGGCTTCGCTCAGCGTGGTGATCGCCCGGGTGGCTTCGGATTCGGCCATGTGGGCAAAGACGTGACCATGCACATTGAGCAGGGAGTCATCGGTGACGTGCGTGATGTAGAGCTTGGCATCGCTGCACTTGGCAATGTGCAGCGCTTCCTTGAGGGCGCAACGGGACGTTTCGCTATCGTCAATGGCGACAAGAATGTTCTTGTACATGGCAATACTCCTATAAATTTTTGACAGGACGCACCATAGCAATTTGCCGGTGCGCCGACAGTTAGGGAAAACCTTATCGGGGTCGAAGAAACTGGCTCAGCAGGTCTCCTGCGGTCGACTGCATTTTTCGAGCAAATACGCCACCGACTGGTAGGTCACACCGGTTTCGGCGGTCAGGCCGATTTCGCAGGTGCGATTGGTCGAGACGCCGCAGGCGCAGTTGGCGGGCAGCTCGGCCTGAATGTGGCGCAGCGCATGGTGGTTGAGTTCCGGAACGGCGAAGCCACGGTCGCCAGCGAAGCCGCAGCAGGTGACCCCGGCCGGCTCGATCACCTGTTCCGCACAGGCCCGGAGCAGGGCGCGCAGCTTGCCGTCGGCGCCGTTTTTGCGAACGCTGCAGTTAATGTGCAGGGCGACCGGTGCGCTTTGCTTCTGGATCATCAGGCGCGGCAGCAGCGCATCGTGGGCAAACTCGTGAAAGTCGTAGACCTGAAGGCGTTTGTTGCCGGCCAGATGCGCCTGCATCCGCGCCGAGCAGGTGCTGGCATCCATGATCACCGGAATACGGCCATTGTCCGATGCCTTCAGTAGCGCGGCTTCCAGCGTCTTCGCCATGTCTTCGGCTTCTTCGAGCATGCCCTTGCTTGCCAGCATCTGGCCGCAACAGAGCTTGTCAAAACCCTCGGGCAGGATCGGAGCGTAGCCGGCGCGAACCAGCAGTTCGCTGATGACGTCACCCAGTTGCTGTTCGCCGGCATCGGCCGGGCCAAAAATCCGGCCGCCGCAGGTCGGGAAATACACCACCGGGTCGCCGGCGTTGGTGCGCGCTGCCGGCGCCTTGCCGGCGTGCGGCATGCGGTTTTTCCAGGCACCGCCAGAGGCGCGGGCGAGCAGCTTGTCGCCGAGAACGGCCGCGGCGGCATGACCTGCCTTGAGGCCGAGGCGCGAGGCGGTGGCCAGTACCCCGAAATTCCTGCCCGTCCAGGCATTGACGCTGCGAGCGGTATCGCCGATAGCCCGGCCGCGCAGGCGGCGGGTCAGGTCACCGGTATTGATGCCGACCGGACAGGCGGTCGAACACAGGCCGCAACCGGCACAGGTGTCGAGGCCCATGTAGGTGAAGTCAGCCGCGATCTGTGCCGCGTGTTCGCCGCTGGCGGCACGGCGCGAGAGTTCGCGGATGCTGGTGATGCGCTGGCGGGGGCTGAGGGTCAGGCGGTGCGAGGGGCAGAGGGGCTCGCAGAAACCGCACTCGATGCACTGATCAACAATGTCTTCGGCCGCCGGCATCGGCTTCAGGTTTTCGAGGTGGGCATGCGGGTTGTCGTTGATGATGACGCCCGGGTTAAGTCGGTTTTCAGGGTCGAACAAGGTCTTGATCCGGCGCATCAGCTGCGTGGCTTCCTTGCCCCATTCCATTTCGACAAAGGGCGCCATGTTGCGGCCAGTGCCGTGCTCGGCTTTCAGCGAGCCGTCGTATTTCTCCACCACCAGCTCGCAGACGTCGTCCATGAAGCGGGCGTAGCGGTCGATTTCAGCCGCGTCGGCGAAATCCTGGGTGATCACGAAATGCAGGTTCCCCTCCAGCGCGTGCCCGAAGATGATGCCCTCGTGATAGCCGTGGTGGCGCAGCAGCATTTGCAGGTCGAGGGTCGCATCGGCCAGCGACGCGATGGGAAAGGCGACGTCCTCGATCAGTACCGTGGTGCCGGTGCGGCGCATGGCGCCTACCGCCGGGAACGTGCCCTTGCGGACCTTCCAGTACATGTCGCAGGTCGCCGGGTCGGACGAGAACTGCACCGGCTCGAACGTGGTGACGCCTTTCATCGCCGCCAGCACGGCGGCGATCTTGCTGTCGATGCCCGCGCTATCGGCGGCGCGAACTTCGATCAGTAGTGCCGCCGCTTCTTCCCCCAGTTCGCGGATCACCGGCGGCAGGCCCGGCTTGTTTTCGACCGAGTGCAGTGCCGGCCGGTCGAGCAGTTCGACGGCGGCAACCGGTTGCGGTTTGAGGCGGATGACGGCTTCGCAGGCGGTGCGAATATCGGGGAAGAACACCAGGGCGGAGGCCTTGCAAGGGTCTTCGACAACGGTCTGGTAGGTGATCCGCGAAATGAAGCCGAGGGTGCCCTCGGAGCCAATCATAAGGTGGGCAAGGATGTCGAACGGATCTTCGTAATCGACCAGCGCATTAAGGCTGTAGCCGGTGGTGTTCTTGATCTTGAACTTGTGGCGGATGCGTTCGGCCAGCTGGGCGTTGTTGCGGGTGTCGCGGCCCAGGCGTTCGAGTTCGCCAAGCAGGACGGCGTGGGATTTGGTGAAGGCATCGCGGCTCAGCGCGTCCTCGGTATCGAGCACGGTGCCGTCGGCCAGCATTACGCGCAGGCCAGCCAGCGTCTTGTAGCTGTTCTGCGAGGTGCCGCAGCACATGCCGGAGGCGTTGTTGGCGGCAATGCCGCCGATCTTGGCAGCACCAATCGACGCCGGGTCAGGCCCGATTTTTTTGCCATGCGGCGCCAGCCGACGATTGACCTCGCCCCCGACGATGCCCGGACCGACACGTACTTTCTTCGCATCGGCCGACAACTCGTAGGTGGCAAAGCCTTCACCGATCAGTGTCAGGATGCCGTCACTGATCGCCTGCCCGGAGAGGCTGGTGCCAGCCGCACGGAAAGTCACCGGCGTCCGGTGGGCGTGGGCTGCGGTCAACACGGCTTTTGCTTCGTGTTCGGATTCGATGACCGTGATTACCTGCGGAATCAGCCGGTAGAAGCTGGCGTCGGTGCCATACGCCAGACGGCGCAGCTCGTCGGTGATGATCTGGTGATCGGGGAGGTGCTGGCGGAGGGTTTGGATGAGATCGGTCATGGCGTTTGGGGATCAGTTAATTGTTCGGGCGTAGGGTTGCGCCTTCAAGGCGGAACACAGTGGATGAAAACGCACAATCACCGCCGCTCAGCCAACATATCCCGCAACCGCTTCGGCGCCGGCTTCAATGGTACCCGTACCGACGTCCACGCTCCTTGTTTCGACGGCGTCAGCCAGTTGAACCGGCTGGTCAGCCACGACACCGCCCGATACATCGTCGGCGAACGATAGACCATCGCCCAGCCGCGCCAGATGTTCGAGATCAGCCCGTTGTGGCCAGCGCCCTGGCCGCGCATCGCCGGGTTGGCTTTGGGTTCTGAAAACGCTTCTTCGCGCAGGCGCACCAGCAGGTCGGGAATCGGAATCTTGACCGGGCAGACTTCGCCGCAGGCGCCGCAGAGCGATGAGGCGGTGACGAGGCCGGCCGTGGCCTCCAGACCGAGCATGTGCGGCGAGACGATCTTGCCGATCGGGCCGGGGTAGGTCGTGCCGTAGGCATGGCCGCCGATGCGGGTGTAGACTGGGCAGTGGTTCATGCAGGCGCCGCAGCGGATGCACTGCAGGGTCTTGCGCAGTTGTTCGTCGGCGTAGGCTTGGCTGCGGCCGTTGTCGAGCAGCACCAGGTGCACTTCCCCCGGACCGTCCTTTTCGCCGGGTTTGCGCGGGCCGGAGATCATGTTGAAGTAGGTCGAGATATTCTGGCCGGTCGCCGAGCGCGTCAGCAGCGAGTAGAGCGGCGGCACGTGCTCTAGCTTTTCGACGATTTTCTCGATGCCGGTGATGGCGATGTGCACCGGTGGCGCCGTGGTGCACATGCGGCCGTTGCCTTCGTTCTCGACCAGGCAGAGCGTGCCGGTCTCGGCGACGGCAAAATTGACGCCGGAGAGGCCGATGTCGGCCTCGAGAAACTTCTGCCGCAGGACGGTGCGGCCGATCTGGATCAGCGCATCGACGTTGTCGGTGTAATCGACGCCTTCAACCTTTTCGGCGAAGAGACTGGCGATCTCTTCCTTGGTCTTGTGAATCGCCGGCATGATGATATGCGAAGGCTTTTCGTTGGCCAGTTGGACGATGTATTCGCCCATGTCGGATTCAAGTGCGCCGACGCCGGCCGCTTCGGCAGCGTGGTTCAGCTCGATTTCCTCACTGACCATCGACTTGCCCTTGACCATCAGCTTCGCCGAATGCTTGTGGCAGATGCCGAGGATGATTTCGTTGGCTTCCTCCGGCGTTTCGGCCCAATGGACCTGGATGCCGTTGCCGGTCAGCTTGTCTTCGAGCCGGAGCAGCAGATCCGGCAGCTTGGCGAGGTTGTACTGGCGGATGCGTTCGCCCAGCGAGCGCAGGCTTTCGAGTTCTTCGGCATCCGGAAACTGTGCCGCCCGCTTGGACATCAGGAAATCCATGGCGCCGCGGAAACTCTGGCGCAGGAAGGGGTTTTCGACGACGTTCTTGGAACGGGCGCGGAAGCCGGCCGAGGGCATGAAGTGCAGGGTATGCGGTGTCTGGGGTGCGTTCATTGCAGGTCCTCCTCGATCATCAGCACTACCAGCTCCTTCGGGCCATGCGCGCCGTAGGCCAGGGTCTGCTGGATGTCGGCGGTCTTCGACGGGCCGGAGATCAGCAGGGCGTTGGTCGGCAGGCCGTCCTGCCAGCCTTCCGTGGTCATCGCTTCGTAAAAAGTGTTGTGGATGCGACTGGCGTCGAGCAGCACGATGTGCAGCGGCGGCACCAGCGACATCAGGCGCGGTTCGCGCTCATCGGGCCAGAGGATCAGCGTCCCGGTCTCGGCGATGGCGCCGCGGGCGCCGGTGAGGCTGGCCGGGATGTGATGGAACAGCTCGGCCTTCCACGACTCAATGGCCTGCGTGTAGGCCTGGCAGGCGATGCCGCTCTGCGGCAGTTCGGCCAGCGCCCGTTCGCCGTGCGGCGTATCGCGGCTGACCAGCAGCTTGTCGATGTGGCGGGCAGACAGCACTTCCCACAGCTTTTGCAGCCAGCCGTCACGCGACACCCGATAGACCTCGGCATGCGCCAGTTCGATGAAGTGACGGAAGCGTTGCGCCTTGTCGGCCGCGGATTCGACCGGGCGGTGGCCGGCGTACCAGCTGGCGACATCGGGGAGCTCGCCTGCGGTCGACGGTGAATTTGCACGTAATTTGGCAAGGATGCGGTCACGGGCGCTCATCGGGCGGTCTCCTTTGACGTACGGCGCAGCAGGAAGCTGGCGATGTGCTCGCCGGGCAGCGCGGGTTGGGTCCGGCCTTCCTGCTGGTCCTTCCAGGCAGCGTGACCGAGGATGTTCATCAGGCAGCCGCAGTCGGCGCTGACCACACGCTCGGCGCTGGTCGCCTTCAGCGCCTTGACCTTGTCTTCGACCATCGCGCCGGAGATTTCGGGTTGCTTGACCGAGAAGGTGCCGCCAAAGCCGCAGCATTCCGATTCGTGATCCTGTTGCGCGACAGTGACTTTGGCCAGGTCGCCCAGCAGTTGCCGGCCTGTGACGTGCACGTTCATTTCGCGGCGGGCCGAACACGAGGTATGCAGCACGACGGTGCAGTCGCTGCCGCAGTCCTCAGGTTTGAAATTGAGAACCTCGACCAGAAACTGCGTCAACTCGTAGATCCGGCCCGACAGGGCATCGGCCTGCGCCTTGCGCGCCGGGTCGCTGGCAAACAGCGTCGGGTAGTGGTGCTTCATCATGCCCGCGCACGAGCCGGACGGGACAACGACTGGCCAGTCGTTGGGGAACAGCGTCAGTTGATGGGCGGCCACCTTGCGCGCTTCATCGGGGAAGCCGCTGGTATAGGCGGGCTGCCCGCAGCAGGTTTGTTGTTCCGGGAAATGCACGCGCAGCCCTTGGCGTTCGAGCAGGGTGATGGCATCCATGCCGGCGCCGGGGAAAAACTGGTCGACCACGCAAGTGGCGAAGAAATATACGTCCCGGGGGGGCGTCTGATTGGGGGGCGTCCGGGTCATCTTGTCTCCACTGTGAATCTATTAATGGTAAAATGGTAAGACCAATTGCTGGTTAAATGAAAATTTACGTTAATACCGCGACTTAGTCAATGTGCTGAGGGAAATCCCTAGGCTTGCGCTTTGTGCGGCGGGTCATTAAAATGTGTTGGTCTTACCAATCAATGTGGTCTTACCAATGCCAAACAAGGTACAGGTTCCGCGAATTTCTGACGCTGTTGCTGCCACGCTGGAGCGACGTATCCTCGAGGGCTCTCTGAAGCCGGGCGATCGCCTGTCGCCGGAGCGCGAGCTGGCGGCCGAGCTGGGGGTTTCCCGGCCGAGCCTGCGCGAGGCGATACAGAAGCTGGCCTCGAAGGGCATGGTGCACAGTCGTCAGGGCGGCGGCACTTACGTGACCGATGCGCTGGAGTCGAGTTTTTCCGACCCCTGGCAGGACATGATGGGCAACCACCCCAACCTGCGTGAGGACATGCTGGAATTCCGCCGCATGCTCGAAGGGCAGGCCGCTGAGTGGGCCGCCGAGCGCGCCACCGATGCCGACCTGCAGCGGCTGGAAAAGAGTTTCGCCACGCTGACCGCTGCTTTTGAAGCCGACGATACCGAAAAGCGCTCTGCGGCCGATATCGCCTTTCACCAGGCCATCGGCGATGCCGCGCACAACGTCCTGATCGGCCACCTGTCGGGTGCCTTGCTACGGATGATGCACGACAACATCCGCCTCAACCTCGGCGAGCTGAAGAGCGTGCCGGCCGCCAGCCGGCTGCTGATGAGCCAGCACGCCGCGATTTACAACGCCGTCCGCGAACGGAAGCCGCAAGCTGCCCGCTCGGCCGCGGAAACCCATATCGACTTCGTCCGCGAAACGCTGGCCCAGACGCTGCGCTCCGTCGCGCGGCGCGAGACGGCCGAGCGCCGGCTGCACACCGATTTTTCGTCTTCCTGATTCACATCCGTCTGCATTTACCCAATCCATCCCCGAAAGGAAACAGCAATGGAAGCTCTGGTAATCCCCTTCGAAAAACTGCGTATGACCGACGTCGAACAAGTCGGGGGCAAGAACGCCTCGCTCGGCGAAATGATTAGCCAGCTGGCTGACACCGGCGTTCGCGTCCCCGGCGGCTTTGCCACCACGGCGCACGCCTATCGCGTCTTCCTCGGCCAGTCCGGCCTAGATGCCAAGATCAACGCCGCCCTCGACGCCCTCGATGTCGAGGATGTAAACGCGCTGGTCAAGACCGGTGCCGAGATTCGCCAGTGGGTGCTCGATACGCCGTTCCCGATGGAACTGACCATCGCCATCACCGAGCAGTACCAGCGTCTGGTTGCCGAATCCAACGCCGACATGTCCTTCGCCGTGCGCTCCTCCGCCACCGCCGAAGACTTGCCGGATGCCTCCTTCGCCGGTCAGCAGGAAACCTTCCTGAACATCGTCGGCCTGGAAAACATCATGCACGCGATCAAGGAGGTGTTTGCTTCCCTGTACAACGACCGCGCCATCTCCTACCGCGTGCACAAGGGCTTCCTGCATGCCGATGTTGCGCTGTCCGCCGGCATCCAGCGCATGGTTCGCTCCGACAAGGGCGCGGCCGGCGTGATGTTCACCCTCGACACCGAATCCGGCTTCCGTGATGCCGTGTTCGTCACCTCAAGCTACGGCCTGGGTGAAACCGTCGTCCAGGGCGCGGTGAATCCGGATGAGTTCTACGTGCATAAGCCGATGCTCGAAGCCGGCAAGAAGGCTGTCGTCCGCCGCAACCTCGGCTCGAAGATGATCAAGATGACTTTCTCGCCGGAAAAGGTCGCTGGCAAGTCCACGATCACCGAAGATGTGCCGGAAGCCCAGCGTCACCAGTTCTCGATCAACGACGAAGATGTCATGGAACTGGCCCGTTACGCCCAGATCATCGAAAAACACTACCAGCGTCCGATGGACATCGAGTGGGGCAAGGACGGCGTAGACGGCAAGCTGTACATCCTGCAAGCCCGTCCGGAAACCGTGCAGTCGCAGGCGCACGCCGGCAAGCAGGAAAAGTTCAAGCTCAAGTCTTACTCCAAGGTGCTGGCCTCCGGCCGCGCCATCGGCCAGAAGATCGGCGTTGGTCCGGTGCGTATCGTCAAGGACCCGCGCGAAATGGATCAGGTCAAGCCGGGCGACGTGTTAGTTGCCGACATGACCGACCCGAACTGGGAACCGGTGATGAAGCGCGCTTCCGCCATCGTCACCAACCGTGGCGGCCGTACCTGCCACGCCGCGATCATCGCCCGCGAGCTGGGCATTCCCGCCATCGTCGGCTGCGGCGATGCGACCGAAACCCTCACCGAAGGCGAAGTCGTCACCGTCTCCTGCACCGAAGGCGACACCGGCCACGTCTATCGTGGCCAGCTCGACTACGAAGTCACCACCCGCGACATCTCGGCCATGCCGGATGTGCCGGTCAAGGTCATGATGAACGTCGGCAACCCGGAACTGGCCTTCGAATTCGCCCAGCTGCCGAACGCCGGCGTCGGTCTGGCCCGCGTCGAGTTCATCATCAACAACGTCATCGGCATCCACCCGAAGGCCATCCTCGACGTCGAGCGCCTGCCAGCTTCCAAGCGCGAGGAAATCAAGCGCCGCGCCCGCGGTTACGCTTCGCCTAAGGCGTTCTTCGAAGAGAAGCTGGTCGAAGGCGTTGCCACCATCGCCGCTGCCTTCTACCCGAACCCGGTGATCGTCCGCCTCTCCGACTTCAAGTCCAATGAATACCGCAAGCTGCTCGGCGGCGAGTTGTACGAGCCGGAAGAAGAAAACCCGATGCTTGGCTTCCGCGGCGCTTCCCGCTACATCGCGCACACCTTCGAAGACTGCTTCGAAATGGAGTGCCGCGCGATGAAAAAAGTGCGCGAGGACATGGGCCTGACCAACGTGCAACTGATGGTGCCCTTCGTCCGTACCGTCGGCGAAGGCCAGGCTGTGGTCGACCTGCTGGCCGAGCACGGTCTGAAGCAGGGCGAGCATGACCTGAAGCTGATCATGATGTGCGAAATCCCGTCCAACGCGCTGCTGGCCGACGACTTCCTGAAGATCTTCGACGGCTTCTCGATCGGTTCCAACGACCTGACCCAGCTCACCCTCGGCCTCGACCGCGATTCCGGCCTGGTGGCCAACCTCTTCGACGAACGCGATCCGGCCGTCAAGATGCTGCTGGCGATGGCGATCTCCGCTGCCAACAAGGCCGGCAAGTACATAGGCATCTGCGGCCAGGGGCCGTCTGATCACCCGGATCTGGCCGAATGGCTGATGGACCAGGGCATCAGCAGCATCTCGCTGAACCCGGATACCGTGGTCGATACCTGGACGCGCCTGGCGAGCCACAAGAAGGGTTGATGCACGGGTAATCCGGGTTGGCTACGGTCGACCCGGAAAACAGCCCAAAATGAAGAAGGCCGGGATCGCTCCCGGCCTTCTTCATCGCTGCAGCAAACTCAGCGCATGACCTTGAGCAGTTCCACCTCGAAAGTCAGGGTCGCGTTCGGTGGCACGGCCGATCCGGCGCCGCGGCTGCCGTAGGCGATTTCCGGCGGGCAGGTCAGTTTGGCCTTGCCGCCTTCGCGCATTTTGGCGACGCCTTCGGTCCAGCAGGGAATGACACGGTTGAGCGGGAAAGTCGCCGGCTGGCCGCGCTTGTAGGAGCTGTCGAACTCGCTGCCGTTGGCCAGCGTGCCGCGGTAGTGCACCTGGACGCTGGACTGGGCGGTCGGCTGTTCGCCGCTGCCGTCCTTGAGCGACTCATAGGCGAGGCCGCTGGCGGAGCGTTCGGGGCTAGCAGCGTGGCTGATGTTGGCGGTGACGGCCAGCAGGCCGGCGAGAATGATGCTCGGAGTATTCAGGATCATGTTGGCTTCGTGTTCGGGTGGCAAAGCCGCTTTGTAGCATGTTCGGGCTGTGTGTGGCGATCGGCTTCGCGGCGTGCGTGGGTTGGAGTAGAGTGAGCGCCCCCGCATGTGCTTCTTGTTGCCAGATGTCTCCAGCTACCGAACAATCCCTGGCCGAGGTGGCCACATTTCTGCGCGACCTTGGCCGGGCGCTCCATGTCAGCGGGGCGCCGGCGCATGATCTGGAGCGCAGTCTGACGGATGCGGGGGCGCGGCTTGGTGTGACGGTCGAAGGCTTCGCGGTGCTGACCTTTCTCGCGCTGACGGTGAGCGACGGCGTGCAGTCGCGGCGGGTCGAGTTGCTGCGTCTGCCGGCCTACGATTTCAACATGGCGCGTCTGATCGAACTGCAGGCGCTGTGTCGGGAAATCAATGCGGCGGCGGAGATCGCCGGTTACCGCCAGCGTCTGGCGGCGATCATGGCCCAGCCGACGCCATGGTCGGGGGCGGCGTTTGCCGCCATGGGCTTCCTGCTTTCTGCTGCCGTGGCCTTGCTGCTGCGCGGTGGCTGGGTCGAAATGCTCTGTGGCGGACTGATCGGCATGCTCTTCGTCGCGGCCGCACTGGGCTTCGCCCGCGTGCCACGGCTGGCGCCGGCGGCGCCGGTCATTCTCTGCGCCCTGGCGGCGATGCTGGCGCATGTGCTGGCCCTGGCCTTGCCGCAGCAACTGCCTTTCATTTCGGCGGTGGCCGGGATCGTCTTTTTGCTGCCCGGGTTCATGTTGACGGTCGCCATGTCCGAACTGGCCACCCAGAACTATCTCGCTGGCACCGGCCGCCTGACGGGTGCTTTTGTGCTGCTGTTCCTGATGGGCGCCGGGTTGGCGATCGGGTCGCAGGCGGCGCAGGCCTGGTTGCCGGCAGTGACGCCGGGCGCCTCGCTGCCGGTGGCGCCGTGGGTGATCTGGCTTGCCATCGCAGCGCTGGGCGTATCTCTGCTGGCCGTGCTGCAGGCGCCGTGGCGCACGGTGCATGTCTCGGTGGGCGCCTGCCTGATGGCCTGGGCGGTGTTTTCAGTGCTTGACGACCGGGTAGGCAATGTCGTCGCCGCCTTCATCGCCGCGCTGTCAGTGGCCAGTGCTGGCCAGATCTACCAGCAGCTGAGCCGGCAACCGGCGGCGCTGGTGCAGATCCCCGGATTGATCACCCTGGTGCCGGGGAGCATGGGCTTTCGCGGTATCCATGCGCTGATGCAGCAGGACAACGTCGCCGGCATCCAGCTGATGACCGAAATGCTGCTGACCGGCGCCGTGCTGGCCGTCGGCCTGCTGCTGGCGGACAACATCTGGCCGCTGCTGTTTTCGCGACGCACCGATGCGACTGTTTCGGAGCGCAACACGTGAGTCGCCCTGGCCCGTGGTTTCACGGGACGCACACAGTGCGCAACGAGGTTCGGGATTTTGTCGAGTGGCATCGCGGGCGGGCGCCCTATGTTTTCTGGGGGCTGTTGCTCGATAGTCCGGCGCTGGCTGGGCAGCTGGCGCGGGCGGCATCCTGGCTGGACGGTTTGCTGCTTGACGGCTATGTGCGCGAGCCGCATGTCACGCTCGATGTATGCGGTTTCCCGGCTGACCGGTCGGCGGATGATGAGTCGTTCACGCCGGCGCTGATCGACGCTCAGCTTGGGCTACTGGTAGCTGCTGCGCCGGCGCCATTTTCCATTCGCATCGGCGGCCTGGATAGCTTCACATCGGCCCCATTTCTGAAGGTTTTTGACGTTGACCGTGGCATTGCCTGTCTACGTCAGTGCCTGGCAGAAAACGGCCGCCACCGGCTGTTCGGCGACTACGTGCCGCATGTCACGGTCGGTTTGTATCGCGATGCCTGGCCCCTGCCCGCCGTTGCCGAACGGATAGCCGCCTGCCCGACGGGCGACGAATTGGCGTTGACCGTTGGCCATGCAGACTTGCTTGGCTATGCGCCATCGGTGATCGGTGGTGCGCTGATCCGGCTAGGCCGCTTTGACCTGACGTCGCGCCAGATGCACTGGCCCCCCGATGGCGAGGCGCTGCTGCCCGCCTTCACTACGATGATTCACCCGAAGCAGACATGAGCCACGTTCCCGAAACCGTCACACGCCACAGCCTGTTCGAAGACGCGCAGGCGCTACTCGTGGCGCCAATGTTTGTCGCCTTTGTCGTGCTCTTGTTCCAGCAGGCGGGGCTGCTGACCGGCGGGACTGTCGGTCTGGCCTTTCTTGTGCATTACCTGACCGGCTGGAGCATGGGCTGGGTCGTCTTTGGCCTGAAGCTGCCGTTTTATGTTTTCGCGTGGCGGGCGATGGGTGGGGTGTTTACAGCCAAGACCTTCATCAGCGTCGCCTTGCTCTCGGGCTATACGGCGCTGCTGCCGCAGGTCATTGCCATCCAGTCGGTCGACCGGTTGTTCGCCGCGGTCATGGGCGGCTTCCTGATCGGCGTCGGGCTATTGATGATCATCCGCCACAAGGCCAGCCTCGGCGGTCTCGGTGTCATGGCGCTGTACCTGCAGAACACCCGTGGCTGGCGGGCGGGCAAGGTGCAGATGGCACTTGATGTCGCCATCCTCGGCGCCAGCCTGTTCATCCGCGATCCGCTGAGTGTCGGCCTGTCAGTTGTTGGCGCGCTGGCGCTGAATCTGGTGCTGGCGGTCAACCACAAACAGGGCCGCTACCTCGGCACCTGAGCAAGCTCAGTCGCCGCGAAGGCCGACTATCGCCAGCTTGCGGCGCAAGAAGGCGATCTGGGTCTGCAGGGGCAGTTGCTTGGGGCAGACATCGTGGCAGCCAAGCAGCGACATGCAGCCGAAGACCCCGTCGTCGTCGCCGACCAACTCGTAGAAGTCCTCGTCGCTGCGCGTGTCGCGCGGGTCGATGCGGAACCGGGCGATCTTGTTGAGGCCGATGGCGCCGACAAAACGTTCGCGCATCTGCGCCGTGCCGCAGCCGGCGACGCAGCAGCCGCACTCGATGCAGCGGTCGAGTTCGTAGATGGCCTCGGCATCGGCCGGTGCCATCGGCGCTTCGAGGGCGTCGAGATCGACCGGTGCGTCGTTATGCACCCAGGTCTGCAGGCGCTCGCTTGTTCCGCGCATCCATTTGCCGGTATTCACCGACAGGTCTCCGATCAGTTCGAAGAACGGCAGCGGCGCGAGGGTGATCACGTCGCCGAGATCCTGCGTCAGCGTCCGGCAGGCCAGGCTGGGGCGGCCGTTGATGAGCATGGCGCAACTGCCGCAGATGCCGGCGCGGCAGACGAAATCGAACTGCAGCGACGGGTCCTGCGTGGCGCGGATTTCGTTAAGAGCGATGAACAGCGTCATGCCCTCGGCCTCGTCGACGAGAAAATCCTGCTGGTGCGGCGTGCTCGCCGGATCGGCCGGATTGTGACGGAGGATGCGCAGCGTAATGCGGCGCGGTGTGCCGGGTTTGGGGCGGCGGCGCAGGATGGAGATCATTGCTTGGCTTCGTTGGGTTGTGCGGTGTCGGCTGGCGCCAGGCGGGCATTGTCCCCGCGCAGGTGTTCGGGCAGCAGGTGGCGGAAGGGCATCAGCGACTGTTGCAGCGCGTGGCGGTCGCCGGTCTGCGCGCGCAGGGCGTCCACCTCGGCCTGTCGCCGGGCGGTGTCGGGGTGGTCGATGGCGTCCCGCGTGCCGTAGCCGCGCCAGCCGGGCGGCAGTTCCATGCGCCGCACGTCGAGCGCCTCGTATTCCAGCGTCGGAATCCGTTGTTCCGGGTCGCGCCAGTAGGCGAGGGTGCGCTTCAGCCAGGTGGCGTCGTCGCGGCGCGGGTAATCCTCGCGGTAGTGCGCGCCACGGCTTTCGCTGCGTTGCAGCGCGCCGTAGGCAACACAGAGCGCCAGCTTGAGCATCTTCTGCGTCCGCCAGGCGGTCACCAGTTCCGGGTTGGCGCCGGGCGCGGAGTGGCGCAGGCCGATGTGGTGGCTGCGCAGGAGCAGCGATTTGAGCGTTTCAACCGCTGTCGTCAGGCCCTCGCCGGTGCGGACGATGCCGACGTATTCAGTCATCGTTTCCTGCATGGTGCGCAGCAGGGTGCCCGCATCCTCGCCGCCTCGGGCGCCGGCCAGCTTCGAGAAGGCCGCCACCTCGCGGTCGTAGCACTCGCGCACTAGCGCCGTCGAGACGTGCATTTCGCCTTCCGGCGAGGCGCAGAAATCGGCGATGGCCTCGCCGACAATCATCCCGGCGACGACAGTTTCGGCAACTGAATTGCCCCCCAGCCGGTTGAAGCCGTGCAGATCCCAGCAGGCCGCCTCGCCGCAGGCAAACAGGCCGCGCAGCCCGTAGGCCTGGCCGTGGGCATCGGTGCGGATGCCGCCCATTGAGTAATGCTGCGCCGGGCGCACCGGAATCCATTGCTTGGCCGGGTCGATACCGAGGAAGTGCTGGCAGATTTCCTTCACTTCGCGCAGCTTGCCGTTGATGTGCGCTTCGCCGAGCAGCGTGATGTCCAGCCAGAGATGCTCGCCAAAGCGGTTGCGGGCGCCCTTGCCGGCGCGGATGTGCGCCTCCATGCGCCGCGACACCACGTCGCGTGAGGCCAGTTCCTTCTTTTCCGGCTCGTAGTCTGGCATGAAACGGTGGCCGTCCACATCGCGCAGCAGGCCGCCGTCGCCGCGGCAGCCCTCGGTCACCAGAATGCCGGCGGGGAAGATGGCGGTCGGGTGAAACTGCACCGCCTCCATGTTGCCCAGCGGCACGATGCCGGTTTCCAGCGCAATCGCGGCGCCGATGCCTTCGTTGATCACCGCGTTCGTGGTCGACCGGTAAATCCGGCCAAAACCGCCGGTGGCGATGCAGGTGGCGCGGGCGACATAGGCCAGCAGCTTGCCGTCGATCAGGTTGCGGACGATGGCGCCGTAGCAGCGTTCGCCGTCATGGATCAGCGATACCGCTTCCATCCGCTCATGCACCGGGATGTTTTCGGCAATCGTCCGGTCGCTGACGGCGTAAAGCATGGCGTGGCCGGTGCCGTCAGAGACGAAGCAGGTTCGCCATTTCTTGGTGCCGCCGAAATCGCGGGCGGTAATCAGCCCCTGTGCCGCCGCCGGCTCGCTCAGCGTCACGCGCTGGCTGTCGATGATGACATCGCGCTCGCCAGCTTCAACACGGTTCCAAGGCACGCCCCAGGCAGCCAGCTCGCGCACGGCCTTGGGCGCGGTATGCACGAACATCCGGGCGACCGTCTGGTCGTTGCCCCAGTCGCTGCCGCGCACGGTATCGCCAAAATGCACGTCCTCGTTGTCGCCGGCGCCCTTGAGCGTATTGCCCAGGCTGGCCTGCATGCCGCCCTGTGCGGCAGCGGAGTGCGAGCGCTTGGGCGGGACGAGGCTGAGCACGATCACCTGCTGGCCGCGCTTTCGGGCAGCGAGACCGGCGCGCAGGCCGGCCAGCCCGCCACCAATGACGAGCACGTCGGTATGAATCACCTGCATGTCAGTGCTTTCCGGTCGCGGCGGGGGCGCTCAGGTGGGTTGGCACATAGCGTTCGCCAGCCTTGTCGACATGGGCGCGGCCGAGGTCGACATAGGCGGCCAGCGTGACCAGACCCAGTGTGATGTAAAACGCGCTGATACCGTGCTTGGCCCAGCGCAGGCGGCGCCGGCTCAGATTCGGCTTGGCGCTGTCGAACCAGCCCCACTTGATGGCCAGCCGGTAGAGGCCGATGCTGGCGTGCAGTTCGGCCGCCAGCAACAGCATGAGGTAGAGCGGCCACATGTTGCCGGTCCAAACGCGGTCGGCGGACTCATACGGCCCGATCAGCGCCGGCTGCGTCAGCATGTCGTAAAGGTGGATGGTGGCCATGAAGAACAGCGCAAAGCCGGTCCAGATCTGCAGCCACCACAGTGAGGTATCGCCATGGCGCAGGTTGTTCTTGTGGGCAACGAACGCCCGGTACTGCCGATAGCCGGCCGGGAACTTGCGCATCGCCAGCCAGGCATGGGCAACGAAGATCGTGAGAATCAGCGCAACGACGCCCGACACCAGAATCGGATACGGCTTGCCGAGGAAGAACTCGCCCTCGAAAAAGCGGGCAACGTAGTAGAAGGCATCGTGGCTGATCAGGATGGACGACACGAAAAACATGTGCGCCATCAAAAACAGCGCGAGAAACAGTCCGGTGGCGCTCTGCAGCAGGTCCAGACGCGCCGGCCAGCGGCTCTTGCCATGGCGGGCGGGTTTGCCGGTGCCTACTTCGGGTACGGCGACGGGCGCCAGCGTGGGGGCGGGGAGGGCAATCTGCCCGGCGGCATCGCTGACCATCAGGTCGCTGCCATCTTCATTGTTGATCAATCGTGTCATGGGGCTGCTTCCTTAACTGCAATTTGTGGCTGTTCCGTGCAGTTGCGGTTTGGTCAGGCGTTGCAGACGCGTCACCTGATCGGTCGCACCGATACGGCTTGTCGTCTCCACCTCTTGTTATGGCCTAACTTTAGCACGCGTAAGCTGATGTCAAGCCGGAAAATGTTGCGCAGCAGCAAGAAATCGCCTGCCCGTGTTCCGGGCGCAACACCGCGCTTTTTCCAAGGGCTGGTGTGGCGCTCATACTGCGCTGCCGCATGGCTGCTGTGGTGAACCCGGAAAAGTTTTGAAAATCAGGTGGTCATGTCAGAGCATGCCGTTCCACACAACTCATTTCGCATAGTCTGACGCCATGATTTTTCCTGCCGGTTTTTTGGTTGACCGCATCAATCTGGTACACCCGTTGCTTTCGGATTGTCTTTTCTATGGGAAGACAACGATGGAGGCGTGGGCGATGGAAGAGTTTGCCGGAGCTGCATTGGGTGACGAACGTCTGAATCAACGGCTGGTGAAGTTGGCCACACGGTTTGCCGACAAGCCGACGGCCAGCATTCCCGGGGCGTGTGGTGATTGGTCGGAAACGCAGGCGGCGTATCGTTTTTTCGAGCAGTCGAGCGACCAGAAACGGGCGCTGGGCTGGCAGGCCATTCTGGCGCCGCATATGGCCTGTACCGAAGCCCGGATGCGCCAGCATCCGGTGGTCCTGTGCCTGCAAGACACGACAGAGCTGGATTTCAATGGGCAGGCGATGGCCGGCCTTGGGCCACTGTCCCACGAAGCCCAGCGCGGCATGTACCTGCACCCGACGTATGTGGTGACGCCGGATCGCGAGCCGCTCGGCGTGACGGATGCCTGGATGTGGGCTCGGGAAGCCAAGGGAGAGGATGGCCACCGCCCCGGTATTCTCGAAAGCCGACGCTGGATCGAAGGCTATCAACGGATTGCCGAGACCGCCCAGGAAATGCCTGGCACCCGCCTCGTCTATGTCGCCGACCGGGAAGCCGACATCCTCGAATTGATGCAGTGCGCGCACCACCTGGGCACGCCGGCTGACTGGCTGATCCGCTCGCAACACAACCGTTGTTTGCCGGACGGCGGCAAATTGTGGGCACGTATTCTTGCCGGTGTGCCTTTGGGCGAGGTCGAATTCATGATAGCCGCAGGTCAGGGGCAAGCGGCGCGGGAGGTACGGCAACAGCTTTGGGCAAGCCCGATCAGTCTGCCGGATGGCCGGGGTGGTCAATTGTCGGTCACCTGTCTGATCGCCAGGGAGATCAACGCACCGGCCGGTAGCAAACCGCTGGAATGGCGTTTGCTGACCAACCGGGCGGCAGAAAGCCTTGAAGCCGTCGTTGAGTTGATCGACTGGTATCGCTGCCGCTGGGAGATCGAGACCTTCTTTCA
>NKXK01000030.1 GCA_004379165.1 Rhodocyclaceae bacterium | reverse complement strand
GCGAGCGGTTGGTTCTGCGCCAGCAACTGATCGAGCCGTTCCTGGTCGGTCTGTTTCAGGGTGGTACGGTTCGACAGCAGCAGCCACAGGCTGCCCTTGATGCTCTGCTGGCCGCTCAGGTCGCCCACCTCAAAAACAGGTAAAATCCACCTCAAATTAAGCCCCGATTTAGCCCGTTTTTACCTCTTCAAACTGGCTCCAATACGCCGATCATCGGTGGCTCCATAATGCCGGTCAATGACACCTGGCGCACGGCGGCATATGCAATCGCCTTTGCCACATGACTCTTGCCGGTACCTGGTGGGCCAATCTCAGAAAGCTGCCGTTAAAGCCCACACTTTAACTCTGCGAAGCACTGGTAATAGAATGTGCTGTTTGGGACCTGTCGAGCGACAAAAATATCTTCAAGGGGGGGCTATGCCAGTCAAATTGGTTCGATCCACGCCGTCGGCGTATCAGTATCCACTGCTCATCAAGCAATTACTTTTAACCCCACTCACAATCGCTCCGGACCAGGAAATTACCTACCAAGGCAAGCTGCGCTATAACTACCGAACCCTAAGGATTGTCTGAACAACCGGCCATTTTTGCGCGGGCTGTCATAAAAAACGTGAGAAACAGGCGATTTTCGGGCGCTGACTGTGAGATTCGAGGGTTTTACCCCGCATTTCTGGTTTCACGGACGCACCTCGCCCAGCAAGGGCAGCAATCGTTTGCGAGCCAGCCACAAATTGGCCAGCGCAAACAGGGTCGTGATCTGCCCGGTATTCTTGACCAACCCGCGATAGCGAACCTTCACGAAACCAAACTGGCGCTTCACCACCCGGAACGGGTGTTCAACAATCGCCCGTACCGCCGACAGCATCCGGTTGAACGCTTTCTGCTCTTCCGTCAGTTCGCCACCCGCCGGCTTTTTGGTCGGCGTCAGCACAGACAGATCCCCTTCCTTCGCGAAGTGCTCAATCGTCCGGTTCGTCTTGTGATAGCCCCGATCACCCAGGGCAATGGCCTCTTCCCCGTGCAGGCAGGCTTCCATCATCGTGATGTCCGCCACCTTGGCGGTCGTGCATTCCACGGTATGAATCAAACCGCTCTCGGCATCGACGCCAATATGCGCTTTCATCCCAAAGTGCCACTGGTTGCCTTTCTTGGTTTGCGTCATCTCCGGGTCGCGCTTCTTGTCTTCGTTCTTGGTCGAACTCGGCGCTGCAATCAGCGTGGCATCTACCACCGTACCGCGCTTCATCGACAGCCCTTTCTCCGACAACACCGCATTGACCTCGGCAAAGATCGCCACGGCCAGGTCGTGCCTTTCCAGCAGGTGCCGGAAGCGAAGAATGGTGCTTTCATCCGGCATCACATCCTCGAAGGCATCCAGCCCCGCAAACTGGCGCAGCAACGGCACGTCGTGCAGCGCTTCTTCCATCGCCGGGTCGGAATACCCAAACCATTGCTGCATGAAGTGAATCCGCAGCATCGTCCCGAGCGGCATCGGCGGACGGCCGCTGCCCTTCTTCGGGTAGTGCGGCTCAATCAGCCCTTCCAGACGCGACCACGGCACTACCGTTTCCGTCTCCGCAAGGAAGACCGCTTTCCGGGTTGGCTTCCCCGCCTTCGGCAAAAATCCCGTCTCGGCGAGGCTGAGTTGCTTCATCGGTTTCATCTGTTCAGTCGGTGCAATGGCAAGAAACTATTTTCTCAAATCAGGACGCATGACGGGAGGTTATGCAGAGTTTCCCTAAATGAGCGTATTGCCAAATTGGCGAATACGTTGTCCTCTCTTGGTGTGACTTCAGGTCAAACCGTTGCAATGATGGATTGGGATAGCCATCGCTATCTTGAGAGCTTTTTTGCTGTACCCATGATGGGTGCCATTCTTCAAACCGTGAATGTGCGTCTTAGCCCAGAGCAGATTCTTTACACACTGAATCATGCCAAAGCGGATGTCCTCCTAGTTAATGGTGAGTTTTTCCCAATCCTTCAGCAAATCGCTGGGCAGTTGGAGACTGTAAAAACCTTCGTGTTAGTCAGTGACGAGGCGGAGATGCCAGCATCTCCGGTTGCTGTTGCGGGTGAATACGAAGCTCTGCTGGCTGAAGCCGCATCTTTTTTTGATTTTCCTGATTTCGATGAGAACGCTCAGGCAACGACTTTTTATACCACCGGTACGACGGGTAACCCGAAAGGGGTGTATTTCAGTCATCGGCAATTGGTCCTTCATACATTAGGGTGTGCAGCTGCCTTGGGGGGCGCACATCGTCAAGGCCACATTCATCGCGAAGACGTCTATATGCCGATGACCCCGATGTTCCACGTCCATGCCTGGGGATTCCCTTATCTGGCGACAATGATGGGGGTCAAGCAGGTTTACCCTGGACGTTATCAGCCGGATCTCATTTGCCGCCTGATTAGCGAAGAGAAGGTGAGTTTTTCTCATTGTGTGCCGACGATCCTGCACATGATCATGAGTCATCCCCACGCCAAGACAACAGATTTTTCTGGCATCAAAATATTGATAGGTGGCGCAGCCATGCCGGAAACAATGGCCATTAACGCCCAAAAACTCGGGATGGATCTCTTTACAGGATATGGCATGTCAGAAACCTGTCCAGTTCTAAGCTTGGCACATCTCGATAGTGCTGATCTGGGACGTTCCATAGAGGAACAAGCGGTCATTCGTGCCAAAACAGGCCGGCCGTTACCTTTGGTTGATTTACGCATCGTAGATCCTGAGATGCAGGATGTTGAACATGATGGCAAAGCGACAGGCGAGGTTGTCGTACGGGCCCCATGGTTAACACAGGGATATGTAGGTTCGCCGGAGGCATCAGAAGCTTTGTGGGCGGGCGGGTACCTGCATACGGCTGATATCGGGAATATCAATTCATCGGGTTATCTCAAGGTCACTGACCGGATCAAAGATGTGATCAAGACAGGTGGCGAATGGACCTCATCGTTACAGCTTGAGGACATCATCGCCAAGCATGAAGCCGTACATGAGGTTGCTGTCATTGGGATACCCGACGAGAAGTGGGGGGAGCGTCCTCTGGCGTTAGTGCTCCTCAAACCGGATCATGTTGGTCAAATCAGCGAACATGCACTACGCAATTACGCTGCACATGCAATTGATGCTGCCGGAGTCTCGCGCTACGGAATTTTGCTACAGGTTCGCTTCGTCAAAACACTCGTCAAAACCAGTGTAGGCAAGATGAATAAACGGCTAATGCGTGCAGACCCAGAGGCTCTGTGTATCTGATTTCGGCGGGTAATTTTGGTTGTGAGGTTGGTTGTAATTAGAGGGGTTCCATGGGGGGGGGCTAATCGCCTCAAGAGCACCCCTCTTGGTTGTTGATAGGAGTCGTTACCTGTTTCAAGGCAATGGTTCCGCTTTGCAGGACGTTTTGAGCTATCCGTCGGTGGGTCGAATTTTCAATTTATTGATCCGGCCCTGTGAAGTATGAATCATTGTCCAGCGGCATATTTGACGAATGGGTCCTGGAAGTAGGACTTGACCCGTTCAGAATCGTTTTCGAGTTCGGTCATGTGTTCGATGGCCGCTGATTTCAGCTTGGCCTTGGTGCGTGCGGGCACCTTGGCACCGATTGCTTGCTTGAGGTCACCGTTCAGCGTGGCGCGTCATCCTGACCCACCAGCCGGACAAAATGTCCCAATGCTTCAGAGCAGTCCTTCAAACAATTCAACTGTAACCGGATCACCGGTGGCGACCCCGGCGCAATCTTCCGGCAGCACCACAAAGCAGTTGGCTTCCGACATAGAGCGCAGGACTCCTGAGCCCTGGTTGCCTACCGTTTTTACCTCGAATTTGCCGTCGAACGCAGCGACCTTGCCGCGCAGGTATTCGCGGCGACCGGGCTGCTTCTTGATGGCATTGCCTGCCGCCACCGTCAGTAACGGGCGCATCGGCAAGGGGTCCATGCCGGCCATGCGGTGCAGCGCATCGAGCGCGAACTGGGTGTAGCTGACCATCACCGCCACCGGGTTGCCGGGCAGGCCGAACAGCCAGGCGTTGCCGACTTTGCCGAAGGCCATCGGCCGGCCGGGTTTGATGTTGAGCTTCCAGAAACGGACTTCGCCCAGTTTGTCGAGGATCTCCTTGATGAAATCGGCTTCACCGACCGAGACGCCGCCGGTGGTAATGATCGCATCGGCCACCTGCGACGCTTCAAGCAGCGTCGCCTCCAGCGCCTCTGGACGATCCGGCACGACACCCATGTCGATGATCTCGGCACCGAAGCGCTGGAGCAGGCCGTGCAGGGTGTAGCGATTGCTGTCGTAAACCTGGCCCGGCGCCAGCGGATTGCCGAGCGACGCCAGTTCGTCCCCGGTGGAAAAGAAGGCCACGCGCAGGCGACGATAGACCGCCAGCTCGGCGACGCCCAGTGAGGCAATCAACCCCAACTCAGCAGGGCCGATCCGCTTGCCCGCAGGCAAGGCGACGCTGCCCCGCGCCAGATCTTCGCCAGCGCGGCGGGTATTCTGGCCGGCACGCTGCCCTGCCGGAATGATCACCTCATTGCCTTCGCTGAGGGTCACTTCCTGAACAACCACGGTATCCGCGCCGGCCGGCAGCACAGCCCCGGTCATGATGCGTACCGCCTGGCCTTTGCCCACCAGACCGGAGAAGGCATTGCCGGCGAAGGCCGTGCCAACCACCGTCAGGCGTGTCTCGCCTTCGGCTGCCAGACTGTCGAAGCGGACGGCGTAACCATCCATCGCCGAATTGTCATGGGCCGGCACGTCATGCGGCGCGATGATGTCGGCGGCCAGCACGCGGCCGAGAGCACTGCGCACGGCGACAAATTCGCGACCGGTAATCGGGGTGACTTCGCCAACCATGCGCGCACGCGCTTCGGCAGCCGACAACGCGTGATTGGCGGGATCGTATGAAGTACAGGAGGTATCAGTCATGTTCATATCCAGGGATGGCGTCGCGGCAGCTGGCCACGGCATGTCAGTATCGGCAGCAAGCCTACCGGAAGGCAGGGCCGGGTGACCAGCAGCGGGATCAACGATCGAAGGCGATCCGCCATGGCAGTTCGCCCTGCAGGAAGGCCCGGGCAGCTGCCGATTGCGGCCGGGCAAAGAAGCGCTGGGCGGGCGCATGCTCCTGCACCCGGCCGTCGGCAAGAAAAATGATGTCATCAGCCAGCCGCGTTGCCTGCCCGAGGTTGTGCGTGGTCATCAGCACCTTGGCGCCTTCGGTGCGGATCTCACGGATGATGTTCTCGACCTGTTCGGTCGCGGATGGATCCAGGCTGGCCGTCGGTTCATCAAGTAGCAGCAGGCGCGGCTGCATCGCCCAGGCCCGCGCCAGCGCCAGACGCTGCCGCTCGCCGCCGGAAAGCAGGCGCGCACATTCGCTTGCGCGATGTTCCAAGCCGACGCGTGCCAGCACCGCCGCCGTCCGCTGCCGGCGTTCGGCGGCGCTCAAGGCTTGCGGGCGCAGCGCAAATTCGACATTCGCAAACACCGACAGGCGCAGCATCATCGGCTGCTGGAACACCATTGCCAGCCGCTGATCCGGGCGCGCCGTGCCGCCCCAGTCCAAGGCACCGCCGTCGGCCGGCAGCAGGCCGGCGATCAGGCGCAGCAACAAGGTCTTGCCGACACCGTTGGGGCCGAGAATGACGCTGATACCCTCGCCCCCCAGCGTCAGGTCGACGCTGTCGAGAACGACGCGTCCAGGCGGGGCAAAACGGAGGGCGGAGAGGGTCAGCGGAAACATCAGTCGTAACGCCTCGCGGCCCAGCAGCGAACACCTTGAATGGCGGCGTTTAGCCCGAGAATCAGGGCGATCAGCACCAGCCCGAGGGCAATCGACAAAGCGAGGTCGCCCTTGCTTGTTTCGAGGGCGATGGCCGTGGTCATCACCCGCGTAAAGCCGTCGATATTGCCACCGACGATCATCACTGCACCGACTTCGGACATCGCCCGCCCGAGCCCGGCGAGCGTTGCGACGGTCAGGGAAAAACGGCAATCGGCCAGGAGCAAGCCGACCGCCTGCCGCCGGCTGAGCCCGATAACGGAAAATTCCGGGCTGTATTCCCGCCAGGCATCTTCGACTATCTGCCGCGACACGGCAGCAATCAGGGGCACGACGAGCAGGGTTTGCGCGAAAATCATCGCCGCTGGGGAGAAGAGCAGCCCCAGCGACCCGAGCGGCCCGCTGCGTGACAGCAGCAGGTAGACCACGACGCCGACCACCACCGAAGGCAACCCCATCAGCGCATTGAGCACGACGATCAGCGCCCCGCGCCCGGGAAAGGCAGCCACCGCCAGCCAGGCACCGAGCGGCAGGCCGATCAGGCTGCCGATCAACAAGGCAGTGAGACTGACGCGCAAGGACAGGCCGACGATGTCGAGCAGTCGGTGATCGAAGCTGGCAAGCAGCGCGAGGGCGTCCATTACAGTCGTCAGCATGGCGGCAAGCAGAATAACACCGCCAGCAAATGGGGACGCACCTGCCTCGGCCTGGACATTTTGTCCAAACCCACCCCAGCAAGGACAAAATGTCTCAATTTCATAACGGTAATGCACGCATCGATTGCCAATGCGTCAATGGTTTACAAATTCAGGCATGTTATTTGCGCTAAGTTCCCGTTGCGACCAGGAGTCGCATAAGGAGGAAATACAAAATGAACATGAATCGGCGGCAGTTCTTCAAGGTCTGCTCCGCCGGGCTGACGGGATCGTCCATCGTTGCAATGGGCTTCTCTCCTACGGCAGCCCAGGCGGAAGTACGCACCTTCAAGCTCGCCCGCGCGACCGAGACCCGGAACATCTGTCCGTACTGCTCGGTATCCTGCGGGGTGCTCATCTATTCGACCGGGGACAAGTCCAAGAACACCCCGGCCGAGATCATTCACATCGAAGGCGACCCGGACAATCCGGTCAACCGCGGCACACTGTGCCCGAAGGGCGCCGGCTTGCGCGACATGGTGCAGAGCGCCAATCGCCTGAAGTGGCCGGAAGTGCGCGAGGCCGGCTCGGCGGAATGGAAGAAGATCTCCTGGATGGAAGCCTTCGACCGCATCGCCAAGCACATGAAGGCCGACCGTGACGCGAATTTCATGCCCCAGAACAAGGATGGCGTGACCGTCAACCGCTGGACCACAACCGGCTTCCTCGCCTCATCCGCTGCACAGAACGAAGCAGGCTACCTGACCGTGAAGACTCTTCGCGCGTTGGGGATGACTTCGATCGACACCCAGGCACGCATTTGACACGCTCCCACGGTGGCCAGTCTGGCTCCGAGTTTTGGGCGTGGCGCGATGACCAACCACTGGGTTGACATCAAGAACGCAGACCTCGTTTTCGTCATGGGCGGCAACCCTGCTGAAGCGCATCCTTGCGGCTTCAAGTGGGTCATTGAAGCCAAGAAAACGCGCAAAGCGAAGCTCGTGGTCGTCGACCCGCGCTTCAACCGTACCGCATCGGTCGCTGACTACTATGCACCGCTCCGTCCGGGTTCCGACATCGCCTTCCTCGGCGGCGTCATCAATTACCTGATCAGCAACGACAAGATCCACCACGATTACGTCAAGCATTACACCAATGCGGCGTTCCTGGTCGATACCAAATTCGGCTTCGATGACGGCATCTTCTCCGGCTACAACGAGGAGAAGCGCAGCTACGCCAAAGACAGCTGGAAGTACCAGATGGACAAGGACGGCTACGCCATGGTCGATGAGACCTGGCAGGATCCGAACTGCGTCTGGCAGCTGCTGAAGAAGCATTACTCCCGCTACACACCGGATGTCGTCGCTCAGGTCTGCGGCACGCCGAAGGATGCCTTCCTCAAGGTCTGCGAGTACATCGCCGAGACCGCGGCGCCGAACAAGACGATGACCAACCTGTACGCGCTGGGCTGGACCGAGCACTCCGTCGGCTCACAGAACATCCGCTGCATGGCGATCATCCAGCAGTTGCTCGGCAACATGGGCATGGCCGGTGGCGGCATCAACGCGCTGCGTGGTCACGCCAACGTCCAGGGCATTACCGACTTCGCGCTCTACGCCCAGAACCTGCCAGGTTACGTCGGCGCGCCGACGGATGCCGATAAAGATCGGAGCACTTATCTGGAAAAGCGCACGCCCAAGGCAATGCGTCCGGGCCAGATGAACTTCGGCCAGAATTTCCCGAAGTGGTTCACCAGCCTGTGCAAGGCTTGGTGGGGTGATGCTGCGAACAAGGACAACGATTTCGCCTACGACTTCATGCCGAAGTTGGGCGGCGCCTCCGACGTCCTGCAGATGTTCGACCAGATGTATCAGGGCAAGATGACCGGCTTCTTCTGCCAAGGCTTCAACCCCCTGGCATCGGTGGCGAACAAGAAGAAGGTCAGCGATGGCCTGTCCAAGCTGAAGTGGCTGGTCGTCATGGACCCGCTGGCGACCGACACCTCCGAGTTCTGGAAGCCGCATGGCGAGTTCAACGATGTGAAGCCGGCTGAAATCCAGACTGAAGTCTTCCGTCTGCCGACCTCGCTATTCGCTGAAACCGCTGGCACCTTCACCAACTCCGGCCGCGTCATCCAGTGGCGCTGGAAGGCTGCCGATGCCCCGGGCGATGCGAAGGACGACACCGAAATCATGGCGACGCTGTTCCTGAAGCTCAAGGAAATGTACGCCAAGGACGGCGGCGCCTTCCCGGACCCGATCCTGAAGTTGACCTGGGCCTACAACCAGCCGACCAAGCCGTCGCCAGAAGAACTGCTGCGCGAAATCAACGGCAAGGCGCTGGCCGACGTCCTCGACCCCAAGGACCCAACCAAGGTGCTGGTCAAGGCTGGCGAGCAATTGCCGAGCTTTGCCATGCTGCGCGACGATGGCTCAACCACCTGCGGCAACTGGATTTACTGCGGTGTCTGGTCGCAAGCCGGTAACCTCTCGGCGCGGCGTGACAATGCCGATCCGTCCGGTCTCGGCCAAACGCTGAACTGGGGCTTCGCCTGGCCGGTCAACCGCCGCATCATCTACAACCGTGCCTCCGCGGATCTGTCCGGCAAGCCGTGGGATCCGAAGCGCACTGTGTTGAAGTGGGTGGGCGACAAGTGGGGCGGCAACGATGTCCCCGACATGCGTCCGGATGCCGCACCTGACCAGAACGTCATGCCCTTCATCATGAACCCGGAAGGCGTGGCACGTCTGTTCTGCCGCGATCTGATGGCCGAAGGGCCGATGCCCGAGCACTACGAGCCGTTCGAAAGCCCGCTCGAGGCCAACCCGTTGCACCCGAAAAACCCCAAGGCCAAGTCGAATCCGGCCGCACGGGTCTACAAGGGCGACATGGAGGCCTTTGGCACCGCCAAGGACTTCCCGTTCGTGGCAACGACCTACCGCCTGACCGAGCATTTCCACTACTGGACCAAGCAGAGCAAGATCAACGCGATCATGCAGCCGGAGCAGTTTGTCGAAATCGGCGAGGAGCTGGCCAAGGAGAAGGGCATCAAGGCCGGCGACAAGGTCAAGATCCGCTCCAACCGCGGCTTCATCAAGGGCGTAGCGGTGGTGACCAAACGCATCAAGGCGTTGGACGTCGACGGCAAGAAGGTGCACACCGTCGGCATCCCGATCCACTACGGTTTCAAGGGAGCGACGAAGCCAGGCTTCATCACCAATACCCTGACGCCATTCGTCGGTGACGCCAATACGCAGACGCCGGAGTACAAGGCGTTCCTCGTTAACATTGAGAAGGCATAAAGGAGCGCTGATATGGCACTGCAATCGCTAGACATCAAACAGCGCTCCGCCACCACGACGCCGGCGCCGCAAGCCCGGCAGACGGTGGAGATCGCCAAACTCATCGACGTGTCCGCCTGCATCGGCTGCAAGGCCTGTCAGGTGGCGTGTTCGGAATGGAACGACATCCGTGACGAGGTGGGCAACTGCCATGGCGTTTACGACAATCCGATGGATCTGTCCGCAGACTCCTGGACCGTCATGCGCTACACCGAGGTCGAGCAGAACAACAAGCTGGAGTGGCTGATCCGCAAGGACGGCTGCATGCACTGTTCCGACCCCGGCTGCCTGAAGGCCTGCCCCTCGCCCGGCGCGATCATTCAGTACAGCAACGGCATCGTGGATTTCCATCAGGAAAACTGCATCGGTTGCGGCTACTGCGTGACCGGTTGTCCGTTCAACGTCCCGCGTATCTCGCAAAAGGACAGCAAGGCCTACAAGTGCACGCTGTGTTCCGACCGAGTCGCCGTCAATCAGGCTCCTGCCTGTGCGAAGGCCTGTCCGACCGGCGCCATTCAGTTTGGCAGCAAGGAAGACATGAAGGACTATGCTTCCAAGCGTATTACCGACCTGAAGGAGCGTGGCTACGAGAAGGCCGGGCTGTACGATCCGGAAGGGGTGGGTGGCACGCACGTGATGTATGTGCTGCACCATGCCGACAAGCCGGATCTGTATGCCGGCCTGCCGGCCAACCCGTCGATCAGCGCGCTGGTTTCCATCTGGAAGGGCTTCACCAAGCCGCTGGCCACGCTGGCTCTGGCCGGTATCGCCCTCGGCAGCCTGTTCCACTACGTCACCAAGGGTCCGAACGAGGTTTCGAAGGAAATCGAGGACGAGATCGAAGCCGAGGATAAGGAGGCAGCAAAATGATCCGCGATCCGAAAGATCTCAAGCGTTACGAGGCCAACGAACGGGCCAATCACTGGGTCGTGGGCATCAGCTTCATCCTGCTCGCGCTCTCCGGTCTGGCCTTTTTCCATCCGGCCTTCTTCCCGCTGACCCAACTGTTCGGCGGCCCGGTCTGGGCTCGCATCATTCACCCCTTCCTCGGGGTGTTGATGGCGCTGTCCTTCCTCGGGCTATACGTCAAGTTCAAGCACTTGAACAAGATGACCCCGGCCGACCATGAGTGGCTGAGCAAGGCGAAGAACATGGTAGATGGCAATGACCACGACATGCCGGAACAGGGCAAGTACAACGGTGGCCAGAAAGTCATGTTCTGGGCTTTGGCCATCTGCATGCTGCTGATGACGGTGTCGGGCATCCTGATCTGGCGCGCCTACTTCGGCTTTGACATCACGCTCGTCCGCCTGGGCGCCGTGGTGCATGCCGCGGCCGGCGCGGTCATGATCGGCCTGATCATGGTCCACGTCTATGCTGCCATCTGGGTCAAGGGCACCATCCGCGCCATGTGGTACGGCACGGTCACCCGCGCCTGGGCCAAGCAGCATCACCGTGGCTGGTATCGTCAGGTGACTGGCAAGTAATGCAGCCGTGAATACAGGCCGGGCAATGAAGTACCGCCCGGCCTGACACAGATCTACCTTGCGTATTCCGGGGCTCTGCGGCGAGCAATTGGCGCATCCCCATTTTTTATTAGTCAATTTTCGGCAAAAATCCGGGTTCACCGCAGCTGACACACAACAAGAACGAAAGACCCGCCATGCAATCCCAACCCATCAATTTCCAGGCCCCCACCGAAGAAGCGGCTCCGATCCTTCTCCCGGTAACGACGACGCTCTTCGCCGACCGTGCCGACCGTTTTTTCCTGCTCGCCACTGGCCATAGCCTCGGCGACTGGCTGGCCTTCCTCGGGCGCCTCAGTGCTGCCCAGCAAGCCGCCCTGAAGTGCCTGCCGCCGCTCGACCTGCCTCCGGCTGAAGCCTTGGCCAATGCGCGTACCCACGCGATGCCGCCGCTCGATCTGGGCAAGCGCCCGGCCGCCTGGCGCGATGCGCTGCGCCAGATCGCCCGCGAACTCGCACCAGAGTCCCCGGAGGGCGCTGCCGTGGCACTCGCCACGCTGCAGGCGGCCGCTGACGACGATCTCGAACAACTGGCCGAAACCCTGCTCGACGGCAATCTCGATGCCGCCAACGCCGGCGAACTTCCCTTCGTCGCCGCCGCGCTGCAAGTCGTCTATACCCAACTGGCCAGCCAGTTGGATGCCGGGCATCTGCAGAAACTCGATGCCCACCACGTCTGCCCCTGCTGCGGCAGCCCGGCGGTTTCCAGCGTCGTCCGCCTCGGCGCGGCGATCAACAACCTGCGCTATCTGCACTGCAGCCTGTGCAATACCGAATGGAACGTGCCGCGCGCCACCTGCACGGCCTGCGACACCGACAAGGAAGTCGCGCTGCAAGAACTCGAAGGTTCGAAAGGTGCCGTCCGCGCCGAGACCTGCGACGCCTGCAAGAACTACCTGAAGATCGTCTATCAGGAAAAAGACCCCCGTGTGGATCCGGTCGCCGACGACCTTGCCACCCTGGCGCTCGACATGCTGGTCGACGAGGCGGGCTACCAGCGCTCCGGCCCCAATCTGCTTTTGATCGGTGCTTACAGCGGCTAAACGCCTTTGATTAACCTTTCTGCCCGGTCCGGGTGAAAGCCATGAACGAAAACAAACGTCTTCCCGCGGTCGACCGCGTCCTGCAGCAACTTTCCGCAGCCATCGAAACTCACGGCCGCCCGCTCGTCACCGGCGTCGTCCGGTCCGAACTGGCCGCCGCCCGCGAGGGCCTCAAGCACGGCCTGCCGCTGCCTGACGAGGCGAACCTGCTCGCCGCCATCCGCCGTCGGGCCGATGAGGCCGGCCGGGCCAACCTGCGCACCGTCTTCAATCTGACCGGCACCGTCCTGCACACCAACCTCGGTCGCGCCCAGCTGGCTGAAGAGGCCATCGCGCTCATGGTCGAGGCGGCGCGTTCGCCCTGTGCGCTGGAATACGACCTGGCTTCTGGCGGGCGAGGCGACCGCGACGATCTCGTCTCCGGCCTGCTCGCCGAACTGGTTGCCGATGGTGACCCCAACATCGCGGCGACCATCGTCAACAACAATGCCGCCGCCGTGCTGCTCACGCTCAATGCCTTGGCCCAGGGCAAGGAGGCGGTCGTCTCGCGTGGCGAGCTGGTCGAGATAGGCGGTGCCTTCCGCATCCCCGACGTGATGCGTCGGGCTCAGGTCAAACTGGTCGAGATCGGCACCACCAATCGCACGCATGAAAAGGACTATGCCGAGGCCATCGGCCCGAAGACGGCCTTGCTCATGAAGGTGCACACCAGCAACTACGCGGTGACCGGCTTCACCAAGGCGGTCGAGGAAAAGGCCATTGCCGCCATCGCCCACGACGCCGGCCTGCCGTTCATGATCGACCTCGGCAGCGGCACGATTTGCGACTTCGCCGCCCTCGGGCTGCCGGCCGAACCGACGCCGCAGCAGGCGCTGGCCGCCGGCGCCGACATAGTGACCTTCTCCGGCGACAAACTGCTCGGCGGGCCGCAGGCCGGACTCATCGTCGGCCGCAAGGACTTGATCGCCAAGATAAAGAAGAACCCGCTCAAACGCGCCCTGCGTGTCGGCAAGACGACGCTGGCGGCGCTCGAAGCCACGCTGCGCCTGTACCGCGACCCGGATCGTCTGGCCGAACGCCTGCCGACCTTGCGCCTGCTGACCCGATCCGTCGCCGAAATTACGGCGCTGGCCGAGCGCTTGTTGCCCGCCGTGCAGGTCGCCATCGGCGAACAGGCCACGATCAGTGTCGCCCCGTGCAGCAGCCAGATCGGTAGCGGCGCCTTGCCGGTCGAACGCCTGCCCTCGGCGGCGCTGGTCGTCCGGCCGAATTTCAAAAAAGCCGGAAAATTCCTGTTGACCGTCGAAGCCGCCTTCCGCGGCCTGCCGACGCCGGTCATCGGCCACATCCGCGACGATGCGTATCATCTCGACCTGCGCTGCCTGGAGATGAAGGACGAAGCGCGCTTCGTCGCCCAGTTGTCGCAAATGAAAATTTGAAAGCAGCCTCGCCGGGCGGTCTGCGTACCGCCTGCTGCCTTCGCCCCGCCCGCCAGGGCACCTGTAAATCCGGGCATCTCCGTGTCCGGGTGGTTGAATGAATGGAGAAGACAAGATGACCTTGAACCGCAGACAGTTCCTCGCCGCCGGTGCGGCGCTGGGGGCGACGGCGAGTATCGCCGCGCCGACCAGCCCGTTGCCTTTCCTGATCCAGATACAATCCGACCCGCTGCTGCCCAAAGCTACCGGAAAGCGCGTCGTCATTTGTGGCGGCGGCTGGGGTGGCATTACCGCGGCCAAGCATCTGCGCCTGCTCGATCCGACGCTCGAAGTCGTCGTGCTCGAACGCAACCCGGTATTCTTCTCCTGCCCGATGAGCAACAAGTGGCTGGTCGATGTCGTCGATACGCAATTCCTGACCTTCAGTTACCTCGATGTCGCGCAGAAGTACGGCTACCACTTCATCCAGACCGAAGTCACAGCCTTCGAACGTGAGAAAAAGCGCGTCATCACGGCGCAAGGCTGGGTCGATTACGACTACCTGATTATCGGTGCTGGCATCCGTTACCAGTACGAAGCCTGGTTCGGCAACGACCGCAAGGCGGCCGACTACACCAAGGCGATGTTCCCGGCCGCCTACATCCCGAACGCTGAGCATTTCCGCCTCAAGCAGAGCATCCAGAATTTCACGGGTGGCGACCTGGTCATGACCCTGCCGCCCCCGCCGCATCGCTGCCCGCCGTCACCCTATGAGCGCGCCTGCCTGATCGCTGGCCTGTTCAAGCAGCGCAAGATCAAGGGCAAGGTCATCATCCTCGACCCGAAGCCGAGCCCGGCGCCAATTACCGGCGGCTTCCAGGAAGCCTTCGCCAACCTGTACAAGGACCAGATCGTCTACGTGCCCAAGGCGGTGATCAGCGAAGTCGACCCGTACAACAAGAAGATCAAGACCGCTGCCGGCGATTTCACCTTCGATCACTCGATTCTCATGGCCCCGCACCAAGCCGGCGACATGGCATGGAAAGCCGGCGTCATCGGCCGGAACGACGAAGGCAAGCCGACTGGCTGGGCCGGAGTCGATCCCTTCATGCTGAACATGAAGGATGACCCGGACACCTACGTCATCGGCGACTCGGTCGGCATGGTCTCGCCGCTCTTCCGCTTCTACCCGAAGGCCGGCCACGTTGCCAACGCGCACGCCAAGATCGTCGCCAAGTACATCAGCGAACGCGTCAAGGGCCGCGAACCGAAGTACGCGCTGCCCGACAACCTGTGCTTCATGATGGTCAACACCGAGCCGCGCGAAGACATCGCTGTGCGATTCAAATACTGGGTGAATGACAAGGGCCAGATCGTGCAGGACCAGGACGACGACAACCTGCGCCGTGACGAACTGGTGACCGAAGACTTCGCCTGGGCCGGGCGCATGTACGAGGACATGTTCGGCTAATCTTCCCGGTGGCCCGTTGCCGGGCCACCGCTTTTCAACAAGGACAGCATCTCATGATCATCGGGACGGCAGGGCACATCGACCACGGCAAGACGACGCTCGTCAAAGCCCTGACCGGCGTCGACTGCGATCGCCTGAAGGAAGAAAAGACACGCGGCATCACCGTTGATCTCGGCTACGCCTACCAGCCGCTGCCCACCGGCGAGACGCTCGGTTTCATCGACGTTCCCGGCCACGAAAAGCTGATCCACAACATGCTGGCCGGTGCCACCGGCATCGACTTCGCGCTGCTGGTCATTGCCGCCGATGACGGTCCGATGCCGCAGACCCGCGAGCATCTGGAAATCATCGAACTGCTTGGTATCCGCCGCGGCGCGGTGGCGCTGACGAAAATCGATACTGTTACGGCCAACTGGGAAAACCAGGCAAAAACAGCAATTGCCGAACTGCTTGCGGGCACTGAGCTGGCCGATGCCCCTATCTTCCCCGTCGCCGCAACGACCGGCGAGGGCATCGCCCCGCTGAAGTCCCACCTCGTCGCCGCTGCTGCCAACGCGCAGATACATAAGACCGATGGCGGCTTCCGCTTGGCCATCGACCGCTGCTTCACGCTCTCCGGTACCGGCACCGTCGTCACCGGCACGGCCTTTGCCGGCGAGGTGCGGGTCGGCGATTCGCTGTTGTTGTCGCCGTCAGGCAAGCCAGTACGCGTGCGCAGCCTGCGGGCCCAGGATGCGCCGGCCGAGCTTGGCTGCGCCGGACAACGCATTGCGCTGGCGCTTGCCGGCGTCGAGAAGAGCGAGGTGTCGCGAGGCCAGTGGCTGGTCGCGCCAGCGCTGCACGCGCCTGTCCGCCGTTTCGATGCCCGCGTGCGTGTACTCGGCGGCCAGCTGCCGCTCAAACACTGGACGCAGGTGCATTTGCACCTCGGCGCCGAGGATGTATCCGCCCGCGTCGCGCTGCTGGGTGCCGACGAGATCGCACCCGGCGCTGAAGGCTGGGCGCAGTTGATGCTCGAACGCGAGATCGGCGCACTAGCCGGCGACCGATTCATCCTGCGCGATGCTGCCGCTCGACACACCATCGGCGGCGGTAGCGTGCTTGACATCTTCCCGCCGGTTCGCCGCAAACGCAGTCCGGAACGGCTGGCCATGCTCGCCGCGCTGGCCGACCCCGATCCGGCAACAGCCTTGCGGCTGGCCGCCGGGCAACAGCCAGCCGGTGTCGAACTCGCGCCCTACGCGCTGAACCGCAATCTCGATACCGAGGTGCTGACCAAGCTCTGCGCTACCTTGCAGCTTCAGGTCGTCGGTGATACCGCCTTTTCGCCCGAAGTCTGGAAATCACTCGAAATTCGCCTGTTTTCCGCGTTGACCGCAGAGCATGAGCATGCCCCGGACATGCCCGGCGTCGAACGTGACCGCCTTCGCCGCCTGACGCTGCCAACCCTGTCCCGCCCGGCCTTTGATGTCCTGCTTGCGGCGCCGCTGGCCGACGGCCGGATTGCCCGGACAAATGCCTGGCTGCACCTGCCGGAACACCGCGTGCAGTTGCCGGCGGGCGATCGAGACTTGTGGCAAACCCTGAAGCCGCTGCTTTCGGCTGCGCCCTATGCTCCGCCCCGCGTCCGCGACGTCGCCAAGGCCACCGGCATCGCGGAGGAGACCGTGCGTAATCTGTTCAGGCGCGTCGCCCGCTTCGGCGATGCCTATCCGGTAGCCCACGACCACTACTTCACCGCCGAGGCAGTCGCCGACCTGGCCCGTCGCGTCGCCGACCTCAATAACGCGAATGGCTGCGCCCGCGCCGCGCCACTGCGCGACCAGATCGGCGGCGGGCGAAAAGTCGCCATCCATATCCTCGAATTCTTCGACCGCATCGGCTACACTCGCCGAGTGCGCGACACCCATGTTTTGCGCGGTTCTCCGGAGCAATTCGGATTATGAACAACGGAAGGAATCGTTCCCCGGTGGGACGGACGGTCTTCAAAACCGTCAGGACCTGTCAAACAGGTTTGGGTAGGTTCGACTCCTGCTTCCTTCCGCCATTATTAGTTTCATAAATGGCTCACACTCCCTTCCACGGCTCCATCCCGGATGATCGCCTCTATTGCCCGCAATACAACATGTGGGTGCAGGCACAGGACAACGGCGAGGTGCTGGTCGGTGCCACGAGTTTCGGCACTTTCCTCGCCGGTGAAATCATCGCCTTCACCAGCAAGCCCAAAGGCGCCGAGGTGTCCCTTGGACGCGGCATGGGCACCGTGGAGTGCCGCAAGACGGTACTTGCCGTTCACGCCCCCATTTCCTTTCTGTTGCTTGAAGGCAATGAACTGGCAGAAGAGCGCCCTCGCATGGTGAATACCGACCCTTACGGTACAGGCTGGATGGCGCGGGGAACCGCCACCGCCTGGAATACGGAAACACTGACGCTGGTAGACGCCGCCGCCTATCGCCAGCATATCCTCAAGCTCGAACCGGACGCGTCCTTTGACTGACAGGCTGGCCATACTGATCTGGGCCGCCACACCGGAACGCCCGGAACTCTGTGTGACCCCCCTGGTGCACGCGCTCGCGGCCCGCGCACTGGATGCCGAGGTTGAAATTCATTTCGCCGGCCCGGCCGTTCGCTGGCTGATTGCAGATATCGCGGACAACGCCTGGGGGACCGAAGCGCGGGAGAAGTCGATCGGTGATTTTCTGCGGGAAGTGCTGGCCGCCGGCGCCAGCCTGTACGCCTGCGGCATGGCCCGCGCCGCCTGGATCACCGAGCAGGATGTTTTGCTTCCCCAAGCCGGAGCGGCAGGCGCCACCGCCTTCGTGGCCCGCACGCTGGATCCGGCATGGCGGACCTTGGTGTATTGACACTGCCGAGGCTGGAGTCGGCAAGCGCCAGAATTTGCGGCTAAGGAGACATTCAAGCCATGAACACGTTCAGTGATGCTCGCGAACTTATTACCGGTGTCGTCCTCGCCGGCGGCCAGGGTCGCCGCATGGGTGGCGTGGACAAGGGAATGCAGCGCCTGCGCGGCAAACCGTTGGCGGCCTGGGTCGTCGACCGTCTCCAGTCTCAGGTCGGCTACCTGATGATCAGTGCGAACCAGAACCTTGAGCGATATGCGGAATTCGGCTGCCCGGTAGTCACTGACCAGGTGCCGGGCTTTGCCGGACCACTCGCCGGACTGCACGCCGCCTTGTCCGCAGCGGAGACGCCACTGGTCGCTACCGCCCCCTGCGATTCCCCCTTTCTTCCGGACGATCTGGTTTTTCGCCTGTTTTCCGCGTTGACCGCAGCTGACGCCGATCTCGCCGTTGCCCGTACCTTTGATCAGCAACACCCTGTCTTTTGTCTCGGCAAGCGCTGCCTCCTTCCGCACCTGACCGACTTTCTGGCGAGTGGTGAACGCAAATTCGCTCGCTGGTACGCAACGCTGAACGTCGTCGACGTTCCCTTTGACGATGTCGCTGCAGCCTTCGAAAACATCAACACCCGCGAGGAGCTATCGGACTTCGAACGGGATTAGGCAGCGCGCTGCCGCACCGATGGAATCGAGCGTACTTCGCGTGCCGGCGCCTTGAGGCAGATCGTCTTTACCGTCTCGCCCTACCTGTGGAAAACCCCAATGGATCGACCGAGCCCAGTGACTAAAATGCGCGCAAATCATAAAAGTCACACTCGGAGTCCAGCAAAATGCTAGTCAAGGTTCATTTCCGTATTACCCGCGACCGCGCCGGCCTGCCGGCCGATTTCAGCGCCGCCCGCCGCATTGTCACCACCGATGGCCAGTCGATCGAAGATATCGCCCGCGCCGCACTCGCCGCCGATTACCAGGTACCGGGCGACGCGGTCATCATCTGCAAAATCGAGCAGTAAGCGCCCGATCTAACCGCCGCCGCGCAGGGTCGCGCGGTCGACTTCCGCCAGCAGCGCGGTCACGGCGCTGTGGTCATCACTGTCATCACTGTCTTCGCCGTGCTCGACCGAGATATCGACATGCAGAGCGGCGATGTGCAGCAGACCGAGCTGCCGACCTGCTTCCGGATGCATCCGGAACGCCAGGGTCACAGGGCCGCGCCTCAGCCGAAGCGCCTTCAGATCACCGCTGACCTCAGTACCGAAGGCCTGCACCAGCGCCCGCCGGAATTCGGCCGGCGTGCAGTTCATCACTCGCTGCCGCTGGCGACTCCATGGAAGCGCCACTTTGACCGGCTCAGCCGCCGGCGATCGGCGGCCAGACCGCCAGCGCATCGCCTTCGGCCAATGGCGTGCTGTCGCGTGCCTCCGGCGGAACAAAGACACCGTTGATCAAGACCAGATGCGTCAGTTTTGGTGGCAGTGAAAATGGCGCCAAAACCGCGTTCACCGTAGCAGCATCCGCCACGTCCAACTCGACCCGGTTATTGCGCGCCCCCGCCGGCAGGTAGTCGGCGAGGGTGGCGTAAAGCTTCAAGGTCACCTTCATGACCTAGCTGGCAGGACGCTGGCAGGCGATATACGCTTCGACGAAGCGGGTCGGCGAGGCCAGCAGCCGGGCCTTCCATTCGCCGAGCCGAGTCTTAGACTGAATCAGGCCGCGCAGGATGCCGATATGCTGCGTCCAGCCGATCGCCGTGGCGCCAATCAGCACATCACCCTGAAACTGCAGGCTGAGATAACGGCCATTCGCCTCGTCGGCCAGTTCGACGCCATCACCATCCTTGACCCCCTGCCATTCGCCGAAGGATGAGGAAATCATGCCCAGTGAATCGAGCACGTTGATCGCCAGCACGCCTTTCATCCGCGCCCGCTGCGCGCCGTCACGGCAAGCCATGTTGAGCGCCGCAATCCGCGCCTGATCGGCGGCATTGGGCTGGATTGCGGCCACCAGATGGCGGCCGCTGAATAGATCGGGGGCCTCGGCAACATCGCCCGCCGCATAGATGCCGGGCACCGAAGTCTGCATGCCATCATCGACCAGCACACCCTTGGCCACGTGCACATCGGTGCCCTCAAGGAAGGCGACGTTGGGCGCAACCCCGGCAGCAACAATCAACAGATCGCACGCAAGGTGTTCGCCTGTCGTCAGCGCGACAATGAGCGGTGACGACGATCCCGCCTCAATGCATTCGACGCCGGCCCCGGTACGAACCCGTATCCCTTTGCTTTCAACCCAGCGCCGGATCATGCCACCTGCAGCCGGCGTCATCATCCGCGGCACCAGCCGGTCGCCCATCTCGACCACGGTCAGGTCGACACCGCGTTTGACCAGCGCCTCCATGATGATACAGCCGATGAAACCGGCGCCGAGCTGCACTACCCGGCTGCCAGGCTTCGCCCGTTCGGTGATGGCGCGGGCGTCAGCCAGCGTCCAGCAGGTTTGCACTTCGGGCAGGTCGATACCGGGAATCGGCGGCCGCACCGGGTGCGAACCAGTCGCAATCAGCAAGCGGTCGAAATCCTCGAAACGCCCGTCATCGAACAAAATCGTGCGCTTTTCCGTGTTCACCGCAACCGCCCGCCCCTGCTTCTGGCGGATGCACATCGACTCGAAATGGCCTTCACTTTTGCGCAGGTAAGTACCTGCTTCGTCGATATTGCCTTCAAGCAGATAGGGAATCGCCATTCGCGAATACGGCGGCTCCGGCTCGCTACCGACCAGCAGGATGTCGTCAGCCGGGGCGGCCTGGCGCAGAGCCTCGGCGGCAACGACGCCGGCCGGCCCGTTGCCGAGAATGATGTGTTTCATGTCCGTGCTCCGTCAGGGAGAACGCGGGGCGGCGCAATGCACCGCCCCGCAAGTGCCGCTCAGAGGCCGAGGCGGTCCAGGGTGGCCTTGTCCGGCACGCCGTTGCTGTCCCAACCGCGGATCTTGTAGTACTCCGGCTTCATCTTGTCGATGCCATTGACCAAGCCCTTGGCCGGGCCGGTTTTGGCCGGTTCGGTCTTCAGGCGTGGTGGCAGGTCATCGTCGGCAGCAGTCAAGCCGGCGGCCAGATTGAACTGGCGCTCCATGTTCCAGATTCGCTCACCGACCAGATTCAGCTTGTCCATCGACCAGTCGCCCTCGCAGGCGGCCTGCACCTGTGGCTGCACATCGGCCAGCGTCCAGGCGAAGCTGGTAAAAATGCAGATCCCGGCCGCATCGAACACTGAAGTCGCGTCCTGAAAAGCCTTGACCAGCTCCGGCTTGCCATCGGTGGTCAGCGGATCGGTCTTGACCGGAATGCCGAGCACCTCGGAAGCAACAGTGTAGGAGCGCAAGTGGCAGGCACCGCGGTTGGAAGTGGCATAAGTCAGGCCCATGCCCTGAATGCCACGCGAATCGTAAGCCGGAAACTCCTGGCCCTTGACGCTCATCGACAGCTCCGGCTTGCCATACTTGGCGCACATGCGGGCGCTGCCCATGCCAAGTTCCTTGCCGAAGCCCTCGCCATGCGCCGTCATCTCGACCAGCTTGCACAGCGCCTCGGCCGACCCGAACTGCGCCTCCAGACCAATCTGTTCTTTTGTCAGGATGCCGAGATCGTAAAGTTCCATCGCCGCACCAACGGTCGCACCGAAGGAAATCGGGTCCATGCCGTGCTCGTTACAGAGCATGTTGGCATAGTGCAAGGCCTCGAGATCGCCGACACCATTGGCTGCCCCCAGCGCCCAGGCGGCCTCGTACTCCAGCCCGCCGGAAGCCCCCCAGTACTTCGGGCTGTTCTTGACACTGAAATGCGTCTCATCGATCTTGGAAATGCGACCACAGGCGATGGTGCAGCCGAAACAGGCGGCGTTGGTGACCAGATGCGCCTTGCCATCGGTCGGCCGCTTCTCGTGCATGGCTTCGGCGGAAATCTTGCCGGCTTCCTCGAATTGCACGTCACGGTGGTTACGCGTCGGCAGGGCGCCCATTTCGTTGATCACGTTCATCAGCACCTGTGTGCCGTACTTGGGCAGCCCCTGGCCGGTGACCGCGTTGTCGGCGAGCACCTTCTTGCCCGCCTGGGTCGCCTGCAGGAAGGCCGGGAAATCCTTGATCCCTGAAACGCCCTTGGTCCCGCGAATGGCAACGGCCTTGAGATTCTTCGACCCCATCACGGCACCGACCCCGGAGCGTCCGGCCGCGCGGTGCAGGTCATTGACGATACATGCAAACAACACCTGATTCTCACCTGCGGCGCCGATCGACGACACCTTGATCTGCGGATCCTGATGACTGGCCTTGATCGTTTCCTCGGTTTCCCAGCAGGTCTTGCCCCACAGGTGGGCAGCGCAACGCAGTTCGGCCTTGTCGTTCTCCAGATAGAGATAGACCGGCTTTGGTGACTTGCCTTCAAAAACAACCATGTCCCAGCCGGCGAATTTCATCTCGGCACCGAAATAGCCGCCGGAATTGGAACAGGCAATGGCATTGGTCAGCGCGCCCTTGGTGACGACGGTATAGCGCCCGCCGGTCGAGGCCATGGTGCCAGTCAATGGTCCAGTCGCCATGATCATCTTGTTGTCCGGTGACAGCGGATCCACCTTGGGGTCGATTTCCTCGACCAGATACTTTGACGCCAGGCCACGCGAGCCCAGATAGTCGTTGGCCCAGGCCATGTTCAGCGGCTCGGGGGTGCAGGTGCCAGCGGTGAGATTCACACGCAGGACTTTACGATTCCATCCCATGATCTCTCCTCCTCAAGCCGAAACGGATGCGGTGTTGGCCTTGGCGGCCCAGGCGCGCATGCGGTCCAGCCCGGTCCAGTCCGCATCGACATAAGTGATGGCAGCGGTCGGACAAGCGCTGACGCACTTCGGATCCCCGGCGCAGAGATCGCACTTCTGCACCTTGCCGACATCTGCCATGTAATTGACCGTGCCGAACGGACAGGCGATGGTGCACACCTTGCACCCGACGCAGGTTGCCTCCTTGACGATTTTGGCCCCGGTCGCGACATCAATGACAATCGCCTCAACCGGGCAGGCGTTCATGCACCACGCATCGGCACATTGCGTGCATGTATAGGGCACCTTGCGCCCTTCATGCTCGAAATTGAATACCTTGATTCGGGATTTGGCCGGGTTGATCACACCCGTGTGCTCATAGGAACATGCCATTTCGCACTGCAAACACCCTGTGCATTTGGCTGGATCGATGTGAAGCGATTTCTGCATGGCGTCTCCTCCATGATGAACTGCTTGCAAATATGCCGCCTGAACCATGCGGCGCGACCAGTTGCTGGCAAATACGACACCCGTACCATCTGCAAGGCGCCCGGCACACCTGCCCTGACGCCAACCTGTGGCCTTTCTGTCTCGACTTTTGCACCTGCATCCTGCTGAATGACAAAATACCGTTCTGCACTTGCAACAGCGATATAGTTCACCGCTTAGCCACTCTACGCAGTGCCCGCCGGCTTGTCATGCCGCAACGCAACAATGCGGACTACATTCTGTTACACAAGGCTACGAAAGCACGACAGACTTCTGGCCGGTGCGCGCCTAAACTGCAACTGTGCATTGAACCCCTCCTCTCGAAACTCCCCCTTTCGAGAATTTTCGACCCCGCCGCGTGCGGGGTTTTTTTTGCCCGCTGATCATGCTCAAGCCGTTATAATTGCGTACCTTTATTCTTGTGCATCGAGGTACATCAACATGGCCGAGCAGCATTCATCCAAGAGCATCATGTGGGCAACGATCGTCATCGCCGTCGTTCTGGTGGTTGGCGTCTATATTCTGACCGTTGGCAAGACTACCTCCTCCGGTATTGCTGCCGACGTCAGCAGCGAAGCTGATGTCCGTATCCAGCCGGTCGCCCGTTTCGAGCTGGCGAAGGCTGAAGCTGCTGCTGCCGGTGGCGCGCCGCGCGACGGCGCCACGGTTTACAACTCGGTTTGCGGCGCCTGCCACAACACCGGCGCCGCCGGCGCACCGAAGATCGATGACAAGGGCGCCTGGGCGCCGCGTCTCGGCCAGGGCAAGGATGGTCTGATCAAGAGCCTGACCAACGGCAAGGGCGCAATGCCGCCGAAGGGTGGCGCCAATCTATCCGACGCCGAAATCAAGGGCGTCATCGACTACGTGCTGAGCAAGGTCAAGTAAGACCCAAGCAGAACAACATCAGGGGGGCTGCGGCCTCCCTTTTTCGTGGACGTTTCGTGAACGAGAAAAAGGGCGCCTTGTGGGCGCCCTTGCTGTATCAGCGTTTGGAGGGCTGACGCAGCCTGGTGGCGTCTTTAAGCTTACTTGGCCGCCGGGGCAGCGACCTTGGCCGGCTCGGCGGCCGGTGCTGCCGCAGCAGCGGGCTTGGCTTTCTTGACCTTCTTTGCCGGCTTGGCGGCCGGCGCGACAGCTTCCTTCTTCGCCTCGACCTGGGCAGCAGCGGCCGGTTTGGCTTCCGGTGCCTTCACCTCAGCCTTGACGGCTTCAGCCATTTTTGGTGCTTCGGCCTTGACCACTGCCGCGGCGGCGGCCGGTGCGGCTGCCTTCACTTCGGCAACCGCCGGCTTGATGTCAGCGGCGTGGGCGATGCCAAAGGTGGCGGCAATGGCGAGGGCGATCAGTTGCTTGGTCATGTTTAATCTCCTTGAGTCGTTGGGTTGGTTTCACTATCCGGCTGGGCGCCTGATTGCGCTGCCTTATGCCGAATAACGCGGCCGGACGGCCACCCGATGTCAGGAGAGAAGTAACCCGGTGTAACGTGCCGTAACCAAGCGGTTAGCGCTTGTTTCCAGCGAGCAACGCTTTCATTGCATCCAGGCGGGCGCTGCCGGTGGCCTTGTCCGGCGGCGTGGCCTGTTTTCCCCCTGTGAAACGCACATCGTCCTTGCCCATCTCGGCGATGAAACGCGAGGGTTCGCAGGGAATGAGTTCCCGTGCCTGCTTGCGCTTTTCGCAATAGCTGATATGCAGCGAACGCTGGGCGCGGGTGATGCCGACGTACATCAACCGCCGTTCCTCCTGCAGCTTGGCCGGATCCAGCGACTCGCGATGGGGCAGGATGCCCTCCTCGACACCGACAAGAAAGACATGCTTGTACTCCAGCCCCTTGGCAGCATGCAGCGTCGACAACTGGACCGCGTCGTATTCGTCGCTGTTCTGTTTTTCCAGCATGTTGATCAGCGCGATGCTCTGCACCATGTCGATCAGCGTCTTGCCGTCTTCCTCGCCTTTCTTGTTCAGCCAGTCAGCGAATTCGCAAACATTGGCCCACCGTGTCTGGGCAGTGCGCGCTTCCTCATGGTCGTAGAGGAAAGCCTCGTAGTCGATGGCCTTGAGCAGATCAGGCAAAACCTGATGCGCCGGCTCGCGGCTGGCGCGGTGCTGGATGCGGTTGATGAAGTTGCAGAATTCCAGCAGCGGCTCCAACTGACGCGACGCGACGCGATGCGCAAAGCCCTGTTCGAAGGCCGCATGGAACAACGACACATGCCGCTCGCCGGCATAGGTCCCGAGCACCTGCAAGGTCGCCGCACCGATGCCGCGCTTGGGCGTGGTCGCGGCACGGATGAAGGCCGGATCATCGTCCTCGTTGGCCAGCAGGCGCAGGTAGCTGGTGATGTCCTTGATCTCGGCTTTGTCGAAAAAGGATTGGCCACCGGAGAGCAGATAGGGAACCTTCTGGTTGCGAAGCTGGGTTTCGAGCAGGCGCGCCTGATGGTTGGAGCGGTAGAGGATGGCGTAATCGCGAAACTTGCCGCGATGCTCGAAGCGGTGCGCCTGCAGCTTCATGACCACGCTTTCGGACTCGGCCTCATTGTCGCGACAGGCCGTGACGTGGATCGGATCGCCATGCCCGAGCTCCGACCAGAGGGTCTTGTCGAACAACTTTTCGTTGTGGGCGATGACATTGTTGGCGGCCTTGAGGATGCGCACCGTCGAGCGATAGTTCTGCTCGAGCTTGATCACCTTGAGTGCCGGGAATTCGGCCGGGAGCTTCTTAAGGTTGTCGATGTCCGCACCGCGCCAGCCGTAAATCGCCTGATCGTCGTCGCCCACGGCCGTGAACTGGGCGCGAACGCCGGTGAGCAACTTGAGCAACTGGTACTGGCAAGCGTTGGTATCCTGATACTCGTCGACCAGCAGGTAACGCAGTCGGTTCTGCCACTTCTCTGCGATTTCAGGATGCTCGCTGAAGAGCTTCACAGGCAGCCCGATCAGGTCGTCGAAATCCACGGCCTGATAGGCCTTCAGCGTCGCTTCGTAGCTGAGATAGGCGCCCGCGGCGAGCGCTTCGTGTTCGTTGGTCGCCAGATGGCGCGCCGCTTCAGGTGTCACCAGCGCGTTCTTCCAGTTGGAGATGATCGACTGCAGCCGGCGCAGTGTCGCCTTGTCCACGGTCTTCGCGCAGTCGCCGATGATGCCGGCACAGTCAGCCGAATCGAAAATGGAAAACCGTGGCTTGTAGCTCAGCACCTTGGCTTCCTCGCGCAGGATTCGTACGCCGAGCGAGTGGAAGGTCGAGATCTGCAGTTCGTTGGCGACGGAAGCGGTCAGCAGCTTGGCCACCCGCTCATGCATTTCCTGGGCCGCCTTGTTGGTGAAGGTGATGGCGGCAATATTGCGCGGCTGGAAGCCGCAATCCTGCACCAGATAGGCGATTTTCTGCGTGATGACGCGCGTCTTGCCCGAACCGGCACCGGCCAGCACCAGCAGTGGACCGTCGAGATAGTAGATTGCTTCGCGTTGCTGGGGATTGAGGCCGGACATCGAAATCGGCCCACGGCTGAACCGGGGCAGGCTATGGGCGGGGGAGAATTTTACCGTAAGCGGCAGGCGTTACCGCCTACCCTATAGCCATCAGGCTATTCCACCGCACTAGGCCTTGGCGTCGACCTGGTCACGCACGAAATCAGGAATCGCGTTACCGCGCACCAGATTGGCGACGCTGTCGAGCCTGGCCAGTTGCTCTGCGATCACTCGGGCATCGCTCATCACCTGCGCCTGGCCGGCAAACGGCCCGACTGCACGCGGGTCAATTTCCCCCAGTTCCTGGCGCAGTGAACGCTGGCGGTCGCCCTCAATGCCCTCCATGGCCTCGACCCGACGCACGCGCTCCGGTGCCGACGCCTGGGCGCGCGCCACCGCCTCCCCCGAGGGGCGGGCAGTGGTGGAGTCGAGGCGGGTCAGTTTCATCGGACAGTCTCCTTGAAACTGTCTACGGCCAAAGGCCCGCCAGCTTGAGTCAGAGGCCGCCGAAAACCTTCTTCAGCAGTGCGATGCCGGCGGCAACCGGGTTGCTGCGCAGTTTCTTTTCCTCTTAGGCAATCATCAGGAACAGGCCGTCCATCGCCTTTTGCGTCACATAGCTGTCGATGTCGGCATCCTTGGCATCGACCAGACAGACCGGCTCTCGCCGCCTTGCCGGCAAAGGCGTTGTACTGTTCGGCCAGCTGCAGCTTGCGTGTGGCGGCCTTGACGAAGGGCATGAACTTGGCTGTCAGCTGCTCGGTCGAGGTACGCTTGAAATACTGGGCGACGCTGTAGCCGCCACTGGTGAGGATGCCCTTGGCGTCCTGCACGGACATCGTCTTGATCGAATCGCTGAGAATCGGCTTGGCCTCGGCCACCGCATTCTCGGCCGGGTGGTTCATCGTTTCAACCAGCTGATCAGTCTGCTTACCGACGCCGAACATGCGCAGGCCGGATTCGGATTTCTGCAGGTTGCAGGGCAGCAGAATCTTGACCTTGCTGTTGCCGAGGAAGCCGCCGCTCTTGCCGAGCGAGGCGACAGCGTAATCGGCGCCCTTGGCCAGTGCCTACCTGACGCCAGCCGAGGCATCGCCAGTAGAACTGGTATCGAGACCAGCTGCCGAAACACCGGCTGCGGTGAACGTCAAAAACAGGACCAAAAGGGAGCGAGCAAGCGGCGCTTGAGAGGTCTCCAGGGGCTGGCTTCAGGTGTCAGACGATGTCGAGATGACCGATACCGGTCGTCAGGTCGCGGTCCTTCGATTCCTTGCCTTGCAGCTTGATCTGCAGGCGAAGGTCATTAAGCGAGTCGGCATTGCGCAAGGCATCCTCATAGCTGATCCGCCCGGCCTCGTAGAGATCGAACAAGGCCTGGTCGAAGGTCTGCATGCCGAGTTCGCGCGACTTCTTCATGATCTCCTTGATCTCATGCACTTCGCCCTTGAAGATCAGGTCGGAAATCAGCGGCGAATTGAGCATGACCTCGATGGCAGCGACGCGGCCCTTGCCGTCCTTCTTGGGGAGCAGACGCTGCGAGACCATGGCGCGCAGGTTAAGCGACAGGTCCATCAGCAGTTGCTGACGCCGCTCTTCGGGGAAGAAGTTGATGACCCGGTCAATCGCCTGATTGGCACTGTTTGCGTGCAATGTTGCCAGCGCCAGGTGACCGGTTTCGGCGAAAGCCACGGCGTAGTCCATGGTCTCGCGGTCACGGATTTCGCCCATGAGGATGACATCCGGAGCCTGACGCAGCGTATTCTTGAGCGCCGGCCCCCAATCATCGGTATCGACGCCCACTTCGCGCTGCGTGACGATGCAGTTCTTGTGCTCGTGCACGTATTCGATCGGATCCTCGATGGTGATGATGTGACCGAAGGAATTTTCGTTGCGGTAATCAACGAGGGCCGCCAGCGAGGTCGTCTTACCGGTGCCGGTACCGCCGACGAAGATGATCAGGCCGCGCTTGGTCATCGCCAGATCCTTGATCACCGGCGGCAACTGCAATTCGTCCAGCGTCGGGATGGTCATGTTGATTGTCCGGCAGACAACGCCGACGCGCCCCTGCTGAACTAGTGCATTGACCCGGAATCGGCCGATACCGGCGGGTGAAATGGCGAAATTGCACTCCTTGGTCGATTCGAACTCCGCAGCTTGGCGGTCGTTCATGATCGAACGCGCCAGCTCGGCGGTATGTGAGGCCGTCAGCACCTGGTTCGATACCGGGGTGATTTTCCCGTCGATCTTGATCGCCGGCGGGAAGCCCGCGGTAATGAACAGGTCGGAGCCTTTCTTCTGCGCCATCAGACGCAGAAGATCGTGCATGAATTTCATTGCCTGATCGCGTTCCATACGTTCCCCTTGTTCGATTGCCGGTCGTGATTGATCAGGCCGGGAAGGCGTCCTTGTTGGCCGCCTTGTTGCGTGCTTCGTTGCTCGACACGACATGACGACGCACCAGTTCCAGCAGGTTCTGGTCGAGCGTCTGCATGCCCAAACTCTGGCCGGTCTGAATGGCCGAATACATCTGCGCCACCTTGTTTTCGCGGATCAGGTTACGGATCGCCGGCGTGCCGATCATGATCTCGTGCGCCGCCACGCGGCCGTTGCCTTCCTTGGTCTTGAGCAGTGTCTGCGAGATGACTGCACGCAAGGACTCGGATAGCATCGAACGGACCATTTCCTTTTCTGCCGCCGGAAAGACGTCAACCACGCGGTCGACGGTCTTGGCCGCCGACGAGGTATGCAGGGTACCGAAGACAAGGTGGCCGGTTTCGGCGGCGGTCAGTGCCAGACGGATGGTTTCCAGATCGCGCATTTCGCCGACCAGCACGACGTCCGGATCCTCACGCAGCGCCGAGCGCAGGGCGTTGGCAAACGACAGCGTATGCGCGCCGACTTCACGCTGGTTGATCAGGCATTTTTTCGACTCATGGACGAATTCGATCGGGTCTTCGACCGTCAGGATGTGGCCGTAATTGTTTTCGTTGATGTGATTGACCATCGCCGCCAGCGTCGTCGACTTGCCCGAGCCGGTCGGCCCGGTCACTAGGACGATACCGCGAGGGTATTCGGAGATATCCTTGAAGATCTTCGGGCAGTTCAACTCCTCCAGCGTCAGTACCTTGGTAGGAATGGTCCGAAAAACGGCACCGGCACCGCGCTGCTGGTTGAAGGCATTGACCCGGAAGCGCGCCAGATTGGGGATCTCGAAGGAAAAGTCACACTCCAGGGTTTCTTCGTACTCCTTGCGCTGGCCATCGTTCATGATGTCGTACACCATGCCGTGCACGTCCTTGTGCTCCATCGCCGGCAGGTTGATGCGCCGTACGTCGCCATGCACGCGGATCATCGGCGGCAGGCCGGAGGAAAGGTGCAAATCGGAAGCCTTGTTCTTGACGCTGAAAGCCAGCAGTTCGGTAATGTCCATTCGATGACGTCCTCGGAGCGCGTGTATACTCAAAAATCCCGAAATTCCAAAAGGATTATGAGCGCAATCGCTGACAACCTGCAAGCCGTTACCGCTCGCATTGCCTGCGCTGCCGAGCTTGCCGGCCGCTCGCCGGACACCGTCCGCCTGCTTGCCGTCAGCAAGACCTGGCCGCTGAGCTGCATCTACGAAGCGGCCGATGCCGGCCAGGGATGTTTCGGGGAAAACTACGTTCAAGAGGGCGTCGACAAGATTGCCGCCAGTGCCGGCCACAAACTGGAATGGCATTTCATCGGTCCGCTACAGAGTAACAAGACGCGGCCGGTCGCTGAACATTTCGACTGGGTCCATTCGATTAACCGCCTGAAGGTCGCCGAGCGCCTCTCGGCGCAGCGACCAGCTTACCTGCCACCGCTGAATGTCTGCGTTCAGGTCAATGTTTCTGGCGAGGCGAGCAAGAGCGGCTGTCAGCCGGAAGAAGCGACGGCACTCTGCCGAGCCGTCGCATCCCTGCCCGGCCTGCGCCTGCGCGGCCTGATGGCCATTCCTGAACCTGTGGACGACGAGGCGGCACAACGCACCCCCTTCCGTCGGCTGCGTGCAATTTACGATGACATCCGTGCCGGCGGCCTGCCGCTGGATACGCTGTCGATGGGCATGTCCCATGATCTTGAAGCGGCCATTGCCGAAGGCGCGACCATCGTCCGCGTCGGCACAGCCATATTTGGTGAAAGAAACTACGCATGAAAATTCTCTTCCTCGGCGGCGGCAACATGGCCAACGCCCTCATCGGCGGCATGCTCAAGCAGGGTTTTGCCGCCAGCGGCATCGATGTCATCGACCCGGGCGCCGAGGCCCGCCAGAAGCTGGCCGGCAGCTACGGCGTGCGCTGCCATGAAAGCGCCGCCACGGCGCCCGCTTCACCCGATGTGCTGGTATTGGCCGTCAAACCGCAACAGATGAAGGAAGCCGTCGCGCCCCTGGCCGAGAAGCTCGGCAACGCGGTCATTGTCAGCATTGCAGCCGGCCTCGATATGGCCGCGCTGTCGCGCTGGCTGGGCGGCCACCGCAAGATTGTCCGCTGCATGCCCAATACCCCGGCACTGATCGGTGCCGGCATCACCGGCCTCTGCGCCCTGCCTGAGGTCAGCGCCGACGAGCGCGCTTTGGCCGACCGTGTCCTGAAGGCCGTCGGCAGCACCGTCTGGATCGAAAGCGAAGCCCGCATGGATGCCGTCACCGCCATATCCGGCAGTGGCCCGGCCTACGTTTTCCTGTTTATCGAGGCTTTGCAACAAGCCGCTGCCGAATTCGGCTTCACGCCGGAGCAAGGACGCCAGCTGGCCATCGAAACCGTGCAAGGCGCCGCGGCGCTGGCCGCGCAATCGAGCGAACCGGCTTCGCTACTGCGCGAGCGCGTCACCTCCAAAGGCGGCACCACCGAAGCCGCACTGAAGATGATGGCCGAAAAGGGCGTCAAGTACGGCATCGTCGCCGGCTGCCATGCTGCCGAGGCCCGAGGCAAGGAGTTGGGCAAGCTGCTGGGAGCCGACTGATGCAGGCCGTATTCTTCCTGCTCAATGCGGTGGTCAGCTTCTTCTGCACGCTGTTTTTGCTGCGTTTCATGATGCAGATGGCGCGGGTGTCGTTTGCAGGGCAGATCGGTGATTTCGTCGTCAAGACCACCAATTGGGCGGTCAAGCCCTTGCGGCGTATCGTCCCGGGGATGGGCGGCGTCGATTGGGCCAGTCTGATCGCGGCGCTGTGGCTGCAGTTGATGCTGTCGGCCCTGGTGATCTCGCTGTCGCCGATGGAATTGACCGCTGACAGCGCCGGCATGGTGCTGATGATCCTGATGCTGGCGATCCGCGGCCTGATCCGCCTCGCCATCTACATCGTCATCGGCGCCTTGATCCTGCAGGCGGTGCTCTCGTGGATCAATCCCTTCTCGCCCGTCGCGCCGCTGGTCAATCAGCTCTCCAGGCCCATCCTCGACCCGATCCGCCGCTTCGTGCCTAGCATCTCCGGCGTCGACCTGTCGCCGCTGGTCGCCATCCTGCTGTTGCAGGTGGTGCTGATGTTCGTCTGATCTCTTGGCAGACTGGTACCGCATCGCGCCGGATGGACGCATCACGCTGACGCTGCACATTCAGCCGGGCGCGAAGAAAACCGAATGCGCCAGGCTGCACGGCGAGGCGCTGAAAATCCGCCTTGCCGCGCCACCGGTGGATGGCAAGGCCAACGAAGCCCTGCTGCGCTTTGTAGCGGATCGCCTGCAATTGCCGAAATCCGCCGTCATCCTGAAAAGTGGCCAGACCTCACGCCACAAGGTCGTGGAAGTGAGCGGGGCCGCCCCCGAGGCGGTGGCCGCGTTGCTGGCCGGCTGAGCAGCCGCCGGCAGGCAGTCAAGCGACTGCCGATTTTCGAAGGTTTTTCAGGTTGACCGCAGATGCCGCCCGACGATGCCGGGCGGCAGCGACGGCTTAACTGGCGCGATAGACGATCCGGCCGCTGACCAGCGTCGTCGTCACCTTGCCGCTCATCACATAACCCAGCCAGGGCGAGTTCTTGCCGCGGCTCTTCAGTGCCTCGGCTGTCAGCTGCCACTCCGCCTGCGGATCGAAGATGCAGAGATCGGCAGGGCAGCCGGTGGCGAGCGAGCCGCCGGCTAGTCCGAGAATCCCGGCCGGGGTGCTGGTAATGCGCGCCAGTGCCTCGGGCAGTGAAACACCCGCCGCCTCAGCCCACTTCAGCGTCAGCGGCAGCAGGACTTCGAGCCCGGTGGCACCGGCCTTAGCTTCACCAAAGGGCAACAACTTATCGTCAGCACCGACCGGCGTGTGGTCGGAGCAGATCGCGGCGCGGCCGGCGGCGACGGCATCGGACAGCGCCTGCCGGTCGCTCTGCGTGCGCAGCGGCGGATGGAAGCGGGCATGCGGATTGAAGTAACCGATATCGTTGTCGGTCAGCAACAGGTGGTGCACGCCGACGTCGTAAGTCATCGGCAGACCTTCCGCGGCGGCCTTGTCGGCCAGCGCCACGCCAGCCGCCGACGAGAGGCGGGTTAGGTGTACGCGACAACCGGTGATGCGCACCAGCTGGATGATGGTGCCGATGGCGATAGTTTCGGCGGCGACCGGAATGCCGGCCAGACCGAGTCGGCTGGCGACTTCGCCTTCATGCGCGATACCGTTGCGCGACAGCCAATAATCCTGCGGTTGCAACCAAACGGCAAAGCCGAAGGTGGCGGCATACTCCATGGCCCGCAGCAGGGCCTCAGTATCAACCAGCGGTTTGTTGTCCTGCGAGAAAGCGACACAACCGGCCTTCTTCAGGCCAGCCAGTTCGGCCAAGCGCTCGCCCTTGAGACCGAGTGTCAGCGCGCCCAGTGGCAGCACGCGTGCCTTGCGGATTTCCTTGCCGCGATGGACCAGGCGGTCGGCGAGTTCGGGTTCATCAAGCGGCGGGTCAGCATCGGGCGGCACGACGACGCTGGTGACGCCGCCGGCGACAGCGGCCGCCAGTTCGGCCTCGATGGAATTGAGTCGGGCGCCGAGGTCGATGAAGCCGGGGCTGACGACGCAGCCACGGGCATCGAGGGTCTGTTCGGCGACGAAGCCGGCCGGCGCCTCACCGATGCCGGCGATCTTGCCATCCTGGAGGAAAAGCGGGGTATTGCTGCGGTCAACGCGGTTTTTCGGGCAAATCAGGCGACCGTTTTCAATGACGATGCTTGTGCTCATGTTCTCAGTTCCTGATCAGTTGCCGGCGACGATGCTCATCACCGCCATGCGGACGGCAATACCGAAGGTGACCTGCGGCAGGATCACGGCCTGCGCGCCGTCAGCAACGGCTGAGTGAATTTCCACGCCGCGGTTCATCGGCCCCGGGTGCATGACGATGGCGTCCGGCTTGGCGAGCGCCAGCTTTTGCGGCGTCAGACCGTAGTGACGGAAATATTCCCCGGCCGAGGGCAGCAGCGCGCCGGTCATGCGCTCGTTCTGCAGGCGCAGCATGATCACCACATCGCAATCCTTCAGGCCTTCTTCCATGTCGTGGAAGACATGTACGCCGAGCTTGTCGAGGTGCTTGGGCAGCAGGGTTTCTGGCCCGATGGCGCGGACTTCCGGCACGCCGAGCGTGGTCAGCGCGTGAATGTCGGAACGGGCGACACGCGAGTGCAGGATGTCGCCGACGATGGCCACGCGCAGTTGCGTGAAGTCCTTCTTGTAGTGGCGAATGGTGTACATGTCGAGCAGACCCTGCGTCGGGTGAGCATGACGCCCATCGCCGGCATTGACGACATGGATGTCGTCTCGGCCGACTCGCTGCAGGTGCTCCGCGATCAGGTAAGGCGCGCCGCTCGACGCATGCCGCACCACGAAGAGATTGGCGTGCATCGCGCAGAGGTTGTCGATAGTGTCGAGCAGGGTCTCGCCCTTGCTCGCCGACGACTTGTTGATGTCGAGATTGATGACGTCGGCACTGAGACGCTTGGCGGCAATCTCGAAGGTGGTGCGGGTCCGTGTCGAGTTCTCGAAGAAGAGGTTGAAAACGCTCTTGCCGCGCAGCAGCGGCACCTTCTTCACCTCGCGCGCCGAGACTTCCATGAAGGACGCGGCGGTATCGAGAATCTGCTCGAGAATGCGCTTGGGCAGGCCCTCGATCGACAGCAGGTGCGTCAGTTCGCCATCCTTGTTCAACTGCGGGTTATGCATTTTCCAGCCTCCAGGCGAGTTCGCCGTTGTTCTTGCGTTCCAGCACCAGGCTCTGCCCATTGACCAGCGTCACATCCCAGGTGTTCCAGGTGGCCGCCACCGGCAACTCGCGGCCACCGCGGTCGGCGAGCACCGCCAGCGCAATCGATGCCGGCCGGCCGTAGTCGAAAAGTTCGTTGATCGCCGCCCGCGTCGTGCGGCCGGTGTACAGCACATCGTCGATCAGGATCAGATGCCGGCCTTCGACGTCGAAGGGAATCGCCGTCGGCTTCACCTGCGGATGCAGGCCTTTCTCGGCGAAGTCGTCGCGGTAGAAGGAAACGTCGATCATGCCGATCTCTTCGCTCAGCCCGAGCAGCGCGCGCAGGCGACCGGCGATCCAGACGCCGCCGCTGTGAATGCCGACCAGTGCCGGATTGAGGGAAAGATGGGGGCGGATCAGGTCGGCCAGTTGCCGGCACTGGGCCTCGGCGTCGGGGAGGGCGACGACACCGGCGTTATTCGGAGCGCTCATGGGGGGTCTCGAACCAGGTTTGCAGGATGAGTTGGGCAGCCACGGCATCGAGCAGCGGCTTGGCGGATTTGCTGTTGCGACCGGTCTCGCGCAGCCGGGCTTCGGCATCGTGCGAGGTCAGCCGCTCGTCGGCATAGGACACCGGCAGGTTGAAACGGCGTTGCAGCCGCTCGCCGAACTTGGCGGCGAGCCGGGTCATTTCGTGTGGCGTGCCGTCGGCATGTGTTGGCCGGCCGACGACCAGCTGCTCCGGCTGCCATTCGGCGACCAGCTTGCCGATAGCGGCAAAGCGGTCGTCATTGGATGAAGCATGAATCACTGTCAGCGGATGGGCGCTGGCGAGCAGCGTCTCGCCGGTGGCGACGCCAATGCGCTTTTCGCCGAAGTCGAAGGCGAGAACGGTACCCATCAGTCGCGGTATCCGCTCATGCGTGGCCAGCGACGTCGGAAAGTTGGGAGAAGCTGATCCCCAGCTTTTGCATCGCTGCCGGCAGCCGTTCTTCCGGCGGCAGGTCGAAGAGGATGCTGGGCTTGGCAGCCACGGTCAACCAGGAATTCTGGGCAATTTCGTCTTCCAGCTGGCCGGCGCTCCAGCCGGCATAGCCGAGGGTGACGATAATTTCGGACGGCAGGCCGGCACTGCCGACCGACGCCAGCACGTCACGCGAGCTGGTCAGGCCGACATCGCCATTCACCGCCAGCGTCGATTGCCACTTGCCCACCGGACGATGCAGCACGAAGCCGCGATCCAGTTGCACCGGGCCGCCGAAATACACCGGCAGGTCGGCCAGCGCCTCGGCTTCGAGCTTAATATCGATCTTTTCGAGCAGCCCGGCGAGGTTCATGTCGATCGGACGATTGACGATGATGCCCAGCGCCCCGTTTTCGTTGTGCTCGCACACATAGACTAGGCTGTTGGAAAAATAGGGGTCTTCCAGCGCCGGCATGGCGATGAGGAAGTTATCGGTCAGGTTGACGCTATCCATGGACTGAATTTTAATCGCCGGCCAAGGACAAACCAACATGAAACTGGAAAAAGCCCTCGTCTGGTTCCGCCGCGACCTTCGCGACCACGACCACGCCGCCCTCTCTGCAGCCCTCGCCAACGCCCGTCAGGTCTGGTGCGCCTTCGTTTTTGACCGCGATATTCTCGATGCGCTGCCGTCGCGCCGCGACCGTCGTGTCGAGTTTATCCTCGAATCGCTGCGCGAACTGGATGCCGCCCTGCAAGCCCGCGGCGGTGGTTTGATCGTCCGCCACGGCTGGCCGGTTGAGGAAATACCGTCGCTTGCGACAACACTCGGTGTCGACGCCGTGTTAGCCAACCGGGATTACGAGCCGGCCGCCAAGCAGCGCGACAGCGAGGTTCGCCAGCGGCTGCACGCTGCCGGCATTGCCTTCGAGTCACCCCGCGACCAGGTCATTTTTGATGGCGACGAGGTACTAACCCAGGCAGGCAAGCCGTTCACTGTGTTCACCCCGTACAAGAACGCCTGGCGCAAACGCCTGACGGCTGCCGACATCGCTGCCCACCGCGGCAGCGGCGGCCAGTTGATGCCTGGCGATACCCAGCTACCGGAACTGGCCGAACTCGGCTTCGAAAACACCGATCTCGCCACGCTCGGCATTCGTCCCGGCATGACTGGCGCCCGTGCCCTGTGGGCGGAGTTCGCCGCCGGGCGGATCGACCGCTACGGCGCACTGCGTGATTTTCCGGCGATCAAAGGGGTGTCCTATCTGTCAGTGCATCTGCGCTTCGGCACCCTGTCGATCCGCGAACTGGTACGCGAGGCGGTGCGCCGTGAAGCCGATACTTGGCTCAACGAACTGATCTGGCGCGACTTCTACTTCATGATCCTCGACCGCTTCCCGCGTGTCGTCGGCCACAGTTTCAAACCGGAGTATGACGCGATCCGCTGGGGCGACTGGCCGGCGGGCCTTGCGGCGTGGCAAGCGGGACAGACCGGCTATCCGCTGGTCGATGCCGCGATGCGCCAGCTGCTGCACAGTGGCTGGATGCACAACCGCTTGCGCATGGTGGTTGCCAGTTTCCTGACCAAGGATCTCGGGATCGACTGGCGCCTTGGCGAAGCTTGGTTCGCGCAGCAACTCAACGACTTCGACCTGTCGGCCAATAACGGTGGCTGGCAGTGGGCGGCCTCCAGCGGCTGCGATGCCCAGCCCTATTTCCGGATTTTCAACCCGGTGACGCAATCGGAAAAGTTCGACCCGGACGGCAAATTCATCCGCCGCTATGTTCCCGAACTCGCCCGCGTGCCGGACAAGTACATTCACGCGCCGTGGCAGATGGGACGGATCGAACAGGAAGCAATCGGCGTCATCATCGGCCGCGATTACCCGGCGCCGCTGGTCGATCACGCACAGGCGCGTAACGACACGCTGGCGCGTTACGCAGTGGTCAAGGCGCGGACGGACTGAAAACTTCAGCGCAGCATCTGCTGCGGTGATCCCGAAAAACGCGCAAGAATCGGGCGGCCGGTTCAGGCTGCCCGTGATCCGGGCTCAGCTGCGGCCGCAATAGCCGGCCACCAGCGCCAGCAGTTCCTCTTCGTCGTAGGGCTTGCCGAGGTAGTGGTTGGCACCGATTTCGAGCGCGTAATTTCGGTGCTTGTCGGCGGTGCGCGAGGTAATCATGATGATCGGGACGCCGGTCAGTGCCGCATCGGCGCGGATGTTGCGCACCAGATCGAAGCCATCCATGCGCGGCATTTCAATATCGGAGAGGATCACATCGGGACGCGCCTCGATCAGCTGTTCGAGCGCATCGACGCCATCTTTCGCGAGCACGACCTGATAGCCTTCGCGCGCCAGCAGGCGGCTGGTGATCTTGCGCACTGTCAGCGAGTCGTCGACGACCATCACGGTCGGCAAATGGGTAGCGGCGGGTGCAGGCTCCGCAGCCACCACCTGAGCATCGGCCAGAGGCACGACCGGTGTAACAACGCCGCGGCTGGCCAAGGCAACCGGATTCAAGATCAGCACGACCTGACCGTCGCCGAGCACGGTCGCGCCGGCAATACCGACCACACGTGCCAACTGGGCGCCGATGTTCTTGACGACAACTTCCTGATTCCCCTTGAGTTCATCGACCTGCACGGCCACCCGCTGGGCGCCGGAACGCAGCAGTAGCACCCAGTACTGGCGGTGCGTTTCGGGCATGGCAGCACCATCGCCAAGGAGATGCGACAGGAAATGGTAGGGATAACGGTTACCCTGCCATTCCGCCTCCCCCTTGTCGCGAATCGCGGCCAGCGGCTTTTCCTTGAGCTCCAGCACCTGCTCGATCATCGTCGAGGGCAGTGCATAGACCTGCGTGCCAGCACGCACCAGCAGCGTCTGCGTCACCGCCAGCGTAAGCGGCAGGTAGAGACGGAAGGTGGTGCCTTTGCCAGCCTCGGAGACGATTTCGATGCGACCGCCCAAAGCAGTCACTTCTGTCTTGACCACGTCCATGCCGACGCCGCGGCCCGAGACCTGAGTGAGCTCGCCCGCCGTCGAGAAACCAGGCTGGAAGATAAAATCATAGAGCGTCGCCGCTTCGGCAACCTGTCCCGCGGCCAGCAGGCCCATCGCTTCGGCACGGGCGCGGATGCGGGCGAGATCGAGGCCCTTGCCGTCGTCGCTCATCGACAAAATGATTTCGTTGCCTTCCTGAACCAGCTTGAAGCCGATTTCTCCGGTCTCCGGCTTGCCCGCCGCAAGGCGGTCGGCGCGCGATTCGATGCCGTGGGTCACAGCATTACGCAGCATGTGCTCCAGCGGCGCCATCATCTTGTCGAGCACCGAGCGGTCAATATCGAGCTGCCCACCGAAAATATCGAGGTTGGCCCGTTTGCCGACGTCCTTGGCCGTCTGGCGGACGATCCGGTACAGACGCTCAGACTGGCTGGCGAAGGGCACCATGCGCACGCCCATCAGCTCCTGCTGCAGACCGCGATTCAGGCGGGACTGGGCAAGGATCGCGGCGTTGGCGTCATCGAGGTTCTTGAGCAGGTTCTGGTGCACGGTCGCGACGTCGTTCACCGACTCGGCCATGAAGCGGGTGAGTTCCTGGAAGCGGGTGAAGCGGTCGAGTTCCAGCGGGTCGAACTCGGCGGCGCCGTCCGGCGACTGGGCGACCCGCGCCTGGATCTGCGTTTCGGCCTGGATTTCGATTTCACGCAACTGGCGACGCAGGCGAATGACGTTTTCAGTCAGATCGAGCAGCGAGGACTTCAGGCTGCGCATTTCGCCTTCGATCCGCGCCCGGGCGATCGATAGCTCGCCGGCCTCATTGACCAGCCGGTCGATCAGATCAGCCCGCACGCGCAGCGTGGCCCGCTGGCCGGCGGCATCGGACTCGGCTTCCGCATCGCCAACAACAGGCGCCACACCAGCCTGAACATGCTCCGCCCGCGGTTCGGCCTCTGGCACCACCGGCGCCGGACCTTCCTTGAGGCGCTCGACGGCTTGCGCCAGCATGTCGCAACCGGTTTCGACATCGTCAATCAGGGCCGGCGTCGCAGCACCAGCCCGCATGGCTTCCTCAACGCGGCCTTCCAGTGCATGCGTCGCTTCACCGAGGTTCATTGCCCCGGCCATGCGGGCATTGCCCTTGAAGGTGTGCAGCAGACGGGCGATGGCGTGCGGCGCGACATCGCCGGCCGGTTCTTCGCGCCATGCCCGCAGCTGAGTCGTGAGGTCACGCAGTTGGTCGATAGCTTCTTCGAGGAAGATCGGCAACAACTGTTCGTCGAGCTCGTCGGTCAGTTGTGGCGGTAAGGGGACTAACGCCTCGGCAGCCGGCACAACCGCCTCAAGGGCAGCGGGCAACTCGGCGGCATCAGCAGCTTCATCGGCCTCACCGGTTTCGACCGGCTGCGGCAACGTCTCGTCCACCAGATCGGCGGCGGAAATCTCATCGGCATGCCCGAATTGCGGATGCAGCGGAATGATCTCGGCACTGACCGGCAGCTCTTCCGGCGGCTCCGGCGCCAGCAGCGGCGCATGGTAGATGTCGTCCAACGCGGCAATCAGCTGCAGTGCTTCCTCCGGCACTTCCTGGCGCGCCAGACCGGCGAACATTTCCTCCAGCGTCAGGATCGCCTGACGGACGGTTTCCAGCCCTTCGATGCTCGCCGGGTTGGCCGAGCCGTCACGGCGCAGCAGCGCATGTTCCAGCGCAATCGCCAGATGGTGCAGTGGCATCAGACCAACCGTCGCCGCAATACCGCCGAGTGTATGGGCGGCCCGGGTCATTTCAATGGTAGTCGGCGCCTCGGGCCGAACCTCAAGCACGCCGTAGCTTTCGACCAGCGTCTGCAGATGCCCCCGCGCCTCCTCGCGGAAAATGTCGTACAAGGTGACCGGCGGTGGTTCAACCGGTGGCGGAAGTACGGGCGGCGGTTCGCTGACAGCGTGAGTCAGCGGCTCAGCCTCGACTTCGTCCAGCGTCGCAAAATCAATCGCTTCGTCAAACGCGAACGGCGTCTCGAACGCGACTGCGTCGGTAATCTCAAGATCCGCTTCGGCAAGCGACGGCGCCTGATTTTCGGCACTTTCCGGCGTTGACCGCAGCAGATCGTCGTCGGCAAGCAGATCAGCCAACGCGGCTGCCGTCTCCTCCAGCTTTGGGTCGGCAGACACGGCAGGTTCCCTTGCCTCGGACGCTTCCGGGAAGGCAATCAGATTGTCGGATTCAGCATCCCGGCTGCCGATGGCAAGCAGCACATCGAAAGAGGACGTCGGCGGATCGAGCGGCGGGAGCGACAGATCAAGACTGGGCAGATCAAGCAGCACACCGCTGTCTGCCGGTTCGCTAACGGCTGGTTCAACGACCGGTATCTCCTCAGTCTCGACAAGTGCAGGCAATTCCAGCGCCGGCAAGGTTGCATCGTCGACTTGCTGCGCAGCCGGCACGGGTTCGGGCTCGAACGAAATGACGGGTTCCGTTACGATGACCACTTCGGGCGTCGCTGCTGGCGTCGCCTCGACCTGGAGCCCACGCAGACGGCGGGCCCGATTGACGACCGGCGTCGAATCGGGCGCCTGTGCCTGCCGCCCTTCCAGATGTGCAACCCAATCGACGAACAGGGCGTGCTCGTCGTCAATCATCTGTTGCAAGACGGCAGTCACTGGCTGCTCCTGACGTAGCCAGAGGTTGAGCGTCTGCTCCAGCTCCCAGGCGGCTTCGCCCAACTCGGTGAGCCCGACCATGCGGCCGCTGCCCTTGAGCGTATGCGTCGAACGACGGATGACCGTCAATGCCTCGCTGTCGTGCGGATTCGCTGCCAGCGCCGCTTTCTGGTCGGCCATCGTCGCCAGCACTTCGTTGGCCTCTTCGAGGAAGATGCCCAGCAGTTCGGCATCAATCTCGTCGTGACTGGCCTCGGCAAGCTGCAGTGTGGCTGCTGACGGCGATGGCGCCTCGGCCTGCGCCGGACGGATGCCGGCCAGCGCTGCATCGGCTGCAGCCATCGCATCGCCCCCGGTCTGCAGCGCAGCCAGCGCGGCCTTGGCCGACTCGCCCAACTCGCGGTTGGCAACGAGATCCGCATCCTTCTGGATCGCCTGCAGGTTCTGCTTGAGTTCGGCCTGCAGTTGCTGATCTTCCGGCGCCTCGCGCAGCGCATCGACCAGTGCCTGGGTCTCACGGGTCTGCTGCACTAGTTGCGCCTCGACAGTCAGCGCCGGGGGCGGCTCACTGTCCTCTTCTGCATCCGCAGGCACTTCACCGCGCATACGGGCGGCAAAGGCATCGAAATCGCTTTCACCGCTCTGCAGTGCATCGACGAAGAAGTCGATCAGCGACAACTGGTCGGCAACGGACACAAAATCGTCCGCTTCCGGAACATAGCCGGCTGCGGCAAAAGCCTGGATGCGTTCACCGCAGGCCTTGAGGCTGTCGACGGCCGGAAAATGCCCGAGCATGGCAAGCGCACCGGCAACCTGCTTCAGCGGCGCATCCAGCTGGCCGAGATCATGGGGCTTCGCGGGGTCGCGAAAGAAGGCATCGAGCGACTGTTCTATCTGCGCCAGATTATTCTGGATTTCCTTGCCGACCTGGCCGATCAGCAGTCTTTCCTGAGCCCGGCGGGTCATTTCATCGAGCAAGGGAATATCTTCTTCGGCGCTCACCGACCGACCGGCGATGCAAGCGTGCAGGCGGGCAATCATGAGGTCAACCTGTTGGGCAAAATCTGTGCCCAGGTGTCTGAAGTGCTCCTGCGCGTTGTGTAGCAACAAGATGGTCGTCGCGACCTCCATCGCCACCGTATCGTTGTAGCGCGCACCATCCTCGGCCAGCCAGTTGGCAATAGCACCGAGACCCTGACCAAGACGCTTGAGGTCGGTGTGGCCGACGCTCGCGGTCAGCTCGGCACACTGCCTGGATTGTTCGACGAAAGCCCCCAGACTCGCCGGGCTGCCGGTGCACACCTTGTTCCACAACTCTTCGGCGGCGGCAATCACTTCCCGCAGGCGACGCAGGGCAGTTTCGTGCGGCTGGCTGAGCGCAGCGGGCGCCTCACCGGGAATCATTGCCGACAGGCTAAAAACGTCATGAACCTCGGCAACCGCCGGATCGACGGGGTTCGCGATCTTGGCGATGTGATACAGGGCCTCGCGCATGACCCGTTCGGCCACATTGCCCGAACCTTCGAGCAAGCGGCGTATCTGCAGGTCGAAACGCGAACAGAGCTGTTTCACTGCTGCATCGCTGTCGGCGATGGCCGGATCGATGGCTGACAGGAAAGCGGCGGCAATCCACCAGAAGGTTCTTGCCGTCTGCGTTGTCTGGGCAGCTTCGATGGCGCGGATCGCGTCCAGCATGCGCTTGCGCGCGTCGGCCGCCGCCTCAGGATGCTTCAGCCACGCCAGCAAGCCCTTCTGGAAATTCAAGCGCTGCTTCCGCAGCAATTTATTCATAGCCTCGTCGGACAACGCTCGCGGCGCGACCCGCTTGGGCGGACGCAGGCTCAGATCCGGATGAAACAGATCGCAGGGATCAGCGGCAGCCTGGCCACGCTCCAGCGCCAGCGCCTGATACACCGGCAGCAGACGGAGCGGCTGGTTGGGCTCTCCGGCCAGCAGATCATCGAGATACTGGCTCACGCCATCGATCGCCTGTCGGATGACCAGTGAGGTATTCTCGCTGACGCTCTGGCGACCGTCCTCGATTGCAGCCAGCAACAGTTCCATCGACTCGGTCACTTGCGTCACGCCATCGAGTCCGACGATGGCCAGCGCCCCGTGCACTTGGTGCAAATGGGTACGGCAGAACTTGAGCGGCGTCTTGTCGCCGCCGGCCTGATGCTGCGCCAGTGCATCGCCGGCCCGTTGCAGGGCCTGGTCGATTTCGCCCTTGACCCAGGTCAGCGGGCCCAAATCAAATTCCGTTGCCGCGTTCATGATCTCTCGCGTTAGCCGTCAGGTCAGTCCACCTTGAAGCCGGCAACCGAACCCTTGAGTTCTGAAGCCAGCGCGGTCAATTCGTCAACTGCCTCGGCGGTCCGCTGGGTACCCGCCGTGGTCTGCTCGGTCACTTGCAGAATGTCCTGCATCAACGTTGCAACGCGGGTTGCCGATTCGGCCTGATTTTGCGTAGCGCTGGAAATATTCTGAATCAGGTCAGCCAGATTGCGCGACACCTGACCGATTTCCGACAGTGCCTGACCTGCGGCGTCGGAGAGCTTGGCTCCCTCGACCACCCCCTGTGTCGATTGTTCCATCGCGGACACCGCATCCTGCGTGTCCGTCTGAATGGTTTTCACAATCGCCGCGATCTGCTTCGTTGCTTCGCCTGAGCGTTCGGCCAGCCGCTGCACTTCTTCCGCAACGACGGTAAAGCCGCGACCCGCATCGCCGGCGGAGGCCGCCTGAATGGCTGCGTTCAGGGCCAGCACGTTAGTCTGCTCGGTAATGTCGGTAATCAGTTCCACGATTTCACCGATTTCCTGCGAGCTTTCACCAAGGCGCTTGATCCGCTTAGAGGTTTCCTGAATCTGGTAGCGGATTTCGTTCATACCCTTGATCGAATCCTGCACCGCCTGGGTCCCCTTTTCTGCAGCCAACAGAGACTGGCGCGCCACCTGGGCCGATTGCCTTGCGCTGCCAGACACCTCGGACATCGAACGTGCCATGCTCAGCGCCGACAGACCGGCTTCCTGAATTTCTGTGGACTGCCGTTCGGCAGCGGCCAGCAGTAATGTCGAAGTCTGACGGGCGATTTCCGTCGCTGTCGTCACCCGGTTCGCCGCATCGTTGATCCGGCCGACCAGCACGCGGAGTTCTTCAATGGTGTAGTTGATCGAGTCGGCGATGGCGCCGGTGATGTTCTCACTCACGGTGGCTGTCACGGTCAGGTCGCCATCGGCGAGGTCGCCGAGTTCGTTCATCAGGCGCAGAATGGCGTCCTGGTTTTCGCGATTAACCTGTTCAGACGACCGGCGCTGATTTTCCGAATCCTGGGCTCGGCGACTGGTATCGGCGAGATAGATTTTCGCCAGCAAGGCGAGCGTACCCAACGCAGCGAGCGCCAGGACGACGAGCAGAACGACGTAGAGAGCACGCTCGGAGAGGATTTCCTGATAGCCGTTGGCCAGATCCTCGGCAGTTTTCAGCAATTCGTCGCTTTCGCGGAAGATACGCGAACCGGCTTGTTTGGAAAGCACCAGCGGCTGCATGTTGCCGAGGATATTGCCGACTGCCTCCTGATATTCACCGAAGACTTTGCCCAACTCTTCAATCTTCTGTTTGGTATCACCATCGCCGCCGGCCTTGCCCAGATTCTGGAGGATGTCACGGAAAACGTTGGTGTCTTTGCCCAGAAGGAAGGCAACCTCGGGGTTGATTTCGTCACCAACGAGCAGCGCCGAGGCATTCTTGGCGATCCGCTGCGTCAACATCACCAACTGGTTGGCGGCCGCGATATCTCGCGCCGAGGCACCACCCTGCAGTTTCAGGGCGGCAACCTGTTCAGTCAGTTCCAGCATCACAGCGTTCTTGTCGTCGATCAGCGCGACACTCTTGCCCAGCGCCACGAGGTTCTTCTCCTGCGCCAGCACGGTCTGCGCATTCTTGTCGGTGGCTTCCCATCGCTGACTCAGAGCGACCAGACGGGGGCGTACATCGCTCGGAGATACCGGCACAATGACGCCATTGACGTCGCCGCCGTTGGTCAAACTACTGAGCAGCAGCGCAAATTTCTCACGAGATTCTCGCAATTGCCCGAACGCCGCCGGGTTGCCCTGCAGCGCCTGCGAGGCTGCTTTGGCGAGACGTTGCGAAAGCATGCGCATCTCACCGGAAGCGGCCACGTAGCTCGTCCCGTGCGTCGATTCGCGGTTGTCATGAAAAACCAGGGCCGCAATCAGCAGCATCAACACTGCGAAGATGCCACCCAACGTCTTCATCTGCTGCACCACCGGCTTACCGGCAAGGAAGCCGGGTAGCGCCATCTTGCCCGACGTGGCAGGCACTGCAACGGCGGCAACGTCCATCGAACCCGCCGCTGCGGGTTTGCCGAGTTTAGGTAGCTTGAAGCTGAATGCCATGTAAATCCTCCGCTGGGATCGGGTCTTGTCTGCCCGTCAGGCCCCGATATTCATGAAATTTTGATCAGCCAAAAGATCGCGGACAGCCAGCTTTCGCCATGCCCTTCCGTGGCTGTCGAGATATTGCTGCGCCCCCCAGACCGGACCGGGACAGTCGGCATCGGCGGGCGTGAAGTCTTCCGGATTTTTCAGTCCCAGCATGCGCGACACCAGCAGCGAGGCATTTTCGCCGAAGCGGGTACCGACCAGCAGCAGCCGTGACGAAGCGTTGAGCGGCGTCTGCGGTCCACCGCAAAATACCGAAAAATCCGTGACCGCGTAAAGGTTACCGCGGATATTGGCGATGCCGGCAAACCACGGCTGGGTCAGCGGCACTTTCGCCAGCGTCGGCGCCTGAACAATCTCGCCGCTGTCCGACAGTTCGATCAGCCATGGCGCACCACCCACCTCAATCGCCAGCCACGATGCCGCGCCCTTGCCTTGGGCGGCAGTCGTCAGGCGGCCGGCAAGATAATGCTGGAAGTCTCGGAGACTGGTTTTCTTGGCCATCGCTTACGGCAGCGCGGCAATGCGCTTGAGCAGTTCATCAGGATTCAGCGGCTTGACAAGGTAATCCACCGCGCCTTGCCGCAGGCCCCAGATCTTGTCCGTTTCCTGCCCCTTGGAGGTACAGACGATGACCGGAATGTCCTTAGTTTCTTCGTTGCGGGTCAGCGTTCGTGTGGCCTGATAACCGTTGAGGCAGGGCATCACGACATCCATCAGGATCAGGTCCGGCTTGTTGGCCTTGGCCTTGGCGATGCCATCCTCGCCATTTTCGGCGGTGATCACCTGATAGCCGGCCTTGGTCAGGACGTCGACAGTGAAGAAACGTTCGGTCGGTGAGTCATCGACAACGAGGATATTCTTGACGGGCATGATCGCTCTCTGGACTACGGATTGGATTCGTTCTCGGCGGGCAGCGCAAAACAGGCGACAGTCTGCAGCAAGCTGTCCTTCGTAAAAGGTTTGGTGAGGTATTGGTCGGAACCGACCATGCGGCCCCGGGCGCGGTCGAACAAGCCGTCCTTCGACGACAGCATGATGACCGGCGTCCCCTTGAACTTGGGATTTTTCTTGATCAGCGAACAGGTCTGATATCCGTCAAGGCGGGGCATCATGATGTCGCAGAAAATCACGCTCGGCTGGTGATCGGCGATCTTGGCGAGAGCATCGAAACCGTCTTCGGCAAGCACCACCTGGCAGCCCGCCTGAACGAGAAAAATCTCGGCGCTGCGCCGTATCGTGTTGCTGTCGTCAATGACCATCACCCTGACGCCACGCAGCCTGGATAAATCAGCCAATTCCCTGTCCCCTCGGTCCCTTTCAGGACGCTCTAGTGATCGTGACATCATACTACGGAAGTTCTAGGATGGAACACAATGCGAAAACACTGCTTCGCGCTTCGCCTGCGGGATGCCTGTGCGCCGAATCGGATAAAATCGGCCTCTTCATCACGCCTCGACCTGCGCCTGACGACGGCGCTCATCCATGACTCATCCGGTTGCACCCACTCCGCCCCAGGTTCTGGTCTTTGCCGCCAGCGACCCCTCTTCCGGCGCTGGCATCCAGGCCGACCTGCTGACGCTGGCCAGCCTCGGCTGCCATCCGCTGACCGCCGTCACCGCCCTCACCGTTCAGGACACCGTTGGCGTCCAGAGCGTCCACCCGACCAGCGCCGAAATTCTCGAACAGCAAGCGCGGACCATTCTTGAAGACATGCCGGTTGTCGCCTTCAAGATTGGCCTGCTTGCCAGTGTCGAGAACGTCCTGGCTGTGGCCGAGATCGTCGGAGACTATCCGGAAATCCCGCTGATTTTCGACCCGGTGCTCGCTTCCGGCCGTGGTGACGACCTCTCTGGCGAGGAAATCATCTCGGCGATGCGCGAAATGCTGCTGCCGCAAACCACGATCATCACGCCCAATGCGCCCGAAGCGCGGCGACTGGCTGAAAGCGACGAAGACGAAAGCGAACCGTCGATCGACACCTGTGCCGAACGCCTGATCGAAATGGGCGCGCAATACGTGCTGATCACCGGCACCCACGAAAACACGCCGGAAGTCATCAACACCCTGTACGGCCCGGAAGGCGTCATCCGCCGCGACCGCTGGGAGCGCCTGCCCGGCAGCTATCACGGTTCCGGCTGCACACTGGCCTCTGCGATTGCCGGCTGCATCGCCGGCGGCGCCAATGTTGAGGACGCCGTGCGCGATGCCCAGGACTACACCTGGCAGACGCTAAAGAACGGCTTCCGCGGTGGCATGGGCCAGTTCATTCCCGACCGGCTGTTCTGGGCCCGAGGTGACGAAAAGGACGAGGCTGCCGCCTCCGAAGAAAAGGACGTCGCTGCCGATGAAAAGTAAACTCCGCGGCCTCTACGCCATCACACCGGAAACCGGCGACCGCGCCGATCTACTGTCGCGCGTCGACGCCGCGCTCAGTGGTGGCTGCCGGATCCTGCAATACCGCGACAAGCTGTCGGCGATGCCCGAGCGCGTCGCCCGCGCCCGCGCCCTGCGGGAGTTCACCCGCCGCCACGGCGCCCGCCTGCTGATCAACGACGACCTCGCCCTCTGCCGGCTGGTCGAGGCCGATGGCGTGCATCTCGGCGAGGATGACGGCAACCTGCGCGCCGCGCGCGCCATACTCGGGCCTGATGCCATCCTCGGCGCGTCGTGCTATGCCGACTACGCCACCGCCGAAGCGGCCGTCGCCGCCGGCGCCGACTACGTCGCCTTCGGCGCCGTCCATCCCTCACCGACCAAGCCAAATGCCCGAAGGGCCACGGTCGATCTGTTTTTTCGCGCAAAATCCGCGTTGACCGCAAATACCTGCGCCATCGGCGGCATCACGCTCGACAACGGACCGCCGCTGATCGCTGCCGGCGCCGACCTGCTCGCCGTCATCACCGACCTTTTTTCGGCGCCGGACATCGCTGCCCGCGCCGCCCAGTATCAACAATTATTCGAGAGAGCCTGACCCATGACCAGCCAAACCAGCTCACGTAACGAAGCCCTGTTCGCCCGCGCCCGGAAGCACATCCCCGGCGGCGTCAATTCGCCGGTGCGCGCCTTCCGCTCGGTTGGCGGCACGCCGCTGTTCTTCCAGAAGGGCGCCGGCGCCAAGGTGCAGGACGCAGACGGCAAGTGGTACACCGACTACGTCGGCTCCTGGGGGCCGATGATCCTCGGCCATGCACATCCGGAGGTCATCGCCGCCGTGCAGGCGGCCGTCGTCGATGGCCTGTCCTTCGGCGCACCGACCGAGAAGGAAGTCGAGATCGCCGACCTGCTGTGCGAAATGGTGCCGTCGATGGACATGGTGCGTCTGGTGTCGTCCGGCACCGAAGCGACGATGAGCGCGATCCGCCTGGCCCGCGGCTACACCGGCCGCGACATCCTGGTGAAGTTCGAAGGCTGCTACCACGGCCACGCCGACAGCCTGCTGGTCAAGGCCGGCTCCGGCCTGCTGACCTTCGGCAACCCCTCGTCCGGCGGCGTGCCGGCCGGTACCGCCGAAACCACCATGGTGCTGACCTACAACGACCCGCAAGGCCTCGCCGAAGCCTTCAAGACGCATGGTGACAAGATCGCCGCCGTCATCGTCGAGCCGGTCGTCGGCAACATGAACCTGATCGCCCCGACGCCGGAATTTCTCAAGGCGATGCGCGACCTGACCGCGCAATACGGCGCCGTGCTGATTTTCGACGAAGTGATGACCGGCTTCCGCGTCGGTCTGACGAGCGCTCAGGGGCTGTTCGGCATCACGCCGGACCTGTCGACCTTCGGCAAGGTCGTTGGCGGTGGGATGCCGATGGGCGCCTTTGGCGGCAAGCGCGAGATCATGGAAAAGATCGCCCCGCTCGGCCCTGTTTACCAGGCCGGCACGCTGTCCGGTAACCCGATCGCCACGGCCGCCGGCCTCGCCACTCTGAAGCTGATCCAGGCCCCAGGCTTCTACGAGTCGCTGACCGCAAAGACGAAAGCGCTGTGCGACGGACTGGTCGCTGCCGCCGAGGAACACGGCGTCAGTTTCTCTGCCCAGAACATCGGCGGCATGTTCGGCCTCTATTTCGCCGACGCCTGCCCCGGCACCTACGACGCCGTGCTGGCCTGCGACAAAGAGGCCTTCAACCGCTTCTTCCATGCCATGATCGACGCCGGCCATTACTTCGCGCCGTCGGCTTTCGAAGCCGGCTTCGTCTCGGCGGCCCATACTGAAGCCGACATTGCCGGAACGGTGGCCGCCGCCGAGGCCTATTTCGCCACGCTGAAGTGAGTTCGCTGCAAGCCTGGCTCGTGTTGTTTGTCGCCGGCCTCTGCGAGGTCGGCTGGGCGGTCGGGATGAAATACACCGATGGCTTCAGCCGCCTGTGGCCGAGCGTATGGACGGTGGCGTTGATGATCTCCAGCGTTGTGCTGCTCGGCTGGGCGCTGAAAGTGCTGCCGCTTGGCTCGGCCTATGCGATCTGGACCGGCATCGGCGCCGTCGGCACGGCGATTCTCGGCATCTATCTATTCGACGAATCGCGCGACGTATTGCGCTTCGTCTGCATCGGGCTGATTGTCGCCGGTATTGTCGGGCTGAAGCTGGTCACTCCGGACAACCACTGAGGCTGCTGCGGTCAACCTGAAAAACTGCCCCAAACAGGCAACGCTCACATCAGGAAGAGCGTCGCCAACCCGAGGAAGATGAAGAAGCCACCGGAGTCGGTCAGCGCAGTGATCAAAACCGACCCGCCCATGGCCGGGTCGGCACCGAATTTCTGCCGCAGCAGCGGTATGCCCACCCCTGCCGAAGCGGCCAGAATCAGGTTGAGCGTCATCGCCGCCGTCATCACCGCGCCGAGCGCCACGCTGCCGTAAAGCCACCACGCAGCAACGCCGAGCAACCCGCCCCAGATAACGCCATTGATAGCTGCCACACCCAACTCCTTGCGTAGCAAGCGGCGCATTGCATCCGGCTGCACCTGCCCCATGGCGATGGCCCGCACGATCATGGTGATCGTCTGATTGCCGGAGTTACCGCCGATACCGGCGACGATGGGCATCAGCGCGGCGAGCGCCACCAGTTTCTCGATCGAATCCTCGAAAGCCCCGATCACCCGCGAGGCAACGAAGGCCGTGACGAGATTGATCGCCAGCCAGGACCAGCGGTTTTTCACCGAATCCCAGACCGAGGCGAAGATGTCTTCTTCCTCTTTCAGACCGGCCGCCGCCAGTTGCTCCTGCTCGGCTTCTTCGCGGATGTAATCGACGACCTCATTCACCGTCACCCGGCCAACCAGCTTGCCGTACGGATCGACCACCGGTGCCGACACCAGGTCGTAGCGTTCGAAGGCCTTGGCTGCCTCTTCCGCCATGTCGTCGGGTTCGAGTTCGACGAAGTCGGTCTGCATCAACGCCCCGACTTCGACCTCGACTTCATTGACCAGCAGGATGTTCAGCGGCAGCACGCCCTTGAGGTGCTCATCGCGATCAACAACGAACAGCTGGTCAGTATGGTCGGGCAGTTCGTCGAAGCGACGAAGGTAACGGAGCACGACCTCAAGCGACACGTCCTCACGGACGGTCACCATGTCGAAGTCCATGATCGAACCGACAGACTCCTCCGGATAGGACATTGCCGCGCGCAACTGTTCTCGTTCCTCGACTGACAGGCTGCGGAAAACATCGTCGATAACGCCCTGCGGCAAGTCGGGTGCCAGATCTGCCAGTTCGTCGGCATCAAGCGTTTCTGCCGCCGCCACCAGTTCGGTGCGCTCCATCGACTCGATGAGGCTTTCACGAACAGCATCCGAAACTTCAAGGAGGATTTCACCTTCGCGCTCGGCCTTGACAAGATCCCAGGCAATCAGACGCTCATCAAGCGGCAGCGCCTCGAGGATAAAAGCGATATCCGCCGGGTGCATTGGCGCCAGCTTGGCCTGCAATTCATGGAGATGCTGTTTATGGACAATATCCTCCACCAGATCGTGGCGCGGCCCTTCCTGTCGGTGCACCAGGTCCTCGACCAGCTTGTGCCGGGCGAGCAGGGTCTGCACCTCGGCGAGGCGCTCCTGCAAGTCTTCGGTATCGGTCAACTGTGCTTCTTCGCTCATGGTGCAGCGCCGCAAAAGGTGAGACATTTTAGCACCCTGCCGACAGGTCTAAAGGGAGAAAGGAGAAGCTTTCTAGGGAAACTCCAACGCGCAACGGCAAACAGCGCCGTCAGCCTGCCGCAGGCAGCTGAATTGCCTCAGGGCAGTTCGGCCGAAGGCATGCGCCCGAGGATGATCGCGGTCTTGCGTGCCAGCCCGGGCGTATTGCGATTGCGATCGTAGAAACGCGGATTGGGCACCATGCCGGCCAGTTTGGCAGCCTGCTCCGGCCCCAACTGGGCAGCGGAGGCATTGTAGTAATGACGCGCCGCCGCCTCGGCGCCGAAGACGCCACTCCCCCACTCGATGACGTTCAGGTACACCTCGAAAATGCGCTGCTTGCTCCACAGCGTTTCCAGCATCAGCGTGATGATCGCCTCTTCGGCCTTGCGGAACATCGACTTGGTCGGGGTCAGGAACAGGTTTTTCGCCAGTTGCTGGCTGATGGTCGAGCCGCCGGCGACGAAACGCCCTTTTTTCTGGTTTTTCTCGATCGCTTTCTGGATGCCCTCCCAGTCAAATCCTTCGTGATCGACAAACTTGGCATCCTCCGAGGCAATGATTGCCCGCTTGAGATGCACCGAAATCCGTTCATAAGGCACCCACTGGTGTTTAAGCTGGACATCCGGCGTCTTGACGCGAAGTTCGGCAAGGCGGATTTCCATGAAACGCGTCGTGCCCGGATTGAACCAGGCCCAAAACATTACCCAGCCCAGCAGCCAGAGCTGCCAGGCGAGGAACAGCCCGATGACGCCGAGCAGGGTCCAGCGCAAGCCAAGGCCGAGGCTTTGCATCATCCCTGGGCGCTCAGGGCGGCTCGCAGGCTGGCAAGCACGCCGGCCGTCTCCGGGCGTTTGCCACGCCACAAGGTAAAGGCTTCGGCCGCCTGTTCGACCAGCATACCCAGCCCATCGGCGCAATGCGCCGCGCCCTGAGTACGCGCCAGTGTGAGGAACGGCGTTTCGCCCTTGCCGTACATCATGTCGTAGGCGAGGCTGCCTGGCGCGAAGATGCCAGCAGGCAGCGGCAGGCTGTCGCCACTCAGGCTGGCCGCAGTGGCATTGATGACGACATCGAATTGCTGGCCGGCCAGTTGTGCGAAAGCGCCGCCACTCAGCTCCACCCCCGCCGCCAGTTCAGCGAAGGCAGCAGCCAGTTGCTGCGCCTTGTCGGGGCTGCGGTTGGCGATAAACAAGGCGGCCGGCTTCTCGGCGAGCAGCGGCGCGATGACCCCGCGTGAAGCGCCACCAGCGCCCAGCAGAAGAATGCGCTGACCGGCCAAAGCCCGGCCAAGATTGGTACGGATATCACGTACCAGGCCGGCACCGTCGGTGTTATCGCCATGCACGGCACCGTCGATGAATTGCAGCGTGTTCACCGCCCCGGCCCGCGCAGCGCGATCCGACAGCCGGTCGCAGCGGCGATAGGCTTGCTCCTTGAAAGGTACGGTCACATTGGCCCCACACCCGCCTTCAGCAACAAAGGCCGAAATTGCTGCAAAAAAGCTGTCGACCGCAGCCAGCCGCGCCTCGTAGCGCAAATTCTCCCCGGTCTGCGCGGCGAAAGCGGCATGGATGGCAGGCGACTTGGAATGGGCAATCGGATTGCCGAAGACGCAATAGAGATCGGACATGGCGGACTTTGACAGGCTGGCTGGACAGACGATAGCGGTCTCAAGCGAAATTGGCGAACATGCCGCTCGCTATTTAGCCGACAACTGATCGCCCTGCATGAAATACCAGGTGCGGGTGATTTCAAGCAGATCGGTATCATGCCGGATATCCGGCGGAAAGGCGGCATAGGGACTGGCAAGCTGAACAATGCGGCGGGCGGCGTCGTCAAGCACCTTGTGGCCGGAGGAACGATCTATGACAATTTGCGCGACGCTGCCATCGGGATGGATCAACACCGATAGCACCAGCGAACCATAGAGCTTGCCGCGTGCGGCCTCCGGGTAGTTCAGCGTGCCGACACGCTCGATTTTCTGACGCCAGTCCTCGATGTATTGTGCAAAGCGGTATTCAGAGGTTCGGGCGCCGATGTTTTTCTTGCGCGGGCGCTTGCTGTACTCATCAATATTCTTGCTGATTTCGCCCTCAAGGCGGGCCATCGCCCGCGCCGACTCGGCGAGATCGAGGCCGCTCAGGCTGGGTACCGGCGATGGCTGCTCACTGAGGCTCTGGTTGGAGCCCACGCTGCGCAGGCTCTTCGCCTGGGTCAGCATTTTTTTCTGGGCAGCCTCCAGCTCCTGCACCCGCCGCTGCAACTGCTGAAGATCGTCGCCGTTCGTCTGCTCGCGGGCTGATGGTAAGGGTGTCTTGGCACGGCGATTCTCATCGGTGTTGCCACCGCCATCGAGATTAGCCTGCGCCAGAGCCTGCGCGTCGCTTGGCTTGCGCGCCGATTTGGCGTTCACGAGGATGATGTCCAGCGCCTTGTCGCGGACAGCCTGCGAGGCGTCGGGAAACTGGAAGTGTAGCGTCAGCAGCAGACCGTGGACCAGCAGCGAAAGGCTCAGCGCCACCCAGAGCCGCCGGTCTTCCGGACGGCGCGTTACCGGGAACGAAAAAGCCGACATCGCCACCACACTCACTGCGCCTCTTCCTCCACCGCCTCGGCGGCTTCGGTTTCAGCAAGGAGGCCGATGAAGCGGCAGCTGAGTTCCGGGGCCAGCAGGTCGACATTCTCGATGGCCAGATGCACGCGCTGGCCAGGCGCCAGATCGTTGGGCAGCGAGGGCACGCGGAGCATCACCGGCAGGTGGTCGAGCTTGACCAGCTGCTCGCGGCGCACGGTGGCGTCGATTTCGCTGACAGCGTTTTGCTGCAGCCAGCGCAGACACCAGTAACGCTCCATCAGGCGCTGGAAATCGGCATAGGCGCCATAAGTCAGCTCGAAATCGCGCATCGCAGCGAACAGTTCGGCGGATTTCTGCGGGAAGGCCGGCGCATCGCCCTTGAGGCAGGCGATCAACTGCCACTGATTGACCAGATCGCAGTAGCGGCGCAGCGGCGAGGTCATCCAGGCATACTGCGGCACGCCCAGCCCCTCATGCGGCAGCGGCGAGGTGGTCATGCGCACCTTGCCCTGCGTCTGCGCGCGGTACATGCAGGCAATGTTCTTCTCGGCAAGCAGGCCGCCCCAGGTCGAGTTGGCAACGATCATCAGCTCGGCGACCAGTTTGTCGAGCGGGCTGCCGCGCTTGCGTTCGCTGATCTCGACCGTGCACGCATCAGGGTCGGCGAGGTCGCCGGCGATGGCGAAGTTGTAGTCGTTGATACCCTGCACCGCCGACGGTTTGCCGCGCCGGCCTTCGCAGGCGTTGGCGAAGTGCCAGAGGTGCAGCAGTTCGTCCTTGAAAGGCTGGTCCGGCAGGGGGCCATTGACTGTCTCGGCGTTGAACCAGGGCTCAACTTCGTGATGGCGGAGGTTGGCGGCGATATGCACCATTTCCAGCCGCGATTCGTGGCTGAGAATTTCCAGCGACTCATTGACGTTCAGGTACAGCGACACCGCCGGGCAATCGACGCCGCCGGCCAGCGTGTAGTTCTGGACCACAGCATCCGGCAGCATGGTGATCTTGTTGCCGGGCATGTACACCGTCGACAAGCGGGCGCGGGCAACGCCGTCGAGCGGCGAGCCATGCTCGATCGCCAGACCGGGTGCGGCGATGTGGATGCCGATGCGGGTGCCGATGCCGGGCAGCCGGACAACGGACAGTGCATCGTCGATCTCGGTGGTATTGGCATCATCGATGGAAAAGGCGCGAACATCGGCGGGCGGCAAATCGGCTGGCAAACCTGGGGCTTCCAGCGCCGGGAAGGCCGTGCCCTTCGGGAACTGCTCGTGCAGGAAGCGCTTATAGTGCAAGTGATACGCCGACTTGATCGCACCGCACTTGAACAGTAACTGCGCCGCGGTCAGACCGGTGGCTTCGCAGGCCGATTCGAAGGCCTTGGTTTCCGGCTTGTTGCGGTCCGGGTCATAAAGCAGGGCATCGGTCAGGGCGGCGATCTCCGCCGGCAAGCGGAAGGCCTTCAGCTCTTCAATCCAGCTTTCAATCGCGAGCGCTTGCTGACGTCTTTTTTCAAGATTGGCCAGAGCAGCTGCGAGAATGTCGGCGGGCGCCTTTTTGAAGCGTCCCTTGCCTTTGCGATGGAAATAGACGGGCGCGGCGTGCAAGGCAAGCAGCACCGCCGTCGCTTCGGTCGGGGTGGGCGGGTGTCCGTAGTAATCACGGGCAAAATCCAGAAACGAAAATTCGCCATCGCTCACACACTCCCAGAGGAAATCTGCCTCGATTTCGTCAGCCATCGGCGTCGCCTGCTCCAGGAGCTGGGCTGCCGAGGGTTTTTCGAAACGCAGCAACACCGTTGTCGCCTTGATCTTGCTGCGCTTGCCGGAGGACATTTCGACCTGCAACGAGCTGTCGTTGTCGGCCATGACGCTGCCGGCCTTGAAGCCGCCATCTTCTTCAAACAGTACATTCATCGGGCGATTATAGCCCAGCAAATTCAAGTATTTGCGGAATGAAGTGCGGAAATTGGGTGAAGCTGTGATCGCCACCATGCAGGATGGTTTGGCGGCAGCCAGCGTAGTAAGCGCGGGCATCGCGCCAGTCGAGCACCTCGTCGCCTTCCTCGGACAGCAACCAGTAGCGCGAGGGCGTCGGCGGCACGAGTTGCGCCCGCAATTGCGCCGAGTGCTCAGGCGTAAAGGTGAAACGCTCGCCGGTATGGAAATTGGCGTGCTCACCTTCGAATTTTTGCAGATTTATCCGGTCGACCGCAGCCGGGTTGATCAGCACCGCCCGCAGATCATGTTTCTCGGCCAGGTGGTTGGCGTAATGGCCACCGAGCGACGAGCCGACCAGCGTCAGCGGGCCATCATGGGCGTCAATCAGTTGCGACATTGCCGCCATCGCCTGTGCCGGTACCGGCGATAGTTGCGGACAGACGAAGGCCTCGGCCAGCCCAAGGTTTGCCATCTCTTCCGCCAGCAGCCGCGACTTCCACGATGCCGGCGAGGAGCAGAAGCCGTGCAGGTAAAGGATCAGTGTGCGGTCCACTGCACCCAGCCGAAGTGGGCCGTCGACAGCACAACGATACCGAACACGATGCGATACCACGCGAAGATCGTGAAGTCGTGGCTGGAAATGTAGCGTAACAGCCAGCGAACACAGAGGAAGGCGGACACGAAGGCTGAGACAAAACCCACTGCCCACATGCCGACATCGTCGGCGCTGAGCAGGGCGCGCTCCTTGTAGAGCTGATAGACGGTGGCCACACCGAGCGTCGGGATGGCGAGGAAGAAGGAAAACTCGGTGGCCGCCTTACGCGACAATCCGAAGAGCAGACCGCCAATAATCGTCGCCCCGGAACGAGACGTTCCGGGAATCAGCGCGAAGGCCTGGGCAATGCCGAGCTTGAGGGCATCGGCAAGCGTCATGTCTTCGACGTTCTCGATACGGATGCGGTGCTCACGGCGTTCGGCCCAGAGGATCACCAGCGCGCCGACGATAAATGTTGTCGCCACGGCAATCGGGTTGAACAGATTGGCCTTGATAGCCTTGCCGAAAGCCAGACCGAGAATGGCCAGTGGCAGAAAGGCAACGAACAGGTTGAGCACAAATTTCTGGGCCACGGGCTCAGTCCGAACGCCCCGCGCAACCTTCAACAGGCGTTCCCGGTATTCCCAGACGACAGCAAGAATGGCGCCGGACTGGATGACGATCTCAAATAACTTGCCGCGGTCATCGTTGAAATTGAGCAGATCGCCTGCCAGGATCAGGTGGCCGGTCGACGAGATGGGCAGAAATTCGGTCAGCCCCTCGACGATGCCGAGTATGAGCGCCTTGAGAAGCAGGATCGGGTCCATGGGATGCAGCCAAACGAGAGAGGCCGCATTCTACTATCCCGGACGCGTAAGCGCCTCCAGATCCGTCAGCCAGCGCAGCGCCTGCTCGCGACTCTCGCCGCACATTTCGACCGACGGCTGCAGGCCGCTGCAACATTCCGGCCGTTCGGGCCGGCCGAAAATCCGGCAGCGCAGATGGCCATCGAGATGAACACAGACCACGCCTGCCGGCTTGTTCAACGAAGAGATCGACGGCGCAATGCAGCAGGCGCCGCAACCGGGGCGGCAGGCATGTGGGATCGCCATGCTTACTGACGAGGAACTAAAGTCGTTATCGGCCATGACCCATTGTCGCAGATCCTGATTTTTGACCAAAAACCGGGTTCACCGCAGCACGCCCCGTGATGGTGCAAACCTGCATGACAAATGGTAGCAATGACGGCTAAGCCACGGCCTGCGAAGCACCTGACGATTGTCGTAAAAACAACAACTTGCACCAAATTTGTGCATTCAAAAAAAGAGCGTCAACAACGTATATTTGTCATGAAAGGCTGCCTATAATGCGCGCCCTTTCGCATTCTCAATTTTCGCCACCATGACCCTCTCGCTCGCTTCACTTCGCGCCAGCCAGCCCGTTGCCCGCCTCGGCCAATCTCACGGTTACTGCTTCGACGGCGATCTCGCCCACCTCAACGCCGAAATTCTCTGTGACGAATCCCGCCTCTGCGGTCAGTTGTGGGCGCTGCAACTGTGGACAGACGAAGGCATCCGAATCGCCGAACTGCCTCTTGGCCAGCTGGCGATCAATGGCAGCGGTTGTCACAACATCAGCGGCAGCACGACCGCCTGCCCACCCGCCAGCGCCGGGCCGCACATCATTTCCATGCTGCTGGTCTCGAAAATGCCGGGTGAGGAACCTGCCATCGAAGACGGTGCCAGCTACCCGCAACCCGCCAGTTTCATCCAGCCGCGCCTGCAAGGCACGGTCTGCAGCGGCTTTGATGACGGCATGATCCGCTTCGACATCGCCCGCATTGCCAACCCGCGCCCCGCAGACAACATCAGCGGCACTCTCGCGCTCGAATTGTGGGCACTCGACCAGCCCTATACCGGCGGTGCCTGGAGTGGCACCCCGGTCGCCAGTCTCGTCCTGGGGACACTCGCTGGCGAAGACGCCTGGCTGGACTGCCAATACACCGTTCCGGCCGCCCCCCTGCCCGCGACCGGTCACCTGACACTGATGCTGCGCGAATGGACACCGGCAGGCTACCTGACTCGGGATTACCGTAGTCTCGCCCGCCCATCGGTCAGCGCTTCAGCAACACCGGCGCCGGCGCACGATACGGTGAAGGAAAAACCGGCCAAAGCCACGGTCAAGGAAACCAAGCCGGTGGCGACCCCAAGCGCCGCCAATACCGTCTCAGTCAACAAGGCAAGCGCCAAGGAGCTCGCAGCCATCAAGGGCATCAGCAAGCCGCTGGCCGCAGCCATCGTTGCCGCCCGCCCCTATGCCAAACTGGAAGATGTCATTCGCGCCAAAGGCATGGGCCAGAAGCTGCTGGAAAAGCTGCGCGCTGCCCTGACGCTGTAAGCACACGCCAAGAAAAACGCCGTTCGCGATCAAGCGAACGGCGTTTTTCTTTTTTGGGCGTTTTTTCAGGTCGACCGCAGACATCAGGCCGACTGGCTGACGATCACGTTCTGCGCCGTCATCGGCACCGGGAAGCCCGCTTCGACGAGAGCCTCGCGAATCACCCGGTTGCAGTCGAAATACATTTGCCCATAGTGATCCGTGTGGCAGTACGGACGCACAGCCAACACCGGGCCGACCAGGGTGAAATCCAGAATTTACACATCGACCTTCGGCTCGGCCAGCACATCCGGGATCGTGGCGATTTTCTCGCGGAGCAGCTGCATCGCCGCCTTGTGATCCGCCGCACCGGACAACTGGCACTTCAGATCGACGCGACGGAAGGGGTTGTGGGTGAAGCTCGGGATCGAGTCGCCAAGGATCTTGTTGTTGCCAACCACCGTCGAGACATTGTCCGGCGCGTTGATCGTCGTCGCGAACAGGCCGAACTCGGTCACTGTCCCGGTCAGCCCGGCCACCGTGACCAAATCCCCGACCTTGAGCGGCCGCAAAACGATCAGCCAGCGGCCAAGCACCGAAAAGGCGATCGCCGCCAGCACCATCAGACCCACATCCGTGGCGGTGGTGACGATAATGTCCTGATAACGCGAAATATTCTGATCAGTCATGATGCAGCTCGTCAAATAACTCGCCAACCGACGATGACCGGAAAGGCAACGGCGCGATGCCAAATGCCTGATCGGATTCTAGCGACTCATCGACCCGGCGCCAGCCCAGCCAACATATCTTCACAATTTTCCGTTTTCGTTGACTCAACGCCCCGACCCACCTATAATGCGCGCTCTCTGTAGGTCGGGTCGGTAGCTCAGTCGGTAGAGCAGCGGACTTTTAATCCGTTGGTCGCGAGTTCGAATCTCGCCCGACCCACCAGAAAACAGAGATTCTGGGTCGTTAGCTCAGCTGGTAGAGCAGCGGACTCTTAATCCGTAGGTCGAGTGTTCGAATCACTCACGACCCACCAGAATAAACAAGCACTTAGCCTCGTCCTCGGACGGGGCTTTTTGCTTCATACAGTTCGTGTAGCCACCATGTAGCCACTTTCCTTCAATGGCTTGCAAGTACTTTGCCCTGTAACCATTACGTGAGTCTGCCCATAGCGCCCCGAAGACTATGGCAAAGAAACACGATGCAACGTGTTTAGTTTGCTCGTCTCAAGCTGAGCTGTAGAATATCCGCATAAAAAATTGGGGAATTCTGATGGATATGGGATTGGTGCAGTTGGTGTATGTCAGCGCTGCCACTAAGCCACTTAGTGATGTAGAGCTTGACGAAATTCTTACCGCGTCTGTGCGGAACAACATGAAAAACGGTATTACCGGCATGCTGCTCTACGCTGCCGGCAGTTTCATGCAGGTACTCGAAGGCGAAGAAGCGAGCGTTAATGCTACGTACGCCAAAATTTCCGATGACCCCAGGCACTCTGGAATTATCCTAATCATGAAGGAAGCCATTGAAAGTCGGGAGTTCGCAGAGTGGGCAATGGGTTTCAAGCGGCTAACCGCTGCTGATGTACAAAAGCATCCCGAGCATGCACATCTGCTGTCAGGTAAGTTCAATGCAAAGGCAGTCGAAACAGACGGGTCAGCCTTGTCGCTGATGAAAAGCTTAATTTCCGGCAACAACGTCTAAAGAAAGCGGCTGATTAAGCAACCGGGGGTATATGGCCATCAATGGGGGATTTTGGGTGGACGCCGGGGTCCAATGGTTTTTTCCAGAAATTTTCGAGCAGTTTGACGGTCGATGAACATTCCATCTCACACCTTTCGTGTAAGTGCGTCCCAGGTTGTGCTGAAGAAGGCCCCCTCTGCCTGATTCCGTCAGGCTACGGTATTACCCTGTATGCATGCCTTCTGCACAACAGGCGCACCGGCTTCCCGCGCTTGCCACAAGTCATAAGCGGCTTGTTGCGCAATCCACAGGTCAGCCCGCCCCCCGTTCTCGATACCCAGCCAGCCCTCAATACGCAGTGCCATTTCCGGCGAGATGGCAGCACGACTATTCAGCACACGGGAAAAGGCAGCACGGGTTACACCAAGCTGTTCGGCAGCAGCGGTTACGGTCATGCCAAGGGCGGGTAAGACATCCTCGCGCAAGGTTTCGCCGGGGTGCGGCGGGTTAAACATTCGGGTCATTTCAATACCTCTCAGTGGTAATCCTGATAATCAACCAACACAGCATCGCCGTTTTCAAATCGAAAGGTCATGCGCCAGTTACCGTTGACCGTTACCGAGTAATGACCAGATAGGTTGCCGCTCAATCCATGCAACTTCCAACCTGGTGCGTTCATATCCTCTGGTGCCTTCGCCTCATCAAGTCGAACTAACTGGCGTGATAAACGAGCGGCATGATGTGGCTGGATTCCGGCTTTGCTTCCTGTCTCGAAAAAGACCTGCAATCCCTTGTGTTGGAAACTCTTAATCATGGTTAAGTGTATAGCGTAGCGTTTCGATTATCAAGCAAGTGCCTTCAATCCCGGCCTGGCATCTTCTTTCGCCTGCTCAAGGCCAGCCTGCTCAAGCATCCAGCCCTCTATCTCGGTGTGCCACATGCTCAGCAGGTCGAGGGGCGGACACGGTAATCTATGGCTGCAATCTCCACCTTCCTCTTCATCATCAATTGAAGGCTTGGCAAAACTGGGGCGACCATCTATGACTTCTCGCTCCGATTCACAGCGTCGCCCTTTCAGGCACAAGGCGAGATCTCCCCAGGTAAGAACGCACTCCTTCTCTGCACAACCGCCGGATTTACGCCACTTCGCCTTGATCACAAGAGCTTCGCAGTCATTGGCCCGCTCGCCCTGCTCGGTAACGCCTTCTATCCGGTTCTTCCCCCACAAGGGGGGACCGAGGTGTCCATCGGCTCACAGATTACGATCCACGCTTCCTTCCCACGCTCGGTCACCCTCACGCAGTTGCGCTTCACTTCGTTCGTCGTGATCAACTTACGGCGGGACTTAAACCCGCAGGAGTGCGCCCATGCTGGGCGCACCAACAAAAATGGGTTAGGTGAAAGTCACCTAACCCATTGATATTCTGGCGCGCCCGACACGAATCGAACGTGCGACCCCAAGCTTCGGAGGCTTGTACTCTATCCAACTGAGCTACGGGCGCGCGGGGATATGAATTCTACCCTGAGCCCGGGCTTGCGTCCATTCCACCTGAAAGATATGCTAAATGCAAAATCCACAAGTCACACAAATTAAAAAGACGCGAGAATCACTAGGCAAGGCGAACATCACGAACTTTCTCACGACGACGTCCAGAAGGTGATGGCGTCGGTCGGCATTCCGGCCTGCCCCGGCGTTGTCACGGATGCGATGTAAGAAGCGCAAAAGGACGAACTGGACATCAAGCATCTGGCCGACGTTATTTCCAGCGACCCCGGCATGTCGGCTACTGCATTGAAACTGGCGAATTCACCGCTTTACGGCAGTGGTTCGCAAATTTCCAGCGTCCGCAAGGCGGTTGATCGTCTCGGCACCAAGAATATTGTTTGCGTTGTTGTCGCCGCTGCACTCAAGGCCAGCATCACAGGGCTGGCGGCAGCGTGGCTGGTGCAATTCTGGCGGCGGACAACGCAAATGGCGGTTGCGTCGAGCATGATCGCCCGCAAGCAATACGGCATTTCTCCGGATGCTGCCTACACCAACACGCTCTTCCATGACGCGGCAATTCCGCTGATGATGAAGCGTTTCCCGGAATACGCCAAGGTTCTGGAAACCTGCGACCGTAAGAAGAAGATGCGGATTAGTGCAGGAGCGGAACTCTTCCAATGTACGCACCCGATTGTCGGCTCCCTGCTCGTCCGCAACTGGGGCTTGCCGAAGATTCTTGGCCAGACCATCCGCTTTCATCACAAAGAGGATGCTTACGACCTGCCGGATCGGAGCCTGCCAGGCGGGGCTCATTCGTTCATCGCGGTAACGCATGTTGCGGAACATCTGTTCGCCGAAATCAAGGGCGAACCAGACCTGGAAGTCGGCGAAATGCTGTTCCAGCGAGCGCTGGATTACTTGGGAATATCACCTGACGACCTCGACACCATCCGGACGATGGTAACGCAGGTGGCCGAAGACAATGCCTGAGTTCAGCTGAGCCATCCTGCTCAGTCGAAGAAAGTGCGTGCCGCCTCGAAACGCTGGGAGTAGTAGCGGTCGCTGAGCCGGTCTATACGGACACGGCCATTGGCTGATGGCGCGTGAACGAAACGCTCGTCACCGAGGTAGATGCCAACATGCGAGAATTGGCGATTGAGCGTATTGAAAAACACCAGATCACCCGGCCGCAAGTCGCTGCGACTAACCGATTTGCCACGACGTGCAATATCGGCGGCACTGCCCTTGATCGCCAAACCCAGCGCCTGTTCGTAGATATAGCTCACCATGCCACTGCAATCGAGACCAGCCTCCGGGTTCTTGCCGCCAAAGCGATAACCTGTGTCGATCAGTCCCAGCGCATAGAGCACCACCTCGTTGCCCTGTGGCACAGCGGGGCGGGAGGCTTGCGGTATAGTATCTGCTACTACTGCCTCACGCGGTGACGGACTGCCGCAAGCCGCCAGCAAGCTCAGAATGATCGTAAGCGCGAGAAGACCGGCACGATGCAGCATTGTTAATCCAAATTCTTGAACACAAGCTGTAACTTAACGTTTTTACAGGATTTTTCAAGGCCATGAATTTGCGCAACATGGAATTGCTGATTGATAAGAACTTCATCAACGGCCAGTGGGTCGATGCCGATGACGGCAGCCACCTCCCGGTTCTGGATCCGGCAAGCGGCCAGACACTGGCCAGCGTACCCCGCTGTGGTGCTGCCGAAACGCGGCGCGCCATTACCGCAGCCGACAACGCGTGGCCGGCATGGCGCACACTGACCGCCAAGCGCCGCAGTCAATTGCTGCAAGCCTGGTTCAAGCTGATTATCGAAAACGCCGACGATCTGGCGCAGCTGATCACTGCCGAATGCGGCAAGCCGCTGGCCGAGGCTCGCGGCGAGGTCATTTATGGCGCCTCATTCATCGAGTGGTTTGCCGAGGAGGGCAAGCGGACCTACGGTGAGCACATTCCCAGCCCGGCCAGCAACAGCCGCCTGATGGTGATCAAGCAACCCATCGGGGTCTGCGCAGCGATTACGCCGTGGAATTTCCCGTTGGCCATGATCACGCGCAAGGTGGCCCCCGGTCTGGCTGCAGGCTGCCCAGTGGTGGTCAAACCAGCGGAACAAACGCCGCTGACCGCACTTGCACTCGCCCGCCTTGCCGAACAGGCGGGCTTTCCAGCCGGGGTATTCAACGTGGTCACAGGAAAACCAGCGGAAATCGGCGGCGAACTGACGGCCAATCCGACCGTTCGCAAGCTCTCCTTCACCGGCTCGACCGGAGTTGGCCGGCTGCTGATGGCGCAATGTGCGCCAACGATCAAGAAGCTGTCACTGGAACTCGGCGGCAACGCGCCCTTCATCGTGTTCGATGATGCCGATGTCGATGCTGCGGTCGACGGCGCAATTGCCGCAAAATACCGGAATACTGGGCAGACCTGTGTCTGCGCCAACCGCTTTCTGGCGCAGGCGGGCATCTACGAAGAATTTGCCAACAAATTGGCCGACCGCGTCCGTAAACTTCAGGTCGGCGCCGGCAACGAGGCTGGCGTCACGCAGGGGCCGCTGATCAATGCCGCGGGTCTGGCCAAGGTCCAGGCTCACGTTACCGACGCCATCGTCCAAGGCGCCCGTGTTCTCTGCGGTGGCGCACCCCATGAGCGCGGTGGCAACTTTTTTCAGCCGACAGTACTGGCTGATGTTACTTCAAGCATGAAGGTGGCGCGTGAAGAGACTTTCGGACCGGTGGCGCCAATTTTCCGTTTCGATACCGAGGCGGAAGCCGTGCAAATGGCCAATGACACCGAATTCGGCCTCGCGGCATATTTTTACAGCCGCGACGTCGGCCGCTGCTGGCGGATCGGCGAAGCACTGGAATACGGCATGGTCGGGGTCAATACCGGTATGATTTCTAACGAAGTCGCCCCCTTTGGCGGAATCAAGCAATCCGGCCTCGGTCGCGAAGGTTCGTCACATGGCATAGACGAATACCTCGAAATCAAATATCTTTGCTTTGACGTCGGTAACCCATGAAGCTGCTTTTCGCCGCCATAGCCACCATTGCTGTGCTACTGGTCTGGCGCCGTTGGCGTCAGCGCCACCGGACCGCGGCGATCGACAGCTTTCCGTACGCCGGATTTCTCGACCAGCGGCTCGCCCAGCGGCGGCCCGAACTCAACGCGGCACAGAGGGCCGAGGTATTGGCGGGGCTGCAGGACTACTTCCATCTCTGCCACAGCGCTGGCCGGCGTTTGGTCGCAATGCCGTCGCAGGTGGTTGACGATGCCTGGCACGAGTTCATCCTGTTCACTCGCCACTACCAGAAGTTCTGCCGGCTCGCGTTTGGCCGCTTCCTGCACCACACCCCGGCCGAAGCCATGCGCTCGCCCACCGATGCCGGCGACGGCATCAAACGTGCCTGGCGCCTCGCCTGTGCCCGCGAAGGCATCGACCCGCAAACCCCCAGCCGGCTGCCGCGTCTGTTTGCCCTCGATGCTCGCCTCGGCATCGCCGGAGGCTTCATCTACAGCCTGAACTGCATGGCGCTGGGCGGCAACGGCAATGGCAGTTATTGCGCCAGTCACATCGGTTGCAGCAGTGGTTGCAGTGGCGATTCCGGTTCGTCAGACAGCGACGGCGGGGCTGATGGTGGCGGCGGTTGCGGTGGTGACTGAAACCCACTCAGTCTTCGCAGACGACAATCCGGTTGCGGCCATTTTCCTTGGCCTGGTATAGCGCTTGATCAGCGGCATGGGTCAGCTGATCCGGTGTCTTGCCATGACCCGGATATGCAGCCACCCCCGCAGAGGCAGTAAAAGAGAGCTCGAAGTTTCCGAAAGCGATGCGGATCGCCTCGATTTTCATCCGCCAGCGCTCGGCACGTTCGGCTGCAATGCTCAGTGGCATGCGCGGCATAAGGATGATGAACTCCTCGCCGCCATAGCGACAGAGCAAATCCTCATGACGGATATTCGCATGAAGGGTCTTCGCCAACTGGCGCAAAGCCTCGTCCCCCGCCAGGTGGCCATAAGTGTCGTTGATCGCCTTGAAATGATCCAGGTCGAGAATAACCAGCGCCAGCGGATAACCCTCGCGACGGGCGCGTGATAACTCGCGCTCCAGTGTTTCGTCGAGATAACGACGGTTGAAGCAGCCGGTCAGGCTGTCACGGATAGCCTGTTCCTGCAACGCAGCCTGCAAAGCCCCGATTTCAACGAGTTGCTGCTGCAAACGCTCATTGGCGCTGCGCAGCTGCGTCTCGGCCAACTGCCGGGCCGTGATGTCGCGAGACACACCGAGAATTGCCGTCGGCTGCTGGTTTTCATCGAACATGAAGCTGGCGACAATCTCGGCGCGCATGATACGGCCATCGCAATGCGGCTGATCGACTTCGAGCATCAAGGAGATTGCGCTCATGTCGCCGCCACGAATCCTCGCCAGATGTGATTCGAGCATCGCTGCCGCCCGTTCGGCCGACGCCGGCGTCAGCGATGCCTCGAACGGCTGGGCCATCACCTCTGCCGGGGTATAGCCGCTCGCCCGCTCGATCGCCGGGCTGACATAGGTGAAGCGACGGGTATGCAGATCCAGGGTCCAGATGACGTCCTGGCTTTGCTCGGCAAGGCGCCGATAGCGCTCCTCGCTGTCGCGCAGGGCGACTTCAGTCCGATGGCGCCGTTCCACTTCGCTCTCCAGTCGCCGGTTGAGTCGGGCGAAGTAGGCAGCCATGATCGCCATCATCAACATCACCAGCCCGCCGCCAAAGATCACGGGCCACACCCAGGCAGGCAAGGATTGCTCCTCGCTCTCGTAAATCAGCCCATCGATGGAGAACGCCGCAGGCAGCATACCGAGCTCGGCATAGGTCTGGGCGATCTGCTGCCAGTGCGCCGCTGACTGCTGTCCCAACTCGATCATCTCCGGCTGCATCAGGCGCTTCAATTCCATCGCCTCAAACAGCAGATGCGCCTTGCTGTGCCGCGTCGAGTAACGCTGAAGGATCAGGTCGGAAATTTCATCCGGATGGTCAAGCGCATAGCGCCAGCCGCGCAACACCGCCGCCCGGAAAGCCGCAACCCGCGCCGGCGAATCGCTGACGCGGCGCGCCTGGGTAAACAGCGTATCGCCGTAGAAATTGATCCCGGCCGCCTTGGGGGTGAAAGCGATATACGGAAAGCCCTGTTGCTTTAGTTCAAAGGGTTCATCGGTGGCGTAGCCGGAAATGGCATCGACGCGCCCGTCGATCAGGTCTCGGGAATTGAAGCTGTGCGGTACAGCGGTAAATTGCCTGATTCCCTCGCGGCGTAGATAGGCGAACAACTCACTCTCGCTGGGAAGCAGCATGATTCGTTGATCGGCCAGCGCATCGATACTCGGTATCTTGCGTCGGTTGGCGAGCAGCACCAGCGGCGAATTCTGGACGATCACCGCCAAGGCCACCACCGGCCGGCCGCGGGCGCGATGCAGCGCCAGTTCGGAAGCAGCAATGCCAAAATCGGCATCACCGCGAAGGACGACCTCCACCGGGTCCACACCATCGACCGCTTCGTGTAGCGCCACCTCGAATCCGGCCTCGACAAAATAGCCCTTCTCGATTGCCGCATACAGGCCGGCAAACTGGAACTGATGCTTCCATTTCAGCTGAACGCTGACCTTTTCCAGCGCTACCGCCGGCCACGCCAGTGTCAGCGCGCCAAGCAGGAGCAGCAGACGACGGAATAGCGAATTACTTGTGATAGACACGGCTGCTGCCGCCGGAGCTGCCACCGGGGTTGGCGACATTGTCGAAAAGATTCCAGCCCTGGTATTGGGCATACGAGAACAGGGCCAGTGCAAGAACCGCGGTCGCGAGATTGAACTTGGGAAACATCAGTCGTCGCCTCCGTCGTCGCTACTAGTGACCGGCGGATGGTCGCTCTCCATCCAGCGGCGGGTCTCGAAGCTGGCGACGCGCATCCGGGTAAAGATCGGGAAAGCGATCAGGAAAATCATCAGCAAGACAAAGTTGGACCAGCCGGCGCCTCCCGTCTTGACCTCCAAAGTATCGCGAACCGGCACCGGCATTTCTGTCGACATTTCCGGGTCGACCGCAAGATAGTAAGTTCCGGGAGGAATATCGAGAAAGACCACCTCGTCATCCCGGCTCCCCTCGGACCAGCTCTCGCCGCCATCGTTGCCGTAGTAATAGGAAATCTCCCGGCTGGCCGGCCAGGCCGCCCCAGTAGCCTTGTTCACCAGGGTCATGTCGAGGCCGATCCAGTTATTGGCCAGCGAAGTATCGTTACGAACCGCCAGTTTGCTGGCCTTGCCGGTCACTGTGAATTCCCGGCTGGTCCAGGTTTCGTCGGCGCGCGACGGCAGGAACTCGATCGACTCGCGTAACAGCAGCTTGCCGCTGGCAAGCATGGAAAATACGGCTTGCAGCACGATCGCCAGCAGGGCCAGTTTCCAGAAGGTCTTGCATACTTTCTGGTGGGTCTCCGACCAGGGATTGGGCTGGTTAGCAAAGACGCCGATTGGTGCCGGCAAGCCCTGCTTCAGCCCAAATGCCTCGGCAATCACCGCCGGCGCAACATAAACCCCCTGACTCCACGTCAGGTCGTTGCTGGTCGATTCACGGGACAGCATCAACGGCGGGGCCACGTAATCGACCACCCGGGTCGTTTCGCCACGCCGCACGCGCCAGGTGAATTCGCCGGCGACCTGCACCACCTGCGCCGAAGCGGTGGTCGAGAAATGCTTGAATTTCTGGCCACTCCAGGCGACGTCGGCCAGTTCCATCGCGCCGCTGGTCACCGGCGGACGCGAAAGCACATCCGCAATATTCCAGTGGCCGTTGTACTCGGTCAGCCAACGGTAGCTGCCGTGCTCGCCGGCCAGCAGATACTCGCGCCAGTCGTACTCGATGCCTTCAATCTTGGTCTGTTTGACGAGCCAGCCAATCACCGCCACCGGCTTGCCTTCAAGCGATCCCTTGCTGCCCAGCGGCAGGCGCGGCTTGTACTTCTCGTCGCGCTGACCCATCGCCTTGGATATCAGCTTGTAATTCTCGTCGCTGGTATCGACCACCGCGCCGCATGAGGCGCAGCCAGCAGCAACGATATCCTGGCCCCGCGCCTGCATCGGCGAGCCACAGGACGGACAGCGGAACACCCGCGCAGCGACGCTTGGCGTCGGCAAGGGCATGCCCTCGCGCAGGTTATTCATTTTCAGTGATTCGAAATCGACCGGCTCGCCGACAAACAGCAGCGGCGGTGTCTCGGAGTAGTCCAGAGTAGCAAAACCGCCCCCGCCGGCACCACCCCGCAAATCAACCGTATTGACCGGATAGCCGGCACCAACCTTGAACGGCAACTCGCCCTGCCCAGCGATGCACTCTGCCTGCTCGATGTTGAACACCGTCCACGGCGCACCCGCCATCACGAAACGCTGACCCGCCTTCAGACTGTCGAATACCGGCAACTCCTCGCCAACGTGCTTGATGAATGTAAGCACGTACTCACCAGCCGCCTCCGACAGCCAGGCTGTTCGCATATCATCAAACATGATATGCCACTCGTTCCAGATCCCTTGGCTATAGCGAATCTGGATGCGCCCGATCAGTGCGAAATGGACGCCCTTATAGCGCCCTTCGGCCCCAATCTGCAGTGGCGAGCGGTCTTCGACCAGCGCCGCCATCTTGCCGATGTCTTCCAGCGCCTGATCGTGACGGACCAGCGTGCTCTGACAGTATTCGCAGACAGCAAACACCGACCCTGCCGACTTGAAGACGATAGGGGCCCCACAGGAAGGACAGGAGGCGGTCAGCGCCACGCTGCTGCGGTCAACTCAGTTTTTTGAGCAATTCGGCCTTCTTGGCGTCGAACTCAAGCTGGCTGAGAATGCCCTTTTCGACCAGTCCGTGCAGTTTCTCGAGCGTTGCCACCACCTCGTCCGCCGAAACACCGCCCGCAGCGACCGGCGCCGCAGCAGTAGGCGCCCCAACCGCGGGAGCAGCGGGCTGCATCGCCGACGCCATCGCCTGCCCCATAACCTGGCCGAAACCGACGCCGGCACCCAGACCCACGCCCATGCCGGCCATGCCACCTTCGTTACGCGCCGCCTCGGGGATGGCGTTGGCGACCTGATACTGCGTGAAGCGCTGCATGTCGCCGATCATATTCATGCCGATCTTCTGATCGAGGATCTTCTGCAGTTCCTCCGGCAACGAGACGTTCTGCACCACCAGCGAATCCAGTGTCAGGCCATACTCGGCGAACATCGGCGCCATCTTGAACATCATCGCCTTGCCGAATTCATCCTGATTGCCGGCCATGTCGATGAATGCAACCCCCGACTCTCCGAATAGATCGGTCATGCCGGCGACCATGCTGTTGCGCAGTTGGCCTTCGAGTTCTTCACGGGTATAACTGGCGCGGGTACCGGAAATTTTCTGGTAGAAAGCTTTCGGGTCACTCAGATGATACGAATAGATGCCAAAGGCACGCATCCTGACGATGCCGAAATCCTTGTCACGGATGGTGATCGGGTTCGGCGTGCCCCATTTCTGGTCAAGCTGGGTGCGCGTCGAGAAGAAATAGACATCGGATTTGAAAGGCGACTCGAAGAGCTTGTCCCAGTTCTTCAGGTAGGTCAGGACCGGCAGTGTCTGCGTATTGAGCTTGTACATGCCGGGACCGAAAACATCGGCCACCGTGCCTTCATTGACGAACATCGCCATCTGCGACTCGCGGACGGTTAGGCTGGCGCCGTTCTGGATTTCCATTTCCGCCATCGGGAAACGCCAGGCGAGCGTTCCGTCACTCTCCTCGGTCCATTGCAGGATGTCGATAAACTGTTTCTTGATGAAATCCATCAGTGCCATGACTCGCTCCTCTTGATCAGATGATGCAACCGGCGTTCAGGATGCCGACGCCCACGGAAAGTGATGCCAGAAATACGCCCGAGGCGACCTTGCCCTGCGGGATGTTGTGATTGATTTGCGGCAGCGCCAGCCGCGCCGCGACATAGGCCAGCAACTGCACAATGCCGGCAACAACGCCCCAGCCGATCATGGCGTAGAGATTGTGGCTGACCGCGACCGAAACCGCGATCGGCAGCGCAAAGCCGATGATGACGCCGGCCAGGCTGATGGCCGCCGCCTCGTTGCCGTTACGGATCAGGGTCAACTCGTTGTAGGGCGTGACCAAGACATAAAGCAGCAGAAAACCGGCGAGCAGGGCGACCGCCGTCGCGAAGAAACCGGCGAAGGCCGGCAGGCTGTTGATTACCGGATCGAACATGGATGCCCCCGGGCTAGACTTGATGACGACAGATTGTCACCGCTCGTCCGGCTTAATTCAAGCCGGATTCTTCGAAGACGATGTCAGATTTCTCCGGCCAGCACGCGCAACCCATCGAGGGGCAAATCCTCAACCGCCTTTACCGGCAGATCAAGCAGGCCAGCGAGGCGTCCGGCCGCGCCGCCGGAAAGCAGGCACGGCGCTGCCGGATTGTCGAGACGATGCCAGGCACGCTCGATGGCCCCCGCCTGCGCCTCAAGAATGCCACTGACAATCGCATCATCCGTACATTGTGGCCAGGGCTGATGCTGCCCCTCCGCAAACGGCAGACCGGCTGTATCGCGGGCCAGTGAGCGGCGCATCAACTCGATGCCAGGCAGGATCAGGCCACCGCGAAACAGACCGTCCGCCGTCAAGGTATCCACCGTCGTTGCCGTTCCCGCCATCACCACCAGCGCCGCCCCCGACACCTGCGCCCGCGCGCCGATCAGCGCACACCAGCGATCGACACCCAGCCGGCTGGGCTCGCGATAGCCGTTACGCACACCGGCGCGCATTGCCTCGGCACGGACATCGACGATCGAATCCGGGGCCAGTGTCATGCCTGTCAGTGCCGCATGAATGGCGACCAAGGCCTGTGCGCCGGCGACATTGGCGATCAGCACGCGAGTAGCCATTGGATGTTCACGCAAGGCCGGGGCAAGTTCTGCCGCCGCATCGTGGGCCAGCGCACCGCGCGCCAGCCAGCAATTACCGTACGCCAGGCCCCATTTGATGCGGCTGTTACCGCTGTCGATACAGAGCACGCGCTGCATCATAGGCGCCGCAGACTGACATCACCGGCGTGAATGCTGCGCAGGCCGGCGGAGGTTTCGAGAAGCAGACTGCCATCGGCCTCGACACCCCGACAGACGCCTGTCAGTTCCGGCGCCTGCTCGTCGAGGATGCGCACCGTCTGATCCTCCCAGGCATGAAACTCCTGCCAAGCGGTCTTGAGGCCGACAAAACCTTCGGCTGCGAAGACGTCAAAGACCGCCAGCAACTCCTGCAGGATGGCCGCCAGCAACAGATGTCGCTCAGGCAGCTTCCCCAGCGCCTGCGCCAGCCCGGCGGCGGCTTGCGTGTTCATTTGTTGAGACAGATTCTCCGGCGGCCGCAGATTCAGTCCAATGCCGATGATTGCGGTGCTGCCACGCCGGTCGCTGCTCAGTTCGATCAGAATTCCCGCCAGCTTCGCGAACCCATCGTTACCAGCAAGCAACACGTCATTCGGCCACTTCAGACAGACGCCTTCAGCCCCCAGTTGCTTCAGGGCGCGGGCAAGCGCAACGCCCACGGCCAGCGACAAGCCACTAAGGTGACCCGGCGGACCGGCAAAGCGCCATAGTAAGGAAAACGTCAGACTGTCTTCCGGCGCTGACAGCCAGTGACGTCCGCGCCGGCCACGACCGGCCGACTGGCGGTCGGCGACCAGAACGCTACCGGCGGGCGCGCCCTGATCGGCACGCCGCGACAACTCGCTGCTGGTGGAATCGACTTCGTCCAGCGCATCGACGTCAAAACGCCCGGCCAGCGGCCCGAGCAGGGTTTTGATACGAACGGGATCAATCAGAGGCATGCCCGATTTTAGCCAGTTTTTCGGGTTGACCGCAGACGATGCCTGGGGGGCCCGAAAAGCATCAGGGATGCACGCGCCGGCTGGCTGCAGCGTCCGCCAGCCAGCCGGCGACCTCAGCCAGCGGCATCGGCCGCGCAAAATGGTAGCCCTGCGCCATGCCACAGCCCATTTCGCTGAGGCGGTTCGCGGTGTCTTCGTCCTCGATGCCTTCGGCAATCGTCGTCAAGCCCAGCGACAGCGCCAGCTGAATGGCACTCTGGACGATTTCGTAACTACGCAGCGACTGACCGATGTCCTGAACGAAGGTCTTGTCGATTTTCAGACAGGCAATCGGCAGCGACTTGACGGTGTCTAGGCCGGCATAACCGGTCCCAAAATCGTCCAGCGCAATCGCCACGCCCAGCGCCGACAGTTGCTCCAGCGCGCTGCCGACAGCCTCACGATCCTCGATGATCACCGTTTCGGTCAGTTCTATTTTGAGTTCGCGTGGTGGGATGGCATGAGCGTTCAGCAGATCGCGCACCTGGCCGACGATGGCCGGCGCACTGAGTTCGGGTGCCGACAGATTGACACTGATGAAGGCCGGCAGCCCTGCCGCCGGATGACAGAAGGTGCGCAGTTGCGCCCAATCTGCCAGCGCCTGCTGCAGCACCCAATGCCCGAGCTGGTGAATGAGGCCGGTTTTTTCAGCCAGGCCGATGAACTCCATCGGCATGATCACTCCGAACACCGGATGCCGCCATCGGACAAGGGCTTCGAAGCCGACCAGGTTACACTGGGCGAAGCCGATCAGCGGCTGATAGAACAATTCGAGCTGACCGTGCGCCAGACCGTAATCGAGATCACGGGTAAGCATCAGCGTCCGCAGCGCGGCCTCCTGATCCGGCGCCTGCGATCCGGGTGCCGGCGCCGTCATGGCGCCAGGGTAGGCACTTCGAAAGCGGGCCAGCAGTAAGGTCAGCAGGTGGCGAATGACCGGGTCAGCCCGTTTGAGCAAAGCTTGGATGTGATCGCGTTCGATTCGAAGCAGCGTCGTTGGCTCTAGCGCACGCACCGTTGCGGTGCGCGCCTGCTGGTCAAGCAGGGCCACTTCGCCGAATAGCGCGCCGACGCCCAGCAACGCCAGCAGCCGTCCGTCCGCTGCCAATACCTCCACCCGTCCGGATTCGACGACATAGGCGGAATCACCGGGTTCACCGAAGCGAAAAACGTCAGTGCCAGCGGCAATCTGTTCGCGTGGCAACCCTGCATTCATTGTCCATATCCCAAGACCGGGAGAGATGACGACAAAGATATCACCGAAGCGCGGCGCTGGCGACGTCCGGCAGTCTACTCCGCCGGCAACTCCTTGCCGCCGTCGATCCCCAGTTCGGCGATCTTGCGGGTAATGGTGTTACGGCCGATACCCAGCGCCTGTGCCGCTTCGATGCGACGCCCCCCGGTATGCGCCAGTGCCCTCGAAATCAGGATGCGCTCGAAGGTCTGGGTCAGCACGCCATGAACATCGGCGATGCCTCGCCCGAGCAAGCGGTCGACTTCGCCTTCCAGCGCACTTTCCCAATCCGTCGCCAGCGCCACCGGCGCCGATTCGCGGAGCTCATTCGGCAGATCACCGACTTCTACCTGCTGCCCCGGTGCCATCACCGTCAGCCAGTGGCAGAGGTTTTCCAGTTGCCGGACGTTGCCCTGAAAATCGAGACCGGACAGATACTTCAACGCGGCCTCAGACAGGCGCTTGCTTTCCACACCCAACTCACGCGCGCTTTTCTGCAGGAAGTGACGAGTCAGCAGCGGGATGTCCTCGCGCCGCTCACGCAGCGCCGGCAGACGGATGCGGATGACGTTCAGGCGATGGAACAGATCCTCGCGGAACAGGCCATCCTTGACCCGGGTCTCGAGATGCTGGTGTGTCGCCGCGATGACGCGGACGTTCGCCTTGATTGGCGAATGCCCACCGACCCGGTAGAAATGACCATCGGACAGCACGCGCAGCAGCCGGGTCTGCAGTTCTGCCGGCATGTCCCCGATTTCGTCGAGGAACAAGGTGCCGCCCTCGGCCTGCTCGAAGCGCCCACGGCGCTGTGCCTGCGCGCCGGTGAAAGCTCCGCGCTCATGACCGAACAACTCAGATTCCAGCAAATCCTTCGGGATCGCCGCGGTGTTGATGGCGATAAAGGGTTTATCGGCCCGAGGACTATGGCGATGCAATGCCCGCGCCACCAATTCCTTGCCGGAACCGGACTCGCCGGTAATGAGCACGGTCGCATGCGACAGGGCGAGGCGACCGATGGCACGGAACACTTCCTGCATCGCTGGTGCCTGGCCGAGAATCTCGGGCACCAGGCCTTCTTCTTCGGTTGCACCAGTTTGGTGCATTGATTCATCAATCGCCCGTCGGATTAACTCGACCGCCTGATCGACATCAAAGGGCTTAGGCAAGTACTCGAAGGCGCCGCCCTGGAAGGCCGCGACGGCGCTTTCCAGATCGGAGTAGGCGGTCATTATGATGACCGGTACTGCCGGATGTCGGGTTTTTACCTCCTGCAGCAGCTCCAGACCCGATTGTCCGGGCATCCGGATGTCGGAAAGCAGCACTTGCGGCGGCTCGACCCCCAGTTCGAGCTGGGAAATGGCCTCGGTTGCCGAGGCGAAGCTCTTGAACGGGATCCCCTCGCGGGACAGGGTTTTCTCGAGCACCCAGCGGATGGAGCGGTCGTCATCGACGATCCAGACAGGTTTCATGGCGTTTTGGCTCATAGAGTCGTAGCAATGAGCCTCTACAAAGCAATCGTCATGCCCGACTGGCGGATTCCACCGGCAGCCGCAGGGTGAAGGCAGTGTGGCCGGGGCAGCTGATACAGTCGATGGTGCCGTGGTGGTGCTGGATGAAGTTCTGGGCAATGGTCAGCCCGAGCCCGCTACCACCATCACGCCCCGACACCAGGGGATAGAACATGCGTTCGCGAATACTCTCCGGAATCCCCGGTCCGTTGTCGACCACCATGATTTCCATCGCCACCCGATAACGCTTCTTGGCCAATGTCACCTGACGCAAAGCCCGCGTCCGCAGAATGATTTCGCCCTCGCCTGCCATGGCCTGCGCCGCGTTGCGCGCGATATTGAGTACCGCCTGGATCAGCTGTTCGCGATCGCCAACCAACTCCGGCAGACTGGTGTCGTAGTCGCGCCGGATTTGCAGCGACCCCGGAAACTCTGCCGTCAGCAGACTGCGCACCCGCTCCAGGATTTCGTGGATGTTCACCGTCGTCGGCAGCATCGTCCGATGCGGCGTCAGCAGGCGCTGCATCAGGTCCTGCAGGCGGTCGGCCTCCTTGATGATGACCTGGGTGTATTCCTTGAGCGACGGATTGCTCAACTCGTGTTCGAGCAACTGGGCAGCGCCGCGGATGCCGCCCAGCGGATTCTTGATTTCATGTGCCAGATTGCGGATCAGTTCGCGGCTAGCCTGCTGTTGCTCGATCAACCTTTCCTCGCGCGTGGCGGCGAGATGGTGCTCGATAGGCTGCAATTCCAGCAGCAGGCGCACACCGGCGGCCACATCCGGACGCAGCGGCGTCACCGTGCAGTTGAGGTGCAGCACCTGGCCATCCTGACGCTTGAGCTCGATGTTCTGCCCGGTGTAGCCCCAGTTGTTGGCGAGCCCGTTGTCCAATGCCGACTGCAGGGTGATCGAACAGGTGCAAATGGCACCGAGGGGCTTGCCGATAACGCTTCGACTGCTGATCGCCAGCAGGTTTTCACCCGAAGCATTGACGTAGCGGATCAATTGCTGATCGTCGATCAGCAGCACGGCCGAGGCCAGCAGATCAAGGCCGGAGAAGGCGGGGTGGGTAATGTCCATGGCGTACATTGTAACCACTCACCCGACCGCTGGCCGCATCACTTGCCTTACTGACCAGTCGTTCATTATGATTCGACGATTGCCCCGCGAGTTCGCCGCCATGCCCTTTCGCCGCCCCCTCACCTTCGTCGCCCTCGCCGCGCTCGGCGTCGCCCTTGCCGGCTGTCGCGGCAGCGAAGCGCCACCGCCGGCAGAGCGTGTCGTACTGGTCCAGCCCGCTGCCCCGGCGCCGGTCAGCCATGCCGTCTTCAACGGCGAAGTCCGCGCCCGACACGAAATTGATCTCGCCTTTCGCGTCGGCGGCAAGATCGCGGCACGCCTGGTTGATGCCGGCGCCAGCATCAACGCCGGCCAGGCTTTGGCCCGCCTCGACCCCGCTGATCTGCAACTGGCCGCCAATGCGGCGCAGGCCCAACTGAGCGCCGCCGAGAGCGATTACGCCACCGCCCGCAGCGAGCGCGAGCGGCAGGCTGGCCTGCTGGCGCGCAAGTTCGTCAGCCAGGCCGCCTTCGAGGCCAAGGACAATGCCTACAACGCGGCCAAGGGTCGGCTGGCCCAGTCGCGTGCGCAAAGTGAAATAAGCGCCAACCAAAGCAGCTACGGCACGCTGAGCAGCGTACATGTAGGCATCATCACCGCCGTGCTCGCCGAAGCCGGCCAGGTCGTCGCCGCCGGGCAACCCGTGATGCGCCTGGCCCGCCCCGAAGAAAAGGAAGTGGCGATCGCCGTTCCCGAATCCCGGGTAGCCGAATTGCGGGCCGCAAAGCAGATTGCCATCCAGATCTGGGCGCAGCCGGACACACTGTTGCGCGGTACGCTGCGCGAACTCTCGCCGGCGGCCGACGCCAGCACCCGCACCTACGCCGCCCGTATCCGCATCATCGACGCCCCCCCCAGCCTCGGCCTGGGCATGACCGCGCGCGTGCTGCTCGATGCCACGCCCGTCCAGCAACTCCTGGTTCCCTTGAGCGCAGTCATCGATGCTGGTCACGGCCCGCTGGTGCGCGTTGTACAAGATGGAAAGGTGGCCAGCCGGCCGGTGAGCATTGCCCGCTTCCGCGAGGATGGTGCCGAAATCGCCAGCGGCCTGCAGGTCGGCGAGGCGGTGGTTGTCACCGGTGCCGGCCGTCTGGTTGATGGCGAAGCGGTGCAGACGCGCCCCGTTACTCCGCCCGAGCGGCAGCGCTGAATCGTGAGCCATCGCTTCAATCTGTCCGACTGGACGCTGCACCATCGCACGCTGGTCGGCTATTTCCTTTTTGCCATCGCTCTGATGGGTGTCGTTGCTTACGGCCGCCTTAGCCAGGCCGAGGACCCACCGTTCACCTTCAAGCTGATGGTGATCCGCAGCTTCTGGCCGGGCGCCACGGCACACCAGGTCGAGCAGCAACTGACCGACCGCATCGAGCGCAAGCTGCAGGAGACCCCGGGCATCGAGCGCGTTTCGAGCTACTCCCGGCCCGGCGAATCGACCGTGCTGTTCGTCGCCCGCGACAGCACACCGCCGGCGCAAGTCCCGGAAATCTTCTATCAAGTACGCAAAAAGGTCGGCGACATCCGCCACACCTTGCCTGCGGGTGTTCAGGGACCGTTCTTCAACGATGAGTACGGTGACGTTTTGGGCAACATTTACGCGTTGACCGCAGAAGGTTTCGATTACCCGCAACTCAAGGACCAGGCCGAGCGCATCCGCGATGAGCTGCTGCGCGTGCCCAACGTCGGCAAGGTCGAGATCTTCGGCATTCAGGACGAGAAAATCTATGTCGATCTGGCCAATGCCAAACTGGCAACGCTGGGTATCGATCCGGCCAGCATCATGCAGGCGCTGGCACAGCAGAACGCCGTCGCCGGTGCCGGCTTTTTCGAGACTGACAGCGAGCGGATACAGATTCGCAGCCTCGGCGCCTTCGACAGTGTCCAGGCCGTTGCCGACACGCTGATCCGCAGCAATGGCCGCAGCTTCCGCCTCGGCGACATCGCCCGCGTCCATCGCGGCACCGTCAATCCGCCGGCCACCCAGGTCAGATACAGCGGCAAGCCGGCGCTGGCCATTGGCGTCTCGATGGTACGCGGCGGCGACATCATCCAGCTGGGCAAGGATTTGCGCCAGCGCATTGCCAGCATTCAGCGCGATCTGCCCGTCGGCATCGATATTGGCGAATCTGCCAGTCAGCCAGACGCTGTCAACCGCTCTATTCAGGCGTTTGTGCAAGCACTGGCCGAGGCGGTGATTGTCGTTTTGCTGGTAACTTTCATCAGCCTTGGTCTGCGTACCGGCATGGTCGTCGCGATCTCGATTCCGCTGGTCCTCGCCGCCACCTTTCTCGCCATGAATTTCTTCAACGTCGGCCTGCACAAGGTGTCGCTCGGCGCGCTGGTCCTCGCGCTCGGCCTGCTGGTTGACGACGCGATCATCGCCGTCGAGATGATGTGGGTGAAGATGGAACAAGGCTGGGAGCGGACACGGGCGGCCTCATTCGCCTACACCAGCACCGCCGGCCCGATGCTCTCCGGCACGCTGGTCACCGTCGCCGGTTTCATTCCCATTGCCCTCGCCAAGTCATCCACCGGCGAATACGCCTTCGCCTTCTTCCAGATCAACGCCATTGCCCTGCTCATTTCCTGGCTGGCGGCCGTTGTCGCCATTCCCTGGCTGGGCTATAAACTGCTGCCCGACCCGCGGGCGGCCCGCACACCGGGACAGCTGGAGCGACGCGTCCCGCACCTGGCGGCACTGCTTGACCGCCTTGGCATCAACGGGCCGGCGCATGCCGAGGACCACGATGTCTACGGCACCCCCTTCTACCGCCGCTTCCGCACGCTGGTCGCCTGGTGCGTGGCGCACCGCTGGCTGGTTATCGGCGTCACCGTCCTGCTCTTTGCACTGTCCATCGTCGGCATGAGCAAAGTGCAAAAGCAGTTTTTCCCCAACTCGACCCGTCTGGAACTGAACATCGAACTCCGCCTACCGGAGGGCAGTTCGATCACCGCAATCGACCACGAAGCTCGCCGCCTTGAAGCCTGGCTGGCCGAGGACAATGAACAGTTCGACCAGTTCGAACACAGCCTCGCCTACATTGGCTCCGGCTCGCCCCGCTACTATCTCGGCCTCGACCAGCAGCTACCGGCCACCAACGTTGCCCAGTTCGTCATCCTGACGCGCAGTGTCGAAGCACGTGAAGCCTTGCGCGTTCGACTCATAAAACTGTTCGAAACCGGGGATTACGCTGCAAGGGCCAATATCAGCCGTATCGAGAACGGACCGCCGGTGGGCTACCCGGTGCAGTACCGCGTTTCCGGCGAGGACGTGCAGCAATTGCGCGCCGCCGCGGAGAAGGTGGCCGCTGCCATGCGGAGTGTCAGCGCGCTGAGCAATGTCAATTTTGACTGGAACGAACTCTCCAAGGCGGTCCGTATCGACATCGACCAGGACAAGGCACGCCTTCTCGGCATCTCCAGTCAGGACATCGCCAGCACGCTGAACATGGCCCTCAATGGGTTGGCGGTGACCAGTTATCGCGAGGGCGAAAAGAGCATCGACGTCGTCCTGCGCGGCGACGAAGCCGAACGTACCCGCCTCGCGTCACTTGCCGACCTGTCGCTGCCGACGCGCAGCGGCAAGAGCGTACCACTGTCGCAGGTGGCAACACTGGCGCATGTTTTCGAACCGGGGCTGATCTGGCGCCGAGATCGCCTGCCGACCATCACTGTCCGCGCCAACCTCTACGGCCACACGCAGCCGGCAACCGTCGTCGGCCAGTTGCAGCCCGCCATCGACGAAATCCAGCAACAGCTCCCGGCCGGCTACCGGATCGCCATCGGTGGTTCGGTCGAGGAATCGGCCAAGGGCTCAGGCTCGGTCATGGCCGGCCTGCCGCTTTTCGTGCTGGCGGTGATCACCATCCTGATGATCCAGTTGCAGAGTGTATCGCGCGTTCTGATGGTGCTGCTGACCGCACCGCTGGGGCTGATCGGGATCGCCCTCTTCCTGCTGGTGTTCAACCAGCCCTTCGGCTTCATGGCGCTGCTCGGCACCATCGCGCTGTTCGGGATGATCATGCGCAACTCCGTAATCCTGGTGGACCAGATCGAACAGGATCTCGCCGCCGGCAAGCATCGGCGCGAAGCCATTGTCGAATCAACGGTCCGCCGCTTCCGGCCCATCGTGCTGACTGCGGCGGCAGCCGTGTTGGCGATGATTCCGCTGTCACGCAACGATTTCTTCGGGCCGATGGCCGTCGCCATCATGGGCGGCCTGATCGTCGCCACGGCCCTGACCCTGCTCTTCCTGCCGGCGCTCTATGCGGCCTGGTACAAGGTACGCGCCTGAGCATCGGCACAAATTGAACAGGGCGCCGCAGCGCCCCGAATCAAAACGTCTTTACGGCGCAACTACTTGAGATTGGTCAGCTCGCGCTGAATCGCCTGGATGTTGCGCTCGTGCTGGCCGACGCGCTCGCGGTAAGGCACCAGACGATCAGCACTGCCGCCGCGCTGCGATTCCTGCTCGGCCAGATCCTTTTTCGCCTGGTCCAGGCTACGCTGCTCGCCGGCCATCTCCTGCTCAAGGATATGCCGCCGGTCATTGTCGCGCGCCTTCTGCGCCCCTTCCTCAACCTTCGGGAAACCCGCCGGCGTCGGATTGGCCGCGGCGCCGGGCGGGCGTGGCGCCCGCGCTGCCGGTTGCGGCGGGGCCGGCATGGCATTTTCGGCTCCGGTGACGATGGCCTTGCAGTTCTTGTCGACCCGGCTGTTCGAAATCAGCGTTCCGCCCGCGCTATCGACACACTTGTAAATGGTCTGTGCGGAAGCCGGTAAGGCCAGCGTGGAAATCAGCAATGCGGCAAGGCGTCGGGTCATCGTCATCTATCCTGAATAGCGCTTGGAGTTTAACGGACTAAACGTTCTTCTCAAGAATTCGTGGACAAAAAAAGGGCGGGAAACCCGCCCTTTTTCGTTTTGCTGTCGATTAGCAGCTGTAGTACAGATCGAATTCCACCGGGTGGGTCGTCATGCGAACCTTGTTGACTTCGTCCATCTTCAGGGCAATGAAGGCATCGATCCAGTCGTTGGAGAAGACGCCACCCTTGGTCAGGAACTCGCGATCCTTGTCGAGGGAGGCCAGCGCTTCTTCGAGGGAGGCGCAGACGGTCGGGATCTTTGCATCCTCTTCCGGCGGCAGGTCGTACAGATTCTTGTCAGCCGGATCGCCCGGGTGGATCTTGTTCTGGATACCGTCCAGACCTGCCATCAGCAGGGCGGCGAAGCACAGGTACGGGTTGGCAATCGGATCCGGGAAGCGGGTTTCGATACGACGGGCCTTGGTCGAGGCAACGAACGGGATACGGATCGAAGCAGAACGGTTCTTGGCGGAGTAAGCCAGCTTGACCGGGGCTTCGTAGTGCGGGACCAGACGCTTGTAGGAGTTGGTACCCGGGTTGGTGATCGCGTTCAGGGCCTTGGCGTGCTTGATGATGCCACCGATGTAGAACAGGGCCAGCTCGGACAGGCCAGCGTACTGGTCACCGGCGAACAGGTTCTTGCCGTCCTTCCAGACGGACTGGTGAACGTGCATGCCCGAACCGTTGTCGCCAACGATCGGCTTCGGCATGAAGGTGGCGGTCTTGCCGTACTGGTGCGCGACGTTGTGGGTCACGTACTTCTGGATCTGGGTCCAGTCGGCGCGCTGAACCAGCGTGCTGAACTTGGTACCGATTTCGCACTGGCCAGCGTTGGCGACTTCGTGGTGGTGAACTTCAACCGGCACGCCCAGGGCTTCCAGGGTCAGGACCATGGCGGAACGGATGTCGTGCAGGCTGTCGACCGGCGGAACCGGGAAGTAGCCGCCCTTGACGGCCGGACGGTGACCGGTGGCGCCATTGCCTTCGTTGCGCTCGCCGGAATTCCAGGCGGCTTCGGCAGAGTGGATCTTCAGCGAGCAGCCGGACATGTCGACCGACCATTCGACGCCGTCGAAAATGAAGAATTCAGGTTCCGGACCGAAGTAGGCGGTGTCGCCAATGCCGGAAGACTTCAGGTAGGCTTCTGCGCGCTTGGCGATGGAGCGCGGGTCGCGGTCGTAGCCACGGCCATCGGCGGGATCAACGACGTCACAGGTCAGGACAACGGTGGTTTCGTCGAAGAACGGGTCGACGTAGGCGGTCGCGGGGTCCGGCATCAGCAGCATGTCGGAGGCTTGAATACCCTTCCAGCCAGCGATGGAGGAGCCGTCAAAAGCATGGCCGCTTTCAAACTTGTCTTCGTCGAAGTGCGAAATGGGCACGGTGACGTGCTGTTCCTTGCCACGGGTATCGGTGAAACGGAAATCGACGAACTTGGCGTCGTTTTCCTTGACCATCTTCATCACGTCTTGCGGGGTTGCCATAAGCGTTAGTCTCCTAAGAAAACAGGTTGCCGGCGGATCCGGCGAGCATCAAAAATCTCAGCGCTGGGATTTTAGCAAGACCTATGCCAATCACCTGCGAACAGACTATCTATTCTGCCACAACGAGATAAACGTAAGCCACAAAGAACGACCGCACCGTTATTGTGCAAACAACAAGTCATTTTGCACTATTTTGGTGCAAACAGGACATGCACAGACAACGAGCGTATTTGCGGATGCACCCTGAGCGCCTCCGACAGTTGCGACTCGATCCCGCCCGCGTCCGCGACGCCGGCCAACGCTTGGGCCCCCAAAAAAACCTCGACTTCGATCTGGCCACTGAGATAATGAAGGACGATCTTTTCGGGCGCCGGCAAGCCGGCTAGCAGCGGAGCCAACGAGGCAAGCACCGCGCTCCGCTCGGGCAGGCGAATGGCCGCACTATCCGGATCGAGATCATCCTCTGGATCGATATGCACGAGCACATCGAGCACCTCCGGATGCTGGCGCAGCACGCGGGCACGGGCCGATTCGGCGATGCGGTGCCCTTCGGAAACGCTGATCCGCGGATCGACCTGCACGTGGGCGTCAACCAGAGCCTGATGCGCCATGCGCCGGGTACGCAACTCGTGCAACCCGCGCACACCGGGCGTCGCGAGCAGGGTCTCACGGATCGCCGCCACCTGCGTTTCATCCAGGCCAGTATCGATCAGCTCCTTGAGCGCACCCCAGGCCAACTCGGCCCCCATGCGCAGGATCATGAAGCCCATCAGCGCGGCCGCCAGTAGATCGAGAAACGACCAGCCGAGCAGTGCGCCACCGATACCGACCACGACCACCAGCGCCGACGCAGCATCGGCGCGGGTGTGCAGGGCATTGGCGATGAGCAACTGTGAGCGCAGACGCTCGCCGACGGCGATCAGGTAGCGGTACAAGGCCTCCTTGGCAATGACCGTAACCACCGCCACCCAGAACGCCGACATGGCGACGGCGGGCAAGACATCGACATGTTGCAGACGCATCCCGGACTCCCAGAGGATGCCGCCACCGATCAGCATCAGCGAACTGCCAAGGACAAGCGTCGCTGCCGTCTCGACCCGAGCGTGGCCGTAGGGATGTGCATCGTCCGCCGGATGCGCGCTCTGCCGGCTGGCCCAGATCACCAGAAAATCGGACAGGAGATCGGAAAAGGAATGCAGACCGTGCGCAATCAGCGACTGCGAATGCGCCAGCCAGCCGACGATGATCTGCGCGATGGTCATCACCAGATTGACGGCGACACTGACCCAGGTGGCGCGTTGCGCCAGCGCAGCACGTTCGGCGGCCTCTGCCGGTGGGATATCGGGAACTGCGTCGGCCATGGGGGTCTGTCCTATACTATGGGCCTTGAATTTTAGCAGCCCGAGATTATGGGAAAGTTAAGCGACACCCTGAACCTGGCCCGCGAACGCGGGGAAGCCCTGAACCGCCCCTACCAGGGCGAACTGACACCGCAGGAGGCCTACACCCTGCTGCAGCTGGCGCCGGGCGCCAAGCTGGTCGATGTGCGCACCCGCGCTGAGTGGGACTGGGTCGGCCGGGTGCCGGGTGCCGTCGAGATCGAATGGAACCAGTATCCTGGCGGCGTGCGCAATCCCAATTTCCTTACCGAACTGAAGCGCCAGGTCGATCCGGAATCATTGGTCATTTTCCTCTGCCGCAGCGGCGTGCGCTCCATCGGTGCGGCGACTGCCGCTACCGAATCCGGCTACGCCAACTGCTATAACGTGCTGGAGGGCTTTGAAGGTGACAAGGATGCGAACGGCCACCGGGGCAATATTGGCGGTTGGCGCAAAGCCGGGCTGCCGTGGATTCAGGGATAATACCCAGCCGCCGGAACATCTGCGGTCAACACGAAAAAACGGCCAATTTTCAGAGTACAGCATGCAAACAGCGACAATCTCCTTCGATCCGTTCAACGCCCTCTCCGACGAGGCCTGCCACGAGCGCATCCGCACCGCCCGCGCCAAGCTCGGCAAGAAGGCCGTCATCCTCTGCCACCATTACCAGCGCGCAGACGTCTATCAATACGCCGACCTCACCGGCGATTCGTTGAAGCTTTCGCGCCTCGCCTCGCAGACCGATTCCGAATACGTCATCTTCTGCGGCGTGCATTTCATGGCCGAAGTCGCCGACATCATGACGGCGCCGAACCAGATCGCCATCCTGCCTGACCTCGCCGCCGGCTGCTCGATGGCCGACATGGCAAACCTGGCCAAGGTCGAGCGCTGTTGGCGCGAACTGAACGAAGTTCTCAATCCCGAAGAAGAAGTCACGCCGGTCACCTATATCAACTCGGCCGCCGACCTGAAGGCATTCTGCGGCGAGCACGGCGGTATTGTGTGCACCTCGTCGAACGCCGGCACCATCGCAAAGTGGGCTTTCGCCCGCCGCCAGAAGGTGCTGTTCTTTCCCGACCAGCACCTTGGTCGCTGGACCGGCCACAACATGGGCATCCCGATGGATGAAATGGTCGTCTGGGATCCCGACCTGGAAATGGGCGGCCTGACGCCGGCACAGATCAAAAAGGCGCGCATCCTGCTGTGGAAGGGCCACTGCTCGGTGCACCAGATGTTCCAGAAATCGCACATCGATGCCTTCCGCGCCAAGTACCCGGAAGGTAAAGTCATCGCCCACCCGGAATGCAATTTCGAAGTCTGTGCCGCGTCCGACTTCGTCGGCTCGACCGAGCACATTGTCAAGACCATCAAGGAAGCCCCCGGCGGCACGCGCTGGCTGGTGGGCACAGAACTGAACCTCGTCGATCGCCTGGCGAAAGAGGTGCTGCCACAGGACAAGATCGTCCAGTTCATGGCGACGACCATCTGCATGTGCTCGACGATGCAGCGCATCGACCCGCAGCACCTGGCCTGGACGCTGGAAAACCTGGTCGAGGGCAAGGTGGTCAACCAGATCAAGGTGCCGGAACACGAAACAGCTGCTGCCAAACTGGCGCTCGACCGGATGCTGGCGATTTCCTGATTCGAATGGGGATAAACACGGCCTGCCTGCGGCTTTACGCTCACAGTGCTCGTCACACTATGCACCGGTCTGGTCATGCTTTCCCGCCAACTCAGCCGCCTCGAATACGAAATGTTCATGCTGCAATAAGCGCACAGGCTTGCTAATCTGTGACCTGCCCCGGCAACCGCCGGGGCTTGCCGACAGAAAGCACCGACCCTGTGCAACTGCACATCGCAACTTACAACATCCACAAGGGCTTCTCGCAGTTCAACCGTCGCATGATGGTCCATGAACTGCGCGAGCGGCTGCGCCATCTGGCACCGGACATCGTCTTCCTGCAGGAAGTGCAGGGGCTGCACCTCGGCCATGCCGACCGCCATCACAACTGGCCAGCGTCGCCGCAACACGAATTCCTTGCCGAAGACATCTGGCAATCCGCCTACGGCCGGAACATGATCTATGACCATGGCCACCACGGCAACGCCATCCTGTCGCGCTTCCCGATTCTCGACGCCCACAACCAGGATGTCACGCACCTGCAGTTCGAGCGCCGCGGCATGCTGCATTGCCGAATTGAGCTGCCGGATGGGCGGACTGCGCACTGCGTCTGCGTACATCTGTCGCTGTTCGGTTACTCACGGCGCAAGCAGATGGATGCGCTGGCCGATTACCTCGATGAACTCGCCAACCACCATGAGCCCTTGATCATCGCCGGCGATTTCAATGACTGGCGTAACCGTGCCGGCGATCACCTCGCCGAACGGCTCGGCCTCTTCGAAGTCTTCAGCGGCCGCAACGGCCAGCCGGTGCGCAGTTTCCCGGCGGCGATGCCGATGTTCCGCCTCGACCGCATCTATGTTCGCGGCTTCTCGGTGCACGAAACCTGCGTCCATTTCGGGCCGCCGTGGTCGGCCATCTCCGATCACGCGGCGCTGTCAGCACGCCTGTCGGTCCATGGCAGCTGAGTTTCTCGATGGCAACCGGCTGACACTGCTCAATTCCGGCGAGCAGTATTTTCCGGCGCTGATCGCAGCGATCGACGCGGCCGAGCGCGAAATCTACCTCGAAGCCTACATTTTCGCCGACGATGTCGTCGGCCATGCCGTCGCCACGGCGCTTTGCCATGCCGCCGCCCGAGGCGTGCAGGTCAACGTCACCGTCGATGGCTTCGGTGCACGCAATTTCGCTGCTGACTTTCTGCCCCGACTGACTGCGGCCGGCGTCCGCGCCTTGCAGTACCGGCCGGAAATCGGCACCTGGCATCTGAAACGCCACCGCCTGCGGCGCCTGCACCGCAAACTGACGGTCGTCGATGCACGGGTGGCCTTTGTCGGCGGCATCAATGTCGTCGATGACCACAATGCGCCCGAAGACATGCGCCCCCGCTACGACTACGCGGTGCGTGTCGAGGGGCCGGTACTGCGCCAGATCCATCACGCCGTCCGCCGGATGTGGGAAATCGTCAGCTGGGCCAATTTCAAGCGCCGCTTCCGTCTGGGGCCGGCCAGCCAGCCTTGTTGCGACACCGCCGGAGATCAGCGTGCAGCCTTCCTGATACGCGACAACATCCGCCACCGTAACGACATCCTTAATGCCTACCTGCGGGCGATCAATTCTGCGGAGCACGAGATTGTCATCGCCAACGCCTACTTTCTGCCCGGCTTCCGTTTCGGACGGGCGCTGTATGCCGCTGCCCGGCGCGGGGTGAAAATCTTCGTGCTACTGCAGGGCAAGACCGACCACCCGATGCTGCGCTATGCGACGCACACGCTATACGGCGAAGTGCTCAACAAGGGCATCCGTATCTTCGAGTACGAAAAGAGCTTCATGCACGCCAAGGTGGCGGTCATCGACCGGCGCTGGGCAACGGTCGGTTCATCGAACATCGACCCTTTCAGCCTGCTGCTCGCCAAGGAAGCCAATCTGGTCGTCGATGACGGCGATTTTGCTTCGCAACTGCGCGACAGCCTGCAACAGGCGATGGACAACGGTGCCTGCGAGGTGCTGGCGGAAGAGCTCACCCGCCGCTCATGGTGGGCGAGCATCGGGCGCTGGCTGAGCTACGGCGTGGTGCGAATGATGGTCGGTATCGCCGGCTATGGCGCCAGGCATTGGCAGGTCGAAGACCGGATCGACCCTAAACCGGAAGAATGATGGCGCGCCGCCGCGGAATGGCAGCAAAATCCCAGTGCGCCCGCGCCCAGTCCCAGACATCGGCGACTCTGGCGGCCACCAGCGTCTGCGGCACTTGCTGGCCAAGGAAACGCAGGGCCGAGACCAGTTCAGCGGCGGCCCGTGAGCCATCCAGCGCCCGCGCCAGCGTCTGTTTCGACAATTTTTCGCCCGCTGCATTAGCCGCCACCGGCAGGTGTGCGTAGCGCGGCGTGCGGTAGCCGAGGCAGCGTTGCAGGTGGATCTGCCGTGGCGTTGAGGCCAGCAGGTCGGCACCGCGCACGACATCCGATATTTGCTGAAATTCGTCGTCGACCGTCACCGCCAGCTGATAGGCCCACAAGCCGTCGGCACGGCGCAGCACGAAATCACCGACATCGCTTTCCAGACACTGACTGACCGTACCCTGCAGGCGATCCTCAAAAGCCAGCGACTGGTCATCGACACGCAGACGCCAGGCCCGTGCGCTACGCCCGGCGGGAAGGCCGTGGCGGCAGGTGCCGGGATAGGCGAGACCGCCGTCGATGGCCGGGCGCGTTGCAGAGTCCGCGATTTCCTTGCGCGAGCAGGCGCAGCCGTAAGCCAGTCCGGCCGCCGTCAGCTGATCCAGCGCCGCAGCGTAAGCCTCACCGCGCTTGCTCTGGTAGAGCACCTCGCCCTCCCATTCAAAACCGAAAGCTTCAAGCGTGCGCACGATGTCGGCATCCGCCCCCGGCACGTTGCGCGGGGTATCGACATCCTCCATCCGAACCAGCCACTCGCCAGCGTGGGCGAGTGCGTCCAGATAACTGCCGACGGCGGCGACCAGCGAGCCAAAGTGTAGCGGCCCGGTCGGCGATGGCGCAAAGCGCCCGCGATAAGGCCGCGCCGGGGTTGCTGCGGTCACTGGCAAACCCGGCGCCGGCAATCAGGCGACAGTGAGGACGCCGGCATCCCAGGACGGATGCTTGTCGTAGCCGAGCAGGCCGGCGACCGTGGCGGCGATGCTGGAAAGGCCGCAGGTCTCGGTCTGCTGCAACCCCAGCTTGCCACCGGTCGCGGCATCAAAGAGGATCAGCGGCACCGGGTTGAGGGTGTGCGCGGTCTTCGCCTTGAAGGAGCCGTCCTTGTTCTGCGCCGGCTGCTTGGTCTTCTTGTCGAGTTCGAACATCTCGTCGGCATTGCCGTGGTCGGCAGTGATCAGCGCCACGCCGCCCGCCGCCTCGACCGCTTTGAGCAGGCGAGCCAGCGCCAGATCAACCGCCTCGACAGCCATCGTCGCGGCGCGGAAGTTGCCAGTGTGGCCGACCATGTCGCCGTTGGCGTAGTTGCAGCGCAGCACCTGGTACTGGCCGGACTGGATCGCGGCAACCATGGCGTCGGTAATTTCGGCAGCCTTCATCCACGGCCGCTGCTCGAAAGGCACGACGTCGCTCGGGACTTCCTGCCAGGTTTCGCCATCGAACTTGCCGGAGCGGTTGCCGTTCCAGAAGTAGGTGACGTGACCGAATTTCTGCGTCTCGGAGCAGGCGAACTGCGCGAGCCCGAGCTTGCTGAGCCATTCGCCAGAGGTGTCCTTGATCGCCGGCGGCGCCACGAGGAAGCGCTTGGGCAACTGCAGGTCGCCGTCGTATTGCAGCATGCCGGCGTAAGTGACGTTCGGATAGCGGATGCGGTCGAATTCGGTGAACTCGGCCTCGACGAATGCGCGGGTGATCTCGATGGCGCGGTCGCCACGGAAGTTGAAGAAGACGACCGAATCGCCATCCTCGATGGTGCCGATCGGCTGGCCATTTTCGGCAATGACGAACTCGGGCAGATCCTGGTCGATGGTGCCGGGATAGGCGGCACGCAGGCCGTTAACCGCGTCGGTGGCATTGGCGAACTGCGGGCCCTCGCCGAGCACGTGCGTCTTCCAGCCCTTGGCCACCATCGGCCAGTTGGCGTCGTAACGGTCCATGGTGATGTACTGGCGACCGCCGCCGGAGGCGATGCGGGCATCGAAGCCGCCGGACGACAGCTCGGCGAGGAAGGCCTCGAAGGGCACGACATACTCCAGCGCGCTGGTTTCCGGCACGTCGCGGCCGTCGAGCAGGGCGTGGATGCGCACCGTCGGCACGCCTTCTTCCTTGGCGCGCACGACCATCGCCTTCAGGTGGTCGATGTGGCTGTGCACATTGCCGTCCGAGAACAACCCGAGGAAATGGATGACGCCGCGACCGGCGTTGGCGCCGGCGACAACCTGTTGCCAGGCCTCGCCCTGCCAGATGCTGCCGTCGGCAATGGCGTTGGCGACCAGCGCAGCACCCTGCGCATAGACCTGACCGGCGCCAATGGCGTTGTGGCCGACTTCGGAGTTGCCCATGTCGTCATCCGAGGGCATGCCAACCGCCGTGCCGTGGGCGCGCAGACGGATGTTCGGGCAGGTGGCGAAGAGGCGGTCGAGCGTTGGCTTCTGGGCCGCGGCGATGGCGCTGCCGACATCGGTCTTCGGCAGACCGTAGCCGTCCATGACGATGACGACGACCGGGCCTTGGATACCGGCGAAGGAGGAGGATTTGTTCAGCATGCGAGGGACTCGACAAAATTGGACGAAAATCCGGGTTCACCGCAGCAAACGCGCTGGCACCCCGGGAAAACCGTCATTTTACCGCTTGCCGATACCGGCCGGCAGCACCCAGGCGACTACGGATCAGTGCGCCTGACGTCGCGCCTGTTGCCAGGCCATTACCACTTGCGCCGAATAGGCCATGATTTCCTGATAGCGCTCGCGCGGCAGCGCGTGTTGCAGCGACTCGAACAGCTGTTGCGTGCTCTCGCGCCCGACCGGCGTTGCCGCACCGCTCTCGTCGAGCAGGCAGACCTGGATATTGGCCAGCGCATCGGCGAGCAGACGCCAGCCGAGCTGCGGCATGCGTTCATTGACTGCCAGCATCATGCCGCCCAGCGGCTGCAGGATGTGCCGTGCCTGTTCGGTGCTCTCGCAGGCCGCCATCGCATTCCACAGCGCGAGATGGATGTTACGACGCAACTCGACCTTGAAGTCGATGGCATCACCTTCAAGCTGTTCGAGGCGGGCAAAATAATGCTGGAAACGACTCTCGGCCTGCGCATCCTGCCGGTTGCGCAGGGCGCCGAGCAAGGCGGTCAAAGCCGGCAACGCGGTCAGGTTGAATGCTTGGCTGTAGGCCAGCCCCCACTGGTCAAGACCGCTGATCAGCAGTGCCAGACGCAGCGCCCGGCCATCGTCGCTGTCGGCCGCCTGCGTCCAGTTGTGGCACTGCTGCTCCAAAGCACTCATCCGCTCCGCCAGCGCCGCCATATCAGTCGCGGCCGATTCGCGGAAGGTACTGGCAAACACATCCTGCGCCATGCGCGCCGCGAGGCGCTGGGTGTCGGTGTTGGCAAAGGCAGTGAGGGTGTCTTCGGGCAGGGGCGTGGAAATCGACATGGCAGCTTCTGGTGGGGTGGAGGGTCGCATTGTATCGGCCCGAGGAGAGCGCGTCACGGCAGCGGTTGGCAACCAGTCGATGCCGATTTTCGACGCTTTTCCGGGTTCACCGCAGCAGTTCAAAACCGATCACCCTGATCGCTGTGGGATAATCTTGCCCTCTTCGCTTCATACGCAGCAGGCATGGCCAAAGATTCACCGATCCAGTTCAAGGGCACGACGCTCAAGATCATCCAGACGCAACTCCGCACCACCGACACCAGTGCCCTGCATGCCGCGCTGGGCGAACTAACCGGCAATGCGCCGGATTTTTTCGAGCATGAGCTGGCGGTCCTCGATTTCACTGGCGCCGACGAGCTGAACGAAGCTACCGACTGGCCGGCGATCATTGCGCTGTTTCGCCAATCCGGCCTGCAACCCGTCGCCACGCGCGGCCTGCAGGACGCGCTGGCGGCAGCCGCGGCGGCAGCCGGGCTGGCTGCTGTGCCGGCCGATGCCTTGCCCAGCCGGCCACCACCGCGCGCCAAGGCGGAAACACCACCGCCCGCCGAACCTGTGGCCGAACCCGCACCCGCGGTCGTCGCCGAACCAGCTCCCGTGCCAGCCGCCCCACCGCCGCCGCCACGCACCGTCACTCTGGACAAGCCCCTGCGCTCCGGCCAGCGCTTCTACGCGCAAGGCAGTGACCTGATCGTGACGGCCATGGTCAGCGCCGGTGCCGAGGTCATCGCCGATGGCAACATCCATGTCTATGCCCCGCTGCGCGGCCGGGCGCTGGCCGGTGCCAGCGGTGACCGGGCGGCGCGCATTTTCACCACCAGCCTGGAGGCCGAACTGGTCTCCGTCGCCGGCATTTACCGAACCTTCGAAGCGGGCGTTCCGGCCGATCTGGCCCGCCAGCCCGCCACCATCAGCCTGACGGCGACCAACGGCGAGGAAGAACCCCGTCTCACCGTGGCGCCACTGGCCTTGCGTTAATCCCTTTTCAACCTCCTCCGAGATAACTCCCATGACCCGTATCATCGTCGTAACCTCCGGCAAGGGCGGGGTCGGCAAGACCACCACCAGCGCCTCTTTCTCCACCGGCCTCGCCATGCGCGGCTTCAAGACCGCGGTCATCGACTTCGACGTCGGCCTGCGCAACCTTGACCTGATCATGGGCTGCGAGCGCCGCGTCGTTTATGACCTGATCAACGTCATCAACGGTGAAGCCACGCTGACCCAGGCGCTGATCAAGGACAAGCACTGCGACAATCTCTACGTACTACCCGCCTCCCAGACGCGCGACAAGGATGCGCTGTCGGAAGAAGGCGTCGAACGGGTGATTCAGGAACTGACGCATCAGGGCTTCGACTACATCGTCTGCGATTCGCCGGCCGGTATCGAGTCCGGCGCGGTGATGGCGCTGACCTTCGCCGACGAGGCGCTGGTCGTCACCAACCCGGAAGTCTCGTCGGTCCGTGACTCCGACCGCATCCTCGGCATCCTGCAGGCCAAGTCGCGCCGCGCCATCGAAGGCCGCGAGCCGGTCAAGGAGCATCTGCTGATCACCCGCTACAACCCGGCCCGCGTCGAAGCCGGCGAAATGCTATCGTACAAGGACATCCAGGAAATCCTGCGGGTGCCGATCATCGGCGTCATTCCGGAGTCCGAAGAAGTCCTGCAGGCCTCCAACCAGGGCGCGCCGGTGATCCACCAGAAGCAGACCGACGCCGCCGAGGCCTACCACGACGTGATTTCGCGCTTCCTCGGCGAAGACAAGCCGCTACGCTTTGTCGACTACGTCAAGCCGGGCCTGCTCAAGCGCCTGTTCGGAGGCAAGTGAGATGTCCTGGCTTCAGAAACTGTTCGGCAACCAGCCGAAAACGGCACAGGTTGCCAAGGAACGCCTGCAATTGATCATCGCCCACGAACGTGACGGCGGCGGCAGCACGGCCAACTTCCTGCCCGACCTGCAGCGCGAGCTGATCGCCGTGATCTCGAAGTACGTGAAGGTGAACCCGGACGACATCCGGGTCTCGCTGGAAAAGCAGGATCGCTACGAAGTGCTCGAGGTGAAGATCGAGCTGCCGGAAAAGGCCTGACAGCGCCTACTGCCGCTCGCGGCAGCGCATCACGACTTTTTCGATGATGCGCTCGCCGGTCGGCCCGCTACGCAGCTGCAACTACGCATCGTAGCGCGCAGCCGGTTTGTAGAGCCGCTCTTCGGACTTGCCGTCGAGATGGCGGACCACCTCAATGGCCACCCCGATCAACGCAATCGGAAAACCCCGCGCCTTGTCGTTGGCGTAGACCGCCGGCATTTCCTTGACCTGAATCTGGCCACCGTTGGCATCGACCGCTGACAGCCATTTGTTCAGCCGCTCCGGAATCGCCACCGGCGTCATCTTGTCCTGCACCGGGATGACCACCCCGGGCAGATCGGCGCCCAGCGAGTTCGACAGCTTGCGGTCGAAAGCGCTGGTATCGGGATAGCTGACCTGCTCACGGGGCGGACTTTTGGGGCATCGGAAGCGCAGCCGCCGAGTATTAAAACAAGACAGCCGTTCGCAGCCGGCAGATCAAAATACTGGGCGAGGCTTTACCTTCGGGAGCGCGACCGCTAGGATCGAACGCATTGCCTGCCGTCCGGAATCCGCCATGCCCCGTTTGATGAAACCCAGCGACATCGTCCGCCTGCTAGACGAACACGTCGTCGGCCAGGATGAAGCCAAGAAGACGCTGGCCGTCGCCATCTACACCCATTACCGCAAGATGAGTTGGGCGGCGAACAGTGCGGTGGACATCATGAAGAGCAACATCCTGCTCATCGGCCCGACCGGCACCGGCAAGACCCTGCTCTGCGAAACTCTCGCCCGCGTCCTCGATGTGCCCTTCGTCACCGCCGACGCCACCTCGCTGGCGCAGACCGAATTCGTCAGCGAGGAGATCGAGGCCATCCTGCAGCGCCTGCTCGACCGCGCCGGCGGCGACCTGACGCGCGCCCAGCACGGCATCGTCTTCATCGACGAAATCGACAAGCTCAAGGCGGCCAGCGATCAGGCGCGGGCAGCCTCTGGCGAGAGCGTCCAGCACGCCCTGCTCAAGATCATGGAAGGCTCGCCGGTCCGGCTGCGCACTGGTCACATCGACACCACGCACATCCTTTTCATCTGCGGCGGCGCCTTCGTCGGCCTCGACAAGATTCTGGAAAAGACCCACACCTTCGGCTTCATCACCACCTCGGACAACCAGAACGAGAAGATCGTCGAACGCCTGAACAGCCGTGTGAAACCGACCGACCTGCGCGATTTCGGACTGATTCCGGAGTTTGCCGGCCGCCTGCCCATCGTCGCCCGCCTCAACGACCTGACCCGCGACATGCTGGTGCGCATCATGATCGAGCCGCGCAATGCCATCTACCGGCAGTTCGCCGAAATCCTGCGCGAAAACGGCGTGGAATTGCGCATCGCCCGGCTGGTCTTCGAGCAGATCGCCGAACTGGCCATCGAGTACAAAGCCGGCGCCCGCAGTCTGCGCGGCATCTTCGAGGAAATGATGACCGACGTGCTCTACGCTATCCCGGATCACCCTGGTATCCGGCAGGTGGTCATCACCTCATTGTTCGAGCCGCCGCAATTGCTGTCCGCCCCCCAAGGGGACTTCCTTCGGGGCGCTGTGAACCCGGAAAAGTAGCGAAAACCGGGCAAAAAAACGGGGGGCCGAGGCCCCCCGAAAACGATAGAGATACGGTTGCTGTTCTCCGTTATCTCATACGCAGAGCTCAGTGCGCGTGGGCGCCGGCAGCACCCAGCCCGGTCTGGGCACGGATGAACTGCTCTTCGTAGGCCTCGGCCTCCGCCGCTGCGCGGGCGCTCTTGTCGGTGACCGACATCAGCCAGGTGATGAAGAAGGCCAGGCTCATCGAGACGATTGCCGGATGGTCGTACGGGAAGATCGCAGCCTTGTTGCCGAGGATCTTGACCCAGACGGTCGGCGACAGGACGACCAGACCGACCGAAGACACGAGACCGGCAATGCCGCCCCACAGGGCACCCCGGGTGGTCAGGCCCTTCCAGTACATGGAGAGGATGAGCACCGGGAAGTTGACCGAGGAAGCGACGCCGAAGGCAAGTGCGACGAGGAACAGCACGTTCTGGTCCTTGAAGGCGATGCCGAGCGCGATGGCGGTCAGGCCAAGGCCGACCGAGGCAAAGCGCGTAACCTTCATTTCCTGAGCGCCGGTCGCCGTACCCTTCTTGATGACGCGGGCGTAGAGGTCATGCGAGATCGCAGACGCACCGGCCAGTGCCAGACCGGAAACCACGGCGAGGATGGTGGCGAAGGCGACCGCCGACAGGAAACCGAGGAAGACGTCGCCTCCCACGGCCTTGGCCAGGTGCATCACCGGCATGTTGCCGCCACCGAGGATCTTGCCGCCAACCTGACCGCCTTCAAAGAAGGCCGGATTGGTACCGACAATAGTGATGGCGCCGGCACCGAGGATGATGGTGACCAGGAAGAAGAGACCGATGAAACCGGTAGCGTAGAACACCGACTTGCGTGCTTCCTTGGCGTTCGGCACGGTGAAGAAGCGCATCATGATGTGCGGCAGGCCGGCAGTACCGAAGAGCAGACCCAGCGACAGCGAGAAGGCAGAGACCGGATCGGCCATCAGAGAGCCCGGCGCCATCATCTTTTCACCCATCTTGTGAGACTCGATGGCCTTGGCAAACAGGTTGTCGAGCGACCAGCCGAATTGCGACAGGGTCAGCAGCATCAGCGAAATCCCGCCACCGAGCAACAGGCAGGCCTTGATGATCTGCACCCAGGTCGTTGCGGTCATGCCGCCGAAGGTGACGTACACCATCATCAGGATGCCGACGACGGCCACCGCCACGTTGTACTCCAGACCGAACAACAGCTGGATCAACTGGCCGGCGCCAACCATCTGCACGATGAGGTAGAAGCAGACGACGGTCAGCGAGCCGATGGCCGCGAAGGTGCGGATGCGGTTCTGGTCGAGGCGGTAGGAAGCGATGTCGGCAAAGGTGAACTTGCCGAGATTGCGCAGGCGTTCCGCCATCAGGAAAAGGATGATCGGCCAGCCGATGAAGAAGCACACGGCGTAGATGAAACCGTCGTAGCCCTTGAAATACACCATCGAAGTGATGCCGAGCAGGGTCGCTGCCGACATATAGTCGCCGGCGATGGCCAGGCCGTTCTGGAAGCCGGTGATGCCGCCGCCAGCCGTGTAGAAGTCAGCCGTCGATTTGGTCTTGCCGGCCGCCCACTTGGTGATGCCGAGGGTGGCAATGACGAACACCAGGAACATGGCGATGGCGCTGACGTTGACCGGTTGCTTTTCAACCCCTTCAATCGCACCCGGGCCTGCTAAAGCGGTAAAGGAGATGGCCAGCAGCGTGCCGGCGACGAGGGCAGTGATCGAACGCTTCATTTGCGCGCCTCCTTGAGGATTTCTTCGTTGAGGCGATCAAACTCACCGTTGGCACGGCTGACATACACGCCCGTCAGCAGCCAGCCGCCAATCACGATCAGCGCGGCGAGCGGCCAGCCGATGGTGATGACGCTACCGTCGCTGATTTTTGAGGCGAGCAACTGCGGCTGTAGCGAAACCACCAGCATGTAGCTGTAGTAGGGCAGCAGCACGATCAGCGACAGGATGATCGCGAAGCGCGTGCGCTTGCCGACCAGTTCGGCGAACTTCGGATTGCTCCGGATTTTCGCGTTGATGTTGTTACCGGACATAAGTCCTCCTTGCTCCATGATAATGCTTCCGGCTGATCTCGTTTTTTGGTCTTTTTCCCGGTCGACCGCGGAAGCATCGGTCTATCGGGACATGGGTCACATGTTCGGGTAGTTCGGCCCGCCACCACCTTCGGGCACCGTCCAGTTGATGTTCTGGGTCGGGTCCTTGATGTCGCAGGTCTTGCAATGCAGACAGTTCTGGCCGTTGATCTGCAGGCGCGGCTTGCCTTCGTCTTCGCCGAGAATTTCGTACACGCCGGCCGGACAGTAACGGGTTTCCGGCGCGCCATACTTGGCGTAATTAACCGAAATCGCGACGCTTTCGTCCGTCAGGCGAAGGTGGCACTGCTGGTTTTCCTCGTGGTTGGTTGCCGAGAGGAAGACCGAGGACAGCCGGTCGAAAGTCAGCTTGCCGTCCGGCTTCGGATAGTCGATCTTCGGGTAGGCATTCTTGTCGCCGAGTTGGCTGTGATCGTCGTGGTGGTGCATGGTCCACGGCGCCTTGCCCTTGAAGACATAGGTGTCGATGGCGCCGTAGGCGAGCGCGCCGAAGAGGCCCCACTTGAAGGCCGGGCGAATGTTGCGGACACGGTACAGCTCCTCCCACAACCACGACTTCTTCAGCTGCTCCGGATATTCCGTTGCCTCGCTGCCGGCGTTTTCCTTGAAGAGATGCTCGAAGACGGCTTCAGCCGCGACGATCCCCGACTTCATCGCCATGTGCGTGCCCTTGATCTTGGGCACGTTGAGGAAGCCGGCGGTATCGCCGATCTGCAGGCCGCCGGGGAAAGTCAGCTTCGGCACCGACTGGTAGCCGCCTTCGGACAATGCTCGGGCACCGTAGGAGATACGGCGCGCGCCTTCGAAGAAACCGCGGATGGCCGGATGCGTCTTGTAACGCTGGAATTCCTCGTAGGGCGACAGCCAGGGGTTCTTGTAATCGAGACCAACCACCATGCCGACCGCGACCAGATTGTCTTCCAGGTGGTAGAGGAACGAACCGCCGTAGGTGTCGCTCTGCAGCGGCCAGCCAACAGTGTGCACGATCAGCCCCGGCTGGTGCTTGGCCGGGTCGATTTCCCACAGCTCCTTGATGCCGATGCCGTAGGTCTGCGGATCGACGCCGTCGCGCAGATTGAATTTCGCCCACAGCTCCTTGGTCAGCGAACCGCGGCAGCCTTCGGCGAAGATGGTCTGGCGGGCGTGCAGTTCCATGCCCGGCTGGAAGTTGTGGCCGGGCTGGCCGTCCTTGCCGATGCCGAGGTCGCCGGTGGCGACGCCCTTGACCGAGCCGTCCTCGTGATAGAGGACTTCGGCGGCAGCAAAGCCGGGGTAGATTTCAACGCCCAGTGCTTCGGCCTGCTCGCCCAGCCAACGGGCAAAGTTGCCCAGGCTGACGATGTAGTTGCCATGGTTGCCCATCTGCGGCGGCGTCGGCAGCTTGTGAGCGCCCGCTTCGGTGAGATAGAGCAGGCGGTCTTCTCCAGCCGGCGTATTCAGCGGCGCGCCGCGTTCCTGCCAGTCGGGGAAAAGCTCGGCCAGCGCCTTCGGCTCGATAACTGCGCCGGAGAGGATATGGGCGCCGATTTCCGAGCCCTTTTCCAGCAGGCAGACCGACACCTCCTTGCCCGACTGTTCGGCGAGTTGTTTGATGCGGATCGCCGCGGTCAGCCCGGACGGGCCGCCACCGACGATCACGACGTCGTATTCCATTGCATCGCGATCGGTACGCATGCGTTCTCCTTCTCTAGCCTGGATTCGTCATTCCCGCGCAGGCGGGAATCCAGAGGTGCATTTCTGGATCTCCGCCCATGCCCCGAAGGAAATACCCTCCGGGTGAGCGGGGACGACGAATTTGGGGTAATCGTTTAGAACAGCGGCTCGTCGAGAGCGAACACCGAGTCTGCACCGCCCATCACTTCCGCGGCATAAGCGGCGGCGAAGGGCAGTTGGTGCGCAGCGAAGTAATTCGCTGTCGCCAGCTTGGCGGTGTAGAAGCTGTCGCTGCTGCCTTCGGCGATGCGCTGTGCGGCCACCTGCGCCGACATGGCCATCAGCCAGCCGCCGACAACGATGCCGGTGAGCTTGAGGAAGGGCACGGAACCGGCATGAACGGCGGCCGGGGCGGCATCGTAATTGGCGAGAATCCAATCGGAAGCGGTCGACAGGGCATTGACGCCGTTCTTCAGGTTCGCGGCAATCGTTGCCAGTTGCGGGTTAGCAGCAATCGCTTCGGCATCGGCGCTCATTTCGGCGAGCAGCGTCTTCATCGCGGCCCCCGGCACCTTCTCGCGAGCCAGCTTGCGGCCGACGAGATCGTTCGCCTGAATGGCGGTCGTACCTTCGTAAATGGTGGTGATGCGCGAATCGCGGTAGTACTGCGCGGCACCGGTTTCCTCGACGAAACCGACACCACCGAAGACCTGCAGCGCGGTCGAGGAGAGCTCGACGCCCTGCTCGGTGCTCCAGCCCTTGACCACCGGGGTCAGCAGGTCGATGCGGGCTTGCGCACCCGGCACGCCGGCCTTGGCCTTGTCGATCTGGGCGGCTGCGTAATAGGCCAGCGTGCGCATGGCTTCGGTGCGGGCCTTGCACTCCATCAGCAGGCGACGGACATCCGGGTGATGCAGTATGGTCTTCTTCTCGTTCGAGGTATCGCCAATGATCTTGCCCTGCACGCGCTCGCGGGCATACCACAGCGCATGCTGGTAGGCGCGCTCGGCGATCCCGACGCCTTCGAGGCCGACGTTGACGCGGGCGTGGTTCATCATCGTGAACATGTAGCCAACACCCTTGTTTTCTTCGCCGATCAGGTAACCGACGGCACCTTCGTTCTCGCCGAAGGACATGACGGCGGTCGGGCTGCCGTGGATGCCGAGCTTGTGCTCGATCGACGGGCAGATCAAATCATTGCGCTTGCCCAGCGAACCGTCGTCATTGACCAGGAACTTCGGCACGAGGAAGAGCGAGATGCCCTTCAGTCCCGGCGGCGCATCCGGCAGGCGGGCGAGCACAAGGTGGATGATGTTCTCGGCACAGTCGTTTTCGCCCCAGGTGATGAAGATCTTGGTGCCGGACACCAGGAAGGTGCCGTCGCCGGCCGGCTTGGCCTTGGAGATGATGGCAGCGAGATCGGAACCGGCGTTCGGCTCGGTCAGGTTCATGGTGCCGGACCAGGTGCCCTCGACCATCTTCGGCAGGTACTTCTGCTTCAGTTCGTCGGACGCGTGGTGGGCGATGGCTTCGATGGCGCCACCAGTCAGCATCGGGCACAGCGCGAAGGCCATGTTCGACGACTTCCACATTTCATTGACCGCCATGGTCACGGCTGCCGGCAGGCCCTGGCCTCCGAATTCCGGGTCGAAGGGCATGGCGTTCCAGCCGGTTTCGCAGAACAGCTTGTAGGCATCCTTGAAGCCCGGCGCTGTGGTGACCACACCGGCTTCGCACTTGGAGCCGACGTTGTCGCCCCCACGGTTGATCGGATCGAGCACGCCGGTGGCGAACTTGGAGGCTTCGTCGAGAATCGACTCGACCAGCTCAACGGAGACTTCCTCGTTACCGGGCAGGGCGCAGATTTCTTCCAGACCGGCGATTTCGTTGAGAACGAACTGCATGTCGCGCAGCGGGGCGGTATAGGTACTCATGTATTTTTCTCCTGATTATTCTTCGATTAAACAGCGGCAACGAGTTGCGGAACGGTGTCGAACAAATCCGCCACCAGCCCATAGTCGGCGACCTGGAAGATCGGCGCATCCGGATCCTTGTTGATGGCGACGATCACCTTCGAGTCCTTCATCCCGGCCAGGTGCTGGATGGCACCGGAGATGC
>NKXK01000017.1 GCA_004379165.1 Rhodocyclaceae bacterium | reverse complement strand
GGGTGGCCAGACGGCCTTCAACCGCGGCCTTGCTCAGCGTGTTGGCGTCGGCGACCAGCTTGTTCACCGCATCGATACAGGTGTTCAGGTTGTTCTTGATCAGGTTGAAATCACCGTTGTAGCTGTCAGTGATCTTGGCCGGGATATCGCCCTTGGAAATACGATCGACGTAATTGGCAGCCACGTTCAACGGGCCAATCACCGCATCCAGCGTGTTGTTCACGCCAACCACAATCTTCTGGAAATCACCCTGGTGCTTGCTGGCATCGGCACGGGTTGCCAGCTTGCCTTCAACGGCGGCCTGGGCCAGCAGGTTGGCATCGGCGGTCATGGCCTGGACGGCGTGCTGGACAGACGCCACGGCGCGAACCACCTCGCCGACTTCGTCCTTGGCATTACTTTCCAGCTTGAAGTTGAAATCACCCGAAGCCATTTTCTTGGCAGCACCAGATACCTCGTTGATGGGGCGAGTCAGGCTACGAGTAATCAAGAAAGCAAAGAGCACAGACAAAACAACGGCTAGTACCGACATAGTCACCAACAGCGTTTTAGTTGAATCTGCCAATTCTCCAGCTTCTTTACCCGCCTTCTCCATGAGCGATGTCTGGAAGGCAATCAGATCATTGATGGAAGTCAGATACGCTGCTTGCGACTTACGCAGATCGCCCAACATGAGCGAAAGCGCTTCATCCTTCTTTCCGGCCTTCAGCAGTTCCAGAAACTTGTCTTGGTAACCAACATAGACACTACGTGCTTCTTTAATTACTTTGAGCTTCGCTTTTCCATCTTCTGAGACTATCGATTTTTCCAGTTTTTCAAGACGATCACTGATTATCTTACGGGCATCAATGATCCGATCCATTTCCCGCTTCGTTTCATCTTCAGATTTCACAAGCAGGGTGTTCCGAATTGCTCGCGCTACAACGTTGACGTTGTCAATAATGTCATTTGCCCAAACAACCTTTGGGAAACGGTCATTGACCATGACATTCACTTCGCCAGCAATAGAACTGATTCGGCTCAAGCCGAGCGCGGCAACAATGATTAAGGCGAGTATTGTCAGCGCAAATCCCAATGCCAACTTCGTACCGACCTTCAGGTTATTCAACATCTGATTCTCCTCAATGAAGCTCAAAAATTACTGAATCTGCGTAGACCGCGGCAGGGCTGCTGACGCGCTCATTTCACGTTCTTCACTCCGAGCATTGCGCTGCACCAGTGACTGCACATCCAGGATCAGGGCCACTTCGCCACTGCCCAGGATGGTGGAGCCGCCAATGCCGCGCAAGTGGCGGAAAATGCTGGAAAGCGGCTTGATCACGGTCTGGAATTCCCCCATCAGCTGATCGACCACGATGCCCGCCTTTTGCCCGGCGTACTGGACGACGACGATGTTTTCCCGAACCGGTCGCTCGCCTTCGATTTCAAACATTTCGCGCAGGCGGACAAAGGGCAGCACCTCGCCGCGCAGATTGAGAAAATCGCGTTCGGCGGTGTTGTCCTTGAGTTCGATGCACTCGATGACCATGTCCAGCGGGATGACATAGGCCGCCCGGCCGACGCCGACGAGGAAACCGTCGATGATCGCCAGGGTCAGCGGCAGGCGAATGGTGAAGGTGGTACCTGCCCCTTCGATGGATGACACCTCGCAACTGCCGCGCAGGCTCTGGATGTTGCGGCGAACGACATCCATGCCGACACCGCGCCCGGAAAGGTTGGTCACCTTCTCGGCGGTCGAAAAACCCGGTTCCCAGATCAGGTTGATGATTTCCTGATCAGTCAGGGTCTGGGTTGGCTGGACCAGGCCTTTTTCAACGGCCTTGGCAAAGATCTTGTCGCGCGGCAAGCCGGCGCCGTCATCGACGACCTCGATGACGATGCTGCCGGAGTCGTGATAGGCGTTGAGCCCGACGGTGCCATGGCGAACCTTGCCAGCGGCCTCGCGCACCTCGGGCGATTCGATGCCGTGGTCCATGGAGTTGCGGACCAGGTGCATCAACGGATCACCGATTTTTTCGACGACCGATTTGTCGAGCTCGGTCTCGGCGCCGGTGATCACGAGATCGATTTCCTTGCCCAGTTCCTTGGCGACGTCGCGCACGACACGGTTGAAACGATTGAAGGTTTCGCCAATCTGGACCATGCGCAGCTGCAATGCCGAGTCGCGGATGTCTTCAACCAGCCGGGAGAGAATCGAGGTCGATTCGACCAGTTCGCTCTGCCCGCTGCGCTGTGCCAGCAGGTTGGCGGAGGCGCCGGCAATGACCAGCTCACCGACGAGATCGATCAGCTGGTCGAGCTTGTCGGCCTGAACCCGGATCAGGCGGGCTTCAACGGCTTTCTTCTCGCTGACGCTGGCCTGCTTGCTCGCGGCCGCCTCGACCACCGCCTTGTGCACGACTTTCTGCTCGACGAGAATCTCGCCGATCTGTGGCGCCTCGCTTTCCGCATCCTGATCGGCTTTCAGCGCATCGTGCTGCGAATCGAGCCCGGCTTCCAGTTCGGCTGCTGTCAGCGCACCGCAGCGGACCAGAATCTCGCCCAGACGCATTTCGTCTTCGGGCAGGTCGTGGATCAGCTTGAGGTATTCGGAGAGCTTGCTGTTCGGTGGCAGGATGCGCAGGTCGCAGTCATCGCGGCAGAAATCGAAGACACGCTCGATATCGGCCTTCGATGAACGCGTCTGCAAGCGGATCTCGAAGCCCAGGTAACAGGATTCCGGATCCATGTCGGCTGCCGTCGGCATGGCATCGGGGATGGTTTCGAGTGCCACGATCTCGCCGAGGGAGCTGAGAAAGCGAATGAAGGACAACGGGTCCATGCCACCACGCAGCATGTGCGGGCCGAAGCGGACGGAGATGTGCCAGCTGTCGGTATTGACGACGCCGCCTCCGCTGGCTTCGACATCGGCATCCATCTCGACCAGACCGCCGCCGGTTGCCGGTTTCTGCCCCGAATTGGTGTAGACCGCAAGTTCGACCAGCAAGGCATCGCCGGCCTGCTGGACATCGGCTTCAGGCGCGGCGGCGCCGGATTCGAGCACGTCCATCAGGCGTCCGAGATGGTCGCAGGAACGCAAGAGCAACCCGGTCAGTTCGTCCGAAACCCCGATCTCGCCGTTACGCAGGCGATCGAGCACGTTCTCGACCTTGTGCATGAAGGCTTCGATGTAATGGCATTCAATGACACCGGACGCCCCCTTGATGGTGTGGGCCGCGCGAAAGATGCCGTTGATGTTGTCGTGGTTGTCGGGCTGCTGCTCCAGGTCGAGCAGCCCCGTTTCCATGGCCTGCAATTGCTCGCGGCCTTCCTGGATGAATACGCTGGTGAGTTCGTCCATCTCTGCTCCTCAGGCCGTTTCGTGGGCGGTAATCACCACCGGGTCACCAAAAAACTTGGCCAATTGGCAAAAATCGAGCGTCTGCCGAACCGCCGGGCTATGGGCGACGATGGTGACCGACTTGTTGAGCCGCGCCGCTTCACGCTTGCTCAGGATCAACAGTTGCAGGCCGGCGGTATCGATCTCGCCGACATGCGACAGATCGAGCTCCAGCATGTCGACCTCGGCAAGCGCCGACATCAGGCGGTTCTTCTGGTCGAGCGCGTTGTAGATCGTCATGTCGTCGACAATACTCAGGCGATTTTGGCTGGCCATGTCGCTTCCTCAGAACAGTTCAATTTTTGCCGAGCTGGCGGCCGGCTTGGCCCCCGCTGACGACGGCTGATGCAGGGCCTGCTGGTGGGAAACACGCTGCGTATCCATCACGTAGGTACCGTAGAGCTGGTCGAGATGTTCTGCCAGCGGCGTGTAGGTGAAATCGGCCGCCTCCGAGGCGGTAATGCGACGCGCGAGGGTTTCGGCGTGATCATCGAGCTTGCGCAGAGCGCGGACAACGATTTCGATCTGCTGCCGGGTGATGTCCTGAAACTGCACGCTGGCGAGCACATCCATGAACATGCTGGCCAGTTCGCCACTGGCCTCACGGACGTTCTGCAGGACGTTGAGGTCATGGTCGAGCAGTTGCTGGTACCCGTGACCCAGATGCGAAAGCTGATTGGAAATTTCAGTCAGCGCATTCCGCTCGGCCTCGACGTTGCTGTGGGCCAGCTTGTCCTGGAACTGCTGGCGGATGGACTGGGCGACCCCGTTGATGCCTTCATTGATCTTGTTGACGGCCGCGTCAGTTTCTGTGGACAGCTTGCGCACCTCATCGGCGACGACGGCAAAGCCTCGCCCGGCTTCGCCGGCACGGGCCGCTTCGATCGCTGCGTTGAGGGCCAGCAGATTGGTCTGGCTCGAAATGGCCTTGATCAGCTGGACCAGCGTGCCGAGCCCCTGGGCCTCGGCAACGATCTGTTCGATACGCTGCTGGTCACGCATTGCTTCGTCGATCCGGTTGCGCACATAGGACTCCATGCGGGCAATCATCGCCTTGTTGCTCTCGATATCCTGTTCGGAGCTGCTCGCCAGTGCGCTGGAGGCCTGCGTGGTTTCACTGACGAACTGGTCGAGACGGGTCACCACGGCATCGATGGCCTGCAGGCGCTCGGCAATGTCGTAGGCGGCCTTTTCCGTTTCCTGAACAATGCCGTCCAGCTGCTTGCACAGCACATCGTTGTAGTTGCGTACGTGGGAAAGCTCCCGCGCCACTTCCTCGCCAACCGTCTCGACATCATTGACCTTGCTGATGATCTCTTTCTGATCGTTCGCCAGCCCGAACATCATGTCACGGTAGAACGCGAGCGAGACAGCACGCTGGGCGATGAACGCAACGACCACGATCAGCACCGAGCCGACGGCATCCCCCAGTGGATAGGGCAGCCCCAGTGCATTCAGGAAGCTGTTGTGAAACCAGTCGTTGAAGAAATACACCGTCAGGAACACGGCCAGCGCGACTGCAGCACCTGTCGTGACGAGGCGAGTCTTGAGGTTGGCGGGGGACATGGCTTGCCTTTACCGAAGAACCAGTTTGATCGTGTTCAGCAATTCGTCGGCAGTGGCCGGTTTGACAATCCAGCCGGAAGCGCCTGCTGCCTTGGCTTCCAGCTTGCGGGACTGCTGCGACTCGGTGGTCAGGAACAGGATGGGCATGAACTTGTAGGCCGGCAGCTTGCGTACTTCCTTGATCAGATCGATGCCGTTCATGCCGGGCATGTTGAGATCGGTAATCAGCAGATCGACCTTCACGCCGGCATTGAATTTACGCAGCGCTTCTTCGGCATTGGCTGCCTTCTCGGTGGCATAACCGGCCTTGGCCAGAATATTGGAAATACTGAGCAGGATTGTCGCGGAATCGTCGACCAGAAAGATCGTTTTCATGATTGTGTCACTTATGGAGAATGTCAGGGTATGCCAATTGTAAGGGTTAAATGTTGACCAGGATCAATTCATTGATCATTGGAGGGCCTGCATCAACGACGAAACTTCCTCGTGTGCATCCTGAAGGATGCTGCTGAGCATGTCTTCGCCGACGATCATGTCGATCTGTGCAGACAAGGCCGGCGCCTCGGAAGTTTCAGGCTGCCGCAGTGGCGAGGGAACGGGTGCCAGTTGCTTGGCGAGCAGCAGGGTGTCTGCCAGCGAGACGGGGGGGATGGCCAGATACCCCTCCCAATAGCCGGCAATGGCCTCGAGGATGTTTGCCGGCACGCCAATTTTCTCCAGTACAGCGCGACCAATCAGTGCTTCACCGCCCTCGAGCCAGGGCAGATGATCGTCTCCAATCAACTCCGGCGACTGACTGGCCAGCGAAAGCAGGTAAAACCCCCCGACTTCATGAACGACGCCGGCGAACAAGGCCGCCTCGGGGTCAACATGCGTCACCCGGCGGGCCAGCAGGTGGGCAATGGCAGCGACGTAGGCGGTGTGCGTCCAGAGTTGCCCGATCAGCTTCTGGGTTGCGCCGGACGGATTGCCGGCCATCTGCCGGGTCAGTACGGCCATGGTCAATGAACGCAGCGTACGGAAGCCAAGGCGGGATACTGCCGTGCGGAGATCGGTAATTTCCCGCCCGGAGCGGTTGTAGGCAACGGAATTCGCTGTCGCGACCACGCGGGCGGCCAACAGTGGCTCCCCCTGAATCAGGCGCGCCGCCTGGTCGAGTGCGCAATCGGGATCATCGAGGATCTGCTGTATTTTGAGCGCATTGCCGACACTGGTCGGAAAACTCAGACTGCCGTCCGAAATGCTGGCTGCGATTGATTGATAGCGTTTTTCCAGATCCATCATCTTCCTTTGTCAGAAATGACGAGAGCGAGAGTAATTAACAATATCACAAAAACAACAATTCATTGCGTACGCCACCTACATCCGAGGAGTTCGAGTTGGAAATCAATCGGCACGCGCACCATAATATCGGAATGAGCCTCCACCGCCACCTCAGCCTGACCACGCCGCACGGCCACCTGCACGGTACGCTCGATCTGCCCGAGCAGCCACGCGGGCTGGTCTTGCTGGCACGATCACATCATGCGCCGGTGGATACGACGATTGCCGCCAATCTGGCAGCGCGGGGCCATGCGATGCTGGTCATGGAGTTGCTGACGGCGCAGGAAGCGCAGTTTTCCGATGCGACGCAGAATGTGCCGCGACTGGCGACGCGACTGATCGAGATTCTGGACCTGATCCGCCACGATGGCGACATGCAGGATCTGCAGCTGGCCATTTTTGCGACCGGCGATGTGACGCCCGCCGCGATCCGCTGTGCCGCCCAGCGTGACACGCAGGTCAAGGTGCTGGCCTGCCACGGCGGGCTGATCGACCGCGCTGGCGGCCAGGCGCTGGAACTGCTTTCAGCGCCGCTGCTGCTGATTTTCGATCACGAAGACACCCTGGCGCAAACCGCTGCCCAGCGGGCTGGTGCCCGCTTGCGCTGCCTCCACGAGACCCGCGTTCTCGGCCCTGGTGAAGACCCGGTGCTGCGCGTTGCCGCCTGGTTTTCGCTGCATATTCCGCGTTGACCGCAGTTGCCGGCGCCTGCGGCACGTGAAATCCCGAAGTGCGGCATTGGGCGCTTTCGGCTACCCTTGCGGCTTCCGTAAAAAACACTCCCGGGAACAGCCATGCCGGTCATCGAAGTCAAACACCCTCTCGTCAAACACAAGATCGGCCTGATGCGCGAAGGCGACATCAGCACCAAGAAATTCCGCGAGCTGACGGCCGAAGTCGCCCGCCTGCTCACCTACGAGGCCTGCGCCGATTTCGAGCTGGAAAAGGTCACCCTCGCCGGCTGGGCCGGTCCGGTTGAGATCGACCAGATCAAGGGCAAGAAGGTCACCGTCGTGCCCATCCTGCGCGCCGGCCTCGGCATGCTCGACGGCGTCCTCGACCTGATCCCGAATGCCAAGGTCAGCGTCGTCGGCATCGCCCGCAACCACGACACGCTGATGCCGGAGCCGTATTTCGAGCGCTTCGTCGGCCAGCTCGACGAACGCTTGGCAATGATCATCGACCCGATGCTGGCCACCGGCGGCTCGCTGATCGCCACCATCGACATGCTCAAGCGCAATGGCTGCAAGCACATCAAGGCGCTGGTGTTGGTGGCGGCGCCGGAAGGCATCGCGGCACTCACCGCCGCGCATCCCGACGTGCAGCTCTACACCGCCGCCGTCGACAGCCATCTCAATGAAGTCGGCTACATCATCCCCGGCCTCGGCGATGCCGGCGACAAGATCTTCGGCACCAAGGAGGCGTGATGACTGCTTACGCCCACGAACCGACCTGGCGCACCGCGCTGTCCGGTGCCCAGATTCTCTTTGTCGCCTTCGGCGCCACCGTGCTGGTGCCGCTGCTGACCGGCCTCAACCCCAGCCTGGCGCTGCTCGGCGCCGGCGTCGGCACGCTGATCTTCCAGCTATGCACCAAGCGCCAGGTGCCGATCTACCTCGGCTCCAGCTTCGCCTTCATCGCCCCGGTGATCTACTCGGTGCAGACCTGGGGCATGCCGGCGACGCTCGGCGCGCTGGCCGCCGCCAGCTTCTTCTATTACGTCGCCGCCGGCCTGGTGAAATGGCGTGGTGTCGATTTCATCCACCGCCTGCTGCCGCCAGTCGTCATCGGCCCGGTGGTGATGGTCATCGGCCTCGGACTGGCACAAGTGGCGGTCAACATGGCCACCGGTAAAGCCGGCGACGCACAGGTTGTGCCTTACGAAACGGCGATTGCCATTGCCGCGATCTCGCTGCTGGCGACCATGCTGACCGCCATCCGCGCCCGCGGCCTGCTCAAGCTGGTACCGATCCTTGTCGGCGTCGCCGTCGGCTACATTGCCTCGCTGTTCGTCGGCATCGTCGATTTCAGCAAGGTCACCAACGCCGCGTGGATCGCCATCCCTGAGTTCGGCAAGCCGGAATTCAACCTCGCCGCGATCCTGTTCATGATCCCGGTGGCAATTGCGCCGATTGTCGAACACGTCGGCGGCATTCTCGCCATCGGCTCGGTCTCTGGCAAGGACTACACCGACAGCCCCGGCCTGCACCGCACGCTGTTCGGCGACGGGCTGGCGGTGAACGTGGTCGGCCTCTTCGGCGGCCCGCCGGTCACCACCTACGGCGAAGTCACCGGCGCGGTGATGCTGACCAAGAACTACAACCCGGCGATCATGACCTGGGCCGCCGGCTTCGCCATCCTGATGGCCTTCGTCGGCAAGTTCGGCGCGCTGCTGCAGACCATCCCGATGCCGGTGATGGGCGGCATCATGGTCCTGCTCTTCGGCTCGATTGCCGGCATCGGCCTGAAGACGCTGATGGACGCCAAGGTCGATCTCGCCAGCCCGCGCAACCTGTGCATCGTCTCGGTGACGCTGGTCACCGGCATCGGTGGCCTCGGCGTGCATATCGGCAGCTTCTCGCTGCAGGGCATCAGCCTGTGCGGCGTGCTGGCGGTGGCGCTCAATTTCCTGCTGCCGAAACCGGCGGCGGAGCAATGAGCATTTTGGCCGCTTTTCCGGGTTGACCGCAGCAGCGTCAAACAATGCACGCGACGGATTTTGAACGACGCGGTTTCACCGCCGGCGTGCGGGAGGGTTTCATCGCCTTCCTGCCGGTGTCGGTCGGATTGATCCCTTGGGCGCTGGTGGTCGGCATGGCGATGACCAGCGCCGGCTTCAGCCCGCTGCAGGCGATGGGCATGAACATCATCGTCTTTGCCGGCACCGCCCAGCTCGGCACGCTGCCGCTGATCGCCGATAACGCGCCGCTGTGGCTGATCCTCGCCACCGGGCTGGCGCTGAACCTGCGTTTCCTGATCTTCAGCGCCGGCATCGCCCCGGGATTTCGCGGCATCGGAACCGGCTGGCGCTGGCTGTGCGGCCATTTCCTGACTGATGGCAGTTTCGCCGTCTGCTACGACAAGCTGATGCAGGTCGACGACCCGCGCTGGCGCCTCGGTTACTACGTCATCACCGGCGCCTGGTCCTGGCTGCTCTGGCAGACTTTTGCGCTGATCGGCATCTTCGCCGCCGGCATCGTCCCCAAAAGCTGGTCGCTGGAATTCATGGCGACCATTGCGCTGATCGTGCTGCTGGTGCCGATGGCGAAATCGCGGCCGATGCTGGTGGCCGCCATCGTCGGAGGCGGCGGCGCGGTAATGCTGCGCGGCATGCCGCTGCGCCTCGGCGTCGTCACCGCCATCTGCCTCGGCATCGCCGCCGGCTTTGCCGCCGAACACTGGCAGGAGAAGAAAACCGCATGAATTACGACGCGTCGCTGTGGCTGATTTTCATCCTGCTCGGGCTGGCCACCACCCTGCCCCGCGCCAGCTTCATCGTCCTCGGCAACCGCTTCAGCCTGCCGCCGACGCTGCAACGCGCCCTGCGCTATGCCCCGGCCGCGGCGCTGGCAGCCATTGTCGTGCCCGACATCGTGGTCGTCAGCGGCCAGATCGACCCAGTCAATCCGAAACTGGCTGCTGGCATCGCCGCCATCCTCGTCGCCATGCGCTGGCGCAATCCCTGGCTGCCCTTCATCGTCGGCATGGCAGTCTTGCTGGGCTTGAAGGCACTTTTACCGGCCTGACCGCAGCGGCCACGGTCAACGCGGAAAACCGCCCAAAATCAGGGGCAGTTTCACATCCCTGCCATTACGACCAGACCGCCTCGCTACCCGCCGCCAGATGGCAGAGCCAGGCGCGGACTTCGAATTCAAGCTGGTGGTAGTCCGGTAGCAGATGGCAGCAAAGCTGGTAAAAAGGCTTGTCGTGCCCGCTTTCCTTGAGGTGGGCCAGTTCGTGGGCGACGATCATGTGCAGGAAGGCCGCCGGTGCCTCGCGGAATACCGCAGCGACGCGGATCTCACGCCGCGACTTGATGCGGCCGCCCTGCACGCTAGCGATTCGGGCATGTGTGCCCAGCGCCTTTTGCACGCTTTGCAGCTTGCCGTCGTAGCACACCCTGGCCAATGGCCCGGCATTGCGCATGCCGTCGTTTTTCAGCGCATCGACGTAGGCGTAAAGCGCGCTGTCGCTGCGGATGCCGTGTGCCTGCGGGTACTTCTGTCGCAACCAGTCGGCCAGGCGCTGCTCGGCAATCATCGTCCGCACCGGTCCGCTCAGGCGTTCCGGGTATCCGGCCAGGTAAATCATGTGCGGGTCGCTCGTGGCCGTCACCGGTTGTCTCCTTATCCAATCGGCGCGCATCATCGCCGCTTTGTCTGGCAGCCACAAGCAAAATCAGCCAATGTGGTATATATGCGATATTGATTGACTACCGGAAGAAAAATAATCATGTCCAACGCACCCGTCGTCTTTGGCACTGAAGACATATTGCGCAGCCTGTGCAACTCCGTCACCAAGGTGCTGTCGGTCGCCACGCAAAGCCCGGTCAGCTACTCCGGCATGGTCCAGCGCATCTCCCGAACCTGCCTCAAGCCGGACATCGGTTGCTTCGTACTGTTCGACGGCGGCTTTTCCGGCCTCGTCGTCATCAACTTCTCGGCGGCCGCGGCCATGGAGCTTTACGAGAACTACATGATCCACATGGGCATGGCCCGCGAGGAACTCGCTACCCGCCACACATCCGACGATGTCGGCAATGTCATGGGCGAGTTGATGAACCAGATGGTCGGCGACTTCACCGGCAAGATCGCCCGTGAGCTGCAAACGCACATCACGCAGAACCAGCCGAAAATGCTGGCGTTGAACAAGCAGGTCATGCTCAGCGTGGATACCCACCTCGACCAGCCCGAATCACGCCGCGTCACCTTCTTTACCGCCCGCAACAACATCTTTTATCTCGAGCTGGCGATCGATCGCACGGAATTCATCAAACTCAACGACTTCGACGCCGAAGAAACGGTCGATCCGGATGAACTGATGAATTCGGTCCAGCAACCCGAAGCGCAGGCCCCCACGCAGAGCGGTGGCGACAGCGAACAGGATGAGTTGCTGAAGTCGCTGGGGATGTGAGTCAGACGCTCATCGCAGACGACATGCCGCATCGATCAGCCGTCTTGAAATGCTGATCGGTTCCGGCAGCAGCGGCAGCCGGTCGGGCATGAACCATGCCGCTGCCTCGATTTCCACTGGATCCAGCCGCAAATCGCCACCGGCGTAGTCGGCAAAGAAGGCAATCATCAGCGAATTGGGGAAGGGCCAGGGCTGGCTGGCAAAGTAGCGCAGGTTGGCGATTTCGATGCCGACCTCCTCCCGCACTTCGCGCACCGCGCACTGCTCAAGCGTCTCGCCCGGTTCGACAAAACCAGCCAGGGCACTGTAAACCCCGGGTTTGAAGCGCGGGCTGCGGGCGAGCAGCAGGCGTTCGCCGTCGCGCACCAGCACCATGATCGCCGGCGACAGGCGCGGATAGGCCAGCAGGCCGCAGGCGGGGCAACGCATGGCATGCTCGCCGCGGGCGGCGTCGGTTGGCGTCGCACAACGGCCGCAGTAGCGGTGCTGCTGGCGCCAGTCGAGCAATTGCACGGCGCGCCCGGCGAGGGCGAACGCCGCCTCGCCACCAATCTCGAATACCTGGCGCAGCGATACCACCTCGCCCCCCGGCAGCTGCGGCCAGGCCGCGATATCGGCGGCAAACGCCGGTCGTCCTTGCCAGTCACCGACGGCAAGCGCATCCGACACTGCCTCGTGCTCGGCCGGCAGGCGGCTCGGGAACAGGCTGTCTTTGCCGGTAAGAACGAGCAGCTTGTGCTCGCAACGAAGAATCCAGCAGGCGTCCTGCTTCATGGTTTGACGGGCTCCGCGGCGGGGCGACCGTGCATCACGATGCGCCCGATAAAGGCCATGGCGAGGATGTTGGCGGCGATGGCAACGTACCCGACGACCGGGTACCCGACCAGGCGGCCGCTGGCGTCGATGGTGGTGAGGCTGCCGGTCAGCGTCGTTGCCAGGCCCATGGCCAGCGACTGGACGGTGCCGTTGAGCGACATGAAGGTACCGCGTAGCCGCGGCTCGGACGCCGAGGTGATCACCGCCATCGCCGGGATCATGCGTCCTGAAATCAACACGAAAAAGCTGGTCGAGCAGATCAGCCAGCCCCAAAGCGGCAACGGCCCGGCATGCGTAACCGCCAGCAGCGGCAGCATGGCCAGCAGCGCCAGCCGCCGATAGACCTCGACCTTGCCGCGCCGGTCCGCCCAGCGACCGATCAGGCGTGCACAGACGAAGGTGGCACTACCGCCGACGAGGTAAACGATGGGGATGTCGTCCAGGGGAATGCCGACGTTGTTGACCGCAAAAACCGTGATGTAGGGGATAACCGTAAAGCCGGAGAAGATCAGCAGCGCCGAGAAGAGCAGCGCCCGCCGGTGATTGGCGGCCGCCAGCACGCCGAACAGATCGGAGAGCAGATGCGCTCCTTTGTCGCGGGCCAGATGCCGGTTGAGCACGGGCAATGTCCGGACACTGACGGCGATGAACAGCGCCGCAAACACGGCTATGGCGATGAAGGGGGCGCGCCAGCCGAGATGATTGGCCAGCCACAGCGACAGCGGCACGCCGGCGATAGTCGAGACTGAAAACGCAGTCGAGACGACGCCGCTGGCCGTTGCCCGGCGCGAAAAGGGAATCGCGTCGCCGATCATGGTGTGGATCATCGCGCCCAGCACGCCGCCAAACACCCCGGCGAGGCCGCGCGCCACCAACAGCAGCGAATAGCCGGGCGCCAGGCCGCAGGCCAGTGTTGCCAGACAAAACAACGTCAGACACAGCAACAGCAAACGTTTGCGTTCGAAGCGGTCGACAAAGGTGGCGGCGAGGATGCCGGAGGCGGCGGCGCTGAAACTGTAGGAGGCTACCAGCAGACCGAATTCGTGCGTTCCAATGCCGAATGCCCGCATCAGCACCGGCCCCAGCGGCATCATGATCATGAAATCCAGCACGTGGCTGAACTGGATGCCGGCGAGCGTCAGCAGCAACAGCCGCTCGTTACGCGGTGTCAGTTCGGCGCTGTGTGTCACGTTTCAACCCTGTCAATTTTGGGCGGTTTTCCGGGTTCACCCTGGGGCCAGCCGTTGGGTTTATGGTCGCAGCAGCGGCGCGGGCGTCTCACTTGCCCCGTGCCTGCCGTCGGACCGGCGCCGACATGGCAATTTTTCCCTCGGCGGCGAAGGCTTCGAGGTTGGCTTCCAGTTCATCGAGTTCGTAGCGGTAATTCACCATGAGGCCAAAGGCTTGGCGGAATCCCTTGGCCGAGATGTCGCCGAGGTAGTTGAGGCGCTCGACGCGGGCACCATTGCCAAGGTGGAAGCGCGACACCGGGTCGAACGGCGGACCGCTGTCGCCACCGCGCTGCTTTGCGGTCGCCAGATAGCGCGCGCCCAAACGCAGCAAAGGCTCGCGTAGCGCCCGCGCCTGCGCCTTGTCGTCTGCCCAGGTGGCGGTCGATAGCTGATCCAGCGGCAAATTGACGCCGCACTCGGCCAGCACCTGCGGATTCTTTTTCACCCAGGCCGACAGGCCCGGAATCGGCGACAGCGTCGCAAAATTCTCCAGTTTCGGGAAATCGCGCTTCAGATCGTCGATCACCCGTTTGAGCAGGAAGCTGCCGAAGGACACGCCGCGCAGGCCGACCTGCGTATTGGAGATGGAATAGAAAATCGCCGTGTTCGCCTTGCGGTGGTTGAAGACCGGCGCATTTTCGTCGAGCAGCGCCTGCACATCGCCGGCCAGATCGTCGGTTAGCGCGACTTCGACAAAAATCAGCGGTTCCGCCGGCATGCGCGGGTGGAAGAAAGCGTAGAGCCGGCGGTCGGAATCGAGGCGGTTCTTGAGATCCGTCCACGAGCGGATTTCATGTACCGCCTCGTATTCGATCAGCTTTTCGAGCAGCGAAGCCGGCGAACTCCAGGTCAGGCGCTGCAATTCAAGGAAGCCAACGTCGAACCAGGCACTCAGCCGCGATTCAAGCTCGCGATCGAGCACCGCCAGTTCGCGGTCATTTTCCAGATAGCGCAGCAGGTCGGCGCGCAGATCGACGAGGAACTTTACCCCCTGCGGGATGGCGTTGAACTGCGTCAGGATGCGGATGCGCGACGAGCGCATGGCGCTGCGCAGCGCCGCCTCCGCCTTCCATTGCTCGTCCGTGCCGACCGCCTTCTGGTACGCCGCATGCGCCTCGGCGACGCGCGCCGGGTCCGGGCCGAAATCGTGGGCGATCAGCTTCAGGAACTGCTGCCGGCCCTCGTCGTTGAGCCCGAGATAAGTCTCCGTCAGCCTCGCCGCCCGCGTCCGAGCCGACACCTCGCCCCCTTGGCCCGCTGCACACTCCTGCAACTGCACGCGCAAGCGGTCAAGGCTGCGTGCATTCAGACTGCTGCGCGCCGCGCCCGGTTTCATTAGCGAACGCAACTTGTTGACCAGATCGTTGACTGCCATCTTGTTCTCTCCTGCGTGCTGTTCTGCCGTCATTCTGCCTGAAACGCTGCGGGCTGGGCGCAAGGGGCACACCAGGCTTGCCGGCCAAGTCACTGATGTTTAAACTGCGTATAAACCACGCTGGAGCAGAGGCCATGCCTTCGACCGTACTCGATATCAAACACTGGGGAAACAATCTCGGTGTCCGCCTGCCTGCAGCAATCGCTCAGGCAGCACATCTCCACGCCGACCAGCGGGTGAGCATCACAGTGGAAGGCGAACGGGTCATCATCACGCCGATCCACGACGAACCGCTGACTCTGGCCCAACGCCTGGCACGCTTTGATCCTGAACGTCACGGTGGCGAAGCAATGGCTACCTGCGAAGCGCTGGGTGCCGAAAAATGGTGAAAGCCAGCGCGCTGTGGATTCCGGATCGCCGCGATGTGATCTGGATCGACTGCAACCCGCAGCGTGGGCAGGAAATGCGGGATATCCACCCGTTTCTGGTGCTTTCGCCGAAATCATTCAACGAACGCACGTCGCTGGTAATTGGTCTGCCAATGACCACCGCCACCTATAACGCCGACAATCCCTTTGCGGTCTCTGTCGGCCAAGCGGGCGGGCGCAAGGCGGGACAAACCAGCTATGTTCTTTGCCACCAGCCGAAATCATTCGACTGGCGGCTACGGGGGGGTGCGCCGCACCCAATGAAGAAGGTTCCGGAAGCCCGCTTTGCCGAGGTGCTTGCGATTTTGAATCAAATCATGCAACTCGCCTGATCGGCCGCTTGAGCGTCACCGCGAAGGATTCCGCGTCAACGGGGCGCTTGGTGAGGCAACCGTTATAATCTGCCCCCCATCGTCGTTGCTGCCTGCCGTGCCTAAATCCCTACTCTCCCTGCCCTCACTGCCAAAACCCGGCCTGCGTGTTGATTTACCGCCACTGCCCGGCGCGGCCGATGCGCTGGCGCTGGTGGAACTGGCGGCGGGCAATCGCGGTCGCCTGCTGGCTGTCGTGACGGCCAGCGCGGCGGATGCGCAGCGGCTGCTGGAAGAAATCCCGTGGTTTGCGCCGGATCTGCGCGTGCGCCAGTTGCCGGACTGGGAAACCCTGCCCTACGACCATTTTTCGCCGCACCAGGATCTGGTGTCGGAACGTCTGGCGACGCTGTGGGCGGTGATGCAGGGCGAACTGGACATCCTGCTGGTGCCGGCCTCGACCGCGGTTTACCGGCTGGCGCCGCCGGCCTTCATGGCGGCCTATACCTTCGCCTTCAAAAAGGGCGAAACCATTGATGCCGAGAAATTCCGCAGTCAGGTGACGCTGGCCGGCTACGCGCACGTCACTCAGGTGGTGTCGCCGGGCGAATATTCGATCCGCGGCGGGCTGATCGACCTTTTTCCGATGGGCTCGCCGGTGCCTTACCGGCTCGATCTCTTCGATGACGAAATCGAGAGCATCAAGACCTTCGATGTCGATACCCAGCGCACCATTTACCCGGTGCCGGAAGTCCGTCTGCTGCCGGCACGCGAATTCCCGATGGATGACAAGGGGCGCACGCATTTCCGACAGATGTTCCGCGAGGTATTCGAGGGCGACCCGGCCAAGTCCGGCATCTACAAGGACGTTTCGCAGGGCATTGCCAGCGCCGGCATCGAGTATTACCTGCCGCTGTTCTTCGACGAGATGGCGACGCTCTTCGATTACCTGCCCAAGGATGCGCTGCTCGTTACGCATGGCGATGCCGCGGCCTCAATTACCGCCTTCTGGGGCGACACCCGCTCGCGCTACAACCTGCTGCAGGGCGACAAGGCGCGGCCACTGCTGCCGCCGGATCAGCTTTTCCTCACCGACGAGCAGTTCTTCACCGCGGCCAAGGGCTACGGTCGACTCGGAATTCCGGCCAAAATCGGCCATACCACCGGCGAAGCCACCAACAGCCCTGCCCGGTTTTTGCCCAATATCGCCGTTGACCGCAGAAGCGACGAGCCGCTCGGCGCGCTCAAGCGCTTTCTCACTGACTACGCGGGCCGCGTGCTGCTGGTGGCCGAAAGTGCCGGCCGCCGCGAAACGCTGGCCGCGATGTTCGCCGAACATGGCCTGAGCATTGCCGCCAGTGCCGACCCTGCTGCATTTATCGACGGCGATGTCCGGCTGGCGCTCGGCGTCGGCCCCTTGCAGGCCGGCTTTGCCCTTGCCGGCCTCGCCTTTGTCACCGAAACCGAACTGTTCGCCGGCAGCCCGCGCCGCACCCGCCGCGAAGCCGCGCGCAAGGCAACCTTCGACAACTGGCTGAAGGATCTCACCGAGCTCAAGGTCGGCGACCCGGTCGTTCATGAAAGCCATGGCATCGGCCGCTATCAGGGGCTGGTGCGCATGGATCTCGGCCTCGGCGAGCAGGAATTCCTCGAACTGCACTACTCGGGCGAGGCCAAGCTCTTTGTGCCGGTGGCGCAACTGCACGTCATTTCGCGTTACTCCGGCGCCGACCCCGACGCCGCACCGCTGCACACGCTCGGCTCCGGCCAGTGGGAAAAGGCCAAGCGCAAGGCTGCCGAGCAGGCGCGTGACACCGCGGCCGAGCTGCTGGCGCTCTATGCCGCCCGCGCTGCCCGCCAGGGCCATGCCTTCGATTTCAAGGAAACCGACTACGAAGCCTTTGCCGATGGTTTTGGCTTCGAGGAAACCGCCGATCAGGCGCAGGCCATCGCGGCGGTGATCCAGGACATGAAATCCGGCAAGCCGATGGACCGGCTGGTCTGTGGCGATGTCGGCTTTGGCAAGACCGAGGTAGCGCTGCGAGCAGCCTTCTGCGCGGTGGCCGGCGGCAAGCAGGTGGCGGTACTCTGCCCGACCACCCTGCTCTGCGAACAGCATTACCAGACCTTCGCCGACCGCTTCGCTGACTGGCCAGTGAAAGTTGCCGAAATCTCGCGTTTCAAGACCGCCAAGGAATCGGCACAGGCCTTGCAGGAGCTGGCGGAAGGCAAGATCGACATCATCATCGGCACCCACAAGCTGATCGGCAAGGACGTCAAGTTCAACCGACTGGGCCTGGTCATCATCGACGAGGAGCACCGTTTCGGCGTGCGCCAGAAGGAAACGCTGAAGGCGATGCGCGCCGAAGTTGATGTCCTGACGCTGACCGCGACGCCGATCCCGCGCACGCTGGCGATGTCGATGGAAGGCCTCCGCGACTTTTCGGTGATCGCCACCGCGCCGCAGAAGCGTCTGGCGATCAAGACCTTCGTCAGCAAATTCTCCGACGGCATCATCCGCGAAGCCGTGCTGCGCGAACTGAAGCGCGGCGGGCAGGTGTATTTCCTGCACAACGAGGTCGACACCATCGACAACATGCGCGAGAAGCTGGAAAAGCTGGTGCCGGAAGCACGCATCGTTATCGGCCACGGCCAGATGAATGAGCGCGAACTGGAGCGCGTGATGCGCGATTTCACCGGCCAGCGCGCCAACCTGCTGCTGTGTACGACCATCATCGAGACCGGCATCGACAACCCGCACGCCAACACCATCCTGATCAACCGCTCGGAAAAGTTCGGCCTCGCTCAGCTGCACCAGTTGCGCGGCCGGGTCGGCCGCTCGCACCACCAGGCCTATGCCTACTTGCTGGTGCAGGACGAAAAGGCGATGACCAAGCAGGCAAAGCAACGGCTGGAGGCGATCCAGCTGATGGAGGAACTCGGTTCCGGCTTCTTCCTCGCCATGCACGACCTCGAAATCCGCGGTGCCGGCGAGGTGCTGGGCGACAACCAGTCGGGCGAGATGCAGGAAGTCGGTTTCAACATGTACACCGAGATGCTCAACCGCGCCGTCGCCCACCTCAAGCAGGGCAAGACGCTGGATGCCGTCGACCTGACGCAGCCGCTCGGCGTCGGCACCGAGATCAACCTGCGCACGCCGGCTCTGCTGCCGGATGCCTACTGCCCGGATGTGCACGAGCGACTGACGCTGTACAAGCGCCTTGCCAACTGCGAAGCCGACGAGGAACTCGATGCGCTGCAGGAAGAACTGATCGACCGTTTCGGCGAATTGCCGCTGCAGGCCCAGTCACTGCTGGCCAATCACCGCCTGCGCCTGATGGTCAAACCGCTGCTGATCCAGAAGCTGGATGCGACCAACGACCAGATCACGCTGCAGTTCAGCCCGGAATTTTCAAAGAATCCGCCTATCGAACCGATCAGGATCATCAATTTGATCCAGAAGAACCGCAGCTATAAGCTGGCCGGACAGGATAAAATTTCACTTTTACGCCATTGCCCTAACCTCAGCGACAAGGTTGCTGCGGTCAAGGACATGCTACGCGAGCTAACCAAATGACAACCAAGAACACCGAAAACCTCAACGTAGACACCTTCGACACGATGCCGACGCCGGAGGAAATCCACGCCCGGCTGCCGATTTCCGACAAGGCAACGAAGACCGTGACCCACGGCCGCACCCTGTTGCGCAAGATACTCGACCGCCAGGATCCGCGCCTGTTCGTGGTCGTAGGCCCCTGCTCGATCCACGACCCGGTCGCCGGCCTCGACTACGCCCGCAGCCTGAAGGCACTGGCCGACGATGTCGGCGATGTGCTGCAGATCATCATGCGCGTCTATTTCGAAAAGCCGCGCACCACCGTCGGCTGGAAGGGCTACATCAACGACCCGTTCATGGATGACAGCTTCCGCGTCGACATCGGCATGCAGAAGGCCCGTGAATTCCTGCTGCAGGTCAACGAACTTGGCCTGCCGACAGGCACCGAGGCGCTCGACCCGATTTCGCCGCAGTACTACGGCGACCTGATCACCTGGACCGCCATCGGCGCCCGTACCACTGAATCACAAACCCACCGCGAGATGTCCTCCGGCCTGTCGACACCCGTCGGTTTCAAGAACGCCACGAATGGCGATCTCAGCGTCGCGGTCAATGCCATCCTGTCCTCGTCGCGCCCGCACTCCTTCCTCGGTATCAACGGCGCCGGCAAGGTCGCCATCGTCCGCACCAAGGGCAATGCCTACGGCCATGTCGTGCTGCGCGGCGGCGACGGTCGCCCCAACTACGACACCGTCTCGGTATCCATTGCCGAACAGGCTATGGTCAAGGCCAAGCTGCCGGCCAATATTGTCGTCGACTGTTCGCATGCCAACAGCTCCAAAAAGCCCGAGCTACAGCCGCTGGTCATGGCCGATGTCGTGAACCAGATTCGCCTCGGCAACAAGTCGCTGATCGGCGTGATGATCGAATCGAACATCGAGGCAGGCAATCAGCCGATTCCGGCCGACCTGTCGCAGCTCAAGTACGGCTGCTCTGTCACCGACGGCTGCGTCGATTGGGGCACCACCGAGAAGATGATCCGCGACGCGGCCGTGCTGCTGCGGGACGTACTGCCGCTGCGTCTCTCCTGAGCAGCCCATGAATCTGGTCATCCAGGGCGGCGCCCTGCCCACCTTTCTGCTTGAAAACATTGTCAAGGCCACCGGCGCCCAAGGCGTCGAGCCCCGTCCACCGCAGGTCGTACGCCTCACCGGAGCCACACGGACTCCGGATTTTGATGCGCTGATTCCGCTGATCGAAGCGGAAAAGCTTGACTGGGCCTTCGTTCCAGAAGGCCGCAAGCTCTCGGACTTCGGCCTGATCTGTTTCGACATGGATTCAACGCTGATCACCATCGAGTGCATCGATGAGCTGGCCGATTTTGCCGGCAAAAAGGCCGAAGTGTCCGAGGTGACGGAAGCGGCGATGCGCGGCGAGATCGACTACCGCGAGAGCCTGCGCCGTCGACTGGCACTGATGGCCGGGCTGGATGCCCGCGTGTTGGCGCGTGTGTTCGGTGAACGCCTGCTACTTTCCGATGGCGCGCGCGAGTTACTGGAGGCCTGCCAGAACGCCGGTCTGCGCACCGCCATCCTCTCCGGCGGTTTCACCTACTTCACCGAGCGCCTGCGCATCGAACTGGGCTTCGATTTCGCCACCTCGAACGAACTGGAGATCTCCGGCGGCAAGCTGACCGGGCGCGTCGTCGGCGACATCGTCGATGCCGCTGCCAAGGCGCATCACCTCGCCCGCCTGCGCGACGAACTGGGTCTGCGCAAGGATCAGGTCATCGCCTGTGGCGACGGCGCCAACGACCTGATGATGATGGCGGAAGCCGGCTTCTCTGTGGCTTTCCGTGCCAAACCGGCCACCCGCGCCAAGGCCGACATCGCCATCAATTTCGGCGGCCTCGACGCCCTGCTGAATTTGTTCGACTGAGTCTCAGCAGGATGCCGGGTAACCGGCATCCTCAATGGCCTGAAGAATATCGCCCGGGCTGATGAACTTGCCGTGTTCAAGCTCGGCTTCGCCTTTTTCCAGCGAAATCTCCAGATAACCGATACCCGGCAGATCCTGGATCGCATTGGCGACGGTGCGAACACACCCCGCGTCCTTCATGCCGGAAATCTTGATGGTCAGGGTATCCATGCGTTTCGCCTCCGTGGCGTTCAGTGCAGATCCATAGCGTGCTGTTTGAGCAGTTCCAGCGGCACGATTTCCAGTGCCGCCTGATTGCTTGCGTTCAGCGAAACATGCGGCGCTTTGCCAGCGCGGTAGGCCTCCAGCCAGCGGGCGGCGCAGAGGCACCAGCGCTGTCCCGGTTGCAGGCCGGGAAAGCCGAATTCCGGTCGTGGTGTGCTCAGGTCATTGCCCCGCGACTTCGAGAATTCCAGGAAGTCGGCAGTGAGCACCACGCAAACGGTGTGGCTGCCCAAATCCTCTTCCGAGGTATTACAGCAGCCGTCCCTGAAAAATCCGGTCTTCGGCTGATCGCTACAGGTCAGCAAGGGGCCGCCGAGGACATTGAGCTGGCTGCCACGGCCGGGAAAGTCACGGGTTTTCATCGGCGGTGGTTCAGGCGACTTCGTCGATCCAGGCTTGCTGGATGGCTTCGAGAATCTTCTCGCCGCAGCGGTTGGCGTCGTCATCAAAACCGGGCAATGCCATGACCCAGTTGCGCAGATCGACGAAATTGACCTTCAGCGGATCCTTGTCTGGATGGGCGTCGCTGAGTTCGATGGCGATATCGTTGATGTCGGTCCACTTCATTTGCGATGCCCCTCCTTCGCCATGTTGATGCTGTATTTCGGAATTTCGACGACCAGCGGCGTGCCGGCAACCAGCGCCTGACAGCCCAGACGCGAATTCGGCTCCAGGCCCCAGGCCTTGTCGAGCAGGTCTTCCTCAGTATCCTCGGCCGGCTCCAGGGAGCTGAAACCCTCACGGACGATGACGTGGCAGGTGGTGCACGCACAGGACATCTCGCAGGCGTGATCGAGTTCGATGTCGTTGGCGAGGAGCGCCTCGCAGATCGACTGGCCGGCGTCGGCCTCGATCACGGCGCCGTCCGGGCAGAGTTCGACATGCGGTAAAACAACGATCTGGGTCATGCTTCTTCTCCCGTGTTGATCTCGTCGACCTTACGGCCGGAAAGCACTCTCTTGATGCTTTGATCCATGCGGCGATGTGCAAATTCCTGGGTGTCGTAGCCGAGATCGTCCATGGCGATGTTGATGATCCGGCGGTTGTCGCCGGCGGCCGCTTCCTGCAGCTTGGCGATGGTGGCGCGAATCTTTGCCGCCTCGGCATCGCTCAACAGATGGGCATCCACCGCCAGCGCCGCCTCGGTGGCTTCGATCATGCGCTCGGCCTCAACCTGCGCCTCGCGCAAGGCACGCGCCATGGCGTCATCCTTGGCGTGTGCCATCGAATCCTTGAGCATGCCGGCAATCTCGTCATCTGAGAGGCCGTAGGACGGCTTGACGTTGATGCTCGCCTCGACGCCGGTGGTCTGCTCGCGCGCCGAAACCGACAACAGGCCATCGGCATCGACCTGGAAGGTGACACGGATACGCGGCGCACCGGCGACCATCGGCGGAATGCCGCGCAGTTCGAAACGCGCCAGCGAACGGCAGTCGGCGACCATTTCACGTTCCCCCTGCACGACATGGATGGCCATCGCCGTCTGGCCGTCCTTGTAGGTCGTGAATTCCTGGGCGCGCGCGGTCGGAATGGTGGAGTTGCGGACGATGACCTTCTCTGTCAGGCCGCCCATCGTCTCCAGACCCAGCGACAGCGGAATCACATCCAGCAGCAGCCAGTCATCCTTGCCGGTCTTGTTGCCGGCCAGCAGGTTGGCCTGCGTTGCCGCGCCCAAGGCCACGACCTTGTCCGGATCAAGATTGGTCAGCGGCTCCTGACGGAAGAAGTCACCCACCGCCTTCTGTACCTGCGGCATGCGCGTTGCGCCACCGACCATGACCACGCCCTTGACGTCATCGACGCGCAGACCGGCATCGCGCAGCGCCTTCTTGACCGGCTGCAGCGTCTTCGAGATAAGCGTCTGGGTGATTTCGGCAAAGGTACTGACATCGAGCTTGAGGTCCACCATTTCGCCCGTGGATAAGCGAGCTGTGATCGGCGCTTCCGGGTTATTGGTGAGGAATTCCTTGGCTTCGCGGCAACGCATCATCAGCAGGCGTGCATCGCCCGGCGACAGCGGCTGCAGTTTGCCCTGCTCGATCACCCAGCAGAAAATCCGGTGATCGAAATCGTCGCCGCCCAGCGCCGAATCGCCACCGGTAGCCATGACCTCGAACACGCCCTTAGTCAGCTTGAGAATCGAGATGTCGAAGGTGCCGCCACCAAGGTCGTAAACCGCATAGACGCCCTCGGCGGCATTGTCGAGGCCGTAAGCGATGGCGGCGGCCGTCGGTTCGTTGAGCAGGCGCAGCACGTTCAGGCCCGCCAGACGCGCCGCATCCTTGGTTGCCTGGCGCTGGGCATCGTCGAAATAGGCTGGTACGGTGATCACGGCACCGACCAGCTCGCCGCCCAGCGCGGCTTCGGCACGGACTTTCAGGCTTTTCAGGATGTCCGCCGAAACCTCGACCGGGCTTTTGACGCCGGCAACGGTTTTCAAGCGAACCATGCCCGGCGCTTCGACGAAGTCGTAAGGCATGGACTCGACATGAGCAATATCCTTCAGCCCGCGGCCCATGAAGCGCTTGACCGAAACAATGGTGTTTTTCGGGTCGGCCGCCTGCTGGCGTTGCGCATCGTAACCGGCGTCGGTACTGCCGTCGGCATGGTAGCGGACGATGGAGGGCAGCAGCGGCCGTCCCTGATCGTCGTTGAGGCAGACAGCGATGCCGCTGCGGACGGTGGCCACCAGCGAATTGGTCGTGCCGAGGTCGATGCCGACCGCCAACTTGTGTTCGTGTGGTGCTGCGGATTCGCCGGGTTCGGCGATTTGAAACAATGCCATGGTTTTAGTCTTCCAGCGACGCCAGTGCGTCGTCGATTTCGTACAAAAGCTTTTCCAGGAACATCAGGCGGCGCACCCGATCGGTCGCCTCAGCTGCGTTCCGGCGATCGTCGAGCAACTCGCCCAATTCGTCATATCTTGAGCGGATATCATTCTGCAGACGCAGATACAGATGCTCCAGTTCATGGTGATCGCGCCCGCCGCGGGCCTCCATCACCGCTTCACGCCATTCCATCTGCTCCATCAGGAAATCGGCGGGCATGGCCGTATTGTTTTCGGCCTGAATGTCGTGACCGGCAAGGTGCAACAGGTATTTCGCGCGCTCCAGCGGCTTCTTCAGCGTCTGGTAGGCTTCGTTGGCATGGGTCGCCCACTGCATCGACAAGCGCCGCTCCGCCTCGGAGGCATGAGCAAAACGGTCAGGATGCACCTGCGCCTGAACGTCGCGAAAACGGGAATCGAGTTCAGAGAGGTTCAACCGGAAAGCCCGGGGCAATTCGAACAGGGAGAAGAAATCGGCAGTCAGGTCCAAGCTTTACCTCACATCGGCAGCTTCAGGTGGCTCAAATTGAGCCCATCCTCAAAGCAAAGGCGGGGTCAGACGACCCCGCACAGACAATGCGTATTTTACGACAGGCGGGACGCAAGCATGCCCCGCTCCACCTCAGACGTTAAAGGATTCGCCGCAGCCGCACTGGTCTTTGACGTTCGGGTTGTTGAACTTGAACCCTTCGTTCAGGCCTTCGCGGGCATAGTCGAGCTCCATACCGTCCAGATAGGGCAGGCTTTTGGCATCGACAAAGACCTTGACGCCATTGGTCTCGAAAACCAGATCGTCCGGAGACACCTCGTCGACGAACTCCAGCTTGTAGGCCATGCCGGAACAACCGCTGGTCCGTACGCCAAGCCGCAGGCCAACACCCTTGCCTCGTTTGGTCAGGAAGTTGGCGACGTGTCTAGCCGCCTTGTCGCTCAAGGTGACTGCCATGCTTATTCTCCGTGCTTTTTCTTGTAATCCGCGACCGCCGCCTTGATGGCGTCCTCAGCCAGGATCGAGCAGTGAATTTTAACCGGTGGCAGGGCCAGTTCTTCAGCGATTTCGGTGTTCTTGATCGCCAAAGCCTGATCGACGGTCTTGCCCTTGACCCATTCGGTTACCAGCGACGACGAGGCGATGGCAGACCCACAACCATAGGTCTTGAACTTGGCGTCTTCGATCACACCGGACTTGTTGACCTTGATCTGCAGCTTCATCACGTCACCGCAGGCCGGGGCGCCGACCATGCCGGTGCCAACGCCATCATCTTCCTTGCCGAAGGAACCGACATTTCGAGGATTCTCATAATGATCAATGACTTTAACGCTATAGCTCATGTAAATTCTCCTTAATTCAGTCGTTAGTCTATGGCCAACGAATTTGGTTCCCGGCGCGACCGGAGATCAGTGTGCAGCCCACTGCACCGTGTCGAGATCGATGCCTTCCTGCACCATTTCCCACAATGGCGAAAGCTCACGTAGTTTTCCAACTTTCGCTTTTAATAGATTGATTGCATAGTCAATTTCTTCTTCAGTCGTGAACCGACCGATGGAGAAGCGGATGGAGCTGTGCGCCAGTTCATCGTTGCGGCCGAGTGCGCGCAGCACATAGGACGGCTCCAGGCTGGCGGAGGTGCAGGCCGACCCGGAGGAAACCGCCAGATCCTTGATCGCCATGATCATCGACTCGCCCTCGACGTAGGCAAAGCTCATGTTGAGATTGTGCGGCACGCGCTGTTCAAGGTCGCCATTGACGTAGGTCGCTTCGATTTCCTTCAAGCCATTGTAAAGCCGGTCACGGAGCTGGCCGATCCGGGCATTCTCCTCAGCCATTTCCTCTTTGGCGATACGGAAAGCCTCGCCCATGCCGACGATCTGATGAACTGCCAGTGTGCCCGAACGGAAACCACGCTCATGGCCGCCACCGTGCATCTGCGCTTCCAGACGGATGCGCGGCTTGCGACGCACGTACAGCGCGCCGATGCCCTTCGGACCGTAAGTCTTGTGTGCCGAGAAACTCATCAGGTCGACCTTGAGCTTGCCCAGGTCGATCTCGACCTTGCCGGTGGCCTGCGCCGCATCAACGTGGAAGATCACGCCCTTGTCACGGCAGATTTCGCCCAGTTCGGCGATCGGCTGGATGACACCGACTTCGTTATTGACGAACATCACCGAGGCAAGGACGGTATCCGGACGAATCGCGGCCTTGAAGGCTTCAATATCGATCAGGCCGTTTTCCTGAACATCGAGATAGGTGGCCTCGAAACCCTGGCGCTCCATTTCGCGAACCGTATCGAGCACAGCCTTGTGCTCGGTCTTGACCGTGATGATGTGCTTGCCCTTGGTACCAGCGTAAAAATTGGCCGCGCCCTTAATGGCGAGGTTGTTGGACTCGGTCGCACCCGAAGTCCAGACGATTTCCTTCGGGTCGGCGTTAACCAGCGCCGCCACCTGCTCGCGCGCCTCCTCGACGGCAGCATCGGCGACCCAGCCGAAGCTGTGAGAACGCGAGGCGGGGTTGCCGAACAACTCACACAGGTAGGGAATCATCTTTTCCGCGACGCGCGGATCGACCGGGGTGGTTGCCGAGTAGTCCAGATAGATGGGAAGTTTCATCGTCATTCTCGCTAGGTCGTCGGGTTGTTCAAACGGCAATTGCCGTCAGTCCCTGCAGGCGTCCGACAGTGGCCCGCAAGGCATGAATGAATTGGTCGATTTCGGTCTCGGTATTGTCACCCCCCAGGCTGACACGCACCGCGCCGCGGGCAAACTCCGGCGCCACGCCCATGGCTCGCAGTACGTGCGAAGGCTCAGGATTGGCACTGGAACAGGCCGAGCCGCTGGCGACCGCAAAGCCTTCGCGGTCCAGCTTGCCGACCAGCGTTTCGCCGTCGATATTGGCAAACGCAAAGTAAGTCGTATTGGGCAGCTTTTCAGCGTTCACCGCAAAAATCATCGCACCGAGTTCATTCAAGCCGGCTTCAAGTCGCTGACGAAGCGCCTGAACCCGAGCTGACGATTCGGCAAGCCGTTGGGCGGCAAGTTCCGCCGCAATGCCGAAACCTACGATTGCTGGCACGTTTTCGGTACCTGAACGCAGGCCACGCTCATGCCCGCCACCGGCGATCTGCGGTTGCACCTCGACACGCTTGTCGATAATCAACGCCGCCGCCCCCTTGGGGCCGTGCGCCTTGTGGGCCGAAAGCGTTAGCGCATGCACGCCGGCTGCATTCAGGCTGCGGAAATCGATGGCGCGCTTGCCCAGCGCCTGCACAGCATCGCTGTGAAACCAGGCACCGGTACTGCGTGCTGCTGACGCCAGCGCCGGCACATCCTGGATCACGCCAGTTTCGTTGTTGGCCAGCATCACTGACAACAACCTGGGCCGTGTCAGCAGCACCTCGGCGAAATCATCGGCACGCACGCGACCATCGCCATCCACGGCTATTTCGCGCAGCACCCAACCCTGCCGTGCAAGCTGTTCCGCTGGCTTGATCACACAAGGATGCTCGACGGCGCTCACCGCCAAGGTGCCCGGCTTCATCGTTGCCGCTGCACCCTTCAGAAAGAGATTATTTGCCTCGCTGCCACCGCTGGTGAAAATGACCTCGGTCGGATGCGCATTCACCACCGCCGCCACCCGCTGCCGCGCCTCATCAACCGCCAGTCGCGCCCGACGACCGTAGTCATGGCGGCTGGACGCGTTGCCGCACTGGCCTTCAAGCAACGGCATCATCGCCGCCAGCACCGCCGGATCGAGCCGGGTGGTAGCATTGTGATCGAGGTAAACAGGTTGGAACATTGCGTAATCAGGCGGTAATGGCCGCCTTGTCGCGGCTGCCGCGACGTGATTGCGGGTGCGGGCCGAGCGGCCGCTTGTCTTCCAAGATATTCTGCAAGCGGCCTTCTGCCTTGAGTTTCTCGCGGCTGACCAGCTCGGCCAACGTCACGGAGGCCAGGTAGTCGTACATGCGGGCATTCAGCGTCGACCACAGATCGTGTGTCATGCAGCGGTGCTCGTCGTGACAGTTCTCCTGCCCGCCGCACTGCGTGGCATCCAGCTGCTCATCGACGGCCCGGATAATGTCGGCCACCGTGACCAGCGCAAGCGGACGGGCGATACAGTAGCCACCGCCGGGACCGCGGACGCTATCGACCAGCTTGTGGCGACGCAGTTTGCCAAACAACTGCTCCAGATAGGAGAGCGAAATCTTCTGCCGCTCGCTGACACTGGCCAGCGCCACCGGCCCGTCCTCGCCCCGTAGGGCAAGGTCCATCATGGCAGTTACGGCAAAACGTCCTTTGGTGGTCAAACGCATGTTCGCTCCCCAGCTAATAACCTAGTATTACGCTCAACTATAGCGAAGGCAGATCAAATTAGTCAACTATTTTGCTCAGGTATTTCGGATCAAAGCGATCAGCAGCCAGCACCTCTTCATCACACTTTACGCCCTGCGCCTCCAGTTCGCGCAGCAAGGAGGCCAGACGGCGGTCGGTCTCCGCGGCATGGTCAAGCAGGCCATGAATGGCCTTGGCTAACGGGTCGTCCTGATCGCGAATGACCGCATAGGCCGAGAAGCCCATTTTTTCGGCTTGCGCCTCACGCTCACGCGCCTGCTGATCAATGATCCGAGCCGGGTTGCCGACCGCGGTTGCACCGGCGGGCACCGGCTTGGTGACGACCGCATTCGAGCCGACCTTGGCACCGGCTGAGATGACAATCGGCCCAAGCACCTTGGCCCCGGCGCCAATGACGACGCCGCTTTCCAGCGTCGGATGGCGTTTGCCTTTGTTCCATGAGGTACCACCGAGTGTCACGCCGTGGTAGAGCGTGACATCGTCGTGTATTTCCGCGGTCTCGCCAATGACAACGCCCATGCCATGGTCGATGAAAAAGCGGCGGCCGATGGTAGCGCCGGGGTGAATCTCGATGCCGGTCAGCATGCGCGAAAGATGGGCGGTAAAACGCGCCAGCCAGCGCAAGCGATGCCCCCACAACCAGTGGGCGATGCGGTGCATGATCAGGGCGTGGATACCCGGGTAACAGGTCAGGACTTCCCAGAACGAGCGGGCGGCGGGGTCGCGGTCGAAAACCGCGCGGATATCCTCACGCAAGTGCCGGAACATGAAGCTAGATCTCCTGATTGAAAGGCCGAAGTGTAAAATACTCGACTGAATTTGTCAGCTATTTACCCTTAAAAGTTTCGAGCTTATTGCCTTAAAATTTGCTCCCACTGCCAAAAAAGACCACGACATGATCGATCTGCACCTGGAATTAAAGCAATTCATCATCGAAGCGATGAATCTCGAGGACCTGACGCCCGAAGATATTGCAGACGACGCGCCGCTGTTTGGCGACGAAGGTCTGGGGCTGGATTCCATCGACGCGCTGGAACTGGTGCTGGGCTTGAAGAAGAAATACGGCATCGTGATCGAAGCCGGCGATGAAAAAAGCCGGCCGATGCTGCGATCGATCACCACTCTGGCCGAACTGGTCACGCAACAGCGCACGCTGTAAGGCGAATTGTCCCTATTCAAGGGCATCAAGCTGCGCGAGAGACGGCCGCTGCCAGCCGTTGGACCAGCGCCGGAATCTGTCCGGCATCGACCATGCCATAGCCCAGCACCAGTCCATTCAAGCGCTGCTGCCCCGGCACCTGAACGGCATATTCGCTGAGCGGCCGGACAACCACGCCCAAGGCCGCAGCGTGCTTGGCAACCGCGACATCCGGCGGCCCATTCACGAGGTGCAGGGTCAAATGCAAGCCCGCGTCACCGCCGGTGATCGTCGCCGATGTTCCGAATGCTTCAGTCAAGGCTTCACGCAGCACTTGCTGCCGCCCTCGGTAGATCGGTGCCATTCGCCGCTCGTGGCGGGTCAGCGTGCCGTTTTCGAGCAAGGTCGCCAGCGCCTGTTGCTCGATGGCCAGTCCGCCACGGTAGAGCGCCGCAATACCTTCCCCGATCGAACCGACGGCCCACGGCGGCACGACCATGTAGGCAATCCGCAGGCCCGGGTAGAGCAGCTTGCTGAACGTGCCGACATAAACCACCGCGGCGGCTGGATGCAGACCCTGCATTGCCGGTAGTGGGCGCCGGCTATGACGGAGATGCTGAAATTCGCAGTCGTAGTCGTCTTCGATCAGCCAGCTTGCGGTCGACGCGGATTTTTGCAAAAAATCGAGACGCCGCGAGAGGCTGAGCACACTTCCCATTGGATACTGGTGTGATGGTGTCAGGTAGATTAGCCGAGGTGGCCGGGTTTCCCAGAGTGATGGCGACGGCGCCATGCCGCACTCATCCACTGTCACAGGCACTGCTGTCAGGCCAGCGGCCAGCATCGTATTCCGTGCCGCGGGGTAACCAGGATTTTCCAGCCAGACCACATCGCCGGGGTCGGCAAGCAGGCGGGCACAGGCATCGAGAGCCATCTGGCTGCCAGCGACAAGGAATACCTGCGCTGGCGTACACACCACGCCCCGGCGGGCCGCCAGGTAATGCGCGACCGCCTGTCGTAACGCCGGTTCGCCACCGGGCTCGGCATACGCCAACTGCCGCACCGTTACGCCGGACCAGGCACGCTGCAGAGCCCGCGACCACGCCGCCCATGGAAAGGACGCCAAATCCGGAACGCCCGGAGAAAATGGCAACCACGCGTTGCCAGTCACGGCCCGTGCGGCTAGATCGCTGGCACGTTGAGACAATTCAGGCCTGGCGCCACGCGTCACCGCCTCCGAAGGCATCGCCGGTTGTCGCGCCAAGCCTGGCAGTTGTGTCACCCGCGTACCACCACGGTCGGCGGTAAGAAAGCCTTCTGCCAGCAACTGCTGGTAGGCATGGATTACCCCATTTCGCGCCATTTTGAGGTCGGCCGCGAGTTGCCGCGAAGCAGGCAAGCGCAAGCCACCCGGCAAGCGACCGTCGAGGATTGCCGCCTTGAGGCGTTTGTAGAGAAGTTCCTGGCGCGGCAGTCCCGTCAGATCCGGTGCCGCAAGTGCTGCCAGCAGGTGACTGTCAAGCATGTGGTTCCATAATTTCGATAATTCGTGGCTCCATGCATGGTGCCATACTCAGGTTAATCTGATGTCACCGCATTTGATTTGACCGGAGAAACCGATGAACCCCACCACCCCGCCCAGCGCACGCACCGAAATCCACCGCAAGCCGCAACGCGCCCATTACGACACCGCCACCATCAATGCCATCATCGACGAAGCGCTGCTCTGCCACATCGCCTTTCAGGACGGGGGCTCGGTGCATTGCCTGCCCATGGCCTGCTGGCGCGATGGTGATTACCTCTACATTCATGGCGCCAAGAATTCGCGGATCACCCGGGCGCTGCAGGATAGCGATTGCGCGGTCACGATCACCCACCTTGATGGACTGGTCCTGGCGCGCTCGGCGTTCCGCCACTCGATGAATTACCGCTCCGTGGTCATCTACGGGCGCTTTGCTGCGGTTGACGCGGAAAACATCAAAAAATCGGCATTCGCCGCGTTCATCGCGCATGTCAGCATCGGTCGTAACGAGCTGATCCGCGAACCGGACGCCGCCGAACTCGCCGGCACCACCCTGCTCCGCCTGCCCATCGCCGAAGCCGCAGCCAAGATCCGCAACTGGGGCGTCGAGGATAAAAACGATGATCTGGACCGTCGCGTCTGGGCGGGCGTCATTCCGTTGGCACTGCGACCGGGCGAGCCAAAAGCCGAAGCTGGTTGCGAATCCCACCCATTGCCCGGTTTGCCGTCCTTCCTGGCCTGATGGTCAGGCGCGTTGGCAAGCGTGCTCGTCACCTGCAAGCGTCAGCCCATATGCGGATGGCCCGCTATCCAATATGAAAATCTCTCTTCTCGATGGTGTTAAATTGCGCTCTGGCCGACTACGACGGGAGCGCTACACCATGTGTTTTCATATTTTCCGCGGACTGACGCTCGCCTCAGTCATCCTTTTGTCGGGATGCGCCTCGCGCGGCATGCCGCCCATCGGCCCTTTGGAAATACAGGCAGAGGCCCGCTCCCTGCTGCAGCAATCTGCCGAAGTGCACGGCCTAAGTGCTTTTCGGGAGATCACCGACATCAGCGTTGCCTATACCGGCGAGTGGCACGGTTTGGTCGGCAAGATTCAACCGACGCTGGTCGACCCGGATTTCCGCCAAAAATCACAGGAACGAATCATCTTAAACCCCGCCCCCATCGTGGCCCAGTCACATACCGGGCCCAAGGGCCGGAAGCAGGTAGTTCGAACACCAGACACCATCCAGGTCCATTACAACGAGGTCGCCGATTCGCGTGCCGACGTCCTCGATGCCGCAGCGCTGGTCGCCGATGGCTACCGGATGTTCCTCACCGGGCCCTTTTATTTTCTCGACGGCAACGCCGGTCTGAGCATTGTCGGCGCTGAATCCGTCAACGGGCGGCCATGCCAAACCTTGCTCGTCGTTCGTCGCCCGGGCCACGGCAACGCCACTGAAGATCGTTACCTGTTGTTTATCGATAGCGAAAATCACTATCTGCGCCGCCTGCGTTTCACCATGGAAGGTCTGGAATCCACCCGGGGCGCGATCGCTGAAGTTGACTTCTTCGACCACCAGAGCATCTACGGCATCGTGTGGCCGACGCGCTTCTACGAACGATTGATCAAGCCGATCCCGAACCTGCCCGTGCATGACTGGCGACTGATCGGCCTGGATGTGAATCGCGGCCTGAGCGTGGCAGATGTAATCGGTGGCGCGTTTTCGTCAAAGGCCGCCGTGCCGGCTCGCGCAATCGGCGATGCCGGCCGGGCCACCGAGGCCAAGTATAGCCTCGGGTGAATCAAAAGGTCATAGTGAAGTCAACGCGGGATAGTCCGTATATCCCGCCGGGCCCGGTGTATAGAAAGTTGCAGGATCCGGCGTATTGAGCGGCGCCTTGGCCTTGAATCTCGCCGGCAGGTCAGGATTGGCCAGGAAAGCAATGCCGAAAGCCACGGCATCCAGTTTGCCGTGCTGGATGGCGACATCGGCCTCATCGGCCGTATATCCCATGTTGCCGATCAGCGTCCCACGGTAGTTCTCCCGAATCGGAGTCATGACGTCTCCCGTCTGCTTGCCGAAAAAGTCGGCACGCATCACATGCAAATAAGCCAGATTGAAATCATTGAGACGACCGGCGAGCCAGCTTGCCAGCCCGATCGGATCGCTGTCGATAATGTCGTTGTAGCTGTTCAGCGGCGAAATGCGCAAACCGACGCGATCACTGCCCCAAACCGCACAACATGCTGTCAGCACCTCGAACAACAGCCGCGCCCGGTTCTCCCGGCTGCCACCGTAGGCGCCCTCGCGTCGATTGGTGCCGTCACGGAGAAACTGATCGAGCAAGTAGCCGTTGGCACAATGCACTTCGATGCCATCGAACCCAGCAGCTTTGGCGTTCTCGGCCGCCGATCTGAACCCGGCAACAATCTCCGGAATTTCCTCGTCGGCAATAACCCTCGGGACGACATAGGGCTGCTTGCCCTCGGGGGTATGCACTTCGTCGCCGGTAATTGCGATGGGGCTCGGGCCAACCGGTTGTCTGCCGCCATTGAGCGCGGGGTGACAGGCACGCCCACCATGCCAGACTTGCAGGAAAATCCGCCCACCAGCCGCATGGACTGCAGAAGTGACCTTCTGCCAGCCCGCAACATGCGCATCCGAGTAAATGCCCGGTTCCTTCCAGAAGGCCGAATTGCCCCCCATCGCCATGGTCGCTTCAGCAATCAGCAAGCCAGCGCTTGCCCGCTGCGCGTAATACTCGGCCATCAGTTCGTCCGGAATGTGGCTTTCGCCGGCGCGGCAGCGCGTCAGCGGTGCCATGAACACACGGTTGGGCGCAGTTACGGCACCGAGCTGCAATGGTGAAAATAAATCTGACATGGGATGTCCTTCTGCTGGTTGGCGATTAGTTGGCGATACAGGCCGGCCGCATTTTTCGGGCCGGTAAGGTTTTGGTAAATTGATTAGCGTCCAAGATCAAGATTGGATTCGCGATAGGCTATCAAATCCTTGTGACGTGCCAAACCCTGCTCAAAGATGCCGGATTGACCGTCCAGCACCTCGGCAAAGAAGGCCAGGGACAAGTCCCGGGTTGCTGCCTTGACTTGTACGTTCAGATCATGGCCACCTGGCGCTAGGCGGTCGGTAAACATACTGTGAGAACCGTCACGAAAAACCACCAGCGCCTTCCGTGGACTGCCGGTGGCTGAGAACACCTTTACTCTGTCCTGGTAGCTGGACAGGTAGCCGGGCAAACGGATTTCGTCGCCCGTTGCCGTGATATGCAATATGGGAATACCGATGGGCCGCAAAATCGCGCCGCTATTGGCCTCGCCGTGAAATGGTGGCGCACTGATCACCAGTGCCCCGACCAGCCGCCTCTCGGCGTAGCTCAACTGCCCTTGAGGCCGCTCGAAGACGGCCCCGGAAGCAAGCAACACCGTGTTCGCACCATAGGAATGGCCAGCCGCGACGATATGTCGCGCGTTCAATCGACTGCCAACTTCCGGCGCCGCCAGTATCTGATCGATGGCAAATCGCAGGTCACGAACCCGGTCTATGGCCTCTGCCTCACTTGCGGCACCTTGCAGGCGGGCGACCAGATCGAAGGGATTACCCAGCCAGAGGCGACGGTCGCTGCCAGCGTGCTGGAGATGCAGACTCGCATAGCCTTGGGCGGCCCAGTTGGCGCCTAGGTAGGAATACCCCTCGCGCGAGCCGCCAAGGCCGTGCGAGAAAACGATCAGGGGTACGGATTTTTCCGGACTGGCTGATCGGGGCATGTAAAGCTTGGCTTGCACTTCGCGCCGGCGTTCGTTGTCGACCCAGTCAAAGTAGCTGCTTTCAAACGCTGCGGAAGCTGGAAGCAGATTTGCCTCGGTCAGCGCAATCTGCTGGCGTGCAGGCGACCAGGCGGTATTGCTGCCCGGAGCGACGGGATCCGCAGCGCATGACACCAGCAGCAGCGGGACGAACGCCATGCCTAGCCATTTGCGAAGAAAGCGACAATTCATTTTCAACCTCCGGATTCATGCATTCCGCCATGACTGCCAACAACGAAATTTTCTGCTTGGCAAAATCATGTACCCACAGCTGGCCATCAATAGGTTGTCTATGACAATTCTACATTGCGAATTTCAGGGTACGCGGATTTATTCGCGATTTACATGATAAATATTGCATAGAATCGACTCCAGACTTAACAGCGGATAACATCAAAAACTTAATTTGTCCTAGACAATTAATACTTTTGGGTCGATCATCAAGTAACGATGCGTCGAGGAGAGCTAAATGATTGCAACCAAGGCTGACGTGCTGGTGTTACACGAAGTCGAGCAGGTATTTCGCTTCGTAGCGAAGGAATTTCCCAAGAACTACCCGCGCTGGTCACCCGAAGTGACCTGTCTCGAGCCGCTGAGTTCCGGTCCGGTGCAGGCCGGATTTCAGGCCCGGCAAATCCGTGTCGACCAGGGGCACAAAAGCGATTCGATTTTTGAGGTGAGCGAGATGGTGTCGCCGCACCGGGTAGTTTTTCGCGGCGTGAATGCCCCCTACGTTTCAACCTATGAATTTCAGGATCTCAATGCCTCGACCCGACTGACCTTCACCTTCGAGCTGCGCGAAATTGAGTCAAGGTTCCGACCGTTCGAGAAGCTGATCCGCCTGGCGCTCGAGGAAGGCGCCAAACGTACCGTCAAACGCCTCAAGCTTTTAATTGAGAAAGAGATGCTCGATGACGGTTAAACCCCCCGCTCCGTTGTGTAAGAACCCGATCCAAAGGCACATCCGACCAATTTTTGGGAGCAGCAATCATGTTCATTACAAGTAAAGATGACGGTCTCATTCCCTACGTCCTGACTCAGATTCTCGACTCATGTGTCAACGGGGTTACCCTCTCCGATCCGGATCTTCCGGACTGCCCTCTCGTATATGTCAATCGTGTATTTCAGGAAATGTCGGGATTCAGCCAGGAGGAGATGATTGGCAGGAACTGCCGATTCCTGCAAGGTGCGGATCACGACCAACCCGAGCTCGAGATCTTGCGCGCTGCGATCCGTGAGCACCAGGCTTGCACGGTAACGCTGCGCAACTACCGCAAGAACGGCGAATTGTTTCTAAATCGCTTGTCGATCCGTCCTCTCGTCGATCGTGACAACCGTGTGATTTACTACCTTGGCATCCAGTACGATCTGAGTCAGCAACCCGCGTGTGCCCCCGCCTCCGACCTATCGCTAAGACTTTAAGTCAGAACACCTCCCGAACATGCTTGAAATCCGAGACTTGTGCCGCAGTTTCAACGGCCGGATCGTACTCAAAAGCACCTCGCTGTCGTTGAACGACGGCGAGTACGTCGCCGTAGTCGGCGAATCTGGCGTCGGCAAGTCAACACTGCTCAATCTGATCGCCGGCCTCGATCGCCCGGATCGGGGAACCATCTGTGTTGATGGCGAAAATCTTGCCGGACTCGATGAAGCCGCCCTGACCAGATGGCGCCGCGAGAAGCTGGGCTTCGTTTTTCAGGCCTTCCATGTCCTGCCCCATCTGAACCTGCTGCAGAACGTTGCCCTGCCACTCTGGTTGCAGGGTAAATCGGGTTGTGATGCCGCCCCCGCTGCGCAAGCAATGCTCGACGCCGTCGGCCTCGGCGAGCGCGTAGCCAGTTGGCCACATGAACTCTCCGGCGGCGAATTGCAGCGCGTCGCCATCGCCCGAGCGCTAGTCCATCGCCCGCGACTGGTGCTCGCCGACGAGCCCACCGGCAATCTTGATCCGGCCAATGCCGTCCGGGTCCTCAAGCTACTCGGGGAGAGTATTCGTAAGCTCGGCGCCATCGGCATCCTTGTCACCCATTCCCGCGAGGCCGCTGCTACCGCAGATCGCACCCTGCAATTGACCGCCGAGGGTCTGCGGCAATGACCCTGGCGCCAGTCTTTATCGGTTCCCTGGGCAAGCGGCGCCTGGCCACCCTGTTCTCGCTGCTGGCCATCACCCTCGGCATCGCCCTGGGCATGGCCGTACAGGCGATCCATGAAGCGGCGCTCAATGAATTTGAACGTGGTGTTCGCACCCTGGCTGGCGAGGCAGACTTGCGCATCCAGGGGCCGGCCAGCGGATTCGCTGACACCCTTTTTGAAGAAGTCGTTGGCCATCCTGATGTCGCCGCAGCGACGCCCATACTCGAGGTGGCAGCGAAAATCGCTGGCCACGAACAGCCGCTACGCATTCTTGGCGTCGATGTCTTCACGCTGGCGGGCGTCGCGCCGCGCTTGCTGCCGCAAAGCCACGATACGACCGATCGCATGGCGACGCTGGCTGAGCGTTCAGTTTTTCTGAGCAAGGCGGCACAGGATTCGTTTGCTGTGCGAATCGGTGACGAACTGAAGTTACAGGACGGCGTCCGTAGCATCAGTCTGCGCGTCGCCGGGGATCTGCCGGGGATGGTCGATGGCCAGCCACTGGCTGTCATGGACATCGCCGCGGCGCAGGATAGTTTTGGCCGCATCGGCAAACTGTCACGCATTGACCTGAGCGTAGCTGTCTCAAGCACCCCAGAACGTTTGAAGCAAAGGCTGCAGGACCGGCTGCCGGCGGGTACCGTGCTCGAATCTCCAGCCGCCGCCAGCCAGCAAGCGGGCAATCTCAGTCGTGCTTACCGGGTCAATCTCAGTATGCTGGCGGCGATTGCACTGCTGACGGGTGCGTTTCTGGTGTTCTCGGCACAGGCGCTCTCCGTCGTCAAACGACGCAGTGAGTTTGCCTTCCTGAGGGCGCTCGGCCTGGAAAGAGCAAGCCTGATTCGCTGGCTGCTGGCCGAAGGTGCCCTGATCGGACTGACCGGCGGCATCATTGGCGTCGCATTCGGCTACGCCATCGCCTGGGCTGCGTTGCGACTGCTTGGCGGCGATCTCGGTGCCGGCTATTTTTCCGGCTTGCAGCCACGGCTTGAGTTCAAGCCGGCATTGACTGCGTTTTACGTGGCGCTTGGTTTGCTAGCCGGGCTGGCCGGTGCGCTAGTCCCGGCACGGCAGGCCGCCGACATTGCACCTGCCCGTGCCCTGAAATCTGCCGGGGATGCACTGAGCATCGAGCCCCATCGCCGACCATGGTGGGGCCTGATTGCGCTGGCCCTGAGTCTGGCTGCCTGCTTCATTCCACCGATTGATGGCCTGCCGCTTGGAGGTTATCTCGCGATTGCCTTGTTGCTCACTGGAGGCATCGGTCTGTTGCCTTTTTTTGCGCAAGGACTCACGCAATCACTCGCCGGCATCAGTCAATCAGTCGCCTGGCGCTTGGCAGCGGCGCGCCTGATCAGCGCTCCCGGCTATGCCGTCGTTGCGTCTGCCGGTGTCCTGACCAGTGTTGCGCTGGCGGTCGCGATGGCGATCATGGTCGCCTCATTCCGGGAATCTGTCGATGAGTGGCTGGCGCAACTCCTGCCGGCCGACCTCTACCTGCGTGCCGGACGGGCGCACAGCTCGGCCTATCTGGATCCCGAATTGCAGGCAGCGATTGCGCGGACGCCGGGCATCCGTCAGGTCGAATTCACCCGCCACGAGCAATTGCGGCTGGGCGCGGACAAAGCCCCGGTCGCGCTGATTGCCCGCCCGCTGCCAGACGGTGGCCACACGCTGCCGCTGGCCAGTGAGGTAAGATTTTCTTCCCTGCCGGCGCTCTGGATATCGGAAGCGATGGCGGATCAGTTCGCCTGGCAGCCGGGCAAGGCGGTGCACATGCCCTTGGGCGGCCAACTTCGCGAGTTTCATGTCAACGGTATCTGGCGTGATTACTCGCGCCAGACTGGCGCCGTGATGATCGACCTGGCGCTCTATCGCAAAATGACCGGTGATTTGCACGTAAACGATGCCGCTATTCATCTTGAATCGCTTGCTAACGAAGGGGCAGTGGTCGATCGGCTACAACAACTGGGCGCCGACGCTGCGCTGGAAATTGCCCGCCCTGGCGAGATTCGTCAACTCAGCCTGAGGATTTTCGACCGTACTTTCGCCGTCACCTACTTGCTGGAAGCGGTCGCAATTGTGATTGGACTGGCTGGCGTAGCCGCCAGCTTTGCCTCGCTGGCGGCTACTCGGCGCAAAGAGTTCGGCATGCTGCGTCATCTCGGCGTCAGCCGCGTCCAGATCGTCGGGATGCTGGCCTGTGAAGGGGGTCTGGTGGCCAGTATCGGGGTGCTGACCGGCCTTTTTGCCGGCGGCGGCATCGGATTGATCCTGATTGAGGTCGTCAATCGTCAGAGCTTTCACTGGAGTATGGATCTGCATATTCCTTGGGGCAGCCTGCTGCTGTTCGCCGGCATGCTTGTCCTTTTGGCCAGCCTGGCCGCGGTCCTTGCCGGACGACAGGCGATGAAGCAGGCAGCAGTGTTTGCCGTGCGCGAGGACTGGTGATGCAACGCCGGCAATTCCTTCTCGCACTGGCGGCCACAAACGGCCTGTTAACCGGCCCGTCTGCCGCGGTCGATTTCCCGCCGGTTCGCCCCGGGCGCAAACTGGCGTTTCCGAATGACTTCGGCGCGCATCCGGATTTCCGAACCGAATGGTGGTACGCCACCGGTTGGTTGCGGCGAAGTGATGGCCGGCCGCTGGGCTTTCAGATCACCTTTTTTCGGGTGCGCACGGGCATTGGTGAGACCAGCGCCAGCCGCTTTGCGCCGCGCCAACTGCTGTTAGCACACGCCGCAATTGCCGACCCGGCCTTGGGCCGCTTGCGTCATGCCGAACGAGCTGTCCGCGTGGGTGTCGGCGACAGCGGCTTCAGAGAGGGCTACACTCAGGTCTGGATCGGCGACTGGCGGCTCGCCCAGGACGGCGATCATTACCAGACCAATGTTCAAGCCAGCGACTTTGCCTACGATCTGAAGCTTGCCACCAACGCCCCGCCCCTGCTCAACGGCCAGGGCGGTTACAGCAGCAAATCATCCGATCCGCGGCATGCAAGCTACTACTACAGCCGCCCCCAATTGGCAGTCAGTGGGTCCGTTTCGCTCGCTGGCCGCCCCGAAGCCGTGACCGGCCGTGCCTGGCTCGATCACGAGTGGTCCAGCGAGTTGCTCCCCGCAGACGCTCAGGGCTGGGACTGGGTCGGCATCAATCTGCACGACGGTGGCGGCCTGATGGCCTTCCGCTTGCGCGACACCCGGGGCAATGCACACTGGGCCGCCGCTTCGCTGAGGTCAACCGGAAAAATCGACCAAATTTACCCGCCTCAAGCGGTCGATTTCCTGCCGCAACGCCGCTGGCGCTCGCCGCGTACCGGCATCGACTACCCGGTTGCCTGGCAGTTGCACATCGGACCCCGCCGGTTTGAACTCAATCCGCTGTTCGATGACCAGGAACTGGACAGCCGGCGCACGGTCGGCGCGGTCTATTGGGAAGGTGCCATCCGGGCCAGCGAGAATGGCCAGCCCGTCGGTGAGGGCTATCTGGAACTGGCGGGGTATGGAGAAAAACTCAGGATCGGTTGAATGAGCACAGGGAAACACGGTACGTGGAAGCGGTCGAATCAGGGTAACGGTGGCCAGAATCGGGAGCACATCGCATGTTGAAAACCAGTTTGAAGTCCTTCCTCATCGGTTTTATGGTCATCAGCGCCGGCATCGCCATCGCCGCGCTGGCCAATCGAAAACCGGCCATGCCGCCGACAACGCCAAGCTATTGCAAGCCGGGTGGCAACTGGCTGATGCTCAACGGCGCATCGCCTGCCAAGACCAACATTCGGGAAATCGTTGCGCATTCCGTCAAACAGGATATTGTGCTGCTTGGCGAGCAGCACGACAGCGAGGATCATCACCGTTGGCAGTTGCAGATGCTGGCAGCGCTGCATGCGCTGAGGCCGGACATGGTGATCGGCTTCGAAATGTTCCCCCGACGCATGCAGGCGGTGCTCGATCAGTGGGTCGCCGGGGCGCTGACGCCACAGGCCTTGCTCAAGCAGTCCGAATGGGACAAGGTCTGGCGTTATCCCGCGCAGATGTATCTGCCCTTGTTTGAATTTGCGAGGTTGAACAGGATTCCGATGCGCGCACTCAACGTCGATAACGAACTGACGCGTCTGGTCGCTGAAAAGACCTGGGAGCAGGTACCGGAAAACTTGCGGGAGGGTGTTGGCCGCCCGGCACCACCGCAGCCCGATTACCTCGCCTACCTGCGCGAAATCTACGAGATGCATGAAAAGACTTCAGGTACGCACGCCTCAAAAACCAATACGTCGCCTGAGCGCGCCTTCCAGGGTTTCGTCGACAGCCAGCTGACCTGGGATCGCGCCATGGCCGAAGGCCTGCATGGGGCGCGCAGCCTGGAGAGGAACACCCCGCCGCCGCTGGTCGTCGGCATTATGGGCAGTGGCCATATCCGCTTCGGCCATGGCGTACCTAACCAACTGAATTCGTTAGGTGTCATCAGAATTGCCAGCCTGCTGCCGGTAGCTGCTGACGGAGAGTGCGCCCACCTGCAAGCAGGGCTCGCAACGGCTGTCTTCGTAACGCCGGAGAAAGCCGAGCCGCCGCCCGAACCACCACGCCTCGGTGTGGTGTTCGAAGACACCAAGACCGGCTTGCAGATCACCGCCGTCACCCCTGGCAGCCTGGCCGACAAGACGGGGCTGCGCAGCGGCGATCGCATCATCGAAATCGCGGGACGCCCGGCCAGTGGCAGTGCCGACGCAGTTCTCACCGTCCGTCGCCAACCGCCCGGAACCTGGCTGCCGCTGCGCATCGCCCGCGGCGACAGTCAGCTTGATTTCATCATTCAATTTCCACCCCGACCATGATTATTCCGCGTTTTTTCTACCCTGCGCTCCTGCTCCTAAACCTCGTCATTCCGCTGTCGCAGGCAGCCACCGCGCCCGACCTGCGGCTCGATGTGACACTCGACCCGAAAACCCGGCAATTTAAGGCCACCGCTGAACTGGAATCCAGGGAAACAATCTTTCGCTTTGCGCTGCACGAGTCGTTGCGCATCAGCGAAGCAAGGGCCGGCGACAAGGCCTTGGCCGTAGAGCGCAGTGGTGGTCAAAAGGGTTACCCCCAATGGCACATTCACATCGGCAAGCCGAATCAAAAGCTGACCATACGCTATGAAGGCATCCTGCCGGCACTGGAAAAGAACCGCGACCATCGCAGCGTCCTCGGTGGCATGCCACCGATGGCTGCCCCCGCAGGCAGCTTCCTGGCAGCCGGTGCTGCCTGGTATCCGCGCCCTGGCCCAATGTTCTCGTATCGGGTCACGCTGGCCGTTCCCCACGACCAGCGCGCGCTCGTTGCCGGGCAGCGGACCGCCGAAACCCTGCCCGCCAAAGCCGGAGAAAGCTACCGGGCGACCTTCGACTTCATACAACCCACCGATGGCATCGACCTGATGGCCGGGCCCTGGATTGTCCGCGAGAAAACCGTGCCTCGGCCCGGACAGGAGCCATTACATTTAAGAACCTTCTTCACGCCAGAACTCGATGCCGTCCCTGAGCTGGTGCAGGGCTATCTTGACGATACTCAGGCCTACATCGCACGCTACAGCCGCGACATCGGCGCCTACCCTTACAGTGAATTTTCCATCGTCGCCAGCCCCTTGCCTACCGGCTTCGGCATGCCGACGCTGACCTATCTCGGCGCCGATGTCTTGCGCCTCCCCTTCATCCGCAATACCTCGCTCGGCCACGAAATTCTGCACAACTGGTGGGGCAATGGTGTTTATGTCGATTACGAACAGGGTAACTGGTCCGAGGGACTGACCACCTTCATGGCCGACTACGCGTACAAGGAGGATGAATCGACAGTGGCCGCCCGCGAAATGCGCTTGTCCTGGTTGCGCGATGCTGCCGTCTTCGCTGATGAGAAAACCGGTTCACTCCGGGAATTCCGCGCCCGTGCCGATGCCGCCGGCGCTACCGTGGGATACAGCAAAGCCGCGATGTTCTTTGTCACGCTGCGCGATCAGCTGGGCAAAAAAACCTTTGACCAGGGGATCCGCAACTTCTGGGCAACACAGCGATTTCGCGTTGCGAACTGGGATGACCTGCAGGCCGCATTTGAACAGGCGTCCGGACAGCGCCTTGGCGAATTTTTCAGCACCTGGCTCGATGAAACCACCCTGCCCGACATCCGCATCGCCAGCGCCGAGCTGACGAAAGCCGGCAAGCAGCAGCGACTGAGCCTCACCTTCCAGAAACGCAACGCCAGCTTACCGCTGCGTCTGCCCATTGAGGTGCGTGCGCCCGGACGTCAGGAAAACCTTTGGGTTACGCTGGCGCCGAACAGCGATCGCGCAACCCTGGCGCTACCCTTTGCGCCGCAAAGCCTGCGCCTTGACCCGGAAATGCGTGTCTGGCGCAGGCTCGCTGCTAACCAGTTGCCGCCCATCCTGCGTCAATGGCTGGCGGCGAAAAGCCCGCAAGTCATCAATGTCGCGGCGGCAGGGGATACCCAGGCCGCTGTCAATCAACTTGCCGAGCGATTTTTCGAAGCCCGGCCTACGCGCCTGACCGTCTCCCAGTTACTGGCTGCCGCTACCGGCATCAGCCCGGTGCTGATTGCCGGCACGCACCCCGAAGTCGACCAGACACTGGCCGCAGCCGGCTTGCCGCCGCGCCCGACTCAACTCAAGGACAAAGGCCACGCGCAGGTTTGGACGGTACCGGGGACCACCTTCCCGCTGGCGGTCATTTCCGGCCGTGATGCAGCGGCGATTCTGGCCCTGCAACGCGGCCTGCCACATTACGGCAGCCAGAGCTGGCTGGTTTTCGAGCAAGGACGCGCAATCGACAAGGGCATCTGGCCAGCCCGCGTACCGGAAATCAAGGTCACCCGAAGCAAAGGAACGTAATGATTCGCCTCCCCCGGGAATTGTTGTGGATAGGCCTGTTCTGGACGACGACACTGATGGCTACGGAAGAACCAAAATTTGAAACGCTGCGGAAGGACGGCAAGATCGAAATCCGCCGCTATGCGCCGCTGATCGTCGCCGAAACATGGGTCGACGGCGACATGGCCAGCGCCTCCGGTACCGGGTTTCGCCGGATCGCCAGCTACATCTTTGGCGACAACGCGCAGATCGCGATGACCGTACCCGTCGTCGCCGAACCGCAGCAGCGCGCTGAAAAAATCGCCATGACGACACCGGTCACTATCGAACCACAGCTTGATGACATCAGTTCGTTTGCCAGCGCCCGACGTTGGCGGATTCACTTTGTGATGCCCAGCCAATACACACTCGTCACCTTGCCCAAACCGCTCAACGCCGAAGTCCAGTTGCGCGAAATCCCCGCCAGGATCTTCGCTGCGCTGACCTACTCCGGCACCACCAACGAAGTCACGGCGCAGGAAAAAAGTACGGAATTGCTCAACTGGCTGAGGGCGCAGCAGATTGAAACCATCGGCAGCCCGCAACTCGCCCGCTACAACCCACCCTGGACGCTGCCTTTCCTGCGCCGCAACAAAAACCTGCAGGAAATCAGGTTCACCGCACCCTGAACCAGATTCAGGATCGCCAGGCGGCACCAAGGCGCTGCAGATGAAAGATCATGCACACTCGGAGGCTTTCAGCTCGGAAAATCAATGACGAAACGAATGCCGGCGCCGGGAGCGCTCTCGCAATGGATATGGCCCGCCAAGCGCTGAGTGACCAGGTTGTAGACGATATACAGGCCCAGGCCACTGCCACCACTTCCCCGCCGGGTCGTGAAAAACGGCTCGAACAAGTGCGCCTGCAGCCCTTCTGACAATCCGGCGCCATTGTCCCGATAATCGAGGATCACCCGCCCTTCTTGCCTATGGGCACGGATCGAAATCAGACCGGCTTGCGAACCGTCGGAGAAAGCATGCGTCCGGCTGTTGAGGAGCAGATTTCCGAGAATCTGCGCGAGCGCACCGACATCGCCATGCAATTTCAGTCTCGGGCAATCAACGTCGATGCGTATCGGTGTTGCCTTGAATTCCCCGCTGAGGGTACGCACCACGTCCTCGATCACCTCGGAGAGATCATAGTCTCGCGCCACCCCGGAACTTTGGTCCACGGCCGTGCGCTTGAAACTTCTCACCAATCCAGCGGCGCGATTGAGGTTGCGCATTGCCAAGCCCGAGGCCTCGTCAAGCATTGCCAGCTGTGCTTGCAAGGTCTCTTCCGATACTTCCTCGCCGGCAAGCAAATGCCCCAGTTCCCGGGAGATGTCCTGTGTCTGCGAAACCGCGCCAATGGCGACACCCACCGGTGTATTCACCTCATGGGCAAAACCGGCCACCATGCGCCCGAGCGAAGCCATTTTCTCGTTTTCAATCAGTTCTGTGCGGGCCGCCTCCAGCGCCAGCAGATGGCGGCGTATGGCGCGCAGACTGATCCAGACCAGTGTTGACAAAAGCATGAATGCCACCACGTGGATTAGCAAATAGCCATGCTTCTGGGCATCGATGATGCCGTAGATATAACTGGCCGGAAACGTGACGCTGATCCCGCCGCGCACGTCGCCCAGTTTGTAACCCTGAATTTCATGACACGTCAGACAGGGTTTCCTCACCACCAGCGGCGCCATGTAGCGGAACACCCCATCTTTGCCATCACCAATGATCGAAATCCGCGCCTGCCCATCTTTTTCGAACCCTGCCAGCGCCTCGCGTTCCCAGTCGTCTGCGGCATTCTCCGGCCGAATGGGTTTTAGGCTGGTGATATGGATGCGCAAATCACGCTCATTCGCCATCAATTCGCCCAACTGACGGGTCATGTATGCTGGATTGATCTTGGTCAGCCTGATACCCGAAGGCGTCCGGATATCTTTTTCTGGAACATCCAGATACGGATTGGAAGGTGTTTTCTCGGTTTCCGGCGCATAGACGCCACCGTGTCCGGCTGCCCATAAACGCGTCGTTTCAACGATCTCGAATACTAACCGGCCGCGAAGCGCCGCCATTTCATACGCGTAGTTATGCAAATCGCGGAGGTGCCAGGCAAATGACAAGGCTGTAATCGCGGCCCAGAAGACGATCAACAGGAGCCACCATGCTGGGCGGCGAATAAAGGCATCGAGCCAACGGGCCAGGGGCGCCGAAGGAGTCATTGGATCAACAATCGGCAAAGACGGATTTCATTGAGGCAGTATAGGTCGCCATCCGCTGCCTGTCGCCCGGATAACATCCTCAGAGCGTCGCCCAGCGCGCCAGCCGGGCACCGAAAAATGCCGTCCCCACCAGCGCCAGCGGCGCAAAGGCGATGAAGCCGCGAAGCACGTTGCGGATGAAAGGATGCGCCTCGCGCATTTCGATGAAGCGATCGGCCACCAGGTAGCCCTTGAGCCAGACGATGCCGGCGACGGCGATTTGGAGCCGCGCGGCACCATGCAACAGCATGCCGAGCTGATTACCGAGCAGGGTAAGCCCTACCAGCGCCAGCCAGGCGAGAAGCAGCGGTCGGAGATTGGCACTTTGTGGGCTGGGCGTCATGGTCAGGCGAGGACGTAAAAGAAGGGAAAAATCACCAGCCAGATGATGTCGGTGGCGTGCCAATAGCTGGCCAGCGCCTCCAGGCCGCTGTAGTCCTCGGCGCTGTAACCGCCGGCCAGATGCCGCGCCAGCACCCAGAGGATGCCGAGGATGCCCCAGACGGCATGCACCAGATGGTTGAAGGTGAGGTAGTAATAGACGGTGAAAAAAATCCCCGAATCACCATTGATGCCCTGCGCAAGATTCCACTGGATTTCCAGCCACTTGGCCACCGGGTAACCCATGGCGACCAGCAAGCCGGCCACCAGCCAGACCAGTGATGCCCGTCGCTGCCCGGCACGCATCGTTGCTACTGAACAGGCGATGAAGAAACTGCTGGTGATCATCAGCAGCGTGATCGTCGTCCCGGCAGTGCGTGATAGTCGCTCGGCCCCTTGCTCGAAAGCATCAGGAAAATGCGCCCGGGCAACGAAATAGACGATGAAAAGGACGAGGAATTCGACGAACTCGCAGCAAATGCCGACCCAGATGCCCTTGTTGCCGGGCACGAGCGATGATCTCGATGGTCCTCCCTCGTTCTTCACCACTGACAGTTCGGCTAACTCAACTGTTTTCATCGTGCGCCCTGTTCCCTTGCAGATTCGTATTATTCCCAACAGCTAACGGCCGGCCAGAATGCAGATCAAAGTTTCTGAAAATGCCTGATCACGGTGAAGCCCTGCTCAGCTGGCTGGGACTTCCCGGTCGCTGACTCAATGAAAATCCCGGCTGCTCGTCGCCAGCCGGCCCAGCCAGGGCGAGAGATCGACCAGGCGCTTGGCGACGAGGTGGATGACCTCGCCTTCCTTCTGTAGCTGGCCGTAGACTCCGAGCAGACTGGCCCCCAAGAGTTCGCGGCGCTGTTTTTCGACGAGCTGCGGATGGACGACGATGTTGCTCCAGCCGGTTTCATCTTCCAGCGTCACAAAGACAATGCCGGTTGCGGTGCCCGGTCGCTGACGGCCAGTGACGATGCCGGCGACGCGCACCAAGGCCCGGTCGCCGATGTGCGGCAGTTCGCCGGCGGTGAGGAAACGCTGGGCGGTCAGCCGATCGCGCAGCAGGCTGAGCGGATGCCGGCGCAGGGTGTGGCCGAGGCGCTGGTAGTCGGCGACGAGGTTTTCACCCTCGCTCGGTTCGGTAAGCACCACGGCCGGTTCGGCCACGGCTTGGCCAGCAAACAAATCGCGCTGCACCGGTGCCGGCGGCGGGGCCGCCGCGCCCACGGCCCAGGCCGCCTGCCGGCGATGCCCGGCCAGACCGGCGAGCGCATCAGCCGCGGCCAGCAGATCGAGGTCGCGCCGCTGCAGGCCGGCCTGCGCGGCGAGTTGGGCAACACTCGAAATTCGGCATTTTTCCGGGTTCACCGCAGCTGCTTGCCGCAATGCCGCGATCCGGTCCCCCGCCGCCTGCGACAGTCCCTTGATCTCGCCGAGCCCGAGGCGCAGGGCACCGTCGGCCTCGATGCGGCTTTCCCAGTCGCTGTGCAGCACATCGGCCGGGCGGACGATGACATCATGGCGGCGGGCGTCCTGAATCAGCATCGACGCCGAGTAGAAGCCCATCGGCTGGCTGTTGAGCAGGCCGCAGAGGAATATCGCCGGGTGGTGACGCTTGAGCCAGGCGGAGGCGTACACCAGCAGCGCGAAGCTGGCGGCGTGCGATTCGGGGAAGCCGTATTCGCCAAAGCCCTGGATCTGCAAGGCAATACGCTCGGCGAATTCAGCCGGCAGGCCGTTGGCGGCCATGCCGGCGCGCAGCTTGTCCTGATAGCGCTGCAGATTGCCCTTGCGCCGCCAGGCGGCCATAGCGCGGCGCAACTGGTCGGCCTCACCCGGCGTGAAGCCGGCAGCGACGATGGCCAGTTGCATGACCTGCTCCTGAAAGATCGGCACGCCGTAGGTGCGTTCGAGCACAGCGTCGACGGCCGGCGAAATCGGCTCGATGCGCTCTCTGCCCTGCCGCCGTTTGAGGTAGGGATGCACCATGTCGCCCTGAATCGGGCCGGGCCGTACCAGCGCGACCTCGACCACCAGATCGTAAAAGCGACGGGGTTTCAGTCTCGGCAACATGGCCATCTGCGCCCGCGATTCGACCTGGAAGACACCCATGCTGTCGGCGCGGCAGAGCATGGCGTAGGTGTCGGCGTCCTCGGCGGGGATGTCGGCCATCGTCTGCGGTCGACCTGAAATTTCGCCCAAAATGGCCAGCATGCGGCGGATGGCCGAGAGCATGCCGAGCGCCAGCACATCAACCTTCATCAGGCCGACGGCGTCGAGGTCGTCCTTGTCCCACTGGATGACGGTGCGCTCGGGCATGGCGGTGTTCTCGACCGGTACCAGCCGCGCCAGCGGCCCGCGCGACATGACGAAGCCGCCGACGTGCTGCGTCAGATGGCGCGGAAATCCCAGCAGTTGCTCGGCCAGCCACAGCCATTTCTGCACCCGTGGCGCGGCGGGGTCGAGGCCGCATTCGGCAAAGCGCTCGGGCAGTTGCTCGCGCTTGTCCCACCAGGCGAGCGAGGCGGTCAGCGCGTCGATGCGTGCTATCTCGAAGCCGAGCGCCCGGCCAGCATCGCGCAGCGCGCCCTTGGTCCGGTAGGTGATCACCGCCGCCGCCAGCGCCGTGCGCTCGCGGCCGTATTTGTCGTAAATGTAGGCGATGACCTCGTCGCGCCGCTCGTGCTCGAAATCGACGTCGATATCCGGTGGCTCGCCGCGCTCCTTGGAGATGAAGCGCTCGAAGAGCAGCGCCGAACGGGCGGGATCGACCTCGGTGACGCCGAGCGCGTAACAGACCGCCGAATTGGCCGCCGAACCGCGCCCCTGGCAGAGAATGCCGGCGCTGCGGGCAAAGCAGACGATGTCGTACACCGTCAGGAAATACGCCTCGTAGCGCATCTCGGCGATCAGCGTCAGTTCGTGCTCGATGCGTTCCCGCACCGCCGGCGGCGCGCCCTGCGGGTAACGGCGGCGCAGGCCGGCCTCGGTTTCGTGGCGCAGCCAGGAGCTCGGTGTGTGGCCGTCGCCGACGATTTCTTCCGGGTATTCGTAGCGCAGCTCGTCGATGGAAAACCGGCAGCGTTCGGCAATCACCAGTGTTTCGGCCAGCAGATCGGGCGGGTAGAGCCGCGCCAGCCGCAGCCGGCTGCGTAGATGGCGCTCGCCATTGGCAAACAGCGCATGGCCGGCGTCGAAAACCGTGGTTTTCAGGCGCAAGGCCGTCAGCGTGTCCTGCACCGGCCGGCGGGCGCGCACGTGCATGTGCACATCGCCCGCCGCGACCAGCGGCAGGCCGCAGGCGGCACCAAGGGCGCGCAATTCCACCAGCCGTGCGGCGTCGTCCGGCCCGGCATGCAGTTCAACCGCCAGCCAGCAGCGACCGGGAAAACGCGCAGCCAGCCACTGCCCGTCCTCGACCGCCGGCTGCGCGCCCGGCACCCAGAGCACAAGGCAGTCAGGCAAGGCGCCGTTGGGCGATACGGCATTGAGGTCATGCCGCTGCAGCAGGTAATTGCCCTTGGCCGCCCGCCGCCGGGCCAGCGTGATCAGCGCCGAGAGGTTACCGTAGCCCTCGCGATTTTCGGCGAGAAAAACCAGTTTCAGACCGTCGGCCGTGCTCATCTCGCTACCGGCAATCAGCTTAAGCCCCGCCGCTTTGGCAGCCAGATGGGCGCGGACGATGCCGGCCAGCGAGCATTCATCCGTCAGCGCCAGCGCAGCATACCCCTGCACCGCCGCCTGCTCCACCAGCTCGTCAGGATGCGAAGCGCCGCGCAGGAAGCTGAAATTGGACAGGCAATGCAGCTCGGCATACGCCGGGAGCGTGGTCATTTCCGGCGCTCAGGCAAACAGGCCGTGCAGGAACCAGCCCGTAGCATCGCGGAAAATCCACGCCTGCTGGCCCTGGAGGTTGCGGGCGATGAAGTATTCGCGGCGGATGTCGCCGGTGGCCGGGGTTTCAGCGCAGAATTCACCACCATCCCACCAGCCGCTTTCTATCCGCTCCCCGCGCGTCAGCAATTGCAGCGGGCCATGCCAGTGCGGGCCGTCGGCGTGTTCACCCAGCGGCTGTGGTGAAGGAAGGAGCCAGAGCGGGCGTGGCGGAGCAGCGGGGGGCCGCTCATCCGCAGGCCTACCGGCAGCTGCGGTGAACCCGGAATTTCGCTGAAAATCGGGTGTTTGCCAGCGCGTCGCACACTCGGGCCGATATTCCGCCACCGGTGCCAGTACCTGCACCGCCGCCTCGCCCAGTCGGGCGCGCAGGCGTTCGACACAGGCGGCCGCGCCCTCCCCGGCCGTCGCTTCGGCAAACAGTGATTCGCTGCCACCGCCGCTGACCAGTGTTTCATCCGCCGTCAGGCGCAGGGACTCGACCGGGGCTGCCAGTTGCAGCCGACCCAGATGCTCGCGCAACAGGCGCAAAAAGCGCGCTTCGTCGCGGCAAGGCTCGCCGAAACGCAGCACCAGCGCACTCTGCGTACCGTCATCGTGGCCGAGATGCAGCGTGCAGGCACTTGCCAGCAGTTGCCGCGCCTGCAGCCAGCCGCCCAGCGCGACAATCAGCCGTTGGCCGGCAAAGGCCAGCCCTTCGGCGTGTTCAACCCGCGATGGCAGTTCCAGCAGTGAGGAAAAGCGCTCCGGAAAGATAAACAGGCGCTGCGGATCGGGCACCTCGCCACGCGCCCGCAGCAGCTCATCAATCGGCGTGTTGCCGATGCGCTGTCGCAGGCCGGCCGCCGGCTGCTGCATGACCTCGCCCAGCCGGCGCAGGCCATAGCTTTCCAGCCGCACCGCCACCTCGGCCGGCCACGGCGGCACGCGGCAATCAAGGCCGGCGAGCAGGCTGTCCAGCGCCGGCAAATCGCTCGCCAGCACACCGCCGCCGGCCAAGGCCAGCCACCAGGCGCCCAAGGGCGTCGGTGCCACCGCCCAGCTTGGCGTCCAGCCCTGCTCGGCGCAGCCGGCCAGCGCCTTGTCCACGATCACTGCCACCCCGCCGAATAGCCGCAGACAACCGCCGATTTCCAGCAACAATCCGTCCGGAGGCTGCAGGCTGACGGTCGGCGTGAAATTGCCGGCCCAGCAAGCCAGCTCGTCCAGCGCCGCCGCCTCGCGCGCCGGCTCGCGCTCGAACACGCGCAGCGCCGGCAGCAAACCGAGCGCTGTCGACAGCTTCTGCCCTGCTGCTACTCCGCCGGCCCGCGCGGCCGTATCGCAGACCACGATGCGGCCGCGGGCAACGACAGCGCTAGGCGACTGCCGCAGCGGCAGCGCTTCCAGCGGCAAGCAGGGAAAGTGCAGGGCCAGCCAGAGCACGAGAACGATTTCCGGAACGGGCAAGATCAAGCGACAGCGGTCGCGATGCCGGCCGTCCCCGGCGCTTGAGTATGCGCAAGGCCAGCCAGCCCCGCGCACGGGCCTCGGCATCCGGCCCGAGGGCAATGCGCAGTGGTGCGGGTGATGGCGCAACCGCCGCCGAGGCCGAGCGCCAGAGCGCGGCAAACACCGGCCGCCCCTCAGCTGCCACCTGCAGCCGGCGCAAGGCTTTGGCATCCAGCGTGCTGCCCGGCCAGGCCAGCACGCCGGCAAAGCCGCCGCTGGCCAGCAAGGCTTCGATACACCATGCCGACTCATTGCCGGCACGCACCACCAGCAACCGCTCCGGCGCAATGCCGGCGGCCGCCCAGGCCGGTGCGTGTGGCAGCCAGGGCGGCGCCACCAGCGCCAGCCAGCCGCCGTCCGAGGCCAATCGCGCCAGCGCCGGCAGGAGCAGCGTCAGTTCGCCGATGCCGCTACGGTCAACCAGAAATTCGGTCAAATTTCCGCAAGGCCAGCCACCGCCCGGCAGTTCATCGTCCAGTTCCGGATGCCCGCTGGGGATGCACTGGCCGGGCAGGCGCGCCAGTGCATCCCCACGCCAGATATCGCCGCGGGCCAGCACATCGGCCAGGGCGACATCATTGACAGCAAGAGGCGACAGCACGGACATGATGCAGACAGGACTTTCGAAAATTTCAGGCGATAGAAGCCCGCCCCGACAGCGTGCGGCATCAGGTTGGGCTTGCCCGGAACGGGCATTCAGGAACGTTTAGAGCGGGTTCAGACGGATGGCGTCAATCAGGAACCGAGCTTGGCGATGGCACCGCGAATCAATCCGACGGCAATACCCTCGATGGCAAACTCGACTTCGCCGGGATTGACGACAATCGGCTCGAAATCGGGGTTTTCGGCGATCAGTCGAACGGAATTACCGCGCCGCTCCAGCCGCTTCACCGTCACCTCCTCATCCAGCCGGGCGACGACAATCTGGCCGTCACGCGCCTGGTCGGTTTTGTGAACGGCAATCAGGTCACCATCGAGAATGCCGGCATCCATCATCGACAAGCCACGCACCTTGAGCAGGAAATCGGCGCGCGGGCTGAACATGCCAGCATCGAAGGCATAGCGCCCCTGCACGTTTTCCACCGCCAGAATGGGCGAACCGGCAGCCACACTGCCGATCAGCGGCAGACCGAGCTGCTCGACGAGCCGGATGCCGCGCGCCGAGCCGGGTTCGAGGTTGATGGCGCCCTTTTTGGCTAGCGCTTTGAGGTGATCCTCAGCGGCATTGGGGGAAGCGAAGCCGAAAGCCGAGGCGATTTCGGCCCGCGTCGGAGGCGCGCCGAGGACTTCGACGGTATTCTTGATGAAGTCGAGAATTTCCTGCTGTCGCGGGGTGAGTTTCATGGCCTGCTCCACTAAAAACCGGTAACTGTATTTTTGTACAGTTGCCGGTTTTTGGCAAGCGGAGATTACAGCGAAACTGGGCTACACTCCGCCGACATCCTGATTCACACCCCAGCCCATGAAACTGCAACATCTCGCCATCGGCGCCCGCTTCGAGTACGAGGGCAAGACCTTCGTCAAGACCGGCCCGCTCACCGCCTCATCCGAAAACGGCGGCCAGCAGATCATCCCCCGCTACGCCGTTCTCAAGCCGCTCGACGCCCCGGCCAGCGACAACAAGGTGATCCGTGGCAAGCTCACCGAAGCAACTGTCCGCGCCGCCTTCGATACTTTTTACCGGCACTGCCAGCGACTGGTCGATGAAAAAGGGCAAGCCGAACTCGACACGGCGCGTAAACGTTTTCTGGCGACCTTCGACTGAAACCAATCAGGTCGGCAGATCGAAACCCTTCAGTTTCCGGAACATATCCACCGCATACGAATCGGTCATCCCGGCGACAAAGTCGGCCACCTGCAGCAGGCGCACGTAGGGATCGGGATCAGGTTCGGCGTGATGGCCGAGGAATTGCGCCGGCAGCAGCTTCATCAGCATGCGTTCGCGGGTAGTAAACCGCGTGCCATCGACACCGGCAGCCGCTTCGACGGCATCGGTAAATAAACCCAGTAGAGCACCCAGCACCTCGAAGCCGGCAGTTTCGATTTCCAGCGCCGGGCGGGCGGTATAGATGGTTTCCTTGGCCACCCGGAGCACTGCCTGCAACGGTACCGCGACGGGCGACTGTTCAAGCAGTTCCTCATCGAACTCACCGTCGAGAATGGCGTTTTCGTTTTCAAGGAAGACCGCAGCCGCGCTCTCCAGCAGCCGACCGATGGCCTTGGCACGCAGGTATTCGATGCGCTCCTTAGGGTCATGCAAACGGTCGAGCCGTCCGCCGCTGACACTGTTGCCAGCGAGGTCGGCAAGCAGGCATTCGGCATCGCGATAGGGCACGAAGCCGAGTTTGGCTGCGTCTTCGAGATCGACGATCAGATAGCAGGTGTCATCGGCGACTTCGACCAGAAAAGCCAGCGGGTGGCGCCGCCAGGCAGTTCCCGGCAGTCGCTCGATCAGGCCGGTGGCCCGGGCGACCCGCGCAAAGTTGTCGGCATCCTGCTGGAAAAAGCCGAATTTCTTGCCGCTTTTTCCCGGTAATTCCGCGTTCACCGCAGATGGCCGTGGGTATTTGGTAAAGGTCGCCAACACCGCGCTGGTCAGTTGCAAACCGCCGGGATTGGCCGGACTCTGCAGACGGCTGACGATGCGAAAGCCCTGGGCATTGCCCTCGTAGCGCTCGAAATCGCCACGCTGGGCCGACGTGAAGTCGTGGCGTTCAAGCAGACCGGAAGTACGGAACCATTCGCGGATGGCATCCTCGCCGGCATGGCCGAAAGGCGGGTTGCCGATATCGTGGGCAAGGCAGGCGGCGGCGACAATGGCACCAAAATCGCCGGATTCGACATCCTTCAGCCCGTGGCGAGCGATGATTTCACGGCCGACCACGGCACCGAGCGAGCGCCCGACGCAACTGGCTTCAAGGCTGTGCGTCAGGCGGGTGCGGACGTAATCGCTCTTGGAGAGCGGGAAAACCTGCGTCTTGTCCTTCAGACGGCGGAAGGCCGAGGTGAAGACGATGCGGTCGTAATCCTGCTGGAAGGCCGTCCGCTCGGCCGTCCCAGGCGCCTTGCCGGCGCCGAGGCGTTCGCTCGACAGCAGTTTTTCCCAGGTTTTCCGTTTGCCCATGCGCGTGTATTTGTGCGATTGCGATGGGCTCGGAGTTTACTCTGCTTCGAGCGCAGCCCGCACGTGATCGGGAATCGGCGCCGATTTGCCGGTCTGCGTATCCATCCACACCATTTTTGCCGCGCCTTCAGCGTAAAGTGCGTCGTCGCCGACAATGCGCATCTCGACATGGGTCTGCACGCTGGAGCGCCCGGGATGGCCGGCGTAGGTGCGTACCTCAACCGTCCCCGGATAGGTCATCGGAATCAGGAAGGTGCAACTGGCATTGATGATCACCGGCCCCAGGCCGCCCGGCCGCACTTCGACACCCACTTCCTCGCACCATTCGACGCGCGCCTGCTCCATAAAGCGGAAATACACCGTATTGTTCACATGGCCGTAGGCATCCATGTCACCCCAGCGCATCGGGATCGTGGTGACGTGTATCAGTTTCTTTTTATGTTCCATTGCCAGTCTGTTCTTCAAGGGGTTGATCTATGCGACTCCATACTGTAGCGTATTGTGAATAAGTTAACAATAAACAAGGAGACATCATGGAACGCGAAGCCATGGAATTCGACGTCGTCATCGTTGGCGGCGGCCCGTCCGGACTGGCGTCGGCGATTCGCCTGAAGCAGCTGGCTACCGAAAAGGGCAGCGACATCTCGGTCTGTCTGATTGAAAAAGGTGCCGAGATCGGCGCCCACATCCTGTCTGGCGCGGTCATGGACCCCCGTGCCCTCAATGAGCTGCTGCCGAACTGGCAGGCCGAAGGTGCACCGCTCAACGCCCCGGTATCCGAAGACCGTTTCCTCATCCTGTCGGAAACCGGCGCCACCAAGGTACCCAACGCCCTCCTCCCCGGCTGTTTCCACAACGAGGGCAATTTCGTCATTTCGCTGGGCAACGTCTGCCGCTGGCTGGGCGAACGGGCCGAAGCCCTGGGCATCGAAATCTACCCCGGCTTTGCCGGCGCCGAAGTGCTGTTCGACGAGAACGGCGCCGTCAAGGGCGTCGCCACTGGCGACATGGGCCGCCTGCACGATGGCAGTGAAGGCCCGAATTTCCAGCCGGGCATGGAATTGCACGGCAAATATACTTTCTTTGCCGAAGGCTGCCGCGGCCACCTCGGCAAGGCGCTGATGGAACGTTTCCAGCTTAACGCCGGCGCCGATCCGCAAACCTACGGCATTGGCATCAAGGAATTGTGGGACATCGACCCCGCCAAGCATCAGCTCGGCCTCGTGGTGCACAGCGGCGGCTGGCCGATGCAGCCGGACACCTACGGCGGCGGCTTTTTGTACCACCTCGAGAACAATCAGGTCGCTGTCGGTTTCGTCGTTGGCCTCGGCTATGAAAACCCGCACCTCTCGCCCTACGAGGAATTCCAGCGCTACAAGACGCATCCGGAAATCCGCAAGTTCCTCGAAGGCGGCAAGCGCGTTGCCTACGGGGCACGCGCCCTGACGGCCGGCGGCGTCCAGTCGCTGCCCAAGCTGGTTTTCCCCGGTGGTGTGCTGGTCGGCGACGATGCCGGCTTCCTCAACGCCGCCCGCATCAAGGGTTCGCATACCGCCATAAAGTCCGGCATGCTCGCCGCAGAGGCCTGCTTCGACGCCCTTACCGCCGAGCGCGAGCGTGACGAACTGGTGGCCTACCCCGAGGCCTACAAGAACAGCTGGCTCTACGACGAACTCTACAAGGCGCGCAACTTCAAGCCTTGGATGGCCAAGGGCCTGAAGCTTGGCTCGATCATGTTCGGCATCGACCAGATCGTCTTCGGCGGCAAGGCGCCCTGGACGTTGCGCCACAAGACCCCGGATCACGCCAAACTGAAACCGGCTGCCGACTGCCCGAAGATCGACTACCCGAAGCCGGATGGCGTCATCACCTTCGACCGCCTGTCTTCTGTCTTCCTCTCCAGCACCAATCACGAGGAAGACCAGCCCTGCCACCTGCAACTCAAGGATGCGGCGATCCCGATCAAGGTCAATCTGGCCACCTACGATGCGCCGGAACAGCGCTTCTGCCCGGCCGGCGTCTATGAAATCCTCGACCAGGAAGAAGGTCAGCCCCGTCTGCAGATCAACGCGCAGAACTGCGTGCACTGCAAGACCTGCGACATCAAGGATCCGACGCAAAACATCAACTGGGTGGTGCCGCAGGGCGGCGAAGGACCGACCTACCCCAACATGTAAGCCTCCCGGCAACAGACAACCGTACCAAAAGGCGCCGCAAGCGCTTCCCGGTGCGGTTTCTGTTTTATAATCGAAAGGCTAACCCCCTAGGGAGAACAAACACATGGGCTTTCTCGCCGACAAGAAAATTCTGATCACCGGTCTGCTGTCCAAGCACTCCATCGCCTATGGCATTGCCAAGGCCTGCTACCGTGAAGGTGCACAACTGGCTTTCACCTACCAGAACGAGCGCTTTGAAGACCGCATCAAGAAGTTCGCCACCGAATTCGGCAGCGACATCACCATTCCACTCGATGTCAGCAGCGACGAACAGATCGATAATGTTTTCGTTGAACTGGCCAAGCGCTGGGACGGTCTCGACGGTCTGGTCCACTCCATTGCCTACGCGCCGACCGAAGCTATCGAAGGTGACTTCCTCAATGGCATCACCCGTGACGCCTTCCGCATCGCCCACGATATTTCGTCGTACAGCTATGCCGCACTGGCCAAGGGCGCCCGTCCGATGATGCAGGGCCGCCCGAATGCCTCGCTGCTCGCCCTGTCCTATCTGGGTGCCGAGCGCACCATGCCCAACTACAACACGATGGGTCTGGCCAAGGCCAGCCTCGAGGCGGCCACGCGCTACCTGGCCTTCTGCCTCGGCCCTGAAGGCATCCGCGCCAACGCCATTTCTGCCGGCCCGATCAAGACCCTGGCTGCGTCCGGCATCGGCAACTTCGGCAAGCTGCTCGCCTACAACTCGCACAACGCCCCGCTGCGTCGCAACGTTACCATCGAAGAAGTCGGTAACGCCGCCGCCTTCATGCTCTCTGACCTCGCCAGCGGCATTACCGGCGAGATCATGTACGTCGATGGCGGCATGAACACCGTCGCCCTGGGCAACGCCGACCCGCTGCCCGCCTGAGCGCTTCCAGCAGCACGGCTGCGGTGAACCCGGAAAACCATCAAAAAGCCGGCATTGCCGGCTTTTTGATTGCCAGCACCAGCTTCGTCAAGACATTAAAAAAGCGGACCCGAAGTCCGCTTTTTCCATTGGGGCTCGGGCTGCTTACTTGTCCTTGACCTCGAGCGCAGCCTGGTTGATTTCCACCTTGTAGCGGGCACGCAAGGCCGCCAGATACAGCTGGATCTCTTCCTGCGCCAGCAAGGTACCCAACTGACGCAGCATGGCCTGCTTGCGGGCATCGTCGAGTGTTTCACCGCTTTCGAGACGGGTGATCTTGAACAAGCCGTAACCGGCACCCGGCAACTCGGCACCGACATAAGCCGGCAGCTTGCCGGTATCGGCACGGAAGACCGCCGGCGCCGCCGGTTGCGGGATCAGACGGGCATCCATGCGTGAAACCAGCTTGCCGCTACCCCAGCCCAGCTTGTCCTCACCCTTCTTCAGCGCTTCGAGGCGGGCCTCGCCGTCCTTCTTCGCCAGCGCCTGGGCTTCCTGACGCTTGAGCAGGGTTTCGATGCTGGCCTGGACGCTTTCAAACGGCTGCAGCGTCGCCGGCTTGTAGTCGACGATACGGGCAGCAACCAGTGTGTTGGCAGCAGTTTCAACGGCTTCGGTATTGCGCTTGTTCTTGACGGAATCATCCGAGAACAGCGCGGCCAGCAGCTTCTCGTTACCCAGCGGGCCATTGGCCGGATTGGCCTGACGCCCCAGCCACTCAGTCTTCTTGATCGTCAGCTTGAACTTCTCGGCGGCCGGCTGCAGGCTATCGGACTGCTCATAGACGATATTGCTAAAGGCTTCGGCGGCTTCGGCAAATTTGCGAGAGGCGGCGGTTTTCTTCAGCTCGGCCTCGATTTCGCCACGGACTTCGGCCAGCGGCTTTTCCTTGGCAGCGTGGATGCCGGTCAGCTTGATGATATGGAAGCCGAAATCGGATTCGACAACGCCGGACATTTCGCCTTCCTTAAGGCCGAAAGTGGCATCCTCAAAGGGCTTGACCATCATGCCGCGACCAAAAAAGCCCAGATCGCCGCCCTTGGACGCCGAGCCCGGATCATCGGAATTCCTTTTGGCCAAATCGGCGAAGCTGGCCGGTGTCTTGCGCACTTCCTTGAGCAATTCCTCGGCCTTGGCCTTCGCCTGGTCCTTGCCCACCTTTTCGGAGGCGATCAGGATGTGGCTGGCGCGGCGCTCCTCAGCCTGCTGGTAGCGATCCTTGTGGCCATCGTACCATGACTTGATTTCGGCGTCGGTCACCGCCAACTGGGCACCGATGCTCTCCATCGAGAAGACCACGTATTCTGCCTGCGCCTGTTCGGGAATCTGGAACTGCTTGGCGTTGCTGTCGTAGAACTTGCGGGCGGCATCATCGGCCAGCTTGACCTGATCGAGGTAGCGGCCAAGGTCGAGGCGGAATTCCCGCACTTCCCGCTTTTCGGTTTGTAGTGCCAGAACACGCTCGGCAACGGTACGCGACACGACGCCGGATTGCGCCACGGCCCCTGCCAGTTGCTGCAGCGTCAGATCCTGACGCAGTTGGGCCTCGAAACCGGCCGGCGTCATGCCCTGGCTACGCAAGGCCGCTTCGTAACGCTCACTGGAAAACTTGCCGTCGATCTTGAAGCTGTCGATGCTGCCGATGGCGCGGCGGATCGCATCGTCGCTGGCGAACATACGCATCTTGTTCGCTTCCAGCATCAGCAGGCGCTGGTCGACCAGATCGTCGAGCACGGCCTTGCGCGCCATCGGATTGTCGAGCATCTTCGGATCCAGCTGACCGCCCATCTGGGCACGCAGGCGCTCCTGCTGGTCCCGCAGTGCCTGCTGGAACTGCTGCTGGGTAATCTTGATGTCGCCGATTTTGGCAACGTTGTCACCGGTGCCGGCATCGCGGACGTAGGACTCGACACCGAAAAAGGCGAATGGCAGTGCGATCAGCGCCAGAAAGACCTGGACGATGCGCTTGTTGTTACGGACTGCGTCGAACATGAGCGGAAAAACCCTTCGATTGCGTTCAGACCGGCTGGATTACCCCAGCCCAAAAGGGGCAATGATACCGTAGTTTGCAATGCCCCGATTTGATTCAGCACGCACAGAAGATACGCCCGAGACGGCGGACGGCATCCTCGATTTCCGGCGTGTGCGGGTTGCCGCAATTCAGCCGCAGGCAGTTGCGGTACAGGCCGCTGGCCGAAAACAGCTCGCCCGGTGCATAGGCGACGCCTTCGGCCAGCGCGGCCTCGTAGCAGGCCGTCGAGTCGATGCGTTCGGGCAACTCCACCCACAGCACATAGCCGCGCTGCGGCTGCGAAATACGTGCCGCCACCGTCCCGCAGGCAACTTCTACACTGGACGCATCTCAGGAAAGGAGGTCAGCCATGCAGTTCAAACACGCATCCGCAGAATTCGTGCTCAAGGAAAACCACCCGCTGGCAGCGGTTCACGCCCGGGGCGTTTGCATTCGTTGTACAGAAGGACGCATCTGGATCACCGTCAGCGGTCAGGGCGAGGACATTTTTCTGGATCCGGGTGAATCGTGGATCTGTGATGGCGACGGCCTGCATCTTGATCGATGCCCTGGACCGGGCGCAGGTTGTGATCGAGGCGCCTGAAAAGAGGCAACAGCTCATGTCGGCATTTCGCCGGCATTTCGCCGGCAGTTCGCCCGGCTAGGCCAGGCTGGCCGATTGTATTGGCCCGGCACTGCAGGACGCCGCAGCCACCCCGACTAAGCGAAGAGGTCCGGTGCCATCGGCCGCAGATTTTCGCATTTGACCGTCAAGCGGACGCAAACGCCCTGCCGGCCGATGGCCTCAACGACCATCCGACCGCCCGACGCTTCGGCAACGACCCGGACATTGCGTGTCAGCTTGCGGCTGCGCGCGGCATAAACCACCAGCGTCCCGACCGGTGGCATCCAGGATTTTTGCATCTTCGCCATAAGCAGCCTCTTGCTGAAATATCGGCCAAGGCTACCCGCGATGCCGGAAAACAAAAATACTGTACATCCGTACAGTTATTGTGTATCTTCGCGACATGACCAAAACAACTGGTCGTTCATACAGTACATCAACCCCTATCGCGGAGGATGCAACATGAAACAACTACAAGTCTGGTTCGACCGCATTGCCGGCGTCTGCCATGAAGAACAAGCCCGCCTGATGCGCGCCCGCGCCATCTTTGCCCAGAGCGGGCCGGATGTCGCCGCCCTGCAAACCCCGGCCTGCTGGCGCCGCCGGCAACGTATCGTCACCCCGGGCAAGCACCGGAACGGCTGAATAAGCCAATTCCCGACTGCTGCGGCGAACCGGGAAAAACATCGAATTTCCGGGGCCGCCCCAAGCAAGCCGTTGCCGGGGCTTCGTAGTCAGCGCCCAGCAGCGGATTCAGGGCAACAAAAAAGCGGCCGGAGCCGCTTTTTTAGTACATGCCGACGTTGATCAGCCGACCCAGCGCCGCGCGTTGCGGAACATGCGCATCCACGGCGAATCGCCCTCGCCGGCCAGCCAGTCCTTCGGTGCCCACGACATCTGCACGCTGCGGAACACACGTTCCGGGTGCGGCATCATGATCGTGAAACGGCCATCGGCGGTGGTCACACCGGTCAGGCCACCCGGCGAGCCGTTCGGGTTGTACGGATAAACCTCGGTGGCTTCTCCCTTGTTATCGACGTAGCGCAACGCTGAGAGAACACCCGCCTTGTCGGCATCGTTGGCAAACACCGCGCGCCCTTCGCCGTGCGAAACGACGATGGGAATCAGCGAGCCTTCCATGCCGTTGAAGAACAGCGACGGCGAATCGAGGACTTCGGTCATCACGAAGCGGGCTTCGAACTGCTCGACCTTATTGCGGCGGAATGCCGGCCAGTGTTCGGCACCCGGGATCAGCGACTTCAGCGCGCTCATCATCTGGCAGCCGTTGCAGACACCCAGTGCAAAAGTGTCCTTGCGGTTGAAGAATTCGGCGAACTCGTCACGGCAGCCTTCGTGCATCAGAATGGTCTTGGCCCAGCCCTGACCGGCACCGAGCACGTCGCCATACGAGAAGCCGCCGCAGGCCACGAGGCCCTTGAAATCCTTGAGATTGACGCGACCCGACAGGATGTCGCTCATGTGCACGTCGACCGAGGCGAAGCCGGCACGGTCGAACGCCGCGGCCATTTCGTAATGGCTGTTGACGCCCTGCTCGCGCAGAATGGCGATGCGCGGCTTGGCGCCGAGCTGCAGGTAGACCTTGGTGAAGTCGTCCTGCTGGTCGAAATTGACCTTCGGCGACAGACCGGGATCGCTGGTGTCGAGAATGCGGTCGAATTCCTGCTGGGCACAGCTCGGGTTGTCGCGCAGAGTCTGCATCTGGTAGCTGGTCTCGGACCAGGCACGCTGCATGTTAACGCGTGTTTCGCGCAGCAGCTTCTTGGCATTGCGGATGACGCGGATCTCGTCGCTCATGTTCGGGTAGCCGACGAAGTGGTAGGGCAAGCCGGCTTCGCGCAGCATCTGGGTCACCGTCGAACGGTCGTCACGCTTGACCTGGATCAGCGCACCGACTTCTTCGTTGAACAGCGCACGAACGACATTTTCAAAATCGCGGCCCGCCATCAGGTCCGGACGCTTTTCGGAGCCATCGACATCGAGCGCCTGCGCGTCGAAGCAGATGCCGTCGAGGTCCAGCGTCACGCCACAGCGGCTGGCAAAGGCCATTTCGGCGGCGGCAGCAAAGAGACCACCATCGGAACGGTCGTGGTAAGCCTGAATCAGGCCGGCACGATTGAGGTTCTGGACGGTATTGAACAGCGCCTTGAGTTGCTGCGGCTGATCGACATCCGGCGCATCGCTGCCGGTGGCGTTATAAACCTGCGCCAGACAGGAACCCCCGAGGCGGCGCTGGCCGAGGTCGATCAGGATCAGGTCGCTTTCGCCGCAATCGCGGTTAAGCTCCGGCGTCAGCGTCTTGCGCACATCATTAACGGCAGCAAAGGCGGTCACGATCAGCGACAGCGGCGACACCACCTGCTTCTTCTGGCCGCCATTTTCCCCAACTTCATCCCAGGCGGTACGCATCGACAGCGAATCCTTGCCGACCGGAATCGACACGCCAACCTGCTTGCACAGCTCGGAAATGCCTTCCACGGTCGCGTACAGACGCGCATCCTCGCCCGGCACGCCGCACGGCGCCATCCAGTTGGCGGAGAGCTTGACCTTGCTCAGGTCACCCACATCGGCGGCGGCCAGATTGGTCAGCGATTCGGCGATGGCCATGCGGCCGGACGCCGGGGCATCGAGCACCGCGACCGGCGTCCGCTCGCCCATGGCGAAGGCTTCGCCGAGATTGGTCTGATAACCCATGGTCGTCACCGCCACGTCGGCCACCGGCACCTGCCACGGACCGACCATCTGGTCGCGCGCGGTCATGCCGCCGACGGAACGGTCGCCAATCGAGATCAGGAAGGTCTTGTCGGCTATCGCCGGCAGCTTCATCAGGCGGTAGGTGGCATCCTTCAGCTCGAAGGACACGGCATCGAAGGGCACGAAGCTGGCTGGCAGCGAGGTGACGTCACGCGTCATGCGCGGCGGCTTGCCGAGCAGCGCTTCCATTTCCATATCGACCGGATTGACGCCGAAATGGGCGTCGGTGACGGTCAGATGGCCGTCGCCAGTGGCTTCGCCAACCACCGCGAACGGGCAGCGCTCGCGCTCGCACATCGCCTGGAATTCGCCGATACGGTTTGGCGGAATCGCCAGCACGTAGCGTTCCTGCGATTCATTCGACCAGATTTCTGCCGGCGACATTCCCGATTCGAGGGTGGGCACCTTGCGCAGGTCGAACTTGGCGCCGACGCCGCCCGAATGGGCGAGTTCCGGCAGGGCGTTGGAAACGCCACCGGCACCGACGTCGTGCACCGACAGGATCGGATTGTCCTTGCCCATCTGCCAGCAGCGGTCAATGACCTCCTGGGCGCGGCGCTGGATTTCCGGGTTGCCGCGCTGCACGGAAGCAAAGTCGAGGTCTTCGGCATTGACGCCAGCAGTCATCGACGAAGCGGCACCGCCACCGAGGCCGATCAGCATGCCGGGGCCGCCGAGTTGCACGAACAGCGTGCCGACCGGGAAGGTTTCTTCCTTGAAGGACTGCTCGGCCTGGATCGAACCCAGACCGCCGGCGATCATGATCGGCTTGTGGTAGCCGCGCACGGCACCAGCCACATCCTGCTCATAGGTGCGGAAGTAGCCGGTCAGGTTCGGGCGGCCGAATTCGTTGTTGAAGGCGGCGGCGCCGATCGGGCCTTCGATCATGATGTCCAGCGCCGAGGCGATGCGGGACGGGCGGCCGTATGCCTTTTCCCAGGGCTGCGGCGCATCCGGGATGTTCAGGTTGGAGACCGAGAAGCCACAGAGGCCGGCCTTCGGCTTGGAGCCCTTGCCGGTCGCGCCTTCGTCACGGATTTCGCCGCCGGAGCCGGTCGAGGCGCCGGGGAACGGGGAAATCGCCGTCGGATGGTTGTGCGTTTCGACCTTGGTCAGGATGTGCGTCAGCTCTTCCTTGTAGGAATAGCCGCGGTCGGCATCCGGATAGAAACGGTTGATCGTCGCACCTTCGATGATCGACGCGTTGTCGGCGTAGGCCATCACCGTACCCTGCGGGTGGGCGGCATGGGTTTCGCGGATCATGCCGAACAGCGTCTTGTCCTTCTGCTCGCCGTCGATCACCCACGAAGCGTTGAAAATCTTGTGCCGGCAGTGTTCGGAATTGGCCTGGGCGAACATCATCAGTTCGACGTCGGTCGGGTTGCGGCCGGCCTTGGTGAAAATGTCGAGCAGGTAGTCGATTTCGTCGTCGGACAGCGCCAGCCCGAGCGAGCCATTGGCCGCCACCAGCGCCGGCTTGCCGCCCGCGAGGACATCCACGGTCGACAACGGTTTCGGGGCAAAATGGCGGAACAGTTCGCCGGCCTCGTCAAAGCTGCCCAGCACCGACTCGGTCATCCGGTCGTGCAGCAGGCCGGCGACGATCTTCTGTTCGTCAGCCGTCAGGGCACGGCCGTTTTTGACCACAACATGGAAGGCAACGACGCGCTCGATGCGCTCAATCGCCGGCTCCAGATCGCAATTGAAGGCGATGTCAGTCGCCTTGGACGACCATGGCGAAATGGTGCCGATACGCGGCGCGACCAGGAAGAGCGCGCCATTGTCGGCGCCGGCCGGCTGTTCTTCAAGCAGCTGCGCCAGCTTCGTGCGCTCGTCGGCACTTAGGGCGCGTTTCTGCGCGATCACATGCCAGTAGTCGGCGGTCACCGATTCGATATCCGCGACGGCCGCGGTCAGGCGGGCAAGCAGGCGTTGCAGGCGGAAGGCGGAAAAGGCGGGCTCGCCCTTGAGGCAAAGAATGTCGGCCATGAGGTGGTTTCGGTGTGGCGGAAAGGGCAGAATTATACCCGAGCCGGGGCCGCTCCGAAGGACCGCCAAGCACCCACAAGTCACTATCAGGCACGCCGAAAATGCCCCTGCCGGCAGCCAACGACATCGACGCCCGCCGTAATCGTCGCTGGCAAGCGGCTTGGCAGAAGACGCTGACCGCGTCATCAGTTTGGTGTAGCCTTGCGGCCTTTTTTCGACTTCGCCAGTCCAACGGTCATGACGCGCGGCTTGCAGCGCACCACATTCAACCGCTCCGGCCTTGTTCGCCTTCTCTCCGACACCACCCCGGAAGTTATTGATCCAAAATATGATTTTGGAGAGCGCCTGGGGCAGTGGCTGGATTTTTCGGATGCACTCGCCCTCTTCTCGGTCCTCAACCAGACGGCCGGCCCGGGTACGTCCACCGTTCCCGGCACGCAGGCGGCAGCACTGTCCGCCCAGTTGCACCACGTCCGCAGCCAGCTCGGCACCGCCATCCTCGCCGACGGTGTTTTCAACGACTCGGGCGAAAACCCGGCGCCGCGCCACCGCTTTCCGACGCCCTTGCCCGGTGCCAGCGCCGAGGCCGCGGCGGACTACGCCCCTTGCCACCGCTATTACCTGGCGCACCAGCGGGACATGAGCAGCGCCCTCGCCGCGCTGCGCAATAACGCCCGCAAGGCCTTGCTGCAAGGCTCGCCGGCGCAACGCCAACTCGCCGAACTCGACGCCGGTTTCGACAAGATCCTGGCCAGCCGCGAGCGCACCCTGCTCGCCAATATCCCGATCCTGCTCGCCCGCCGCCACGCGCAACGCTATCAGGAACACCGGCATGCCATGCCAACCGGCAACGAAGACGATCCGACGCAATGGACGCAGCCCGGTGGCTGGCTCGAAGCCTTTTGCCAGGACACCCAAGCCGTGCTGCTCGCTGAACTCGACCTACGCCTGAAGCCCGTCGCCGGCCTGATCGCCGCGCTCGGCGAGGCCGACCCCCACACCGATACTGAACAATGAACCGCAACCACGCTCTCTCCGCTTTCATCCTCGGTCTGCTCGCCGCCGTCTGGGTGGCCTTCACCTATATCGGCGGCAGCACGCTGGCGCTGGCCGTCACGCTGATCATCACCGCCGTCTATATTGTCGGCGCGCTGGAAATGCGGCGTTTCGACCGCAACACAGTCGGGCTGGCGCAGGCGCTCAACACCATCCCGGACGACCTTGCCCACCTTGGCGAATGGCTGCAAAAGGTGCCGGCCGCCCTGCAGAACACCGTGCGCCTGCGCATCGAAGGCGAGCGCGTCGCCCTGCCCGGCCCCGGCATCACGCCCTATCTGGTCGGTCTGCTGGTCCTGCTCGGCATGCTCGGCACCTTCCTCGGCATGGTCGTGACGCTGAACGGCGCCGTGCTGGCGCTGGAAAGCACCACCGACCTGCAGACCATCCGCTCGGCGCTGGCCGCGCCGGTCAAGGGCCTTGGCGTCGCCTTTGGTACTTCGGTCGCCGGCGTCGCCACCTCGGCCATGCTCGGCCTGATCTCTGCCCTGTGCCGGCGCGACCGCCTCAAGGTCGGCCAGCTGCTCGACAGCCGCATTGCCGGCGTGCTGCGCGATTTTTCGTTCTCTTACCAGCGTCAGGAAACCTTCAAGGCCCTGCAATCCCAGGCGCAGGCGCTGCCCGAACTGGTCGGCAAGCTCGATGCGATGATGAGCCAGATGGCCGAGCAGAACCGTCAGCTCGGCGATCGCCTGCTGGCCGGCCAGGACCGCTTTCACAGGGAGACCAAGACGCTCTATACCGACCTCGCCCAATCCGTCGACCAGTCGCTTAAATCCAGCCTGAAAGACAGTGCCACCGTCGCCGCCGAGACCATCCAGCCGGTGGTCACCGCGACGATGACCAGCATCGCCAACGAAACCCGCGGTCTGCACGACAAGCTGTTCGGCACCGTGCAGGGCCAGCTGGAAGGCATCGCCGGCCAATTCGCGCAGACTGTCGGCGCCGTGAGCGACACCTGGACGCAGGCGCTGGCCCGTCACGAACAGGCCACCGACATCCAGCGCCAGCAACTGCAAAGCGCCCTCACCGCCTACGCCGACAGCTTCGAGCAACGTTCCACGACCCTGCTCGCCTCGGTCGATGCGACCCAGGAAAAGCTGCAAGCCGACGCCGCCCGGCAACAGGCCGCGCTCGCCGCCGCCACCAGCGCCAGCCAGCAACAACTGGCAACGACGCTGGCGCAGCAGATCGACGCCATCACCGCCCGCCTCGACGCGGCCGTCGCGCAAGTCGCCAGCACCTGGCATGCCGCCCTGGCCCAGCACGGCCAGCACGGCGACGCGCTGAACGCGCAACTGAATGGCACCCTCACCGCCTTTGCCGACACCTTCGGCCACCGCTCGCAAACCCTGCTGGATTCCGTCGAAGCCACCCACACCGCGCTCAAGGCCGAATTGGCCGCCAGCCACGCCGCCTTCGCGCAGACCACGCAGGATCAGCAGGCGACGCTGGCGCAACAGGTCGCCACCCAGCTCGACGGCATTGCCCAGCGCTTCGACGGCGCCGTGACGGCCGTGGCCGATACCTGGACCGCCGCACTGTCCAAACACGAACAAGCCAGCGACCGGCTGACCCTGGCGCTGGATCAAACACAGACCGCCCTGGCCGATGCCTTTGCCCAACGGACCGCCACCTTGATCGCCGACCTGCGCGCCACGCAAGCCGATTGGCAGCGCGACTGGGCGACCGGAGAACAGGCCCGCCAGAACCAATTCACCAACGCCCTGACCGCCATGGCCGGCAAGCTGGAAAACCAGTGGCAGCAACACGGCGACGCGGCGCTGGCGCAACAGCAGCAGATCACGCAGACGCTCGGCGACACCGCCCGCGACCTCGTCGCCGCCACCCAGCGTCAGTCGGAAACCACCATCGCCGAAGTCACCCGCCTGATGCAGACCGCGGCCGAAGCGCCCAAGGCCGCCGCCGAGGTGATCGGCCAGTTGCGCCATGAGCTCTCGGCCAGCATGGCGCGCGACAACAGCCTGCTCGAAGAACGCGCCCGCATCATGGAAACGCTGGGCGCGCTGCTCAACGCCATCAACCACGCCTCGACTGAACAGCGCAGCGCCATCGACGCGCTGGTGAGCTCGTCGGCCGACCTGCTCGAACGCGCCGGCAGCCAGTTCGCCAGCCAGATGGAAAGCGAAGCCGGCAAGCTGGGCGAAATCGGCGCCGGCATTGCCGGTGGCGCGCTGGAAGTGGCCAGTCTGGGCGAGGCCTTTGGCGCCGCCGTGAAGCTGTTTGCCGAATCCAACGACAAGATGATGACAGCGCTGCAGCGCATCGAAGGCGCGCTCGCCAAGTCGCTTACGCGCAGCGACGAGCAGCTTGCCTACTACGTCGCGCAGGCCCGTGAAATCATCGACCTCAGCATCCTGTCGCAGAAGAAGATGGTCGACGACCTGCAGCGCGTCTCCAACCCTGCTGACAAACCGGTCGAGGCCTGAGCATGGAAGACATCGACGCCAGCGTCGAACACAGCACGCCCATCTGGGCGGTCTTCGGCGACCTGATGTCCGGCCTGCTCGGCGCCTTCGTCCTCATTTTGGTCGGCGTGCTCGGCGTGCAGCTTGAACTCGTCACCAGTCTGGAAGCCGAAATCGCCAAGCGTCAGCAGGAAGAACAACGCCGCCTGGCGCTGGAAAGGGCGCTCGCCGGCCCACTCGCTTCCGGCCGCATCACGCTCGACAACGGCAAGATCGGCATCAGCGGCAACGTGCTCTTCGCGCTCAACTCGGACCAGCTGCAGCCGGAAGGCCGGCAGGTGCTGAAAGGCCTCGCCCAGCCCATCGCCGCCTACCTCTCGGTCGGCCAGCAGATGCTGATGGTCAGCGGCTTTACCGACGACATGCCGGTGCGCGGCAGCCACAGCAAATTCGCCGACAACTGGGAGCTCTCCGCCCAGCGCGCCCTGACTGTCACCCGCACGCTGATCGAGGAAGGCGTGCCGAGCGATGCCATCTTCGCCGCCGCCTTCGGCTCGCAGCAGCCGGTCGCCCCGAACAGCGACGCCGACGGCCGCGCCCGCAACCGCCGCGTCGAAATGGCACCGGTGCCAAAATCCAGCCAGCCGGCCAAGGAAGCCCATGGCTGAAACGCCCGGTGCGGACGATCTGATCGCTCGCCTCGACGCCCTGCGCGATGCCGGCGCCGCCGAGCGCGACCCAGTCCGTTTTGCCTACCTGGAAGCGCTGTCGCATCGAGCAGCAGCACAACCGGCCAGCGTGCAGGCGCTGCTGCAACCCAAACTGGCAGCACTCGCCGACGAACTGACACGGCCCGCTCCGCTGGCAAGCATCCCGCCTACGCCCGACAGCAGCAGCCCGCTCGCGGCCCTGCTCCAGTACATCGGCCAACACGCGCAAGCGGCCAGCAGCGCTCCGCAACCGTTCCCGCCAGCTTCCACGGTCAACCCGAAAAACCGGCCAAAATCGGCAATCGCCCCCAGCACCGCGGCGCCGGAACTCAAGGCAGTCGCCATTTTCCGCGATGCCTGGTCCAGGCTCAGCACCGAGCAGCAACTCACGCAAACCCTCGCCCAGGCGCCGGAAAACGCCGGCCCGATGAACTCCCAGCATCTCGTGCTGCGTAGCCTGGAGCGGATGCGCGACGTCGCGCCGGCCTATCTGCAAGGCTTCATGTCGTATATCGACACCTTGATCTGGCTGGAGCATGCTGACCCCAGCCGCAACCCGAACCGCAGCACGAACCAACGCTCCGGCCCGGCCAAACCGGCCGGCGCCCGCAAAAAACCGGCTCCCCGCTGACCCATTCGCCGACCATCATGCGCTACACCTACCAATACCTCGTCCTCGAACCCAATGGCCGTGTCACCACCGACAAGGAGCAGATCGACGCCAGCGCCTGGCTCGACTACCTCGCCGCGCACACTGACCGCTATGGCAACCTCGGCGAATTCGTCACCGCCGCACTGGCCGCCCTGCCGACGCAAGACCCGCTGGTCGCCAGCGCCATCACCGCCGACATCGACGAAATGTTCTGCACGCAGCAGCCGACCGCCGTTTTCCAGTTCGCGATGTACTGCTGGGAAGAATTCCGGGCCGGCCGTCTTTCTGCCCAAGACTGGAGCGCCGTCCTCGGCACCGCCTGGGATTGCGGCGAACGCGCCATGCTCGACCACATCCCGCTGAATAGCGCGCAAGGCGTCCAGATGTTTGAAGCCGCCGACAAGGACACCCTCTTCCGCGTCACCGCCCGCCGCGACGACTGGGCCAGCTTCTTCGCCGGGCTGCCCGAGCTGATTCCGGTCTACCGCGGCATCACCACGGCACTGAAATACCGTGAAAACGGCCTCTGCTGGACGACGCTCTCCGAAAAGGCCAAGCAACTCAGCGGCCAGAATGTAAAAACTGCCGACGACATTCCCGGCGTCGTCGCCGCGCTCGTTCCCAAGAACGCCGTGCTTGCCTTTTTCGGCCAGGGTGATGAACTGGTCATCAACCCGGCGATTGCCAAGGAACACCAGGAAACCCACTACCTCAGCGGCACCGGCCTCAGCAAGTTCCGCCAGAACTGGAAGAAATGGCAGGCCGCCGAAAAGAAGCGCCGCGAAGAATGAGCCAACGATGACCCCGCCCAACCTCGAACGACAACTCGCCTTCCTGCGTGAAATCGACCGCCTGAAAAGCATCGTTCGCCTGACGCCGCTGATCGACCGCTCGCGACGCGAAAACAGCGCCGAACACTCCTGGCACCTCGCCATGTACGCGCTGGTACTCGCCGAATACGCCGCGGGCAGCGTCGACATCCTGCGCGTCATCAAAATGCTGCTGATCCACGACATCGTCGAAATCGATGCCGGCGACGTGCCCTTCCATGCCCCGGAAACCCACGCTGGGCAGCAAGCCCGCGAACAACAGGCCGCCGAACGCCTCTTCGGCCTCCTCCCTCCAGCACAAGCCAGCGAATTCCGCGACCTCTGGCACGAGTTCGAAGCCGCCGCCAGCGACGATGCCAAATTCGCCAAAGCCCTCGACCGCTTCCAGCCCATGATCCACAACGCCGCCACTGATGGCGGCACCTGGGTCGAAATGTCGGTCACCCTCGAGCAGATCAAAACCCGCTGCCAACCACCGATCGCAGGTGGTGCGCCGGCGCTATGGGCAGTGGCGGAGCAGATGGCAGAGGCGCATTTTCGGGAATAGGTGGTGAGGGTTTGATCAGCGTTTAGCGCTGTTTTTCGACCTTAAGCAAAGCTTTCCATAAGGCCGACAACCGCTCTGTCTCCGCCACATCCTTCATTTGTCGCAACTCCCACGGCGAACGCGGAATTTTGCCCAAAATCGATGCTCCCATCGAGGTACGCTTCAAACTAGGTCGTGCCGGATTCTGACTCAGTCGCCATGCCAGCCCTGTTAGAAGGCCAGAATTCATTAAAGACACCCCCGATTATTTGATCATTTTATTGACCATTTAATTGCGTAATGGTTATTATATTGACCAAATGATCACACCCGCCCTTCACCCCGTTCTGGAACGCCAGTTGTTGCTGCAACTGGGCGACCGCCTCAAACGACTGCGCAAGGCGCAGGGGTTGGGTACGGTTGAGATGGCGGCACGGGCGGGAATCACGCGTAATACCTTGCGCGCGGTCGAGTCCGGCGACCCGGCGCCTTCCTTCGGTACCTATCTGCGGGTGATGTCGATTCTCGGCATCAGCGGCGAGTTGGCGCTGCTGGCTGGCGACACTTTGGCGCCTGCACCGGCGGCCTCTGCGGCGGCGCGCTCCCGGCGGCCAGCACCGGTGGTCGAGGTGCGCGTTTCGGCGGAGACGGCACGGCACCGGCTGCAGGATTTGCAAAGTCTGGCGCTCCATGACGAAGCGGTTCGGCTCGCCAAGCAGAATCCGGCTTGCGTACAGCAAGCGCGGGAGACAACCGAGCGCTGGCTGGCCACCGGCGATGCCCGCTCGGCCGGGCTATGGCGCGAGTGGCTGGACATTCTGGCTGCCGGCAGCTGGCGCCGTATCCTGGGGCGAACTCGGCATGCCCAACAGCTCCGGCAGGCGTCGCCGCTGGTCACGATTTTGCCGGAAGCAGTTCGCCAGAGAATTCTGCAGGAGGTGAGCGACCTTAAGCAGGGGGTGGTGATCGGCAACAGCATCGATACGCTGCCCACACAATCCCCAACCGACGCACCATGACCCGCGAAGAACTGGAACACATCATCCGCGCCAGTGGCGACATTACGGACCAATACGAGTTCGTGATCGTCGGCAGCCAGTCGCTGCTCGGGCCGCTACCGAACCCGGCGCCGGTGTTCATGGTGTCGATGGAAGCGGACATCTATCCCCTGCAGGCGCCCGAACTGGCCGACCGGATCGACGGTGCTATCGGCGAAGGCTCGACTTTCCACGAAACCCATGGCTACTACGCCCAAGGGGTCGGCCCGGATACTGCGGTATTGCCGCACGACTGGATGCAGCGCGTGCATCGGGTGCAGACCCCCAACACCAACGGCCGCCTTGGCTACTGCCTGGATATCGTTGATCTATTTCTGGCGAAGGCAGTGGCTGGCCGCGACAAGGATCGCGAGTTCTGCATGGCCTTGCTGGAATACGGCTACCTGACGCCCGCCCAGGCTCTCGATCTGGTCCCGAAGCTGCCACTGGACAGCCCGGCACAGAAAAGCTTGCGGGCAACCATCCGCCGCTGGGCCAAGGTCCTGCGCGATGCCGGTCACGCGATTCCTGAAGCCTGATGCACTGCCGATGGCTGTTCGCTACGGTCAACCGGAAAAATCGACCAAAATCGAAAAATGCGATGCAGGCCCATCCAAGGCCAATCGTAGCGTCCGGGGAACCAAACTCACCCGCTCGCATCGTAATTGCTTGAAGCCATCCTGCCACCGCGATTTGCGACAAAATCGGCAGCAGACAACACAAAACCGACAATAAGCGATTTCGATGAACGCCCCTGCCCCCCGTTTTTTTGCCTTCGATAACACCTATGTCCGCGACCTAGAGGGTTTTTACGCCCCGTGGAAGCCAACGCCAGCGAGCAAACCGGTTTTGATCCGCCTGAACGAGGCACTAGCCCGCGAACTGGGGGCAAATCCGGCGGTACTGGCCTCGCTGGCGGGGGTCGAGGCCTTGGCCGGCAACCGCGTGCCGGAAGGGGCAGAGCCGATCGCTCAGGCCTATGCAGGGCACCAGTTTGGCGGGTTTTCGCCACAGTTGGGCGACGGCCGCGCCTTGTTGCTCGGCGAAGTAATCGACTGCCAGGGCCAACGCCGCGACATCGCCTTTAAGGGCTCCGGACGCACGCCGTTTTCGCGCAACGGCGATGGCAAGTGTGCGCTCGGGCCAGCCTTGCGCGAATACCTGATCAGCGAGGCCATGCACGCGCTGGGCATTCCGACGACGCGTTCGCTGGCCGTGGTGGCGACCGGCGACATGGTGCGCCGCGACCGGCCGCTGCCCGGCGCGGTGCTGACGCGGGTGGCCGCGAGCCATGTGCGGGTCGGTACCTTCGAGTTCTTCGCCACGCATCAGGGGCCGGAACAGGTCAAACGGCTGGCCGATTACGTCATCGCCCGCCATTACCCGGCGCTGGCGAACAGCACCCAGCCCTACCTCGACCTGCTGGCCGCCGTCGCCGAGCGGCAGGCCGAACTGGTGGCGCGCTGGCTGGGCGTCGGTTTCATCCATGGGGTGATGAATACCGACAACATGACGCTCTCCGGCGAAACCATCGACTACGGCCCCTGCGCCTTCATGGAGGCCTACAGCCCGAGTGCGGTGTTCAGCTCCATCGACAGCGGCGGGCGCTACGCCTACGGCAAGCAGGCCGGCATCGCCCGCTGGAATCTGGCGCGGCTGGCCGAAACACTGCTGCCGTTGATCGATGCCGACACCCAGCGCGCCGTCAAGCTGGCCACCGAGGTCATCGACGCCTTCACCGAGCGCCATGCCGCGCACTGGCTGGCCGTCTTCCGCGCCAAGCTGGGGCTGGACGACACCGGTGAGGCCGACGCTGATCGGGGGCTGATCGACGATTTCCTGCTCACGCTCAAGCACCAGCAGCTCGACTTCACCCTCGCCTTCCGCGCCTTGACCGCCGCAGCGACCGGCGATGCCGCGCGTTTGCAAGGCCTGATGGCCGAGGTGCCGGATTTCGCCGACTGGCAAACCCGCTGGCTGGCGCGCCAGCCGATACGCACTCCTGCCCTACTCGCCGCCATGCAGCAGGCCAACCCAGCCTACATCCCGCGCAACCACCGGGTCGAAGCGGCTCTGGATGCGGCGGTCGAGCACAATGACCTGGCGCCCTTCGAGCGTCTGCTGGCAGTTATCCAGTCGCCATTTGACGAACGCGCGGCGGACACGGAGTATGGCGAACCCGCCCCGAGCGAATTCACCAAGACTTACATGACCTTCTGCGGTACCTGAAACCCACAGGGAGACAAAACATGAGCCAAACCACCGACCTGCTGACCTGGAACGGCATCATCGAGATCATCCGTAACGGCAACCCGCTACCGCCGCGCCGCGACGAGCGCAGCGCCGCCGACTGGAAGGAAGTACTGACGCCGGAACAGTTCTACGTCACCCGCCAGAAAGGCACCGAACGCGCCTTCAGTTCGTCGATGTGCGCAGTTTTCGAACCCGGCCGCTACGCCTGCGCCTGCTGCTGCGAACCCCTGTTCGACGCGCAGACCAAATTCGACAGCGGCAGCGGCTGGCCGAGCTTCACCCAGGCCATCGCGCCCGGCCTCGTCAATTACATCCTCGACACCAGCCACGGCATGCAGCGCTTGGAAACCACCTGTGCCGTCTGCGATGCCCACCTCGGCCACGTCTTCCCCGACGGCCCGCAACCCAGCGGCCTACGCTACTGCATCAACGCGCTGGCGCTGAAAAAGCTCGCCTGAACCCCATCTGCGGTCAACCCGAAAATCTGCCCAAAATCGGCATCCCCCAATCCCCCGCCATGACCATCACCATTTACCACAACAACCGTTGCAGCAAATCCCGTGACACCCTCGCCCTCCTTCAGCAGCGAGGAATCGAACCGGGCATCGTCACCTATCTCGATACCCCGCCTGACGCCGCTACCTTGCGCGGCCTACTGAAAAAACTTGGCCTCGCCGACGCCCGCGCCCTGATGCGCAAGGGCGAAGCGGAGTACAAGGAACTCAACCTGGCCGAGCCATCGCTATCTCAAGATGCCCTGATCGCCGCCATGGTTACCCACCCCAAACTGATCGAACGCCCGATCGTCGTCAATGGCGACAAGGCCGCCATCGGCCGGCCACCGGAGAATGTGCTGGGGATTTTGTAATCCGGTGTGACGCCCTTAGCGTCCCGACCCTGCCGGCGCAGCACACGCCCCGCCACGCAATTCCCGCAGGCGCCTCTCGCTAAAGCTGTCGGTCGGCCTTTCCGAACGCCGCAACGCAGCCTCCATGGGCGTGAGCAGCGTGCAATCGAACTTTGGATTCTGCAGCAGTTGCTGAACGACGAAGCTTTCCTTCGTGCGTGTTGCAATGTCGAGCAGGATTTCGCGCGGGGTGGCGAGGTTTTTCGCGAAAGAACGATCCAGCCCCATGATGGTGGCTGGCCGCCGGTAAAGATCGACCAGCACATCCGTTGGCGTATTGGCATGGGCGGCAAGCGCCTGGAAAAAATAGTCCGGGTAGCTGTGCTCCCTATAAACACGGGCCAGCGTTGCCGACGGGCAGGCCGGATTTCTGACTGCCGACAGCGCGATGCCGAGATCGTCATTCGCCGCCAGCCGATCCAGCGTTGCCGGCGCCACGTAGGGTGTTTCCAGTAGCGGCAGGAGGAAATTGCGGTTGCTCAGATTGGCGCTGATCAGTGCTTCGACGACAGCCGACTCACGCCCCGGATTCTCGGTCAGCACCGCCTTGAGTTGCTTGCGGTAGCCCTCGATCTGCGCCAGATTGGCCTGATGCTGCGCGTCGCGACTACGGTTGAGGGCGATGCTCTGCCAGCCGGAATAAACCAGCGCAACCGGCACCGCCAGCGACACTATCAGGCTGAGCCAGCCGAGGCCGCGCAACCACCGGCGCTCGGCATTGACCAACTGCCGATAAAGCCAGGCCATGGCACCGGAAAACACGCCATAAAACGGCAGGAACAGGATGCCGATGGCGGCCGTCGACGAGCGCGACTGAAAGATGGCCCAGACCCCGACCAGCAGGGTCAGCAGGCACATGCAGACCGCCAGCGCCAAGCCGCGATAACGCTTGCGATACGCCAGCCAGGCACCCAGCAGCACCAGCAACAGGGTGCCGACCACGAGTTTGATCACCATCGGTATTCAGGCGCCTCCACGAGTGGCCTCAGCGCCCGACCCACCCGCCACATACCGGAAAGACCTGCCCGACAAAGCAATTGGCCGCATCGCTGCAAAGGTAGGCCGCGAACTCGCTGTCCTCCTCGGCAGCCACCAGACGCCCCAGCGGCACCTCGCGCTTCAGACGCTCCTGAAAACGCGGGTTGGCCTGCACCTCCGGCGGGAAGTAGGTCGGGTTATCGACAAAATTCTGGGCAATGGCGTTGATCTGGATGTTATGCGGCGCCAGCTCGACGCCGGCTGCCTGTACGTAGGCGAGCTGGGCGCCGCGGGCGGCGCTGTAGGTGGCACAATTTTTCATGCCGCGCAGTGCCGAGGCGCTGCCCATGAGCAGTATCTTGCCGCGCATTTTCGCCTTCATCATCGGCACCACGGCCCGCACCAGACGCGGAAGCGGGGCGACCAGCGACTGGAATGCCGTCTGCCATTCACCATCGTCAATCTGATCGAGCGGCGTCGTCGGTGCCTTGAGGGCCAGATTAATGACCAGAATGTCGAGGTCGCCGGCCCCGGCAATCAGCGCCTCCGGCGCATCTGTGTTCAGCAGAGTCGAGGTATCGGCAATGACATTCGCCCCATGGCGGCGAAAGCTGTCGCACAGCGCCGGACCCATGAACTGATCGGCATGGGTAATCAGGGCGCGCCTGCCCGCAAGAAACTGGTTGGCCATTTGGCCCTCCGCCAAGTCGCGAAGGGCTCAATTTACCTTGAAATTCAAGGTTGCCTGAATTGTTTTCAGGTGGCCCGACGTTCAGGCATGGCGTCCGCGCGCCGCGGCCCGGCCAAGAACGGAAGCAAGTTGCGGGTAGAAGACAAGCAGGCTGGTTTCCAGCCGATGGCCCATGCCGACCGATTCAGCGATCTCGCGGGCAGCAGCAGAGCGACTCAGCAGATCGGGGAAGGTATGGCGGGCTTCGAAAAGACTAAACATCCTGCTCAGCAGGCAGCCGCAGGCCTGATAGTAGTCAGGATCGAGCGTGACATGCGTGCCACCGTTGTCGCAGGCGTCGAGGTAAGCGGCGGCTCTCGCGGCCGTGGCTTCGAAGGCCTTGAGGCTGAGGGGGTTGAGAGCATTCGACATGATGGCGCTCCTTCGATGATCGGCAGCAACGCAGCTGCCATGACTTTTATAACGTCTGTTTAGCCCAGAGGTTGAGGCCCCGCCCCACGCGATCTGCGGTCAACCGTGAAAAATGACCGAAATCAGGGGCACTTACCCGTAAAATCGGGCGTTTCCAGAAACTGATCTGCATCGCTTCCATGCGCCTCCTCCACACCTCCGACTGGCATCTTGGCCAGCACTTCATGGGCAAGACCCGGCAGGCCGAGCATCAGGCGCTGATCGACTGGCTGCTGGCGCAGGTGGCGGCACAGGAAATCGACGCGGTGCTGGTCGCCGGCGACCTGTTCGACACCGGCACACCGCCCTCCTATGCCCGCGAGTTGTACAACCAACTGGTGCTACGCCTGCACGAGGCGGGCGTCGGCCTGCTGCTGTTGGGCGGCAACCATGATTCGGTGGCGGTGCTGGGCGAAAGCCGCGCGCTGCTGGCCCGCCTCGGCACCCATGTCGTGCCGGGGGCGGAGGATGTCGCGGCGCAGGTGCAGGTGTTGCCGCGCCGCGACGGCACGCCCGGTGCCATCGTCTGCGCCATTCCATTCATCCGCCCGCGCGACGTGTTGCAAAGCCAGGCCGGACAGAGTGCGGAAGACAAGCAGTTGTCGCTGCAGCAGGCCATCCAGCAACACTATGCCGCCGTCCATGCCGCCGCCCTGGCGAAGCGCGACGATCTCGGTCTGCCGCTGCCGGTCATCGCCACCGGCCACCTGACCACTGTCGGCGCCAGCAGCAGCGAATCGGTGCGGGAAATCTACGTAGGCGCGCTGGAGGCCTTTCCGACCTCGGCCTTTCCGCCCGTCAACTACGTCGCACTCGGCCACATCCACCGGCCGCAGGCAGTCGGCGGCCTGGAGCACATCCGCTATTCCGGCTCGCCGCTGCCGCTGAGCTTTGACGAAGCGCGACAGGAAAAGCAGATGCTGCTGGTCGAACTCAACGCCGCTGGCCTGCAATCGGTGACGCCGATCCCCGTGCCCTGCTTTCAGCCGCTGATTTCCATCGAAACCAGCCTCGCCGGCCTGCCCGCCGCCATCGGCACCGCCGCCGCCCGCTGCACGCGCGAAACGCCGGCCTGGCTGGAAATCACCATCATCGAAGACGATTACCTCGCCGACCTGCCGGCGCGCATTCAGGCGGTTTGCGACGGCTGGCCGGTGGAAGTGCTGCGGGTGCGCAAGGCGCGGGGCAGCAAGCAGGCGGGAATCGTCAGCGAAGCCATGGAGACGCTGGCCGAACTGGCGCCGGAAGAGGTCTTCGCCCGCCGGTTGGCCGGCGAGGAAATCCCCGATGAGATGCGCGACGCACTCGGCCGGCGTTACCGCGACGTCATCGCCGAACTGGCCAACCCCACGGCAGAGGCCAGCGCATGAAAATCCTCCGTCTGCGCCTGAAGAACCTCAATTCGCTGAAGGGTGAATGGGAAGTCGACTTCACCCGCCCGCCCTTTGCCGACAACGGTCTGTTCGCCATCACCGGCCCCACCGGCGCCGGCAAATCGACGCTGCTCGACGCCATCTGCCTCGCGCTCTACCACCAGACGCCACGGCTGGACAAAATCTCGGCCAGCGACAACGACATCATGACCCGGCACACCGCCGACTGCCTCGCCGAGGTCGAATTTGAGGTCAAGGGTCAGGGCTACCGCGCCTTCTGGAGCCAGCGCCGCGCCCGCGAAAAAACCGACGGCGCGCTGCAGGCGCCCAAGGTGGAACTGGCGACTGCCGACGGCACCATTCTCGCCAGCCAGACCAAGGAAAAGCTGGACCGCATCGCGCAGATCACCGGCCTCGACTTCCCGCGTTTCACCAAATCCATGCTGCTGGCGCAGGGCGGCTTTGCCGCCTTTTTGAACGCCAGCGCCAACGAGCGCGCCGAGCTGCTGGAAGAGCTGACCGGCACCGAAATCTACCGCGACATTTCGATCCGCGTTTTTGAAAAAGCCCGTGATGCGCGTGACGAACTGCGCACCCTGCAGGCCCGCGCCGATGGTGTCGAGCTGCTCAGCACCGAGGCGCGGGCAGAAAAAACCACCGAAATCGCCGCGCTGGAGGGGCAGCAACAAGCCCTGCAGCCGCAATGGCAGGCGCTGCAAACGCTACGCCAGTGGCGCAACGATCTTGATCAGGCCAGCCGCGAACTGCGCGATGCCGAGGCCCGGCAAACCACGGCCAGACAGGCTGCTGCCGACGCCGCCCCGCAACTCGCCCGCCTCGCCGCCAGCGTCCCCGCAGTCGAGCTGCAGCCGCTGCACCAGCGCTGGCAGCAAGCCGAGGCAGCACTTGCCGAAAGCCAGCGCCAGATCGCTACCCAGCGCAGCCACCAGCAACAACTCAGCCAGACCCGCCTGCAGCACGCCGAAACTGCCAACAGCCTGGCCGCCGAGCTGGCCAGCCACGCCCGCAAGACGCTGGATGAGCTTAATCATGAAGCCCGCGAACTCGCAGCCTTCTTCTCCGCCCAACCACAACGCGCCCGCCTCGGTGAAGAACTCGCCGTGTGGAAGCAGCAGTTCCAGCAGCGCGGGCAACTGCAGCAAACGCTGGCCACGCTGGCAAACGACGCCCGCCAACTGGCGCAAAAGCAGGCCGATAACCGCCAAGCCGCCGAAAACCAGTTAGCTGCGGTAAACGCGGAAAACACGCAAAAATCGACCGCCGATGCCGCGCTCGCCAGGGCCGAGGCCGAACAGCAGCAACGCCTCGCCGGGCAAAGCCGGGAGCAACTGCGCGAACAGGCGCGGCAGATGCAGGCCGCCGTCGGCCGCTGGCAGCAATTGCTGGCACTAGCCGGCCGCCGCCGCGAAATCGCCAACCAGCAGCAGACCCGCAGCACCGAAATCACCGGCGGCGAAGCCACCCTCAAGACCCTGAGCGAAAAGCGCGACACCCTGCGCCAGCGCTACCGGACCACACAGGAACAAGTCGCCGACAAGAAAAAGCTGCTCGAACAGGAGCGCCTGATCAAGCAACTGGACGACCACCGCCGCCAGCTCCAGCCCGACACCCCCTGCCCGCTCTGTGGTGCCACCGAGCACCCGGCGATTGCCGCCTACGCCGCGCTCGATGTTTCCACTACCGAAAGCGCCCTGAAAACGCTGGAAACCGCGCTCGAAACGCTGACCAACGACGGCCGCAAGGTCGCCGAGGAGATCGCCGCCATCGACGCCCAACTCAAGGAATGGCGCCGCCAGCAGGACAAGGCCAGCGCCGACATCAGCCAGTGGCAGACGGAATGGGCCGCGACCCTGACCGCGCTGCCTGCGACCAGCCAGCCGGCCCCCGAGAGTTGGCAGGATTGTTGGCAGAACGGCGAGCTACTCAAAGCCAGCCAGAGCGCCGCCGACACCGAAGCCCGACGTCTGGCCACGCTGGAGCAAACCGCCGACGCCGGCGAACAGGCCATTGCCCAGGCCCGCCAGCAGGCCAACGCCGCCGCACAGCGCCTGCAGGCCGCCAGCGCCCGCCGCGACCTACTCACCCGCGAAGCGCAGCTACTGGCCGAGCAACAGGCCGCCCAAGCCCGCGACCTCGCCGCCCGCCAGCAGGAATTCGCCAGCCTTAGCAGCCAGTTGCAAACCTCCCTCACCGCCGCCGGCCACCCGCTGCCGGATTCACCCGCCGAGTGGTTACAGGCCCGCGAAGCCGAGTGGCTGGACTGGCAGCAAAAACAGCAGCGCCAGCAGGCGCTGGCTGAAGCCCGCACCCGCCAGCAAGCCGCGTGCGAGGCTGCCGATGCCGAAGCCGCGCTATGGCGCGAAAATCTCGCCCAACTGCGGTCAACCGTAAATTTTGCCGAAATTCAGGCATCGCCGGAGGCTGACATCGCCACCGCCCGCGCCCGACTCGAGGCCGCCAGCGCCACCCACGCCGCCACCACGCAGGAACTCGCCGCCCTCAGCGGCCGCCTGCAGCAACTGGAAAGCCAGCTCGCCGAACAGCAAAAGGCGCTGCAAGACGCCGCCACCGGCTGGCAGACGGCACTCACCACCAGCCCCTTCAACGACACCGCCACCTACCTCGCCGCACTGCTGCCTGCAGACGAACGGCAGGCGCTGAGCGAACTCAGCGAGCGCTGCACGCGGGCCATGCAGCAGGCCGACACCCTGCACGCCAGCGCCGCAGAAAAAATCCGCCGACTGGAACAGGCGATGCCCGATGCCCCCAACGCATCGCAACTGGTCGAACTGCCGCTCGCCGACCTCGACGCCATGCTTGCCAACATCGACGGGCAACGGCAGGCGCTGGCCGAGCAACTAGGCACCCTGCGCGGCCTGCTCAGCCGCGACGATGCGCTGCGGATCACGCAGCAGACGCTGTTTGCCGAAATCGCCGAAAAAACCCGCGACAGCGACCTCTGGCAACGCCTCGACGGCCTCATCGGCTCGGCCAAGGGCGACAAATTCCGCAAATTCGCGCAGGGGCTGACGCTCGACCACCTGCTGCACCTCGCCAACCGCCACCTCACCCGCCTGCACGCCCGCTACCTGCTGCGCCGCAAGGCCGGCGGCGAGCTGGAACTCGACATCATCGACAGCTGGCAAGGCGACGCCGCCCGCGACACGCGCACCCTCTCCGGCGGCGAAAGCTTCCTCGTCAGCCTGGCGCTGGCGCTGTCACTCTCCGACCTCGTCAGCCAAAAAACCTCGATTGACTCCCTCTTCCTCGACGAAGGCTTCGGCACCCTCGACGGCGACACCCTCGAAACCGCCCTCGCCGCGCTCGACGCCCTCAACGCCAGCGGCAAGATGATCGGCGTCATCAGCCACGTCGAAAGCCTCAAGGAACGCATCCCCGCCCAGATCCGCGTGGACAAGGGCGGCGGCGTCGGGCATTCGCGGCTGAGCGTGGTGGGCGGTTAGGGAATATGCTTTGATTCTTTATCCCAACGTCGCACCTGCTTTGTTGTTTGCTGAAAATTTACCTGTGTTGGCAGTCAGGGTTCGGCCATAACCGGCCATCCGCAACAGAGCCTCGAAGCGGTCAGTGCAGCGCGATGAATTGTGAGTTAGCGGTTCTCGAGTTGCACTGTCGATGCTATCGGGGTAGGTTTGAAGTTGTGCTGTTTATCGGTGGCCCAGAAAATTGAATATCCGCGAAACCGGCACTATTCCTCCTCCAGCAACCAGTCCAGCCTGCCCTGAATTCTGGCTTCTTGGAAAGGCTTCGGACTATTGGACAGATTTGTCGTCTACTTCACGTTAGATCTTATGGCCGTTTACAACACACCGTCAGATGCAGCGAACACTGCGGTTCGCGCGTTTCTTACTTCCATAGGCGAGCATTACCTGGGTAGGTCATTCAATACCGGGTCCGGAAAAGGGCGGGAAATTTGGGAGCAGATTCGCTCTGAGTTCAACAATGCCTGCGCCTACTGCGCGACAGAGACGAAACTTCAGATTGAGCATCTCGTGATGTTCAATCGCTCCGAATACGGTCTACATCATCCCGGGAACATCGTTCCCGTGTGCAAGGAGTGCAACGAGCGCCAGAAAGATCAGGAGAAAAACTACATCTCCTGGGAAACACAGCTTGCACTGAAGTGCGGTGGCGATACAAGCGAGTTATTCAACCAACGGAAAGTTAAGATTCTTGACCACATCACTCGCTATAAGTATCCGACGCTAACAGCTCAAGAGAAACACGCCATCCGTGTTATCGCGGAATCGCTCTACGAGAACATCAAGAGTGAGTCGGAAAAATCGCTTTCCATGTACCGGAAGCTTGACGAGGCGTTTCTCAAGACCGATCTACCAACTCATTCAACCAGACCCGCGCAAAAAGCAGCACAGTCCGGTTAATTCAGAAGTTAGGCGACAGCTTTTCCGTTCGAGTTCCTACAGCTGTTGGTCGATTGCTGACTTCGCCGATACATCCCGCCCATGCGGGAATAAGGTTTTGTGCCTCAATCCGCTCCACGCACCACCCGGAATCCCAGCAACTGCGAGCGGTAGCCGGGCGGGTTGCCGGTCCGGGTCGATGAGCGCACTGACGACGGGCCGCTCCAGCCGCCACCGCGATACACCCGGCGGCTGCAGTCGTCGGTCACCCGTGCCGAACCGTCGTTCGGGGCGTTGATATAATTGCTGTTCAGGCAGTCTTCTACCCACTCCCAGACGTTGCCGGCGGTATCAAAAATACCGAAGGGATTCGGCTTGAAACGTCCGACCGGCGCCGTTTCGACAAAGCCATCTCGGCAGTCGTGGGCATCCCAGGCGAACTGTCGCGATTTCTGCGTCGTCGCGTCATGGACGTTGCCATACTCGCAGGCCAGCGCCGGATCGTCGCCCCAGAAGCGCGAGGTGCGCGTGCCGCCGCGGGCCATGTATTCCCATTCCGACTCGGTCGGCAGGCGGAAGTGCTTGCCGGATTGCCGCGACAGCCAGGCCACATAGGCCCGTGCATCGTTCCAGCTGACACAGACGACCGGGTGATCCGGCGTCTGGTTGAAGCCGGGGTCGCGCCACGAGCGCCCGGGCTGGTTTTCCCAATTCGAGCCAACCCAGACATGGCAACTGCCTTCGCCCTTGTACCCGGAGGCATCGACAAAGGCAGTGTATTGGCGCAGGGTGATTTCAAAACGGCTGATCGCGAAGGGTTGCGCTATGCGCACCAGATGCCGCGGCCGTTCGATGTCGCCGCTATCGACCTCGCTGCGCGGCGCGCCCATCTGGAATTCGCCCGCCGGAACCTCGACCATTTCCGGACAGGCCGCGCAATCCGCCTTACCGGATTGAGTCCGCGCCACGGCACCGCCAGCCTCGGCGGCACCTGCACTTGCGAACCGCCGCAGGCGACCCTGCGCCAACTCGGCAAACTGCCCATCCGGGTATTTCTTAAGATAGGCGCGCAGATCGTCCGGGTTGTCGCTCGCCTTGACGCTATCCCAGAAGCTCAATTCCACCGCCATCGGGTCGATCCGGGTCGGCTCGGCAGCGGCCGTCGGTTTGGCGGAACCCGCCGGGGCGGAGACAAAGTAGAAATCGCCATCGGTCTGGTCGTAGAGCGCCGGATTCTGTTCATGCCCCACCGCCTTGGCCTTGCGGGTCACCGACGAACGCACGCGTTTCAGCGCATCGGTAACGCTCAGCCCGGGCGAGGCGATCATCGGGATGAATTCACGGGTGAACAGACCATTCGGGTTGCTATCGTCATCGGTCAGCTTGTCCAGTGCCTGCTGATTGGCGCCAGCGGAGAAAAGCACAATCTGACCATTGGGCGCCGACGGCGGCGCCAGGCCGCGCCCGACAGCCAGACTGCGGCCGGCCTTTTTCGGCAATGGGTTGTCGCGGCAGGCGTCGATCACCAGCAATGAAAAACGGACACGCGCTTCGGCCAGCTTGTCCTGCACACCTTGCAGGCTGATCGACTGGTCGGCGACATCGTTGGCATCATTCGGCAATTCAAAATCTACCGGCAGCAGGAAATTCTGGTTGTTGATCTGCATGCCGTGACCGGCGAAGAAAAAAACGCCAATACCGCCGCCGGAGGCCTTTTGTGAAAACTCGTTGATCGCCTGGTTCATCCGCTTCTGGCTGCCGTTGCTCACGGAAATGACCTCGAAGCCGAGGCGCCGCAATTCGTTGCCAACCGACCGGGCGTCATTACCGGCCTTTTCCAGACGGGCAACGCTGCGGTAATCGTTGTTCCCGATCACCAGCGCCACACGCTTGTCCGCCGCCCAGGCGCCGCCACCGAACAACAGGCCAAGCAGCAGAAACGCCAGATACGGCCTGAACAGAGACAACATGCCATTGGTGCTCATACGATTTCCCCGGAGAATGGCCCTATTATAGATATTGACCCAGCATCGCGGACAGCCGCTCCACCCAGATGACTCCCCTCGCCGCCAGCCCGCCGCGCAGTAACGCACACCCGCTGCGGGTGTTGCTGTTTCTGCTCATTGCGCATTTTCTGGCGCTGGCCTGCCTGAGCTACCTGCTGGCCCACAAGCAGCGCAGCCTGCGGCTGGATCTGGCGGTTTCGCAGGCCGAAATCAGCATGACCGCCATCCGCAGTGCCATGATCGGCGCGGCGCAGGCCGGTCTGGAAGCGGCCGAAATGCAGCCATTGCACCGCCAGCTCGACCTGCTACCGGGCGCCGCGAGCGGCATTCAAAGCATCCGGATGTTCGCCGTCAACGCCGATGGCGCAGCGGAAATCGTGCATTCGTCCGACAGCAGCCCCCTGCCGATGACGGACGACAGCGCGCTGGCCAAGGCACTCGCCCAGCCGGCCAGCCGCTGGGTTTCGGCCAGCGAAGCGCGTCCGCAACTGGTATTGACGATTCAGGATCACGATGGCGCTCACCGCGGCGGCCTGCTGGTCACGCTCGACCCACAGCCGCTGCGTGCCGATGCCGAGCGTTTTGAGGAGGGTCTGCACGCCGCGATGATCAAAGTGTCGGCGCTTTCCGCCGGCGTGCTGATCGTCATTTTTGCCTTGTTTTCGCGTTCACCGCAGATGAGGCGCTGGCTGGCGCTGTTGCTCATGCTGCCGACGCTTCTCGCCGCTGCGGCACTGGCTTCGGGCAGCGCCCGGCAACTCGCCGGTAGTCTGGAGCCTGCCCTGGCTGCGAAAACCGGCGCCGTCGCCGAGATGCTGGCCGGGCGTATCGCCCGCGCCATTGATCTGGGCATTCCTGCAGACAAGCTCGTTGGCACCGCCGAGTACTTCGCCGACATCCGCCAGCGCAATCCGGATATCGCCAGCATTGTCTTAAACATCCCGGCCGGCACGACGACCAGCGGCGATGCCACCGGCCTGGCACGCATCGCTCAGGATGGGCAAGCGATCGGTGAGGTTGCCGTCACCCCGGACCGCAACTACGCCTATCGCGCCCTGTGGGCCATCGCGGCCGATATTGCCGTGGTCCTGCTGGCGACCCTGCTGGCCTTCCGCGAGTTGCTGGCGGCGGTGGTCACGGCACCTGAAGGACAGGCGAGCGACGAAGGCTGGCTGACCGTGCAGTCACTGCGGCTGCCGCTGTTTCTTTTCATCCTTTCCGAAGAAATCACCCGCGCCATCCTGCCGCTCTTCTTTCGTGACGCCGGCATCGAGAACGGCCTCGGCGCCAGCCTGGCTGCCGGGCTGCCGATCTCGATCTACATGATCTTCTTCGCCGCCATGACCCCGTATGCCGGGGGCTGGGCCGACCGCTTCGGCCCGACGCGGGTTTTTGCGCTCGGTGCCGCGCTGTGTGTCGCCGGTTTCGGCTGGATGGCGCTGGCCGCTGGCTATTGGCCGCTACTCATTGCCCGCGCCCTGTGCGCCGCCGGTTACGCGCTGGGCACCATGGCCTGTCAGCGCCAGATCATCGCCTTGACCGCCGATACCAACCGCACGCGCGGGCTGGCGCTCTTTGTCTCGGCTGTCAGTATTGCCGCAATCTGTGGCGCAGCCGTCGGTGGCGTCCTGGCTGAACGCATGGGCGTGCGCAATGTGCTGCTGCTCGCCGCCGGCTGCGCCTTGGCGGGCTTTGTCGTTTTCTTGATCAGCCGGCAAGCAGCCACACCACTGCCCAAGTCCGTGTCGGTCTTTCGATGGCGCGACCTCGTGCCGCTGTTGCATGACCGGCGTTTCATGCGGCTGATGCTTGGCGCGGCCATTCCCGCCAAGATCGCCCTCGCCGGCTTTCTCTTCTACCTGACACCGCTGGCCCTGCACGCCGAAGCCTACTCGGCGGCCGCCATCGGCCGTGCCATCATGGCCTATTACATTCTCCTGACCCTCAGCAACCCGCTCGCCTCGGTGATTGCCGACCGCTGGCGACAGCCGCGCCGTCTCGTCGCCGCCGGCATGCTGCTGACCGCACTCGGTACGCTGGCCGGGCTGGCGGTACCGCTGCTGGCCGTCGATCTGGCGTTCTGGATCGGCATTGTCTGCCTCGGCCTCGGGACCGGCCTGTCGGCTGCCCCCATGCAGACGCTGGCCGTCGACATTGCCGGTGACGGCAACCCGACCCCGGTGCTGGTCGCGCTACGCACGCTGGAGCGGCTCGGCAGCGTCATCGGCCCGCTGATCGCTGCCGGCCTTCTCGCCTGGCTGCCTTATCCGCTGGTGATGACCGCGCTTGGTGCTATCACCTTTGCCGGAGGGCTGCTATTGGTCACGGGCAGCCCCCGGCAAGGCATGGTGGCCGCATGAGAGTCTTTTTTCAGGCGCTGCTGCTCGTGGTCGGGATGACTTTGATCTCATCCGCAGGGGCGGCTGAAAAACATATCCTGATGCTGCTCTACCGCGGCTGTGAAGAGGCCTGCCAAGGGTTTCAGGCTTATTTCGGCAAGCAGCACCTGCCGGTTCGCTTCACCATTCGCGATGCCGCGCAGGACAAATCACGCATCCCCGGCTTCATCGTCGAGGCCCGCCGCCTGAAGCCTGATCTCATCCTCACCTGGGGAACGACGATAACGCAGGAGGTCGCCGGCACCTGGCAGGCGACCGACCCGGCGCGCCATATTGTCGACACCCCCATCGTCTTCATGGCCGTCAGCAACCCGGTCGAGGCGGGGCTGGTACGCGATCTGGCCCGCCCCGGCCGCGCCCTGACCGGCACGCTTTACCTGCTCGACGAAGCCACACAACTGCGCGCTGCCCGCAGCTACTTTGATTTCCGGCATCTCGGTCTGCTGGTGAATCCGGCCGAGCCGAATGCCCTGACCACCCGCGACCGGCTGCGTCAGCTGGCGCCGGTGCTCGGCTATCGCCTCAGCGAACAAACGCTGCCGCTAGACGTTCAGGGCCGTCCGAAAGTGGCGGCCATTGCGCCAAGGGTCGCCAAACTGAAAGCGGCCGGTGTCGATCTGATCTACCAGCCGCCGGACAGCTTCTTGAACCAGCAACGCGACACCCTCACCGGCAGCGCACTCGCCTGCCGGCTGCCGGTATTTGCCTCGGCCGAAGCGCCGGTAGTCCAGTCTGCTGCGCTGCTGGGCGTGGTCAATCGCTACAGCGAAGTCGGACGGCATACCGCACAGCTTGCGTCGCGCATCCTGTTTGAAAATGCTGACCCGGCCCGTCTTTCGATAAGCTTGCCAAGACAGTTTTCCTTCCTGATCAACATGGCAGCCGCCCGCCATCTCGAACGCTACCCACCGCTGAAGCTGCTTGACTATGCCGAAATCGTCAATCACCCGCGGCTGCCACCACTGAGCACACCATGCGAATAATCCTCTGCGTCAAACGCGACCTGCACGGTTGCATCTTCCTCAACCAGCTCCTGCCCGGCTTGCGTGGCCACGAGATCGCCGTACTGCTCTCCGACAAGCACCGCCCCGGTGAAAACCAGATTCCCGAACTGGCCGAGATGGCCTGGCTGGAACGGACACTGCCGGTCGAAACCCTCTTCCCGATGCTCGATGCGCAAAAACATCAGAAAGGCGACTGGCTGAGCTTTCAGGGGCTTGCCGATTTTTGCGGCTTTTCCGTGTCGACCGTCGCTGACCGCCCGGCACTGGCTGACGCCCTGGATCGCCTGCAACCGGAACTGATCATCAGCGCCCGCTTCAGCCTCATCTTCACCGGAGCGATGATCAAAGCAACGCGCCACGGCATCATCAACATCCACCCCGCCGCCCTGCCCCAATTCGCCGGGTTGTTCGGACCGATGCGAACGATGGCGGAAGGTCACGACCACTTCACTTGCGCCGTGCACCTCGTCGATCCCGGCATCGACAGTGGTCCGCTGCTCTACACCGCCGACTTGCCTCGACGTGCAGGCGAGGCGCTGCTGCACCAGATCGCCGACATCTACCCGCTGGCCATTCCCTTCCTGCTCGATGCCATCCGGCAACTGACCGCAGGTGCGCCCTTGTGCGGCACACCGCAGGATCGCAGCACCCGTCGCTATCGCTCCTTCCCGGATCGCTCAGAAATCGATGCCTTCATCGCGCAGGGCCACGGTTTCTGGGACAGGGTGGCCTACGAACACCTGATTGACCGCTTCCTGCCCGGCTGGCGAATGGCGGAAGCCGATATGCCACTGGCAGCCTGCTCAGGGTAGACTGCTCGCCCCGATTTCTCAGTCACCATCATGCCCGCTCGCCCCCACCTGATCGCCACCGGCGGCACCATCGACAAGATATACAATCCACTCACTGGCCAGCTCGATGTCGGTCCGCCGGTGCTGCCGGGTATCCTTGCGGATGCCGGCCTGACGGCGGACGATCTGGCGGTGACAGAAGTCCTGCGCAAGGACAGCCTGGAGATCACCGACGACGAGCGCGCCATGCTCGCCGCCGCTGTCGCCGCAGCCCCGGCTGAACGCATCCTGATCACCCACGGCACCGACACCATGGGTGCTTCGGCCGAAGTCATCGCCGCCGCTGCGCCGTCCAAGACGGTGGTGCTGACCGGCGCGATGGTGCCCCACAGCATCGCCGGCTCCGACGCTGCCTTCAATGTCGGCATCGCCTACGCGGCCGCGCAGCTGCTGCCGGCGGGCGTCTATATAGCCATGCACGGCAGGGTGCTACCCCACACGGCCTATGCGAAAGACCGCAGTCAGGGCCGTTTCATCGCGGCCGGCGACTGAAAGCCATGCCAGCACTCGCCTTCGTCGACCTGGAAACCACCGGCGCCACGGCCACCATCGACCGCATCACCGAAATCGGCATTGTCGAGGTCGATGAAGATGGCAGCGTTCGTGAGTGGCAGCAACTGGTCAATCCCGGCACGCGCATCCCGCCGTTCATCGAGCAGCTCACCGGGATCAGCAATGCCATGGTTGCCGATGCACCAGCCTTTGAGGACGTGGCTGGCGAAGCTATGCGGCGCCTTGAAGGCCGCCTGTTCATCGCCCATAACGCCCGTTTCGATTACGGCTTCCTCAAGCAGGAGTTCAAGCGGCTGGGCATCGACTTTCGTGCCAATGTGCTGTGCTCGGTCAAGCTGTCGCGGGCGCTGTATCCGGAGCACCACCGCCATAACCTCGACAGCCTGATCCAGCGCCACGGCCTGCAGGCCGACGGCCGCCACCGGGCCTTGGCCGATGCACAGTTGATCCACCAGTTTTGGGCAAAAATTCAGGTTGACCGCAGCAGCGACGACATCGACGCCGCGATCAAGAAACAGTACGCCCGCCCCAGCCTGCCGCCGCATCTCGACGCTTCCGTCCTCGATGATCTCCCCGACGGCCCCGGCGTCTACCTGTTTTATGGCGAAAACAACCTTCCGATCTACGTCGGCAAGGCCAAGGAAATCCGCAAGCGTGTGCTCTCGCACTTCTCCGCCGATGTCCGCTCAGCCAAGGAAATGGCACTGGCGCAACAGGTGCGGCGCATCGACTGGATAGCAACCGCCGGCGAGATCGGCGCGCTGCTCAAGGAATCGGCGCTGGTCAAGGAACTGCTGCCGACGCAGAACCGGCAGCTGCGCAAGAACGACGAGTTGTGCACCTGGACACTGGTCGATGAAGGCGAAGGCTGGCTGCGCCCCGAACTGGTCTGGGCACGCGACCTCGATTTCGGCCTCGCCACCGCCTGCTACGGCCTGTTCAAGAACAGCAAGGAAGCCAATACGGCGATGCGCCAGCTGGTCGAAAGCCACCACCTGTGCGACATGCTCACCGGCCAGCAGCCAATCAAGCCGGGCAAGCCCTGTTTCGGCCACCAGATCCGCCGCTGCAAGGGCGTCTGCGTCGGCAAGGAACCGTTTGCCAAACACACCATGCGCCTGATGACCGCGCTCACCGGCCTCAAGCTCGTCTCCTGGCCCTTCCCCGGCCCGGCGGTGATTCAGGAGGAGGAGGAGGTCCACCTCATCGACGGCTGGCGCTACCTCGGCACCGCCCGTAGCGATGATGAATTGCATGATCTGTTCGAACGCGGCCGCCCGCAGTTCGACCGTGACACCTACAAGATTCTCGCCAAACACGTGGGCCGCATGCGCCCGCTGAACGGAAGACCATGAAATCCCTGCTCCCCCTCCTTGCCGCCCTGGCCTTCGCACCGGCTGCCAGCGCCGAAGAAATCGAATGCACGACCACTGCCTGGAAGCTGATCGGCGCCAACCACCGTGTCTGCGTCTCGGCCTACGACGATCCGAAAATCCCCGGCGTCACCTGCCATATCAGCCAGGCGCGCACCGGTGGCGTCAAGGGCAGCCTTGGGCTGGCCGAAGACCCCTCGCAGTTCTCGCTGGCCTGCCGCCAGATCGGCCCGATCACGCTGCCGGCCAAGCTGGCGGACGACGAAGTCGTGTTCACCGAGGACACCTCGCTGCTGTTCAAGGAAACCAAAATCCACCGCTTCTTCGACCGCAAGCGCAATGTGCTGATCTACCTCGCCATCAGCCGCCGCGTCATCGAAGGCGCCCCGGCCAATGCCATCTCGACCGTACCCATCCAGCCCTGGGGCAAACCATGAGCGACCGCAGCCGGCGGAGCGAGGTCGCGGCCTACATCACCAAGGATGGCTCGGAGATCCGTGAACTGCTGCACCCGTCGACGCATGCTGTCCGCAATCAGAGCCTCGCCGAGGCCGTGATCCCGCCGGGAACGACGACGCTGCTGCACCGCCATCGGCAAAGCGAAGAGATTTATCACGTGACGCAAGGTCACGGAGTAATGACGCTGAACGACACGCAATTCATCATCGAAGCCGGCGACAGCATCCTGATTGCGCCGGGCACGGCCGATTGCGTCTGCAACGATGGCGACGCACCCATGCACATCTTGTGCTGCTGTGCGCCCGCCTACGCCCACGAAGATACGGAGTTGCTCTACGCTGGCTGAACGCGCCGAACGCGCGCTACTCAGCAGATCACTACGTGAGCGCTGACCGGCAGTCAGCACCGCACAAAGGCGGTTGGGCAGGTGTCGAGCCTGCCTCACCCACCATTCATGCCTGGGCGACCAGTTAGTTCAACTTATCCGGTCGACCGCAACACTGCTTGAATTTCTTGCCGCTGCCGCAGGGGCACGGGTCATTGCGGCCGGTCTTGGCCTCATCGCGCGTCACCGGGCCGCTACGCTTGTTGCGCCAGAAGTTGTAGAGCGTCTGCACGATCACCGGCAGATTTTCCTGAATATCAGCCACCAGGCGGGCTTCTTCCGCCGGCGAGAACCAGCGTTCGCCGGACTCCTCGACATCTTCCTTGAGCATGCCGTTGAGCAGGAACATCGGTTCCAGCAGTTCCGACAGGTCGTCGGCCCGCTTGCCAGCCAGCTCGTACCAGTCGCCAGCCAGCCCGGCGCCATAGACGTAGGTATCGGCCCAGGCGGCGTAATCGTATTCCTCGCCGCTTTCGTCGATCGGGTAAAGCACCGGCGCGATCGTCTCGTCGGCCAGCAGCGCCGCAGCGAGGTCGTTGTTCATGCGCATCAGCAGTTCGATGGTCTCATCGAGCAGCGGATTACCGGCTGCGGCCTCCAGCCCCTTGCCCAGCGCCTCGGGCAACCAGACCGAAGGCTCGACCGGCACCGGCCCGCTGACCACGGCGCAGAGCATGGCCTGAATTTCGTCGAGACGCATCGAGTCGCCATCGAAAATGGCATCTTCAAGCAGTTCTTCCAGGCGGTCGAGGTCGGCGTCGGTCAGCGGTTTGTGGTTCATTTGCGTTATCCTGAAGGTGATTTTCCAATTGTAGCCCAGCCGCCCGCGCGACTGCGGCGAATGTCCCTTCAGTACAGTCATTCCGGAGTATCCGCCATGCGCCTCCTTCGTTTCCTCGGCACCGCCCTGCTCGCCCTGACCCTTGCAGGCTGTGGCACCACGCTGACCAAGGTCGACACCAACCCGTGGCTGGATGCCCGCGCCGGCAGCAACGACTACGACGTTTCGGGCCGCTGGGATACTGGCGGCAGTTGGGGCGGTAACTGGGGCGAAGCGCATTTCATCCAGGATGGCGCCCGCTTCTACGGCCAGATGGGCAGCTACTACGTTGACGGCTCGTTGAACGGCAACTATCTCTATCTGGTGCTCAGCAGCGGCCGAAAGGTGTATTACACCGCGATGCTCAAGCGCGAACCGGATGGCAGTTATGCCGGCAAGGTCGCCGACGGCTATGTCGTTGATGGCCCGGGCGCCGACACTGCCGGCTATCAGGTGATGATCCTGCGCCGCGTCAAACCGGCTACAAGCCCCGCGCCCAGGCCGGACGCAGCGGCGCCGATGCGGGCGCTGTAATCGCCTGGCGCACCTGCGCCAGCAGGCGCTCCTTATCGGCACCGAGCGTGCCCTTGAGCACCAGCCAGTTCGACGCATGGTCGCTGCGGAACACCGTGCGCTTCAATTCCAAATGCGACAGAAATGCCTCCATCTCGACGAACAGTTCGTGCTGGCCGAGCGGCTCCCAGTCCGGAAAACCAGCGCGGAAGCGTTCTTCTCCCAGCGGAAAGCTGACCACCAGTGTCGCCAGATATTCCGGCTGCGTCTCGTTGGCCAGCCGCGCCGAGTTTTCGCCATGTTGTTGCGTCCAGACCTTGCCACCGAGGCCATTGAGGATCATGACCGAACGGGTGATGCCGGCGGCGCCCAGCTTGTTCAGCGCCTCGCAGGTGCTGGCATAGGTTTCACCCTTTTTGACTGCTTCCAGCACCTGATCATCACCCGACTCCGCGCCGACATAGACCATGCTTAGCCCGGCGGCGGCCAGGTCGTCGATTTCGGATTGTGACTTCTTGCGCAGGTTGCGCGGCAGGCAATAGCTGGAAATTCGCCGCACCGCCGGCATGTGCTCGCGGATGGCGGCAAGAATGGCGAGCAGGCGGCGGGTCGGCAGCACCAGCGCATCGCCATCGGCGAGAAACACCCGTCGCACCTGGTCGCCGTAACGCTGCCCGGTCAGGCGAATGGACTCGACAATTTCGGCATCGTCCCGCGCCCGGAATTTCTTCTGCGGCGCGGTGTACATCTCACAAAAGGTGCAGTGATTCCACGAGCAGCCATCCGTCACCGGCAGAATCAGCGATTCCGCCTCGGAAGGCGGCCGATAGACCGGCTCGACGTAACGGATGGGGATCACGCTGCCTGTACCTTGTCGATGAATGCCTGCGGCACACCGGCCGGCTTTCGGGCGGTGTAGTCGAAGAACATCATGCCGTGCTTGCCCCGTGCGACTTCGCGACCGCTGGCCTTGTCCGACAGCCGCCAGACAAAGTCGCAGCCGTACTTGTTAAAGTCGTCTGCTGCGAATTCCGCCACCAGCGTTTCACCGTAGAAGGCTTCGGCGCGGTACTGCACGGCGCAATCAGCAACGATCACCCCGACGCCCTCAACATCCATCTCCGAATAGCCGAGGGACTTGAAAAACCGTACCCGCCCCTCGGACACCAGCATCAGCAGCGCGGCGTTGTCGAGATGATTGCCGTAGTTGATGTGGTTGATGTAGATCGGAATCTCGGTCGAGAAAACGAATTTTTCGGGCAGTTCGATCTTGATGCGGGCCATGGCGAGGTATTCCGGAATGCAAAAGCGCGATTGTAGGGCCAGACGCGTAAAATCAATGTCGTCCAGATGACCTTCACCCGCCTGCCATGACCGAACAGCACCGCCTCAGCATCCAGACCCGTGGTCGCGGCACAACCGAAATTACCGACGAGATCGCTGCCTGCGTCGCGACATCTGCGGTAAACGCGGGAATTGCCCATATTTTCGTACGTCATACCAGTTGCGGCATCGCCATTACCGAGAACGCCGACCCGAGCGTGCGCCGCGATCTGGAAACCCTGATGCAGCGCTGGGCGCCGGACGGCGACCCAGCCTACCGCCATGACATGGAAGGCGACGACGACATGGCCGCCCACGCCCGTTCGCTGCTGACCGGCGTTTCGGTCAGCGTCCCTTTTGCCAACCGCCGTCTGCTGCTCGGCACCTGGCAGGGGATTTATCTGTTTGCGCATCGCACCGGCAGCCACCGGCGCGAACTGGTGGTGCCCCTACTCGGCTGAAAGATTGCGCGGTCGCAGCCCGAGGTCGAAGTTGACCACGTGATCGATGATCACGCCGAAGAGATCCTGCGTGATGTCGCCCACCGTCTTGATTTCCCGGCTACGAGAGAAATCGACGCTGTAAGAGACGATCTGGTCAAGCAAGCGCGAGTGCTCGTCAAAATGCGCCTTCAGGACATCCGGCGGCAGTTGCATCCGCCGCATGGCGATTTCCTCGGTTTCAAAATGCAGCGCCACCAACCGGTAAAAATCGTGCAGGAAGCGGCTGCCGGCATCGGAACTGAGCGGCAGCGCCGGCTCGCGCAACATCCTGTCCCCAAGCTGGGCAATCGCCTTGTGCTGCTCGTCGATCACGCCGTGGCCAATCAGCAGGCTGTCATCCCAGAACGAGGCATTGGCCGGCGAATCCAGACGCAGATCGGCGATGGGGCGCAACTCGGCATCCAGCGCGTTGATCGCCGCCACCACCTCTGCCGACACCGAATGCAGGCTTGCTACTGCTTCCAGACCGGCGTGACCCGCCAGATGGGCGCGAATCACCCGTTCTGCCTGGGCGTGGTACTCGGCATGCAGGGACAACAGGCGCTGGTAGGCCGGCTGTTCGGCCAGCTTGGCCGCATTGTCATGCAGCCAGCGACCGAGCTGGCAGAGATGATCGTCGCCGACTTCGGCGGCCGAGAGATGCAATCCCTCCTGCCCCTGGACAGCGAGGTCGATGTGCAGCGCAAAATTCCGGTGCCAGGCAGACAGGAAGGCCAGTTGCGGCATGTGACGTACTCCAGCGTATGTCAAATCTACCAACCATTCTAGACCCGAGAAAAACGCTTGTCATGATCTGCGTCAACAGATCGTACCGACGCCCGGCAACCGGATCAGCCCTTGACGCAGATGACCTGTTTCAGCGTATGCACGATGTCGGTGAGGTCGCGCTGGTTTTCCATCACCGTGTCGATGTCCTTGTAGGCGCCGGGGATTTCGTCGATGACACCCTTGTCCTTGCGGCAGATGACGCCGGCCGTCTGCTTCCGCAGATCCGCCTCGCTGAAACTGCGGGCGGCGGCATTGCGGCTCATGCGTCGGCCGGCGCCGTGGGCGCTGGAGCAGAAGCTGGCCGGTTCGCCGCGCCCGCGCACGACATAGCTGCGGGCGCCCATGCTGCCGGGGATGATGCCCATCTCGCCCGCCCCGGCGCGGATCGCCCCCTTGCGCGTCACCCAGACATCAGCGCCGTAATGATTTTCACGGGCCACGTAGTTGTGATGGCAATTGACGACTTCGCCGGTGACCACGAAAGGCGGCAGATGCCGCGCCAGCCCGGCCAGCACCAGACCGAGCATGGCCTCGCGGTTGGCATAGGCGTAGGCCTGCGCCCAATGAACGGCCTCGACGTAATCGTCGAACATCGCACTACCTTCGCGAAAATAGGCGAGATCGCGGTCGGGCAAGTGGATCTGCTGCCGCTCCATGTCGCGGCGGGCCAGTTCGATGAAATAGCTGGCCAGCGCATTGCCGATGCCGCGGCTGCCAGAATGCAGCATGACCCAGACCTGCTGCGACTCGTCGAGGCAGACTTCGATGAAGTGATTGCCGCCGCCGAGCGTGCCCAGCTGATTGACCCACTTCGAAAACTTGCCCATGCCCTTCTGCACCTGCGGGTGCTTGTCGAGAATTGCCCGCAGGCCGCTGGCGAACGGTTGCGCGGCATCGCTGAGCACCGCGTCATCATCATGCTGCGCCCGGCCGACCGGCACATCACGGCTGATCTGGTCGAACACCCGCTGCAGGCGCTTTTCGTCCAGTTTGCCGGCATCAATCGACAACCGGGCGGCGACCATGCCGCAACCGATATCGACCCCGACCGCCGCCGGCACAATGGCCTGGTGCGTCGCAATCACCGAACCGATGGTCGCGCCGATGCCGAGATGGACATCCGGCATCGCCGCCACGTGGTGATGCACGAAAGGCAGACTGGCGATATTGCGCAGCTGCTGGCGCGAGGCGTCATCGACGTCGTCGGTCCACAGGCTGACGGGCACATGAGGAGTCTGCAGGGTTTGCTGAATGGGCATGCGCCGATTGTCGGGAGCGCGCCAGCTGCGGTCAACCCGAAAAAGACGCAAAAATGGCGAGAGAAAAGGCACAATCCGCAGGAAGCCACTACGCTATGACCGCCCTGCTCCATCACATGTCAGCCGCCCTGCCGACCGCCGTTTCGCCATCCAAAACCCATCGCAACCTGCCCCGCGCCCTGCTCTGGTCGCTGGCCGTGCACGCGGTGGTGCTGACGCTAGGCGTGGGTATCACCGCCATCTCGGGCGTCGACTCGGCTTCACCACCCGCGCGGAACCTGGCCGCCCGTCTGCACGGCCCAGCCGGCACGCCGCCAGCGCCGACGGTCGAACCGGCGATGCGTGAGCCACTGCCATCAACAATGACCGGCACTGATTCACCCGCACCGGCGGTCCGCCCGCCACCGGAGCGACAACCAGCCGCCATCGACACTTCTCCCGTCAAGCCCCAGCAAACGCCGGCTAGCACGCAGGCAAATGCACCGACAAGCGTCACGCCCCCCCCTTCCGCCAGCCGCACCGGATGTGGTGCGGGCCATCGACCCCAGCGGGCTACGCGCCTACCATCTGGCACTTGGCCGAGGCGCGCGCCCGTTCAAAACCTACCCGCCCGGGCTGCGCGAAGCCGGTGTGCGCGGCCGGGTGGCGATCCGGGTGACGGTCAATCAGGATGGCCAGACTGTCGCCCTGCGCCTTATCGGCAGTAGCGGACACAGCGAACTGGACGAAGCGGCAATGACCATGATGCAACTCGCCGCCAGCCACACGCGGGTGCCGGACAGCCTGCTCGGGCAGACCTTCAGCATCGACCTCGCCGTCGATTTTTCGCCCGAAGATCAGCCCTGAGCGCGGGCCGCCGCGCCACAGGCGTGGCAGAAGCGGGCAAAGGCGCTCTTGCGCTCATTGCACTGCTGGCAATGATCGAAGAGGCAGATGCCGCAATGCGGACAGAAGTCGATGGCCGTGTTCGTCAGATCAACCGGCCGTTCGCAGCCGGGGCAGACTTTTTTGGCCAGCCTTGCCAGCGCCGTGTCGTAGGAAAGCTCCTTGCGCCGCTCGACATCCGGCATCGCTTCCGCCGCCTTTTGCCGCTCAAGATAACGGTTGAGCGCGACAATGGCGTAGCGGCCAACGAGCACGGTGATCAGGATGCCGACGATGTAGCGGACGTAGCCGCCATAGCTTGGCAGATACGGCACGAGTTCGACAAAGAAGGCGAACAGCGCGAAGTAGATGAAGCCCCAGACGAAGGGCCACCAGGTACTCTGCCGCTTCTTCGCGAATAGCCAGCCAGCAACACCGAGCAGCGGCAGTGTCAGCGCCAGCCGGTAGGCGAAGACACGCAACTCCTGGCTGCGCTGTTCGCGCTGGAAAGTGTCGGTGGCTGCCTCCTGCAAGGCCTGCAGGCGCCGTTGTGCCCTTGCTTCGGCCTGTTGCGCATCTAGCAGCACCTGCTGCTCTTTCTCCACCGCCGCTAACGCTTGCCGCTCGGCAGCTTTCAGTCCATCCAGTTCCTGCGTGCGGGCGATCAGTTCGCTGTCCTGCTCCGGCCGCTTGGTCACGGCCCGCGTTGCCAGCCAGTTGTTGAAGGTATCGCGGGCGCTCTGAGCATTCGCCCGCGCCGCATTGAACTTCAGCTGCGCCTGATCCCGCTGGTCCTGCGCCACCTGCCGCGTTTCTCCGGTCTGCCGGATTTCGGCGCGCGCCTGATCGGCCGCGGCCTTGTCCATGAAATCCTCAAGGGTGACGCGGTGTTCGACCCTGGGCAGGTTCTGGACGACCGTACCGCCCAGACCGATCAAAAAGCTGGCAAAGACCACCGCCACCAGCCACAAACCGAAGCGGAACCATTTTTCCGACCAGCGCAGTGCCTTGCTCATCTCAGTGTTCCCCGTTTTTCCCGCGAACCTTGCTCACGATCTGCATCACCCTCAGCGCCAGCCCACCGGCGACGACGCCGACCGCCATTTCCAGCGGCAGCGACACCAGCCAGCCGAGGGCGCCGGCACCAGATGCGGCATGTTCGATGAAATGATGTACCGGCGGCAGGCCGTGCACCAGAATGCTGCCGCCGACCATGAACATTGCCGCTGTGCCGACAATGGTCAGCAGTTTCATCAGCTTCGGTGCCGCCAGCAGCAACACACGACCCACAGCCTTGGCCGCGGCCGCCGGCTTTGTCAGCAGCCAGGCGCCAACATCATCAAGCTTGACGATGCCCGCCACCAGGCCATAGACCCCGACCGTCATCAGCAGGCCGATACCGGCCAGCACCACCAACTGGCTCGAAAACGGCTTGTCGGCCACCGTACCCAGCGCGATGACGATGATTTCGGCGGACAGCACGAAGTCGGTACGAATCGCACCCTTGATCTTGTCCGCCTCGAAGGCTGCCAGATCGAGCGTTTCATCAGCCATGGCCGCGAGATTGTTGTCGTGTTCGGCTGCATCGTCCGCCGCGTGCAGCCATTTGTGCGCCAGTTTTTCGACGCCTTCAAAACACAGATACAAGCCGCCGAGCATCAACAGGGGCAAAACGGTCCACGGCGCGAAGGCGCTGATCGCCAGCGCGGCTGGTACCAGAATGAGCTTGTTTTTCAGTGAGCCGATGGCAACCGCCCAGACCACAGGCAATTCCCGCTCGGCCCGAACGCCGGCAACCTGTTGGGCGTTGAGCGCCAGATCGTCGCCAAGCACGCCGGCGGTCTTCTTGGCCGCGACCTTGGTCATCACCGCGACATCATCGAGGATGGTCGCAATATCGTCGAGCAGGGCAAGCAGGCTGGCTCCGGCCATGTGAAAATCCGTTCGTGATCAGTCAGGGAGCATGCAGCTTACCGGAGAGCCCCGCTGTCTGCCATCATCAGGCGACCGCCCCGACAAGGGCAGTCTGCAACCTCAATCGTTGTGTTCGAGCTTGAGCGTGTACTCGCGCAACCAAGCGGCACGGCGATCGACATGCGTGCGCCGGTCCTCGGCGACCTGCCCTTCCGCCGCCGCAAAAGGGGGCGGCGTCATCTCGTTGCACACGCGACGCTCCGCTCGACGCGGCTGGCACGGCTTGACGTCCTGATCATCGGCGGGAGAAGTGGTCATGTGGCGAGAGATATGAGTGAGGAATCCTACCCGAGCATTATACCTCTTTCCATTCCGCTTGCGTTCTCAGCTGGCGCCGCTTCGATTGGCGCTCCGCCCACCGCAGCCGGTAGAATGTGGCCCAGCCCGTGCCTGCCACGGTCAATCCGGAAAACCGCCAGAAATCGACAGCCGCATGACCGACTACTCCGCCGCCTCCATCCGCGTCCTCAAGGATCTCGAACCCGTCAAGGAACGCCCGGGGATGTACACCCGGACCACCTGCCCGACCCACATCGTGCAGGAAGTCATCGACAACGCCGCCGACGAGGCGCTGGCCGGCTTCGCCAAAAAGATTTCGGTACGCATTGGCGCCGACGGCATCATCGAGGTTTCCGACAACGGCCGCGGCATCCCGGTCGAGATTCACCCGGAAGAAGGCAAGCCGGCGGTCGAGCTGGTTTTCTGCAAGCTGCACGCCGGCGGCAAGTTCAACAAGAAGGAATCGGGCAACGCCTACCGCTTCTCCGGCGGCCTGCACGGCGTGGGCGTTTCGGTGACCAATGCGCTGTCCACCCGCCTCGAAGTCGAGATCAAGCGCGGCGGCGGCGCGCACAAGATTGTTTTCGCCGACGGTTTCGTGATCGAGCCGCTGGCCCGCATCGGCGATGTCGGCCCGCGCACCACTGGCACGACGGTCCGCATCTCGCCGGACGCCAAGTATTTTGATTCGCCCAAGGTCAATCTTGGCCAACTGGAGCACCTGCTGCGCTCCAAGGCCGTGCTGATGCCCAACGTGACGGTTGAACTGGAGATCGAAGGCCAGGAAAAGAAGATCTGGTGCTACCAGAACGGCATGGCCGACTACCTGACCGAAATGATGGTCGGCACGCCGGTGGTGCCGATTTTCGTCGGCGAGAAATACGTCGAGGTCGAAAACGGTTTTGCCGTCGGCGAAGGCGCCACCTGGGCGCTGGCCTGGTTCGAGGAAGGCGGCGGCAAGCCGGAAAGCTACGTCAATCTGATCCCGACCCTCGATGGCGGCACGCACGAGGCCGGCCTGAAGTCGGGCGTCTTTGAAGCGGTCAAGGCCTTCGCCGAGCACCACGCCATCCTGCCGGCCAAGGTCAAGCTGGCGCAGGAAGACGTCTGCGGCAAGATGACCTACCTGCTCTCGGCCAAGGTACTCGACCCGCAATTCCAGGGCCAGACCAAGGAAAAGCTGACCTCGCGCGACGCCTACAAGCTGGTGTCGCAAATGGTGCGCGACCCGTTTCAATTTTGGCTGAACAGCCATGCCGATTTCGGCAAGAAAATCGCCGAACTGGCCGTCAAGGCGGCGCAGAACCGCATGAAATCGACGCAGAAGGTCGAGAAAAAGAAATCCTCCGGTATCGCCACTCTGCCCGGCAAGCTGACCGATTGTGAATCCGACGACATCACCCGCAATGAACTCTTCCTCGTCGAGGGCGATTCGGCCGGCGGCTCCGCCAAGCAGGGCCGCGACAAGGAAACCCAGGCGGTGCTGCCGCTGCGCGGCAAGGTCTTGAACACCTGGGAAGTCGAGCGCGACCAGTTGTTCAAGAACAACGAAGTGCACGACATATCGGTGGCCATCGGCGTCGACCCGCACGACATCGACCAGATCGACACCGTTGACGTCTCCGGCCTGCGCTACGGCCGCATCATCGTCATGTCTGACGCCGACGTCGATGGCTCGCACATCCAGGTGCTGCTGTTCACCCTCTTCCTCAAGCACTTCCCGGCGCTGGTCGAAAAGGGCCACATCCACGTCGCCCAGCCGCCGCTGTTCCGTGTCGATGTCGAGGCCAAGGGCCACACCCGCAAGATTTACTGCCTGGATGAAGCGGAAAAGCTGCAAACCCTGCACAAACTGGCCGAAGAAGGCGTCAAGGAACACAAGATCACCGTCTCACGATTCAAAGGTCTGGGCGAAATGAACCCGGATCAGCTCTGGGAAACCACCCTCTGCCCCGACACCCGCCGCCTGGTGCCTTTCCAGGCCGACCGCGAGACCATCACGCAAATGCACCGCACCTTCACGCTGCTGATGGGCAAGGGCGAAGCCTCCGGACGGCGGGCATGGATGGAGAAGGACGGCGGACTAGTCGACGCTGATGTATAGACGCTAACCTTCACCAGTCCGCTGCCATGTGGTCAAAATACGGGGGCCTTCAACGTACTTCCTCAACGCTTCCTTGCCAAAGACGATTACTCATTTGCACCACTGCATTTGACAATCCCGGCTCTTGGAAAAACACGCCCCGTATCTGAAATTCATTGGCCAACAATTTCACAAAAGCAGCGAGCAACTTTGGATCTGGTTTTCTGTTTGCCAACCAGAATTGATCCAAGCTCCCCTGATAACTCAACCCCTCGACATCAAAAATCGCCTGCCCCAGCACTTTGACCGGGCACCCCAGCATCATCGCCTTGAGACCGGAAGTACTGTTCACAGTGACCATGCCCTGCGCATATTCACTGAGCAGATCGAGATCCCCGCCCCCTAAATAGATCACGCGATTGCTGACGCCGTTTTCTTTAGCCAAGCGTTCCGTGATTTTGGACCAATCCTTCAGCCCGGCGTCCCAAGGATGAACCTTGATAACAAGGTTACTCCCCTGAGGCGCATATGCCGCAAAAGACGCAACAACTCTCTCAATCGCTGACGCCATGCCGCTAAATTTGGAATAGGCGATTATCTGGAAATCGTGATCCAACTGAAGCGGAAAAACATAAAATGGCACACCATTGTCATTTATCAAGGCAGCAGCAGTCGCTTCATTTTTTCTCTTGTTGATACGTGTACGAAGCCAAAATGCGGCAGTTGTGGCCGTGTAAACCAATGTTGCTGGACGGCGATCACTGCGACGATAGTTTGGAAAAAGCCATGCGAAAAGCAGGTTCGCGTAGTTGTAAGCGATATCACGAACGCCCATTGCAAACCCACTATCCTTGAACAGCGGAATGAAATCAGGGTCTGGAAGCTCCCGGGCACGATCCAATATCTCTGATGGACATTTTGGAAAGCGAGAATCTCCCCCCATCCCATCCCGCTCCAAGGTAATCCAATCGGGACGAAGGTAGCCATCCGGGTGTGGCTTATAAACGATATAGGCATCTGGTCGAGCCTGGCGAACTGCCCGCAACAGATCCATATTGCGGCGAATGGTACATTGCGGGGATGGTGCGCCGTAACGAATAGAAGCATCCGTTTCAACCTGCCCGGGCACAAGAATTACTGCCCGAGCTGCCGCGGGACGCAGCCAAGAGGCCCCTCCAACGTTGTACTTGGTGATTCCACTGCGTACCAACGCATCACTAAGCATACTGGCGCGCGTAAGCATCGCCTCCGTGAACGCAGTCTCCGAAAGAATACGCTCTAATCGAGATCTGTTCGTCACATCGTAATAGATCCCCATGTCATCCAGCACCCAGGACAGAGGCTTCACGATATCGGCCCCCAACCCAACGGATCGGATAAATCCGTCTTCAACCCGGATAACACGAACCCCACATGGGAATGCCACATCTGCATATCGCATTCCCCAAACCAGAACGGTACACACTGCTGGCAATTGCTCCGGCCCGGACACGAACCGTAAACGCTTCTCTTTAAAGAATCGTCGCACAAAGGGGCGTTTCCATCGCTGAAACCCCAAGACAAAAAGCTCTCGCTCAGGCAACTCGATCGCCCCCGACTTTGGGTGGCCGTCAGCCTTGGTTACTGGCAAAACATGACGCATATTGACTGAGCTTCCCCCGAAATTTCGTCTTCCAGAAGAGTAGGTAGGATGACGGAAAAATGGAGGAAGTCGATGTTCAAGATGCCGAAGCCGGAATTCACGCCGGAGTTCAGGGAACTGGCTGTAAAGCGGGTGAAGTCCGGACTCACGATCGGGGCCGTTGCGAGGGAACTGGGTCTGGTCGAACAGACGCTGCGCAACTGGGTCAAGGCGGCCGAGCAGGGAAAGCTCAACCCGCCGGGTGGCAAGGTCGTTACAGCGGAACAAATGGAACTGTCGCGCCTGCGAGTCGAGAACGCCCGGCTCAGGATGGAGTGCGAAATCCTAAAAAAAGCGACGGCGTACTTCGCGAAAGATGCGCTGTGAAGTACGCCTGGATCGACGGACAGCGGAATGCCTACCCGCTGCCGGTGATGTGCGCGATGTTGAAGGTCAGCGTCAGTGGCTATCAGGCATGGAAGCGCGGCGGCACGCCGAACCGGAAGCGGCTGACCGATGCACAGATGCTGACGCTGATCCGCGCCATCCACGCCGAGTTCAAAGGCGCTTACGGTAGCCCGAGAATGGCCGAGGAGATTCGCGGCAGAGGGTTTCCTGCCAGCAAGGAACGCGTCGAGCGCCTCATGCGCGAAAACGGCATCCGTGCTCGCCACAAGCGGCGCTACAAGGCAACGACGGACTCGAAGCACAGCCTGCCGGTAGCACCGAACTTGCTGGAACGGAACTTCACGCCGGCGGCGCCGAATCAGGTATGGACGGCCGACCTGACTTACATATGGACAGCAGAAGGCTGGCTCTATCTCGCCGTCGTGCTCGACTTGTTCAACCGGGAAGTTGTTGGCTGGTCGCTGAAGCCGAGAATGACGGCGGACATCGTGACCGATGCGCTGACCATGGCGTGGTTCCGCCGGAAGCCGGCACCGGGGCTGATTCATCATTCGGACAGGGGAAGCCAGTACGCCAGCCATGCCTTTCAGGCCAAGCTCAGGGAATATGGCATGACCTGCTCGATGAGCCGCAAGGGAAACTGCTGGGACAATGCCCCGACCGAGAGTTTCTTTAACAGCTTCAAGAACGAGCGGGTGCATGGCACCCGCTACGAAACGAGAGCGGCTGCCATTGCCGACGCCTTCGACTACATCGAGCCGTTCTACAACCGCAGGCGCAGGCATTCCACACTTGGCTACGCCTCGCCTCACCAGTTTCTGAACGATTGGATCAGGCATCAGCATGAGCAGGAATTGGCGGCATAATGCTGTCGGGTTGGAAGGCGAAAAACCGAGGGAAGCTCAAAAAACGGCAAGGAGATTCTCATGAGGCACCTTTCAAGGACTATTCACAAGTGGGCGGAGCGCCTTCGGGAGATGACAAACCGCCGGCCAACTGAAGCACTATCTTCTCACGCTCAATAATGCTTCTGAATGCCGCACTTGTCGTGGCCCAGTCAATAACATCCACTTTCCACGGCAAATCAGACTCTGAAAATGCCTCTGACAAATGCGCACTGGTTATCAAAGGCAATGGATGCTCCGAGATAACAGCAAGATCAAGGTCCGAATAGGGTTTCGCTGTCGATTTCACCCGCGAGCCAAACGCCCATATTTCATACTGAGGTAAATGTCTTCGTAGAATGTCCAGCACGATCCTCAGATGTGTCGGATGGATATCCAATCCCTTGAGTTCAGGCATTTCTGGCTTCCAGACGCGCCAATAACCTTTGGGCATCACCAACGAAAGAACGTGTCTCTTGATAGACCTGAAGCGCCTTATCGTGATCGTAGGTATGTGCAGTGATATTGCGCATCTTGCGGTAACCGAACCACGCCTCAACGTCGTCAATCAGACCCCGCTCAGCAGCACTTCTCAATAAATCCCGGAAATTGCTGAAATCCACTTCACTTGGACTAGCTGCGCTTCTTTCCAACTCCCGACGCAGCATTTTGATGCTTTGCTCATAAACAAACTCAAAGTTCTGAATGACCCCTGCAGTCAGTGTATTTCGAACGGCGATCGTCTGAGCACTAAACCATGCCTCGTTCCCCACAATTTCCAGACTCTGAAAAAGTGAATCGACGGCATTCCGCAGACTGCTTAGATCAAGTTTATCTACATCGTTGTTCATCATCTCCACCACGACATTTGAGAGACAAATCCTCTACAAGCAACAAGAATAACTGTACGTACCGATTCTCGGCCACAGCTCAGTGACAAGGCGAAGCTGTTTTTAATGCCGTCATTCCGGGCTTGGCCCGGAATCCAGTCTTCTCCCTATGGATTCCCGCCTTCGCGGGAATGACAAAGTCAAAACAGTTTTCTCGAAATACTTACTTCTTCGACAACACCTGATCGAGAAACGCATCCACAATTTCAAAATGCTGCCCCCATGTCGTCGGCCTGAACGAGGAAAGTCTTCGGCACTGTGCATCTCGCTTATCGCTTACGGGACTCGAATAGTCCAGAATCATCTCGTGCCAGCCACGCCCATCCAACGGATCGAGATATTCCGGCACATCACCGCCAACCTCACGAAACACTCCCAAATCACTTGCGACCACCGGAACACCATGGGCAAGCGACTCGACCAACGGCATCCCAAATCCTTCCACAAAAGACGGAAATAGCAAGGCCCGAGCATGGCGCAACCATGTAGATAACGTTTGGTCACTGCAGCGCGGTAACTCGATCACATGATGCTTCAACGCCTCACACCGCTCAAGTAGATCCACAACCTGCTCGCACTCCCAGCCGCGCTGCCCAATCACCACCAATGTTGGTGCCGATGCCCCATGCTGAGCGACCAATTGCCGCCAGAGGTGCAACAACAACAAATGATTCTTTCGCGGTTCTACCGTCCCGAGAACCAAAAAATACGGCCGATCCAAGGGTGGAGAATAACCAGGATCGGGAAGTCTCCCGGGCGCCAAAGGCGCGACAACGACCGGAGGCAAGTCACGCTTGAAATTTTCTGCGTACGCCACCAAATCGCCTTTGGTCGCTTGTGAATTAACGATCAAGCCACAACCGGTTGCCAACATCGTATCCAACCGCCGATGGTGTTTATCTGCTTCGCCCGGTCGACAATATTCCGGATGCGAAATAGGGATCAGATCATGCAGAAAAAAAACCGGCCTCAAACGCCTACGCTTAAGTTGAATCGCGTAACCCGGTTGATCGAGACCGCTGTGGCCGGTATTGAGAAAGAGGCTAGCCGAATCCTGCCGCCCCCACCCGGCATACGCCCTGGCGATCTGGTGCCTGATGGTTCTCCTCGCTTTGTCGCTATCTTCATGAAGTGCGTCAAACAAAGGCATTGACTGAGATTCTGCGAACACAAGCCATCTCCCGCCAAAACGGACCATTGCCTTGGCGCTGCTTCGGTAATGGAAAAGGTAAGCGAGGCTGACACGATCCACTCCGGTCGGTAGCCGGTGCTTCAAGTGTCGATCAACAAGCCGAGTGATATCGATCAACATCCCTCAAGGTGCTCCAAGCCAAAAAAGGGATGCCCGAGTTCAAAACCTGAGGCTATAAAGGCTGGATTGAGTATCGGTCGATACACTCCATAACCCAGGTGCTTTCCGGAAAAATCGACAACACGCCCCCCCGCCTCCTCGAGAACGAGTTGCGCAGCTGCCGTATCCCACTGACTCGTCGGGCCAAAGCGCGGATAAACATCTGCCCGCCCTTCGGCAATACGGCAGAACTTCAACGAACTCCCTGCGGAATCGAGCTGAAAGGGAATAGCTAAAGACGAAAGCCAACGTTGTAACCGCTCATCACCATGTGACCGGCTACCAATTACCCGCAAAATGGAAGGAGGCGGAACGCACAATAGCCTGGTCGATTTATCACCAGACAAACGCCACGCCCCGCGCCCTTTAGCGGCAAAGAAGGTGTCCCTTAAAGCTGGAGCTTCGACAACAGAAGCTGAAAGCACGCCCTCCACCACAAGCGCAATGTTCACAGTGAACTCGCCGTTTCTTTTCAAGAACTCTTTGGTGCCATCCAGCGGATCAACCAAGAAAAATGCCTCGCTCGAGCCAGAGTTTTCCGAAACCGACTCTTCCGAAAGAATGAACGTTCCAGGACACAACTTTTCCAGCTCGCACCGAATAATCTCGTCCGCATGCAAATCAGCAGTCGTGAGCGGCGAACCATCCTCTTTCTGCCATGCCGCCTTATCACCTTCATAGACATCCATGATCGCTCGCCCAGCTCTACGGGCGATTCGGACCAAATCTTCCAGGAAAAAAATTCCCTCGTGCATCATCTAGCTCAGTAGCAACTTGGAACTGACGGAGAACAAGACTATTGACAACGCCCAGCGAAGCCAATGATGAGGGAGTCTGGAAGACACCATCGCCCCCAAGACCACCGCCGGCAATGACCCTAACAACAAGTTTCCCAAGAGTCCGAAATCCACATGCCCAATTACCAAATGGCCAAGACCAGCAAACATCGCGAGCGGAATGGCATGAACAATATCTGATGCAATCAATCTCGGCGGCGTCAATCGCAATGGATAAAGATACGTGAGCAACACCGCCCCCAATGCCCCGGCACCCACTGAAGTCAGCGTCACCAAAACACCAAGAACCGCGCCTGAAAAAATGGTCATCGGCGCCTGCATCCGCTTGAAGCGACTCTCCTCGGTCAAGCGAAAGCGGCGCCCAAAATCGTGAAGGTACTTCTGCATCACTACGCCCAAGGCAGTGATCAATACAGCAACCCCAATGGCAAACTTCAGGAACTCCAATGATTGGGAGCCCGGGGAAAACCAATTCATCAACACCAGCGTGATCGCCGATGCAGGAAGACTCCCGGCCCAAAGACGGCGAACCACTTGCCAATCAATCAAACCGTGGTGGTGGTGAACACGTGTCGCAAGTAGCTTCGTCAATGACGCAAACCACAAATCGGTTCCCACCGCTGTAACTGGCGCAATACCGAAAAACAACAGCAGCAACGGTGTCATCAGCGCACCGCCCCCCATGCCAGTCAAGCCGACCCAAAACCCGGTGAATGCGCCGGCCGCCAATAGCGACAAATCCGGCACTCAAGACACTCCCATGCGCTCGAGAGTCTTTTGAAGGCATTCGTTGATTGAAAGGAGATCCGTCCGTAAATGCAACTCTGGCGACACCGGTGGCTCGTAGGGACTATCCAAGCCTGTAAAGTCTTTAACCAGCCCCTGCCTCGCCTTTGCGTACAAGCCCTTCGTGTCCCGTGCCTCACAAGCAGAGAACGGTGCATCCACAAAAACCTCGACGAAATCACCCGAATCAAACAAAGCCCGAGCAGACTCGCGCTGCGCTCTGAATGGCGAAATAAACGCCACAATAACAATCAGCCCCGCATCGACCATCAGCCTCGCCACCTCAGCCACGCGACGAATGTTCTCCTCTCGATCTGCCGATGAAAAGCCCAGATCGCGATTGAGACCATGCCGAACGTTGTCGCCATCAAGCACATATACGTGCTTTCCCTGTTGGTGAAGCTGAAGTTCCAAGGCCCGAGCGAGCGTGGTTTTGCCTGCCCCGGATAGCCCATGCCGTTCTACACAACTCAATTAGCATTGTAGATCGCCTGCATATGCTCCATTCCCTCGACGAAGTCTCGCAAACGCTGCATGCCCAGCCAGACGGTTTTGACGCCGGGTTGGCCATCGCCTT